>JAGBWD010000008.1 GCA_017629985.1 Alistipes sp.
AACTCCTTAAACTCCTTAAACTCCCTAACCACTATCAAAGGGAATTTAGGGAAATTAGGGACTTTAGGGAGAGAACAGCACACCGCCAACCCCCAATCCCTAAACTCCTTAAACTCCCTAGTCAGCATACAACCCAACACCCCTCCCCAACCCCCTCTCCTCTTCGCTCTTTCCCTGCGATTATACCTATATAATAAATAATGATGCTCGATATTTTGCGATTATGAATAGTTTTTGTTATTTTTGCAAGCTACAAATTATAGATATGGAAAAGGATACACAAAAAGATATATTACAGGAACTCGAAACGAGTGAGTACAAGTACGGCTTTGTGACCGATATCGAGACCGAGACCATAGGTCGTGGACTATCGGAGGATGTCGTACGTCTTATATCACAGAAGAAGGGCGAGCCAGAGTGGATGCTGGAGCGCCGCTTGCAGGCCTACCGCCACTGGCTTACGTTGGAGCATCCACAGTGGGCGCATCTCGATATCCCCGATATCGACTTTCAGGATGTTATCTACTACGCTGCGCCAAAGCAGAAGAAGCAGCTAAACTCCATGGATGAGGTAGACCCCGAGCTAAAGCGCACCTTCGACAAGCTAGGCATACCCCTCGAGGAGCAGATGGCGTTGGCGGGTGTCGCCGTAGATGCGGTGATGGACTCGGTATCTGTGAAGACCACGTTTCGTGATACGTTGGCCGAGAAGGGCATCATCTTCTGCTCCATCTCCGAGGCTATCAAGGAGCATCCCGAGCTTATTAAGAAGTACCTAGGCTCGGTGGTGCCATACACCGATAATTTCTACGCTGCGCTCAACGCTGCGGTCTTCTCCGATGGTTCGTTCTGCTACATCCCCAAGGGTGTGCGTTGCCCCATGGAGCTATCTACCTACTTCCGCATAAATGCCGAGGGTACAGGACAGTTTGAGCGCACGCTCATTGTCGCTGACGAGGGTTCGTATGTCAGCTACCTCGAGGGCTGCACGGCGCCACGCCGCGATGAGAATCAGCTTCATGCTGCCGTTGTGGAGATTGTCGTGGAGAGGGATGCCGATGTGAAGTACTCCACGGTGCAGAATTGGTACCCTGGCGATAAGGAGGGTAAGGGTGGTATCTACAACTTTGTCACCAAGCGTGGCATCTGCCGCGAGGGTGCGCACCTCTCATGGACACAGGTGGAGACAGGCTCGGCGATAACATGGAAGTACCCCAGCTGTGTGCTTCAGGGTGATAACTCCTCTGGAGAGTTCTACTCTGTGGCCATGACAAACAACTATCAGCAGGCCGACACAGGTACCAAGATGATACATCTGGGCAAGAACACACGCTCACGCATAGTGTCGAAGGGTATCTCTGCGGGACGCTCGCAGAATGCCTACCGTGGCTTGGTGCGTGTTGCCAAGGGTGCTGACAACGCTCGTAACTACTCGCAGTGTGACTCGCTGCTTATTGGCGATAAGTGTGGCGCACACACCTTCCCCGTTATCGACTCGTTCAACCCTACGGCGGTGCTGGAGCATGAGGCTACGACCTCTAAAATCTCGGAGGATCAGCTCTTCTACTGCAACCAGCGAGGTCTCTCTACGGAGGATGCCGTGGGCCTCATTGTCAATGGTTATGCCCGCGAGGTATTGGCGAAGTTGCCTATGGAGTTTGCCGTGGAGGCGCAGAAGCTGCTTGCTATAAGCTTGGAGGGTAGTGTAGGTTAGTGCCTCACTGCTCAAAGGATATGATTAAAAACGAAAAACGATATAAAGTATGTTAAAGGTAGAAAATCTACACGCCTCGGTTGGCGATAAGGAGATTCTTAAAGGTATAAACCTCACTGTTAAGGCTGGTGAGGTACACGCCATCATGGGCCCTAATGGCTCTGGAAAGTCTACACTAGCCTCGGTGTTGGCAGGTAACGAGAAGTTTACGGTTACGGCTGGCAGCGTGGAGTTTGAGGGTGAGGATTTGTTGCAGTATAGCATCGAGGAGCGCTCTCGCAAGGGCCTCTTCCTCGGCTTTCAGTACCCTGTTGAGATTCCTGGTGTCACCATGGCTAACTTCATGAAGATAGCTGTAAATGAGCAGCGTAAGGCTCGTGGCTTGGAGCCTCTCACCGCTGCGGAGTACCTCCGTATGATGAAGGAGAAGAGTGCCATCGTGGAGCTAGACTCCAAGCTCACGGCGCGTGCCGTAAACGAGGGTTTCTCGGGTGGTGAGAAGAAGAAGAACGAGATATTCCAGATGGCGATGCTCGACCCCAAGCTCTCGATATTGGACGAGACAGACTCGGGCTTGGACATCGATGCTTTGCGTATCGTGGCTACGGGTGTCACACGCCTCAAGCGCGAGGATAACGCCACCGTGGTTATCACACACTATCAGCGTCTTTTGGACTACATAGTCCCCGACTATGTGCATGTGTTGTACAAGGGTCGCATCATCTACACCGGCGATAAGACTCTTGCCCTAAAACTCGAGAAGGAGGGCTACGACTGGCTTATCAACGACTATAAGGAGGAGTAGGCTATGAGGGAGCTTTTGAATACCTCTCTTGGTGCCTCTGTGCTTCCCTCATCGGGAGTCATAGGCTCGGGAGTGTGGAGCGTTGAGGCTCTTCGTGACTGCGATATCACCGTTGAGGGTGGTAGCGTGGCGAGCCTCGTAATCCTCGATGTTGAGGGTTCCTCTGCCGAGATAAATATAGATGTGGCGCGTGGCGCGGTGTTTAACATCCTCCATGTTGTCAAGCATAGGAGCGCTAGCTCTGTTGTTATTGCTGTGGATACTATGTCTGTGTGCCGCATGACGCAGGTTGTCACCTCGGCCTCCGACACACGTGTTGTTGCGAGCCTTGTAGGTCGCCAGGCACGCTTTGAGCTTGGTGGTGTCTTTGTCCTCACGGATGATGACCAGGGTAGTGTCACTGCGGATGTGAACCACATGACCTCGGATTGTGTGTCGCGCATCAAGGTTAAGGGTGTAGCCTCGGGAGAGTCGCATGGTCGCTTCTCGGGCTTGGTATACGTTGCCCCCGATGCCCAGCATACCGACTCGGAGCAGACCAACCGCAATGTTACCATAGGTCGTGGCCGCATCGAGACCCTTCCCCAGCTCGAGATATATGCCGATGATATTAAGTGTAGCCATGGTGCTACGGTGGGTCAGATGGACTCTGACGCCATACTCTATATGCGTCAGCGAGGCTTGAGCCTTGCCGATGCCAAGCGCCTGCAGATAGAGGGCTTTGTGGATGATGTAGTCCTCCATTCTTCTGTTGAGGGTGTCGCCGACACGCTTACTGCGTTGCTATCCGAGAAACTAAATAAGTTGTAACCTATGGCCTACGACATAGAGCATATACGCCACGATTTCCCTATCCTCGAGCGTGAGGTAAACCGCCGTAAGCTTGTCTACTTCGACAGTGGTGCTACGGCGCAGAAGCCCCTGGAGGTTATCGAGACCACGGAGCGCCTTATGCGCGAGTATAATGCAAATATCCACCGTGGCGTTCATCACCTCTCGGGTGTCATGACCGAGATGTACGAGGAGGCGCGTGAGAAGCTACGTCAGTTTATCGGTGCCGAGCATCGCGAGGAGGTAATCTTCACGGCAGGTGCCACAGCATCCATAAATCTCGTTGCTTATGCTTGGAGCCAGCGCTATCTTCGTGCTGGAGATAATGTTGTGGTGTCGGAGATGGAGCATCACTCCAATATCGTACCGTGGCAGTTGGCGTGTGAGCGTCATGGCGCGGAGCTTCGTGTGTTGCCCTTCGATGATTGTGGCGAGCTTCAGCTTGATAAGCTCGATGAGCTTATAGATAGCCGTACGCGTCTTGTCGCAGTCACCGAGGCCTCTAATACCCTTGGCACCATGCCTTTGCTGGAGCCTATCATCGCCAAGGCGCATGGTGTGGGTGCTGTTGTTATGGTCGATGGCTGTCAGGGTATTGTCCATGGTGGCGGCGATGTGGCACGCCGTGGCTACGACTTCTACGCCTTCTCGGGACATAAGCTCTATGGCCCTACGGGTATCGGTGTGTTGTATGGCCGTAAGGAGCTTCTGGAGAGCATGCCTCCGTTTATGGGTGGTGGCGACATGGTCGATAAGGTCACCTTTGCGCGAACCACCTATGCGCCGCTACCTCTCAAGTATGAGGCTGGCACCTCTAACTTCATAGGTGCTGTGGGCTTGGGTGCCGCTGTGGAGTATCTTCAGCGTGTTGGTGTTGCGGCTATCGAGGAGCATGAGCAGATGCTTCTGGAGTATATGACCTCGCGCCTTTTGGAGGTCGAGGGTCTTAAGATTTACGGCACCGCGCAGCGTAAGTGTCCTTTGGTCTGCTTCACTATTGAGGGTACTCACCCCTACGATGTGGGTATGATTCTCGATAAGCTGGGTGTCGCCATACGCACGGGTCACCACTGCGCCGAGCCTGTCATGACGCACTATGGCGTTACGGGCATGTGTCGCGCTTCGATAGGAATGTATAATACGCGCGAGGAGGTCGATGCTCTTGTCGAGGGCCTTAAGCGTGCTGTTATGATGCTAAAATAGGTAGTATGTTTATAGTATTAGAGGGTCTAGATGGCGCTGGTAAGTCTACGCAGATTGCCAAGCTCCGCGATATGTTTCGTGCCCAGGGCGTGGAGTCGGAGTATCTCCACTTTCCGCGCTTTGATGCTCCGGTCTATGGAGAGCTTATCGCCCGTTTTTTGCGTGGCGATTTGGGTAGTGTTGAGAGCGTTAATCCCTATCTTGTGGCGTTGCTCTATGCTGGTGATAGGGCCGATGCTGCGGCTACCATCCGTGGCTGGCTTTCGGATGGTAAGGTGGTCATCGTAGATAGATATGTCTACTCCAACATTGGCTACCAGTGTGCCAAGCTCCCACGTGGCGAGGCTCGTAACATGCTTAAGGATTGGATATTACATACCGAGTATGAGGAGTTTGCTATCCCTCGCCCCGACCTATCGTTGTTCCTCGATGTTCCCTTTGCCTTCACTGCGAAGAAGCTCTCGGAGACGCGCGAGGGTGACGACAGAGCCTACCTTCAGGGTGGTAAGGATATCCACGAGGCTTCGCTCGATTTGCAGCGCTCGGTGCGCGAGGTATATATAGACTCTGCCGAGCAGGGTGATGATATCAAGGTTGTAGATTGCTCCACTGCGGAGGGTGCCATGGCCTCTCCCGAGGAGATTTTTGAGCGTATAATGCGCCATGTCGAGCTATTGTAACATAGACGATGCTATGTCGCGCCGCCGTGGTGTTGTCGCGGTGCTGTTGCGCTGGGTCGTAGGTGCTACGTTCCTCTTCTCGGGCATGGTCAAGAGCGTGGACCCCGTAGGCACCTCTATATATATAAATAAGTATCTGGCCACCTATGCGCTCGATGCTCTTATGCCACACTCTGAGATTTTTGCCGTAGCCCTTGGTGTTGTGGAGGTGTGCCTTGGTGTGCTTCTCATCTGTGGTGTTTTGCGCCGTCTTACCTCCACCGTTACGCTTGTCGTTGTTGCGCTCTTCACGCTTGTCACGCTGTTGAGTGCTACGCTTTTGCCCATTGGCGAGTGTGGATGCTTTGGCGATGCTGTGAAGCTCACGCCGTTGCAGACCCTCTTCAAGAATATCATCCTTCTTCTTCTGTCGGTTGTTGTGTGGCGCTCTTCGCGTGTGTGGGAGCCTCTATCACTCAAGGCTGTCGTTGTGGTGTCGCTGTCGCTGCTTTTGTCGCTTGGCGTCAATCTCTACGCCTTGCGTCACCTTCCGCTTGTCGATTTTCTCCCCTATAAGGTGGGTACCCCTCTCTACGATGAGGTCGTCAAGGAACGAGATGCCGAGGTTGTCGTTAATATTCTGAAGTTCAGGGATATAACTACGGGTGATGTCGTCATCCGCGATGCCTCGGATGTGGAGTGCTGGGGCGATGAGAATCTGGAGTTTGTGGAGGCAGCTACTATGGTCGAGGGTGGTGGTGCGCTATACGATGAGTTTAGGCTCTACGATGCTATGGGTGAGGAGTGTAGCCTGTCGCTTCTAGCCCGTAAGGGGCGTGTGGCTCTTCTTTGTGTGAACGATGCCACGGCGTGTGACGCTACGCATCGCCGAGGTTTGGCCTCGCTCTTCAGCCAATATCCTGTGGAGGGTGTTGTGGTGCTGTCGTGTGGCGAAGACTCACCTCTTGAGGATGTTGTAGATATCACGGCGTTGGAGATATATAGTGTCGATGCGCAGATGCTACGCTCGCTCATACGCTCCGATATAGGTGTTGTTGTGCTACACGATGGATGTGTGGAGTTTAAGTCCGACATCCGAGATATATAGTGGGGTAGGGAATCTCCCCTTTGGCAAGATAATTGACCATTACCGCATAGGTTTTGGTCAATTTTTTTTTGTTATGAAAGTAGCTATCTATATGCTTGCTCTTGTCGTCGTTGTGGCGTGTGGAGGTACTCCGCCTGCGACAGATAATGCTTCGAAGGTTGTTAAGACTATCCGCGTGGAGAGAGCAGACTCCGTAAGTCGTGATTTTGCTGCCCTTACCACTGCCGATGATGCTGTTACTCTGGCCTTTAAGATATCGGGGCGTGTCGCCGATATCCCCGTTGCCAAGGGTGTTGCGGTGTCGCGTGGTGCGCTTCTTGCCGAGCTGGATAGCAAGGATGTGGAGCTTCAGGTGGATGCCTCGCGTGCTGCATACAACGAGGCGTTGTCGCGCCTGCAACGTGCCGAGAGGCTTATGGCCCATAGCGCCATCTCTCGCCAGGAGTTCGAGAGCCTTGAGAGTGCTGTGACACAGGCTAAATCGAGGTATGAGAATAGCCTCGACATGCTCGATGATACACGTATCACCGCCCCCTTTTCGGGTGTTGTTGAGCGCACCTATGTAGATGCTTATCAGCGTGTTACCTCGGGTGAGAGTGTGGTGCGTATCGTCAATCCCATAAGTACCACTGTGGGCTTCACCGCCCCCGAGGAGCTTGTTCCGCAGCTGTCGCTGCCCTCCACACACTTTAGCGTGGAGTTTGATGCGTGGCGTGGCGTGCGCTTTCGGGCCCTTATAAAGAGCTATGCCCGCACCTCCTCCGATGCTCTTGGCTTTCCTGTGTCGCTACGCCTTGTGGATGTCGATACCACACGTTATCGCATCTCCCCAGGCATGACCTGCGTGGCTACGGTCACCACGCCCCAGCACGACAGAGATGCTGTTGTGGTACCCCTCACGGCGATATATGCCCCTTTGGGTGGTTATGATTATGTGTGGGTTGTGAAGGATGACCATCTCTTTATGAGCCGTGTCTTTTTGGGTTCTGTTGTCGGCTCCGACAAGGTTGTCGTGGAGCGTGGTCTGCGTCCTGGCGATAGGGTTGTTGTTGCTGGCGTCTATCATCTTCAGGAGGGTGCTAGGGTTACTGTTGAGGAGTCTAAAACTATGTAGCTATGATAGATGTTTCACGATACTCCATCACACATCGCTCGGTTGTCGTTGTGGTGCTTCTCGCCCTCCTTGGTGGCGGCATCTACGCCTTCACTGCCCTTGGCAAACGCGAAGACTCCACCTTTACCATCAAGAGTGCTATTGTCGTATGTCCCTATGCTGGTGCTATGCCCCACGAGGTTGAGACCCTTGTTGTGGAGCCTCTGGAGCGTGAGATACGCACCCTCTCCTCTGTCGATAAGATAACCTCCGAGGCCCACTATGGCTATGCTCGCCTTATGGTTGAGCTGCACCCCTCTACACCCTCGGAGCGTATCCCCCAGCTTTGGGATGAGCTACGCCGCAAGGTCGATAGAGCTAGAGCCTCACTTCCCACAGAGGTTAGCGATATAGAGGTCGTTGATGACTTTGGCGATGTCTATGGGTTGTACTACGCCCTTGTCTCGGAGGGTGGCTACACCTGGCGTGAGATGTCGCGCTATGCCAAAGATGTGGAGCGTGAGCTATATGCCATCCCTGGCGTTGATAAGGTGCTGCTCTACGGTGAGCAGTCCCCGCAGGTTGATATCTGGCTCTCGCCCTCTGTGTTGTCCGCCTTTGAGCTTCATGCGGAGGATATCGGGAGCGTCATATCTAGCCAAAATAGGGTAGTGCCACTAGGCACCCAACAAGCTGGTGAGGTTAGCATAGAGCTTATCGAGGGTTCTACATATAGCTCGTTGTCGGAGCTTGAGAATCAGCTTCTTATAGCCCCTGATGGCAAGCAGTATCGTCTTGGCGATATTGCCGATGTGGAGTTTGGTTATGTCACACCTTCGCCGTTGCGCATGCGTGTAGATGGCCGTGATGCTATCGCTGTGGCTGTGGCTAGCAATCCGCAGATGGATATCGTGAAGGTTGGAGCTAGCGTTCAGCAATCTATATCGAGGCTTCGGCAGTCGCTACCTTCGGGGTTGGATATCATATCTCTCTACCCCGAGGATAGGATAGCGCGTGAGGCAAACAACACCTTTGTCGTCAATCTCCTGGAGTCGCTGGCCATCGTTATACTCCTTGTTATGGTGGTGATGGGGTGGCGCTCTGGTGTTATTGTGGGCGCCTCGCTACTCCTCTCCATTGCCGCCACCCTTGTCGTCATGCTCCTCGTTGGTGAGGGTATCAACCGTACCTCGTTAGCAGGGTTTATAATCGCAATGGGCATGCTCGTTGATAATGCTATCGTTGTTGTCGATAACACACGTACGCACACGCTCTCGGGTGTTACGCTCCGCGATGCCGCTATTCGTGGTGCCACGCAGTCGCGCTGGGCGCTCCTTGCCGCCACTGTTGTTGCTATATTGTCGTTTCTCCCTCTGCAGCTAGCCTCCTCCTCTGTTTCGGAGATTATACGTCCGCTGTTTATCGTTGTCGCCGTGTCGTTGCTTGCTAGCTGGCTCTTTGCCCTCACCGCAACCCCTCTTATGAGCGTTAGCCTGCTGCACTCTGCGCCACTACCCCCAGCGCCACGACTCTCTTGGTTTGTGCGCGGTATGAGGGTGTTGCTGCGCCATAGGCTGTGGAGTGTCGCTGTCGCTGTGGTGCTGTTCCTACTCTCATTGTGGGCTATGGGCAGGATGCCCCAAAACTTCTTTCCGCAGCTCTCCAAGCCCTACTTTCGTGCCGATGTCATCATGGCCGATGGCTACGATATAGAGGCTATGGATAGCCGCCTTCAGAGGATGACCGAGTGGCTTATGTCGCAACCCGAGGTTGTGCATGTCTCTGCCACTGCGGGAGGCACGCCACCACGTTACTACCTCGCTAGTAGCAGCTACGCCTCGCGCCCTAACTACGGAAATCTCCTCGTAGAGCTATCCGATGCCGATGCTACGGCAGATGTTGAGGAGCGCTTTGATGTGTGGGTTGGCGAGCATCTCCCTGATGTGTGGCTTCGCTCCTCGCTCTTTCGTCTCTCTCCCGTTCCCGAGGCGGCTATAGAGTTTGGCTTCGTGGGTGATAATATCGACACCTTGGCACGCCTCACCTCTCAAGCAATGGATATAATGGGCCGTAGGTGTGATACGCGCAACGTGCGTAATAGCTGGGGTAATCGTGTGGCACTCTGGCAGCCACATTACTCGCAAATTAAGGCGCAGCGCCTCGGCGTAGATCGTAGTTCTGTGGCTCGCTCGTTGGAGGTCGCCACCTCGGGTCTTCATGTCGCCACGTTTCGCGATGAGGATGTGCAGATGCCTATCCTTTTGCGTAGCACGCCTCTTGCCGATAGCTCGCTGCAGTCGCTCACCACGTTGCCTATCTTCTCTGCTTCGGGGCGTAGCTACTCTTTGGCGCAGGCCACCTCCACGTTTTACTTTGGTTTTCAGCCCTCGCAGATTCGGCGTATTGATTTTGAGCGCGTTATGAAGGCGCAGTGTGATGCCGCAAGGGGTGTAAATGTGATATCGCTGTTTAACACGCTCCGCGAAGAGCTGGAGCAGAAGATATCCCTCCCGGAGGGTTATCGCATGGAGGTATATGGCGAGCAGGAGAGCCGCGAGGAGTCGAACAAGGCTATTATGGATATGCTCCCCGTGACGCTAGTTATGATGTTTGTGGTGCTGATGTTGCTCTTTGGTAATCTTCGCTCGCCGATGGTGATATTTCTCACCTTGCCCCTCATATTTGTAGGTGTTGTCGCAGCTCTTGCTGTTACGGGCAAGATGTTTGACTTCTTCTCGATGCTTGGTCTTCTGGGACTTGTAGGTATGAACGTGAAGAGTGGCGTTATCCTCATCTCGCGCATCGAGGAGCTACGCCTGTCGGGTGTTGCGCCCTACGAGGCTATTGTTCAGGCCACCGAGGATAGGTTTATCCCCGTTGTTGCTGCCTCGGCCACCACCGTCTTGGGTATCTCACCTCTTCTTTTCGACTCGATGTTTGGCAGCATGGCCGCAACGATAATGGGGGGCCTTGTCGTAGCTACACTTCTTACCCTTGTGGTGTTACCCGTAGTCTATTCACTTATATACCACATAAAGCGATGATTTATAGAGTGTTACTTCTTTTGGCTATAGTTGTTTCGCCATGTAGCCTCTCTGCGCAGCTTTCGCTACGCGAATATATAGATATGGTTCGCGAGTATAGCCACGCCTTGGCTAGCTCCGAGGCTGCCACCAAGGCTGCTGCTGCCGATATGCAAATCGCTAGGAAGCAGCTACTTCCGAGCCTCGATATGGGTGCAGAGGCAAACTACGAGATGCGTGATGGTGAGCATCTAGATTGGCTTGTTCGTGCCGATATCACCCAGCCTATATATCTTGGTGGTGGCCTTCAGGCGCGGCAGCGTCAGGCAGAGATGGTGCTAAACGCCACACGGAGCAACGCGGAGGTTGTCTATCGCGATGTTTTGTATAGTGCCAAGGTGGCATATTGGCAGCTCTCACGCGCCGAGATATACTATCGTGCTATAGAGCGTTATTGTAGCATCGTGGGGTCGTTGCGTCAGGTTGTGGAGCGCCGCTTTATGGAGGGGTATACAGCAAAAGGTGACCTCCTGCAACTAGAATCTCGCATGAGCGATGCGGAGTATCAGCTGTCGCGTGCCGAGCAGCAGCGGCTTCAGGCCCTCCATGGTTTTAACCTCCTCCGCGGTGCAGACCCTATGTGTGATGCTCGCTTAAGCGAAAGTATACTTGACACTATCTATGCTCCTGTGCGTAAGGATATTAACGAGGTAGTATGCTCGCACCCCGATTATGTTGCAAGTGTCGCTGGGCGAGAGGCGGCACGCTATGGCGTTAAGGTTGTCGAGGCTCGCTATCTCCCCTCGGTGAGATTAAACCTCTACGGCCTTATGATTCCCAAGGGTGCGCAAAGAGATGTGGGTGTGGATGGTGGTGTAGGCATCTCGCTCACGGCGCCTATCTTTCACTTTGCCGAGCGGCGCGAGGCGGTTCGTTCTGCCGAGAGTAGCCTGGAGCAGAGGGCGATAGTGGTTGATGAGATTGTCGATAAGATATCTTTGGACGAGAGTAACTCCTGGACAAATATCCTCTCCACGCAGTCTCGTGTTCGTGCTGTGCAGCGGAGTCTCGACATAGCTTTGGAGAACCTGGAGATGAGTACCTACTCCTATAGTGAGGGTATGGCTACGATACTCGATGTTTTGCAGGCGCAAATTAGCTGGTTGCAGATATATAGCAACGCCATCTCGGCGCAGTATGATTATGCTGTGGCTGTTGCAGCATATAGCTACGTTGTTGGAGAGTAAAAAGTTGTTGTATCACGTTTGACAATTCACAAAAAAGTCGTATATTTGCATGTATTTATACCTATGTAATATGCGACAATATATTATAACTATAGCCATGCTCATACTTCTGGGTTCTATGCCACAGAGGGGTATGGCACAAATTTCCGACCGCAGAGTCGATATGGAGCATATCGAGAGTATGCTCGACCGTAGCCGCTGGGGTGATGCTTATGCTGCCCTTGTGGAGTTTGGCGATAGCCTCGACCCTATCACCGACAACCGCGATGTGGAGTGGACAGAGTATCATAAGGCTCTCTGTGCCATGAAGCTCGGCATGGGTAACTTCGAGAGCCTCATGGAGCGCTTCATAGAGCGCTACCCACAGAGCATCTATGCTAATAAGGTGTCGTTCCTCATAGCGTGTGCCACATGCGACAAGGGTGACTTGAGTCGCGCCAAGAGCCTCTTCGAGGAGGTAGATTATAAGGCTCTTGATAGCCGTGAGCGTGAGCGTTACGACATGCGTCTGGGCTACATTCGTTTCACAGATGGTGAGTATGAAGGTGCCAAGGAGCATTTTCAGAAGATAGCTACCATCTCGGAGTATTACCCTCATGCCCTCTATTACACCTCCTACATCGCCTATGTTGAGAACCGCAACGAGGAGGCCGAGAAGGGCTTTGTAGCTCTCAAGAGATATCAGCCATACGACAAGCTTGCCCCCTTCTATCTCCTGCAACTAGAGTACCGCAAGGGTAACTACGACAATGTCATCACCGAGGGTGAGAGGCTTCTGCCGCAGGCTTCGGGCGACACTAGACACGACCTTGTTCGCATCGTTGCCGAGAGCTACTTCATAAAGGGTGATTATGCCAATGCCATACGCTATATCGCGGAGCTTCCCGAGGATAAATGTTCTCGTCAGGAGGATTATATCCACGGCTACTCGCTCTATCGCATGGCCCGCTACAAGGATGCTGTGGAGCCTCTAAAGAGGGTGTGTGGTGCCGATGATGAGCTTACACAAAATGCCTCATACCACCTTGGCGACTGCTACCTTCGCATGGGTAATAAGAGCAGCGCTGCCGATGCCTTTGCTATGGCATCCACAGGTGGCTACGATGAGAATATCGCTCGTGAGTCGTTGCTAAATTATGGCCGCCTAAAGTATGAGCTTGGTGGTGGTATCTTCAATGAGGCTATCAACGTCTTGCAGGAGTACCTGGTGCGCTATCCCCACTCTGAACATGCCCCCGAGGTGAAGAGACTGCTTGTTGCAGCATATTACAACTCCAAGGATTATGATGCTGCATATAAGGGTATTCGCGAGATTCCAAATCCCGATGATGAGATACGCTCTGCACTGCAGAAAGTTGCTGTCTTCCGCGCTGTGAAGGCCATTGGCGAGAAACGCTGGGAGGAGGCCGAGGCGTTGCTTAATGAGTCGAAGGAGATAGGTCTCGTTTCAAAGTATAACGCTCTGACGCTCTATTGGCTTGGTGAGGTTGCCTACCAGAGGGGTGATGCGAAGCTCGCCAAGAGCTACTACGAGGATTATATACGCCGCGCACCAAAGGGCGAGATGGAGTACTTCTTTGCCCATTATGGCTTGGGATATGTATCTCTAGAGCTTGGAGATATGGCGGCGGCGCAGAGTGCCTTCCAGAGCTTTGTGCGCGACTACACTAAGCGCGATAGCTACCTCTATGATGCCCACAACCGCCTTGGTGATGCCCACTACGCTATGCGCGAGTTCTCCGATGCCCGCAAGGTCTATAACGTAGTTGCCAAGGCCCCTGTTGCGGAGCGCTACTACGCCTTGTATCAGATTGCCAAGGTTGATGGCATCGACAATAAGCCACAATCAAAAATCGAGAAGCTAAAGTCTATCGTCTCCCTTGCCAAGGGGCCATACGTAGATGATGCGTGGTATGAGCTGGGTAAGACATATCTCGCCACCGAGCAGTATAAGAGTGGCGCCACCACGCTCCAGAGTTTCGTAGATAAGAATCCACAATCACCATACTATATCCCTGCGCTTTCGGATTTGGCTCTGGCGTACTACAACCTTGGTCGCAAGGATGATGCCCGCAAGTGCTATGAGAGGGTCGTGGACTACGACTCGCAGTCTGCTGCGGCTATGGAGGCTATACGTGGCATTCGTGAGATTTATGTCTCACAGGGCGATGTAAATGGCTACTTTGAGTATGCCGAGCGCAAGGGTTTGCAGGGCGACATGAGCGTTGCGGCTCGTGACTCGTTGAGCTTTGTTGCTGCTAGAAACCTATACCTTGCAGGTGACATGGGTGGCGCCAAGGAGAGCCTTAATAGCTACCTCAAGGAGTTTGACCAAGGATATAACCGCACCGAGGCACTCTTCTATTTGAGTGACTGCTACGTGGCGTTGGAGGATAACGATGCAGCTTTGGCTACCATGCGTGAGCTTCTCGACCATGGCACCACACAATATACCGAGCGTGTGTTGGATGTATATTCGCGCATGAGCTACGACATGTCGCAGTGGGAGAGCGCCGCAAAGGCATACCGCCAGCTCTACGATATCACACAGGATGGCAAGCGCCGTGAGGTTATCGCCGAGGGGTATGTAGATGCTACGCTTAAGTATGCCACTGGGGAGCAGATTGTCGGCATGGCAGATGATGTAGCTACGATGAGCGATGTGTCATCGTGGGCGCGTAGAGCCTCTATGCTTGCCAAGGCTAATATCCTTCGTGAGCAGGGTAAGCGTGCCGAGGCCCTAGAGATATATAATGAGCTAGCGGCGGATAGACGTAGTGTGGAGGGTGCCGAGGCATACTTCCGCTTGGTTGAGGATGACTTCCTCGCGGAGAACTACGAGGGTGCCGAGCAGCGTGTATATGCTCTTGGCGAGTGTGGCTCGATGTATTGGCAGGCAAAGGTATATCTTCTCCTTGGTGATATCCTTGTCAAGCAGCAAAATACCTTCCAGGCGCGTGCCACATATCAGAGTATTGTGGATGGCTATACCCCAAAGGATGATGGCATCGTAGATGAGGCGAAGAGTCGCATTGCGGCATTGCCAAAGTAGTGTTAATATGTTTATAGATACGAGTATGAGATACCTAAAACTTATTACTATATTGTTTGTGTTGGGTGGTGTTGTTGTGCCACGCAACGCCTCGGCGCAGGAGCAGAAGCATGTGGAGGTTACAACAATATATACCCCCGAGGTGGAGAGGGTCAAGAAACTAGATGTCCCCGCCTCTGTTGCCGAGGGCGCAGATATAGAGCCAGAGATAAACTATAACGTGACGCCCGAGACCTGGCAGATAAAGCTCCAGGACCACAATTTCGCGCCTGCGAAGGCTAGCTATTGGGACTTTAGCCGTGCCGAGCATTGCTACACACGCCTTGCTTCGGGCTATCCGCTTATCTCTGATGCCGAGCTACGTTATATGATTCAGAATGTGCGTGTGGGATATCTTGGTGTTGGCGTTGATCACAAAGGTCGCTTCTCGCCAAGGAGAAATGGCGCAGGCGTGGAGCGCTCCATCGCCGATAGCTACGACATGCAAAATCGTGCCTACTTTCATGGTGGCGCTGTGGCTGGCAAGAGGATGTTTGAGAGCAGCCTCGACTATAACTTCGATATCTATAATCGCTATGCCGTTGTAGAGAGTCCATCGCGCCTCTACTTCAACGATGCTAATCTCGCCATGCGCTTTGGTGATAACTTCTCGAACCTCTCGCGCATGAACTTCAACATCGAGCTACATGGTGGCTACTGGAGCCATGTACCACCTATGTCTGCGGAGGATGGTGCAATTCCCGAGTTTTCTGCTGGCGCCTCGCTGCAACTAAAGCGCGACTTTAAGGGAAATGTCGTGGGCTTTGGTGCCGAGTATGATATGTGGCAATCTACAGCATCTAGCTATCGTGACATCCGTTTTGGTGCAGACGTGGAGTATGCTCGTGACTTTGGTGTTATCGCCGTTGATGCCTCTATAGGCTATCTCTACGACAAGGTTCGTAACCGTGATGAGGCCTCACACTTCATCCCTGCATCGTTGCGTCTCGACTTCAATGTGGGCCTCGAGGCACTACGTCCATATATCGATGCTGGTACCACAGTGTCGCAGAATGGTGTAGCACAGCTATATCGCATAAATCCATACCTCGACTACGACTACTCTCAAGCTATGCTTCTTGAGATGCCCAACACCCGCAGCTATAACATCTCTGGAGGTTTTACAGGTAAGGTGTTTGCCTCACGCCTCACCTATCGTGCCTATGTTGGCGTTAGCTTTTTGCGCGACCAGGTGTTGTGGTATATAAATAGGGTAGGATGCTTTGGTGTCGCCGCTACGGACAATAGCCGTATAGCCTTTGGTGCCGAGGTTGATTATCGCCCCGTGGGAGGTCTCTCTATCGGAGCTATGTTTTATGCCCATCTCGATAACACGAAGAGCGACTACGCTATTAGCGATGCACGTATGCGCGGCTCCTTCGATATAAAGTATAACATCAAGCGTTGGCAGTTCTATCTCTCTGGCGATTTGACAGGCCGCCGTAGCTGGTCGGCGATTACTGCCGAGGGCATCGATAAGGAGGCCTACGTTACGCCTGTCACCTTTGACCTTGGCGTGGGCATCAGCTGCCGTGTGACACGAAAGATAGAGGTATTTGTTGATGGCTATAACCTCTTGAATCAGAATATAACCAACTACGCATATTATGAGCGTAACGGCATAGGCTGTATGGCGGGTGTGAAGATTGATTTTTAGGGCTTAAGAGTAGCTTGCCTATAGATACAAAAAAAGGGTAAGCTACTTATATCGCACCGCTACAACCGCATACCCTTGCTCGATTCCTCGCCTGGGGGGTTCTGCAGGAGCTGGTCGTATAAGACTTACCCGGGTGCAAAAGTACAAAAAAAATGTATCTTTGCAAATAAAAATTAAGAAAATGAAAAAGAATTTTGCTATCATAACCCTTGTATTCCTTGTAATAGTGGTAGTTACGGGTATCTGGATGTATCAAATGTTTTTTGGTCCTGCCGTTGAGGAGCGTGTTACTGTGCTGCTTCGTGCCGATGAGAGCTACGAGGAGATGACCAAAAAGGTGAAGTCATCACTGGAGTATCACCTCTCGTTTGATATCTATGCCAAGCGCATAAACCTCGACCGAGGCATCGAGCCTGGTAAGTATACCTTCGATAAGGGTATGAGCGTAGTTCAGGTGGCGCGAACCCTCAAGTTTGGGTCTGACAATGCTGTGCTTCTGACCATTAATAATGCGCGTACGCCCGAGATTTTGGCTGGTAAGATTTCGCGACAGATATATGCCGACTCCCTGTCGTTGGTCAATGCTATGCGTAATAGTGAGCTAATCAAGGAGTTAGGTTTTGAGAGTGCCGAGGCTATGTTCTCCATCTTTATCCCCAATACCTACGAGGTATACGATGATATATCTCCCGAGGCTTTGGTGCGTAGGTTAAAGCGTGAGTCCGATAACTATTGGTCGTTGGAGCATCGTCAGACGCAGCTCGCTAGGGTAGGTCTTACGCCCTACGAGGTTATGGTGTTGGCATCTATCGTTCACGAGGAGACTAATGCTGTGGAGGAGATGCCACGTATAGCTGGTGTATATGTCAATCGCTTAAGAATGGGAATGCCTCTTCAGGCAGACCCCACCCTTAAGTATGCTGCTGGTGACTTCACCCTAAAGCGAGTGTTGGATAAGCACAAGGAGATAGAGTCGCCATATAACACCTATAAGCATCTGGGACTTCCCCCTACGCCTATATCAATGCCCGATATGGCAGCCATAGAGAGTGTTTTGTGCTACGAGGAGCATAAATATATATACTTCTGCGCACGTCCCGAGATGGATGGTCGTCACAACTTTGCCACTACACTTGCGGAGCATAACCGTAATGCTGCGGCATATCATAAGGCGTTGAACAATAGAAAGATACGATAATTAAAACTTAAAGATATGTATAACAAAGATTTTTGGTATGATGTAATGCGCTCGGGAGCTATCCTGGGTGTTGTTATGGCTGCGTCACGCATCGTTGAGCGTTACGTGCTATTTTATAGTGACATGGAGCTTGCCACAGCCTCTTTCCTCTACCTCGGTGAGAGCATCCTCGCCTGTGTGGTGTTTATATGGCTTTTGGTGCGCTTCTCACGCCGCCGCGCCTTGCAGAGCGATTCACGCCTAGGCTTTAGCTATGGCATGGCGCTGTCGTATATCATCCTCGTCTCTATGTTTACAGGCATCATCGTAGGTGTTGGTGACACTCTCTTCACCTCGTTTATGGGCTACGATGGTTATGTCGCAGGCACCATATCACGCCTTAATGAGGTTAAGAGCCTCTACGCAGGTATGGGTATTAATGGCTCGGAGCTAAAGATTTTTGATGATGTGGTTCACGCCGTGCGTACCGCTACGCAGCCTACTATGTTGCAGAGTGTCTTCTCCTCATTTAGCAACTATATCCTCTATGGTGCTTTGCCAGGCTTCATCATCGCTGCAAGTGTGAAGCGTAATCCCGAGATTGGAAATATGGAGTTTTAATAGTGGGGGTGATGGAGAAGAGTTTAGATATATCTGTTGTTGTGCCTCTCTACAACGAGGAGGAGTCACTCCCCGAACTTGTGGCGTGGATAGATCGTGTGGCCAAGGCCAACAACCTCACCTACGAGGTTATCATGGTCGATGATGGCTCCACGGATGGCTCATGGGGTGTTGTAAAGGAGCTAAAGACCAAATATCCCGCTATTCGCGGTATTAGCTTTGTGCGCAACTATGGTAAGTCTGCAGCGCTATATTGTGGTTTCGATATGGCACAAGGTGAGGTGGTGTTTACCATGGATGCCGATTTGCAGGACTCCCCCGATGAGATTCCCGCGATGCGTAGGATGATTCTCGAGGAGGGCTACGATTTAGTGTCAGGCTGGAAGCGTAAGCGTTATGACCCTATTGGTAAGCGATGGCCAAGTAAGTTCTTCAATTTTACGGCACGTGTAATGTCGGGCATCAAGCTCCACGACTTTAACTGTGGCCTCAAGGCCTACAGACGTAAGGTGGTAAAGAGCATTGAGGTATATGGCGAGATGCACCGCTACATCCCTATTCTTGCTAAACATGCAGGCTTCAAGCGCATTGGCGAGAAGGTTGTGGAGCATCAGGAGCGTAAGTATGGAGTCTCGAAATTTGGCCTAGAGCGCATGGTAAAGGGATATCTCGACCTTATCTCCGTGACCTTTATGTCGCACTTTGGGCGTTCGCCGATGTATCTCTTTGGAGGTCTTGGTACGTTGATGTTCCTCTTTGGTGGTGTCACCGCATTGTGGATAATCATCGACAAGATATACTCTCAAAGTCATGGTCTTTTGTGGCGCGGTGTTGCTGACCAGCCAATGTTTTACATCGCACTGCTGGCCATAGTCCTTGGTGTTCAGCTGTTCCTCGCAGGCTTCCTCGGTGAGATGATAAACCGCCGTTCTGTAGACCGAAATCACTATCTTATTGATAACAAAATTGAAAGTTAAATAGTTATGATTCAGCGTATTCAATCACTCTATCTCTTGATAGTAGTAGCTCTTATGAGCGTTACACTTTTTGCTCCTATAGCCATGTTTACGGTGGCTAGTGGTGAGGTTTTTACCCTTTCGGCATTCTCGCTCTCTAGCGATATGCAGTCGCAGAGTACTATATGGATGGGCATTCTATTGTCTCTTGCTACGGCGCTTCCTCTGGTGACAATCTTCTTGTTTAAGAATAGGGTGTTGCAGGTGCGTCTCTGCGCCGTGGAGATTGTGCTTTTGTTGGGATGTATAGCATTTATGGCTATCTATTTTTGGCTCTCTGGTGCCAACGCCTTGGAGGATGCTATTGTTGAGCATCGCCATTTTGGCTGGTCTGCGATAATGCCTATCGTAGCCTTGGTCTTCACATCGTTGGCCGCACGTGCTACATTTAAAGATGAAATCCTTGTTAGGTCGTTAGATCGTATACGTTAGAGATATGAGAAGCTTTGAGACTAAAATACGTGTGGAGTATCACCACACCGACCAGATGGGTATCGTTCACCACTCCAACTATGTGAAATTTTTTGAGGTGGCACGTACGGAGTGGCTCCGAGCTATAGGTCTTACCTATGCCGAGATGGAGCGCCGTGGTGTTATGATGCCTATCGTTGAGGTGCAGGTTAAGTATCGCATGCCTGCATACTACGATGAGCTGATCTCTGTCCGAGCCATCGTTGATGAGATGCCTATGGCGCGTATGACCTTCCGCTATGAGATTCGTGGCGAGGATGGTCGCGATATAGCCTCGGGACTTACCACGCTCGGCTTTATAGATAAGCAGACCCGCCGCCCTCACCGTGCGCCACAGTGGCTTATGGAGGTTCTGGAGCGAGAGCTTGCAGAGTAGATTGTAGGTTGATAAATTAACCCCCTAGAGCGATGAGTAAGATTCTTGACTATCTGCGTCTTGTGAAGTTTTCGCACACCATCTTTGCCATGCCCTTTGCCCTCTTGGCGTTTACCTATGCCTGGGTTACTAGCGAGCCATCGCACCCACTATGGTTGCTCTTGTTGCAGGTCGTAGGATGTATGGTCTTTGCGCGTAACGTGGCTATGGGCTTCAATCGTTGGGCAGATAGGGATATAGATGCCGAAAACCCACGTACCGCCATGCGTGAGATTCCTGCTGGTAAGGTCTCGCCACGTGGCGCTCTACTCTTTATTGTCATAAATGCCATACTTTTTATTGTTGTTGCCACGACTATCAACCCTCTCTGTGGCTGGCTCTCTCCAGTGGCCTTGGCTATTGTGATGTTTTATAGCTACTGCAAGAGGTTTACCGCCTTGGCACATATCGTCTTGGGAGTATCGTTGGGCATAGCCCCCGTTGGTGCCACCATGGCCGTAACAGGCGCGGCACCTTTGGAGTGCTGGATTCTTGCTCTTGTTGTTATGTCGTGGTGCGCGGGATTCGATATTATCTATGCGCTTCAGGATGCAGATTTTGACCGTCAGCGTGGCCTTCACTCCATTCCTTCTCATTTCTCGGCTACTACATCGCTCATTATCAGTGGTTTGCTTCACATGGCGAGCATCGCGCTCCTATTGTGGTACGCCACCTATCAGCCGCAGTCATGGCTGTTGTATCTGGGGTGTGCAATCTTTACAGCTATTGTTGCCTCGGAGCATTATATAGTAACCCCTACGCGTCAGCGAAATATAGGTATCGCCTTTGGTACGTTTAACGCCTTGGCGAGCCTCTCCTTGGCGCTCTGCCTTATAGCAAACCTTCTCTTATTTGCGTAGTTTGATATGTGGGTTGGTGCGGCATTCATATCTGCATTTCTTCTAGGTATGTACGATGTGGCGAAGAAGCGTTCGCTATCATCCAATGCTGTGATACCTGTGCTGCTCCTAAACACGCTCTTTGCCACGCTCCTCTTTCTGCCCGTTATACTCGATGCGGAGCTGGGCATCAATCTCTTCGATGGGGTGTTAAGCTCCGAGCGTGGTGATGTTGGTGACCATCTCCTTGTAGCTCTTAAGTCCTTCATAACCCTCTCCTCGTGGTTGTGTGGCTACTATGCTATAAAGCATCTGCCTCTTACTATCGTAGGCCCTGTGAATGCTATGCGCCCTGTTGTGGTGCTTATTGGTGCTACACTGCTGTTTGGTGAGCGCCTTAATGGTTGGCAGTGGGGAGGTGTGCTGATAACGATATTATCTCTATATCTGTTAAGTCGCTCTGGAAAGCGCGAGAGTATAGATTTTAGTAAGAATCGTTATGTGTGGGCGCTCTTTTTGGCTATGCTTCTGGGTGCTGTCAGTGGCCTTTATGACAAGTATATAATCTCGGCTCATGAGCTATCTCCACTCTTTGTGCAGAGCTGGTTTGGTGTATATCAGCTGGTTATGATGACTATTGTCGCTGTGGTGCTGTGGCTTCCCCATAAGGACCGCGAGCGCTTTGAGTGGCGATGGACCATTCCTCTTATCACGCTCTTTGTGTCGTGTGCCGATTTCTTCTATTATCACGCCTTGGCAGATGAGGAGGCTATGATTGCTGTAGTATCTATGATACGCCGCTCGTCAGTTATAGTTAGCTTTGTATGTGGTGTGCTGCTCTTTGGTGAGCGTAACGTGCGTTCGAAGGTTATTGACCTAATCCTCGTATTAATAGGTATGGTGTTGCTGGCCATAGGTAGCCTATAGAGCGTAGCTCATTTTATGATAACTTTAGTATTAAGACTATGATAACACTTGCAGTAGGAGAAAATTGGCAGTATGAGTATGGCTGCGACAGAAAATATCGTGGTGCTGTAAATGCCAAGGGTAAGCCTCATGGCTTTGGATGTATGGGCTACTATGATAGTAAGGGCGTTTTGGAGAGCCTCTATGTTGGTGAGTTTTGCAATAGCTTGCCTCATGGCAGAGGATATGTCGTTGAACATAAGGTAGATGTGCAGTATGACTCTCGCCGCATAGAGAGCATCGAGGATGTTATGATGAACGCCGTGTATGACCAGTGTGGTAGGCCATGTGTATATCCTGTTCATGTTGGCGATGTTGTAAGGGAGAATGAGAGGATTGTCGAGACCTGGAACATGAAGAGGGATGGTATGTGGCAGCGTGGTAGGTTTGTGCAGGTTGCAAGACGTAACTTCACTACCCTTGCTACCCAGAGCATCTATTGCATCTCCTCGGAGCGCAAGGGGGCAGATAGCGATATCCTACAGTGGACAAATTATAGCCCCGTGGCTATGGAGGGCATAGACAAGGATGGCTTCTGTCGAGATATCCCCTTTAATGCCATTATCACTCCTTTGGTTGCTGGCCGTATTATGGTGCAAGTTGCGGAGTGTGTCTTTACGTTATCCGACAGTGAGATTTATGATTTAGAGTATCGTGCTGGAGATATCCTCTACCACATATACCTATCTCTGAAGCCTATTGTGGTGATAGATGGGGCTGTAGAGCTTCAAGAGCAATAGAGAAGAGAGTGAATAAAAAGTGTATTTTGTCGTTACGCTTGCCCTCAAAATGCTCATTTACGCTCAGTAAACTCCGCTTTTTCGGGCTTCGCAAGCCTAAAACTACATCTTTTTATTCACTCTCTTATGTTATGAGGGCTGACTAAGTTACTTTTTAGTCAGCCCTTTCTCTGTTTTTGTAGCCTGCGCCTAGAATAGGAATCCTGTGTTGATGTAGAATGCGCCATTGCCATCCTGGTTCTTGATTTTAGGATCTTTGCTGAAGCGGCTAATAGGCAAACCATACTCAAACGCCACGATGAAGTTTTGGTTCATGATGAAGCGCAATCCTGCACCTACGGTGATGTGAGGACGGTCGCTGTCGCTACCCTGTGCCATATACTCATCATACGCTGCCTTCGATATCTGATACTCCTCGAGCGATGCAAAGTCGCTTACGCTGCGCTTGAACGACATATCCACGTTTCGGGTAGCCATAGTACCATCACTAAATACGCTCAAGCCAAACGAGATATTCTGCTTCCACAATACGAAGGATACGAATCTCCATCGAAGCTCTACGTTATACGATGCCATGTCAAGAGCCTGTACACGGTTACGCATAATACCGCGGATGGTGCGGTAGCCACCCATGCCATCACGGTCGTAGTTCGATCCCATCACGGTAATATATGGAAGTACGTAGTATGGTGCATCATCGCCAAAATTACCCTCATAATTAAGACGATAGGCAAACGTAAGGATGTCGTTCTTCACAATAGGTACATAGTGACGGAAAGTTACCGAGTAGCGGTAGTAGGGTATTGTTGTACCTAGCCACTTTGGAGCAAGCGTTGCATGTGCCTCGGCCCATATACCGCGTGATGGAGCGCCCTCCTTATCGCGAGTATCAAAGAGCAAACCTAGACGTAGGGTGCTGTTGAAGCCTCCCCAAGCCTCCTCCTCGGAGATGATACCCCAGTCGCGGTACATATCAAAGATTGTTGGCTCGCTGCTAGGGAACATCTTATTCTTATCCTTGTTCTTATTAATTTTATCGAGGTTTAGAGCCTGCTTGTTGTCATATCCCTGCTTGAAGTAGCTGAAGTGATATCCCGCCTCCCAGAAGAACTTGTTGTCCCAGATATTACCCGTGAAGTCGGTCTTAAATAGCAACGCAAGACGGTTGATACGATACTTTGGGGTATAAATGAAGTGTTCGGGGTTGCTATCTTTCTTATCATTACCAAGTGCTACGCGGTTGGCATCGTAGTATGACATATAACCATTAAAACCATAGAAGTCCATAGCCTTGTCGTTGGTCAGTGTCACCGATGATGAGAAGCGCACACCAGGAATCGAGAACTTGTTGTCGTACGAAATTACAAATAGCTGTGAACCCTTGGTGAAGAACGATGCCTCGAAGTACCACTTTTGTCGTG
The DNA here is from genome assembly GCA_017629985.1 of Alistipes sp. Taxonomy (GTDB): domain Bacteria; phylum Bacteroidota; class Bacteroidia; order Bacteroidales; family Rikenellaceae; genus Alistipes. The sequence continues at coordinate 24,098 of JAGBWD010000008.1, forward strand.
GGTTAGGGTATGTAGAGCCATCGCCAAAATCAAAGATGTTCAACAGCGCACCAAGCTGAAATCCCTTATCAGCGTCAAAGGCGATAGCTGGCAGTGGGCCATAGTTATAGCCGGTCTTTATAATCTCACCATTTTCGTTATACTGCACCTCCTTTTTCTTCTTTTTCTCTGGCTTCTCGGTCTTCTCCTTCTTTGGGGAGTCTAGCTCTGTGGTTGTTGCAAATGTCGTGAAAGGCACTATGGCTAACAGACCAAGTATCACTATGTTACGTAGTTTCATGCGATGAAATTTATAGGTTATTAAAAGGTTGTCCTAGAACATCAAATCTCTAATCTCGGCATACTTCTTGCGCAGTGGCTTGTTGCGCCATAGCTTGAAGTCCGACACCCATAGTCTAATAAGACGATATACATCATCTGCTACAAGTGGCGATGGGAGTATGGCTAGCGTAAGCGCTAGGGCAAACTGCCAAGGAAGTGCTATATATGCTACAATGGCGTATATAATCATCATCACGGGCCATGCAACGAGATTTACGAGGAAGCGCACCGAGTTGTGGAATGCAGCATCCTTAAACTTACTATTTAGGAAGTTGCTCAAGAGTGTTGTAGGAAGGCTCGCAATGGTTGTAACAAGGATGTATGGTAGCAGCAGAAGGAATATGATGCCCTTTAGCACATTCGACAGAACAGGGAAGCGCAACGCCACCGACTTAAGACTAATGTTTTGTGCTGTGCGTAGCGCTCTTGCCTCATTGGCCAGATCAAGAATACGTCTTGCACGCTCTGGGTCGCTGCTCTTTAGCTCCTGTATCTGCTTTACTGTGCGGTTGTTAGCTGTAAAATAGGCATTTAGGCCACGTAGCTTATGATGCTCCTTCTCCTTGCGTAATATAGCCTCCTGACGCGATACCACCGCCGCACAAGTCTCATATGTAGCGTGGTAGTCCTCATCGTTAGGAATATATAATATAGACTCTCTCATACGCTCCTCGAGCAACGTGCGCATCTCGTTCATCTGCTCCTGTGGATGCATCCCCTTACGCTCTGCAATGAAGGCTCCCACGTTTATAGGCTCACCAATCTGGATGCGTACCGTAGAGCGGAAGCGGAAGAAGTTACCATAACGGATACCCATAGGCACGATATAGAGTGGCTTATCTGTCATAAGCTCCTGTGCCTGGAACGCTATGCGGAAGATACCCTTCGAGAGAGGGAGTGTTGAGAACTTTGTCTGGTGCATGCCTTCGGGGAATATGCAGAATGGGATGTTGTCGCGTAGCACATCCACAGCACGCTCTATAGTCTCATTATTACGTTTCACCTCATCGATGCCATCACGCATACGCATAATAGGCATAATCTTAAGAAAGGCGAATATCTTGGCCAAAATAGGCTTCTTGAATATATCGGCACGTGCAACAAACACCTTTGGAGAGCTATCCATAGCTAGAAGCACCAGGGCATCCATCAGCGTTCCGGTGTGGTTGGGTGCGAAAATAATAGCACTATCTTTTGGTATACGCTCACGTCCTACAAAACGCATCTCGCGATAGGAGAGACGAACCACAAAATCTACATAAGGACGTAGGAAGCTGTATAGCCAATCTGAATCTTGTATCTTTCGTTGCTTTGACATACATTTAACTATTTACACTCCACTCTTTTATGCCACGCTACTATATATTTGTCTTGCGGAATAGCGTTGCCATGCTCAATCCCGAAACTATGTGCCATACACCCCATAGTGCAGTGATGATAACCATACCTCCGTTGTGGCTCCATACCGTAGGGTCAAAGATGGCAGGGTTGAAGAGCAGAGCAAGGCCAAGACCTGAATTTTGGATTCCTGTCTCGATGGTTAGAGAACGGCGATCCTCGATAGATACCTTTGCTAGGCGGCCTGTGAAGTATCCCGTAGAGAGGGCTGCGGCGTTGTGGATAATAACAATCAAAAAGGCGCAGAGAATGGCAGCATATACCACCCACTTTTGGTCAAGTGCTGTGAGTACCTGTGAAAGTGCCACAGCCACCATGCCTATAAATAGTATTATAGACATCCACTGTGTTGGCTTCATGAGGCGCTTTGCACCATTAGGGAAGTAGTGCGCGAAGAGCATACCCACGATAATTGGCAAGCCGAGGATGAGGAGAATCTGCTCGAGCATATCCATAAATGGAATCTCAAGAGTAGGGATATCGTTCTTTATAGCTGCGAATTTGCAATAGAGCGTACCCCAGAACCAGAAGTTGATAGGTGTGACAAATGGGGCAGCGATTGTCGTTACGGCAGTCATCGACACCGATAGCTCAACATTACCCTTCGAGAATGCCGACATGAAGTTTGAGATGTTGCCTCCAGGACACGATGCTACGAGAATCATGCCTATAGCCACCATAGGTGTAATAATAGGATTTAGCACGATGGCAAGAAGAGATGTGATGGCTGGAAGCATCACCCACTGAAGCAATATTCCTAGGATTACAGATTTTGGGTTTTTGAAGACATCCTTAAACATCTGAAACTTGATACCGAGGGCTACGCCAAACATTACAAATGCGAGAATACAGTTTACAACGAACATCTCGCCAGCGCCGAGATTGATGTTCAATGAGTCTAGAAAAGCTAGTTGTTCCTTCATAATAGCTACAATTAATCACCCAACATGGGTATAATTTTATTTTTACTTTTTGTCTATTGGAGTAGTTTTGTATTATAGCCTACACATAGTTTTGAGGTAAAATAGATGTGCTAATGACCATATTACAACAGACAAACTTATTAATTTTTTTTCAAAAAATACCCTTTTTTAGAGATAAAAAGCATTTTATGGATATTAATACGTATAAATACTTATGAGGGACGCGTGAAAATTGAATATATTTGTATTATAATTCTTGAATATATTACACTGATGGTTATGACCATATTTAACTATGTTGCAGGTATCCTCTTTTATGTGGTTACTCCCGCCCTTGTTTTGTGGCTTTGTCGCCGTGTCTCTATATTGCGAAATATTGGCCCAATTATGCTCCTTTATGCTATAGGTATGGCCGTGGGAAACATCTTCACACTCCCCGAGGAGATGGTGACGCTGCAGGCTCTTTTGCCCAATATCATGGTCCCTTTGGCTATCCCCATGATGCTCTATGGCTGTAGCTTCTCACGTAGTGAGCTGTCGCTACAACTCAAGGTCTGTATCAGTGGCTTCTTATCTGTCGTTGTCTCCGTAGTTGTGGGATATATGCTCTTTGGAAGTAGCGTGCCTGAAGGTGCTGCAATAGGTGGTATTATCTCGGGAATGTACACAGGAGGCACGATAAACGCTGCGGCGCTGCAGACAATATTTCATGTGGATAGTTTCACGTTTGCCCTGATTAACTCCTACGATATTATCATCTCGTTCCTCTATTTTATCTTTTTGTTTACCGCAGGTATCCCTCTATTTCGTAGGCTTTATGGCCAGAAGAGCCATGATGTGGTTATGAGCAAGGATGATAAGATAGCTCTTGATGCGGCGCAACTAGACGATACGCGAAATCCCTATAAGTCGCTGTTGTCACGTTCAGGACTCAAGGAGCTAGGGGCTATTGTTGGCACCACGCTTGCTGTTGTTGCGCTCTCTGCCGCTGTGGCAATAGCTCTTCCCGAGTCGCTGTTTATGGTTGTCTTTATCCTCATGCTTACAACATTGGGTGTGGCGCTGTCGTTTGTAAAACGCATAAGAGCTATGGAGCATAGCTACGATGTAGGCATGTATCTGATATATATCTTTAGCCTTGCTATCTCCTCCATGGCCGATTTCTCGAAGTTAGATATAATGCAGGGCGTAAACCTTATAGCCTTTATGGGTTTTGCGGTCTCAGTGTCGCTGTTGCTGCATGCGCTCTTCTGTCGTATTCTTAAGACCGATGCGGACTCCATGGTCATCTCCTCTGTGGCGTTTATCAACTCCCCACCCTTTGTGCCTATGGTGGCTATGGTAATGAAGAACCGCAAGTCCCTCATCACAGGTCTTGCGGCAGGTGTCGTAGGCTACGCCCTCGGCAATCACCTTGGCGTAATCATGTATGAAATACTATCTCGTATATAGTCTTCTGGCGTAGAGTTATGCCATACCTATTCGCGTGCCAAGGCTAGCTCGTCGGGGGTGAGGCGCACAACCTCCCCATCGCGAACTACCACTAGGTCGCCGTTATCGCGTCTGGTACGCTCTATCAGACGGCGTTGCGCCAATAGGATACCTGCGTCTATACGTTCTTGAAGCTCTCTAATCTCAAACTCACTCATAGCTCAATATTTTCTGATAAGCTAACGCATCAACAACCTCTTTTATTTCACCCTTCGAGCCGTATGCAATCTTCTTAACACCCTCGGCAGTGGAGTTATCATAGATAACCCAGTAGTCGCAGATAGGTATGTATAACTTTGTGAGGTTGCGCATACTACTCTCATAGCGGCGGCGAATGGTGTTTGTTGGGATGTTATGGCCTCCCAGGCTAACACGTTTTGCAACACGCTCTATAGCCTGCTCGGGGCTAGGAAGCCAGAAATAGAGAAGCGACACGAAATAACCCTTCTCACGGGCGCGCTCCACAAACTTCTGATATGTACGTGTTGATAGTGTGGTCTCAAATGCGAAGTCAGAACCCTCCTCAAGCAGGTCATTTATGCGGCGTAGCATAAGACGCCCAGCCTCAATAGCCATACTATCGGGGTTAAAAGGCGATAGACCGCGTGCAATCTCGTCTGCATTTACAAACTCGTGGCAGTGCAACAACTCGGGCAACATTGTGTAGGAAGCCGTAGTCTTACCAGCACCATTACATCCTGCTATGATATAGAGTTTCTGCATATTACATTAATAGTTACTCAAGAGATTCCTTGAGGTGTTTTCGCAAAGGTAATATATTTTACTCGGAACTCAAAATTTTAGGCAAGGAATTGCATCGTATCTACACCATCGGCATAGTCCGTAAGTTTGGGATACTGCGCCTTGCCAAAGGGTACGCATCCCTCAATCTCTATGTGTGATACCACACACTGAATCTCCTCGTGATGCTCCGTAAGCCATTGTCGTACGGCGCCAATGTCGCTATATCGGCATATAGTAACCTCGGCAAGTGATGTCGAAAACTCACTACCCTCAATAGCTAAAAATGCCCCATAGTCGCTATATTCGCGATGCTGTATGGTGTAGAGCGCCCTGCGTTGTGCTACATTATTGCGGAGCTTGGGGTTTGAGGCCTCTGTGGTGGGGAGCTGTAGTTGGTAATCTTGTGGAATAAAGAGCATCGACACCGAGCGACATCCAAGACCCGAATATGAGGTAATGTCGCTCCATAGCCCCTCTAGTTCCGCGCTACTCTCTCCGCCATCCAATATAGCTACAGAGTGACGGCTGCCACGAAGTAGATGACGTGTCTGTGCAAAATGGTTGCGGAAGTAGGCATTAGCCTCATCGCCACCTGTTGCAATAGCTCTGTCGTAGCTATCATCGCTGCAATAGGGGTGTATCTCTATGTTTGTCTCTATATCGCGCAGTCTATTGGCGATATAGTTTGTGAGAACTCTATCTTTGCTCGATGGCTTTACGTAGGCCTTGTGACCACTACAAAGCACACATAATAGGTCGAAAAAGCCAACCAGCGGGATGTTGCCTGCCATGATAATCGCCACGCGCTCTGGCTCTGTCGTGGGGGTGTAGTTGGCCATCCATGATGAGAGCTTATCCCTGTCGAGCATCTCACACCTTATGGCATCTATAGCTCGAAGTATGTCGCGCTCCGTGAACCAGCTATTTTGTGCTATCGCTTCGGCGATAACCTCACGTGAGGCGATGTCATCGCCAAAGTGTTGTAGCCTCTCTCCCAGTTCGGAGAATATCTCTATCATCCTCTTCATGCTACTCCTGTGCCTCTAAATATGATATCACATCCTCTATGTAGGCTACATTTGTGCCATCCTTCACCAAAACCCGCTTCTGGCTATCAAGCAGATAGAGTGATGGTATGGCATTAAGGTTATATAATCTTTCGTTGGTTATCACCATGCCCTTATCATAGCTTACAATCCACCCTTTAGGCATCTCGGAATGGTAGTCGCGCCATGCTGTAATATCCTCATCGGGATATACCGATAGAATCTCTATGTTGCCGCGTTCGTGCATCTCATTAAGCAGTGGCGAGGCGGTTATCTCATCCATAATCTCTCGACACATGGGGCATCCAGGGTTTGAGAACATGATGAGCGTGTAGTCTGCCTCTATGTTGTGGAGCCTGCCTTGCTTACCATTGTTGAGGGTGTAGGTGAAGTCGCCTGCGGTATGTCCAATGCGATTCTTACGCGCAATCTCCAGGTCGTACATAGGTGCTATGCGGTCATACTCATCCAGGAGTGGCGAGGCAATAATCTCCTCGAGGATTGGGATGTAGTACTCATCGTTGCGCATCGGAGAGTTTGGGTCGTGAAGAACCATCTCGCTTATTGTGGCAAAGAAGTTTAGCACCTCGCGGCTCTCTGATGCTCGTCTTATGAGCGTGCGCAGTAGAGAGTCGGCATGCTGTGGTGGTATCACGGTCACATAATCGCTCAAGGCATATACAATATCAACGGTGTCGTATGCAACGACATCCTTCTCGGCCTTGAAGTCAAAGTCATCCCAGTAGTGGGTCACCATGCTCTCATACTCGGCACGTGTGCGCACCGCATATATATTGTCGAGGCTTCGCTTCATGGTGCGTGTCCCCGGCGCATACTCTCTCTTCTCCTTGCTCTTTGCGGTGTTGCTCTTCACGCCGCCACATTGCGACAACAGCACAGCACAGACAATAGCGATAACAATCCTTATAACTCTCATATATAGCCTTATTTGCACTACCTTATAAATAAAATGGGGATGGCTAGTTATTAGTCATCCCCCTATCTGTTTGTTACATGCGCTCTGGGACATTAATACCCAAAAGTGACATCGCCGAGCGGATTACACGTGCAACCTCCGATGCAAGCATCAAACGTAGGGCTCGTACCTCTGTGCGCTCCTCCTTTAGGATAGAGTGGTCGTGGTAGTAACCATTGAACTGCTTTGCTAGTTCGTAAGCGTAGGCCGCAATCACCGAAGGGGCAAACTGCTGTCCTGCAACACGTACCGTAGCTGGGTACTCCGACAACGCCTTGATAAGCTCTATCTCCTCTGGCAGAAGCTCCGCCTTTGTGTAGGCCTCTGTTGTTACGCCACTCTCCTCTGCCTTGCGCAATATAGAGCGTATGCGGGCGTGAGTATACTGTATGAATGGGCCTGTGTTGCCGTTGAAGTCGATAGACTCGCGAGGATCGAAGAGCATTGTCTTCTTTGGGTCTACCTTGAGGATAAAGTACTTCAATGCTCCAAGACCTACCATCTCCGAGATTGCTGCAGCCTCGGCATCTGAAACACCATCGAGCTTACCTAGCTCCTCCGACATCTCACGTGCTGTGCCAACCATATCTGCGATGAGGTCATCGGCATCTACCACAGTTCCCTCGCGCGACTTCATCTTACCCTCTGGAAGCTCCACCATGCCGTATGATAGGTGGAAGATGTTGTCGCTCCACCCATAACCGAGCTTCTTGAGAACGAGCTTTAGCACCTGGAAGTGGTAGTTCTGCTCATTACCCACAACATATATCATGTCATCGAGGCTATTCTCCTCGAAGCGGCTGAGTGCAGTACCCAAATCCTGGGTCATATATACCGATGTGCCATCGCCACGAAGAAGAAGCTTCTGGTCTAGGCCATCAGCCTCGAGGTCAATCCATACGGAGTTATCCTCCTTGCGGAAGAATACGCCCTTCTGCAGACCCTCCTCCACAAGACTCTTACCTAGGAGATATGTCTGTGACTCGTAGTATACCTTGTCGAAGTCTACGCCCAACGCCTTGTACGTAACATCGAAGCCCTCATATACCCAGCCGTTCATGGTCTCCCACAAAGAGTATACCTCGGGGTCTTTAGCCTCCCACTTACGCAACATCTCCTGCGCCTGGAGCATGATAGGTGCCTTCTTCTTTGCCTCATCCTCCGACATACCCTCGGCTACAAGCTCCTTAATCTCCGCCTTGTAGTGCTTGTCAAACTCCACATAATACTTACCAACGAGGTGGTCACCCTTCATGCCTGATGACTCTGGGGTCTCACCACCGCCATAGAGCTGCCATGCGAGCATCGACTTGCAGATGTGGATACCGCGGTCATTAACCAAGTTTACCTTGATGACGTTGTGACCATTAGCCTTCAATATTGTTGCCACAGAGTAACCGAGAAGGTTGTTGCGGATGTGACCAAGGTGGAGAGGCTTGTTGGTATTTGGCGATGAGTACTCAATCATTATAGTACGTCCCGAAGGCTCTGCCATGCCATAGTTCTCGGCCTCTACAATCTCTGCAAAGCGTGCCTGCCAGAACGATGAGTCGATAACAAGGTTTAGGAAGCCCTTGATGACGTTGAAACTCTTAATCTCTGGGGTTGTAGCCACAATCTTCTCGCCCAGCTCTGTCGCTGTAGCCTCTGGTGACTTGCGTGATGCCTTGAGTAGTGGGAATACAACTACGGTGTAGTCGCCCTCAAACTCCTTGCGTGTCTTCTGTATTTGGATATTGTCGCTTGTGCCATACAGCTCCTCTGTTGAGCGTGCCACAATGCTTGAAATAAACGCCTCGATGTTAATCATACAATATATACTTTATATTAATAGGCGCAAAGGTACGTTTTCTTTGCGAAACTTTCACCATTTACAGCAAAAATTTCATGCCTTTGTGCTATAATTGTTGATTTTTATGAAGATTGCAGGTGTTGAACTTGGCTCTCTGGCCCTATTTCTGGCACATCAGCAAAAGAGAGTGACGTTTGGTAGCACTTTTTCGGCGGTGAATTTTATTTCACCGCCTATTTTGTCGATATACATTGCATTAGGATGTTGCGTTGCGAAACGACTTTTTGTGCAAAAATGGTTTAAGCGTTGATTTTACCCTTTTGTGTGTAGTCTTCTATGTAGTATAAATTAAGTATAATTAAGATATGATATGCTAAATTATTTGGTAGTCTAAAAAATTAGACCTATATTTGCATAGACAGAACAAATACTACTATGCCTACAATTTTTGAAATTTTCGGACTGCGTTTCTTTTTCTACTCTGACGAGCACCTGCCAATCCATGTTCATATTGAGTATGGAGGTAACGATGCAAAGGTTGAGATTGCGACTCGCAAGGTTGTTCAAAATCGAGGATTGAAGCCACGAGAGTTGAAAAAAGCAACACAGTTGATTGAGATGTACGAGCAGGAGATTATCAAGGCT
>JAGBWD010000009.1 GCA_017629985.1 Alistipes sp.
CCGCTATTACCCGTGAGTCGTGGGGCATTGTGCGAGGCGTTTTGCTCTATATCCTGATTGGTATTGGCATTGGTGCTACGATGCACGGCTATGTACCTGAAGGCTTCTTTGAGCAATACCTCTCGGCAGAGAATTGGTGGGGCGTACCACTTGCCGTGGTGCTTGCTGTACCGATGTATGCCAACCCTGCAAGCATCGTACCTGTGGTTGAGGTCTTTGTGACAAAAGGTATTCCGCTTGGAACGGCTATTGCCTTTATGATGGCGGTCATTGGTCTTTCTATTCCCGAGGCTACAATGTTAAAGAAAGTGATGTCTTGGAAGTTGATAGGCATCTTCTTCGGCGTGGTAACATTGTTGATTATTATTTCAGGCTATCTATTTAATTGGATTTTGTAGAGGCTTTCATTATATGATTATACAAAAGTGGCGTATGCAGTGAACTGTGTAGTTCGCTCATACGCCACCTTTGTTCATTTGCAATACATCTTCGAAAGATGCCCTGTTTCAGCGGTTTACTTTCAAAAGTCTTAGTTACCCTTTGCTCTCGTAATTTTTAGGCTTAATTACGACCTCGATGTAGTCTTCTATGTAGGATTTTGCAATTTCCGTAAAAACTAACACTGAAAATCAATCAGTTAAAAATTAAAATACCTATCCCATATGGAGTCATCTCTTTTTTGTTGCTATTAGAGCGATAGTTACTCCTTCAGCCACTCGATTTCAAGGATGTAGGTTATGTCATAATGCTCGACACCCTCGTGGTCCTCGTAACTATCTCCATCCCTGAACTCAACTATTTCGCCTGGGGTGAGGATCTTCGTCTTATCACCTATCTTGATGGTTATAGCATCATCGGTTATTTCAGTTATGCAACCCTGGAAACTCTCATAGGAGATAACTCCCGTACGTGCATTAACAATATCGGAGGTATGCTCATCATAGTCACAACCAATGCTCCAACCCCTCTTCCTCCAATCAATCTTTAAACGATGGTTAGTTGGTTCGCCTGGGGCTATATTCCATCTAAAACGCTTGCGACATTCATCGGCATCGACAATGAGAATATAGCCATTATCCTTGTCCAACTCATTGTGCAGCAGCTCTTCAGCCTCGACCCAATGCTCCTCGGGATTATCGTAGCAGAGCGAGGCATAAGCCCTCTCCAATGCTCTGGTTAGAGGCTCCAAGTCACGCTTCTTGTTGTAGGGTGCAGATGCTATCAATATTACATCCCTATCACAACTGAATCTAGCAGCGATAATATTATTTGGCTTACTAGCCACCTCGGGCCTATCAAACCTCATACTAGCAACAATGCCTACCATCTCTGCCTTATCACATGGTTTCTCGCCCAAGTTTTTGTGGAAGCAGTCCATCCACCTATATTGCTCCGCCGCCTCGTTCGTATTGCGACAGAACATTATCATAGGAGAGGAGGTCTCAAGCGACTCGAAGAGGTCGCTAAGTCCCGACCAGTTGGAGCGAAGGTCGATGGTGGGGGCCTGTTCGTGGAACTTGGCAACAAGAGCATCGGCATCGTCTCCCTTGACAATCAAACCAACAGCATTGTTGCATATATCTGCACAAGTGGCTCTGACATCTCCACTCTCTGGGTTGAAGGCTCTTATGATAATATCCATAGTCGTAATATTTTAAGATTTATTGGTCGCAGTTTATTGCAGATGTAGGCCGAACATCTATCTCCTATGTCCTGGGCCTTCGGGGAACCAGCCCTTCTTAACTCGCTCCTTCTGGTGTATCAACTCCAAGATACTCCAAAACGATGAGAAGGCCGTAACGCCAAGTATTGTCGATACAATAAGGTTCTCTGCAAGGAGTGAGAGCAGACAAAATAGGATGCCCGCAACAAGAAATATCCACCAACACTTTGTACCAAAATAGTACTCCGCTTTGATAACAATAGGATGAAATACTCCAATTATTAGAAATGTGGCAAGTCCCACAATGATTCCAGTAAAGTTCATATATTAATAGATTTTATATTTAACTATCATATAACACACACAACGGATTGGGATACTTGGAATGTACATGTGATGCCAAAGATACGAAATTATTTTGATTTTCACATCTCAACGAGTGGTTTTGACCACTGAAGAGAGTACTTATGCTACTATAAAAAAGTATGGGGCTGACTAAATAGTAACTTAGCCAGCCCCCAATCACCTAAAAAACTACAAATTGCCGAGAGCCATATTCGTATCACGGATAATCTTCATCGTAGACTTATCCTCAACAAAGATGGAGTTGAGACCCTGCTGCTCCTGCGCTGGGTCACCGGTGTAGTCGTCACCCTTTGCCCAATACTCATGGTCATCGGGGTTAGTCTGTGCATAACCGCCCCAGCTCCAGAAGTTACAACCAGCAAATGGGCCACTCTTCTCACGCGACTTCACAATAAGGTCAAAGACGTATGTGTAGTAGATGTCACGACACTCCACAGGGCTACCCTTACGGAAATTCATGTCGTCACGAGGCATGCCAAACTCCTCAACGACAACAGGTTTCTGAATCTTCTCACCAAGCTCTAGGTGCATGTTTATATACTCCTCGGTATAGAGACACGACTGCTCAAGATCTTCGCGCATGTGGTCACCACGCATCCACTTCCAGTTGTATGGCCATACATGGCAGTTGATGTACGAGATCTCATCTATGGCATGAATCTTCTCGCACAACTCCATGTTCCACTCACAACCATAGTAGCCCTCCGAACCTGTAGATATCATGTGGTTAGGGTCGAGCGAGCGTATAAGCTTCGCCGATGTTGCAAGCCACTCTGCAAAGGCCTCCTGATTGCTAACCTCCTTGCTGCTGAAGGCGCGTGGCTCGTTAGAGATCTGCCATGAGAAGATTGCTGGGTCGTCAATATACTTTATGCCTGTATAGCGATTGGTGCGCGACACGATATACTTCACATGGTCATAAAATATCTGCTTTGCACGCTCGTTGCGCACAAACTCTCCTGCAAAGGTGTTATATGAGAACCAGCCATCTACACGTGGCACCAACACAGGAGTCTCATTTGCCCACGCAACATACTGCGTATATCCACCGCTCCACTCCCAAGCGTTGTTAAAGTAAAGCACAGCGGTCATCTTGCGCTTGCCAAGCTCCATCATAAGGAAATCCAAGCCCGCCAAAATATCATCGTTATATACGCCAGGCTCTGGCTGAAGGTTTGGCTCAATTTTTCCGAGAAGACCATTCTCACCCTCACCACCAACAAGGATACGAAGGTTGTCGATGCCATTAGCCTTCATGAAGTCCAACTCCTTGCATAGACGCTCACGGTTACCACCTTCGCCCTCGGAACCTAGGATAGCTCCATACCAAAAGTTAGTGCCGACAAAATAGTAAGGCTCACCGTTGCGAATGAACTGTCCATTCTCCACCTTGATAATCTCCTGCTGCTCCACAGGTGATGTAGCTGTGCAACCTACAAACATAGCTACCACAGCTGCCAAGGCTACACACAATAATAGATTTAGTCTCTTCATCTGTCAATGTTTATAAATTTTTACAAAAATAGAGAAAATTTCCGATAAAAGCCCTCCGCCGATATAACTTTTTTTTAAAAAAAACAGCCATTTTACATTTGTAAATTTAGTAGGGAATATATACTTTTGTAGTGTGAAATTGCGGACATATACCATTATATTTATAATATAGAGTCTATATGTCTGATAATAAAGTAGTTATACGATTGTAAACCGCGCAAGTTTATAAAACATATTAAGGCAATATGAAGCGAATAATTTTGTCGGGAGGAGGTACCGGCGGACATATATATCCTGCTGTCTCGGTGGCAGAGGCTCTGAAGCGCAAATATGGAGAGGATGTAGAGATTCTCTTTGTGGGTGCAGAGGGCAAGATGGAGATGGAGAAGGTGCCAGCTCTGGGATACCGCATTGAGGGTCTTCCTGTGGCAGGTTTGCAGCGCCGCCTAGCACTATCAAACCTCCTACTACCCTTCAAAATTGCCAAGAGCATACGCCGTGCAAAGCGTATAATACGCGAGTTTAAGGCCGACATCGTTGTTGGCTTTGGAGGTTATGCCTCGGCACCGATACTTTGGGCAGCACAGAGACTCAACATCACCACAGTTATTCAGGAGCAGAACTCCTATGCAGGCCTTACAAACAAACTGCTCTCGAAGCGAGCAGAGCGCATCTGCGTAGCCTACGACAACATGGAGCGTTTCTTCCCCAAGGAGAGAATCATAATGACCGGAAACCCTCTTCGTGGACGTTTCTCGGCTACTAGTGATAACCACGCGGAGGCCCTCGCCTACTACGGGTTCAACGACTCGCTACCCGTGGTATTAGTTGTGGGTGGTTCTCTTGGAACACGCACCCTCAACGAGATGATGAAGGCGTGGATAAAGAGCCTTGATGGCGTAGCACCTGTGCAGGTGATATGGCAGACAGGAAAATTCTATGAGAAGGAGATGCAGGAGTTTCTTGCAGCACACCCAACAAAGAACATTTGGCAGGGGGCATTCATAGAGCGTATGGACTACGCCTATAGCGCAGCAAACGTAGTACTCTCACGAAGTGGAGCCTGCACCGTGTCGGAGCTATGTTTGGTGGCAAAGCCTACGATATTTGTACCATCACCAAACGTGGCAGAGGATCACCAGACAAAGAATGCCATGGCACTTGTGGAGAAGGGTGCGGCGGAGATTGTCCGCGACAATGAGGCTGTGGAGCGTGGCATGCAGGAGGCGGTGACCCTAGCAATGGACAAGGAGCGTCTTGAGAGGCTATCGGCAAATATCGCCAAGCTCGCCATTGTGGACTCCGCGGAGCGTGTAGTAGAAGTTATCGACAACCTTTTAAGCAAGAGAGCGTAGAGATGGAGCGCAAGTATGAAAATATATACTTCCTAGGTATTGGAGGTATCGGCATGAGCGCCTTGGCACGCTACTTCCTCCATGAGGGCTATAGCGTAGCAGGTTATGACCTTACGGCAACACCACTAACAAGGGCCTTGGAGAGTGAGGGTGCGGCGGTGCATTATGAGGATGACCCCGAGCAGATACCTGCAAAGATGCGTAACAAGGAGAATACCCTCGTGGTGCTTACCCCAGCTATCCCCAGCGACCACAAGGAGTGGGCATGGCTTCGTGCCGAGGGCTTCACCATCGAGAAACGCTCACAGATGCTTGGCCACTTGAGTAGTGGCAAGGTGGTGATGGCTGTTGCTGGCACACATGGCAAGACAACAACCTCTACCCTTGCTGCATGGTTGAACCACGCAGCAGCAAAGGAGGGTAGTGCCTTCCTAGGAGGTATATCGCGAAACTTTAATTCAAACCTTGTGCTGGGATGTGGCAACCGTCTTGTTGTGGAGGCTGATGAGTATGACCGCTCGTTCTTGCGTCTATACCCCGATGTTGCGGTAATCACGGCTACGGATGCCGACCATCTCGACATATATGGCACTGCAGAGGCTATGGTGGAGGCGTTTGAGGCATTTGCATCGCAGATAAAACCTGGCGGTGTGCTTATTGCAAAGCAAGGTGTGGAGATTAGATTTGACACCCATGAGCGCCAGATGCTCCGATATTCATGTGACGAGGGCGGCGATTTTCATGCCGAGAATATATCTCTAATCGAGGGAGGACACTACAGCTACGACATAGTGCTTCCTGATGGTGTTATCGAGGGGTGTACACTAGGTATTTTGGGCAAGGTACATATCGAAAACTCTATAGCTGCGGTGGCCATGCTATGGGCTGCGGCACATATAGAGGGTAAGAGCCTTGACCACGATGCTATTCGCAGGGCATTGGCGGAGTTCTCGGGAGTAAAACGCCGCATGGAGGTATACCTGAATACCCCAACACAGGTCTATATCGATGATTATGCTCACCACCCCGAGGAGCTACGTGCTACGATAACCTCGCTACGTGGAATATTCCCAGGCCGTAGGTTGATGGCTATATTTCAGCCACACCTCTACACTCGCACACGAGACTTTGCTCCAGAGTTTGCCGAGGTGTTATCGCTGTGCGACAAGGTTATCATGGTACCAATATACCCTGCTCGTGAACTCCCTATCGAGGGTGTCACATCAGAGCTTATAGGCAAGGATATAACCACAGAGTGGGAGCTTGTTGATCGCTTCGACATTGCCAACCATCTCAAAGATATTGACACCGATGTAGTTGTGACGTTTGGCGCTGGAAACATCGATGTAGTGTGCAACGATATTTATGAGACACTAAAGGGAAAATGCTAAAGAGGATAGCCACATATATAGGCTTTGCGCTACTTTGGGCAGCTCTTATTGTAGTTGTTGTGTGTGCCGAGAGGCTTACAACAAAAAACAACAAGGAGCAGCTTATCACCACCACCCACATCAACATTGAGGGTGGAGGCCGTAGCCCAATGGTAGATGTGGAGAGTATATCGTGGTGGCTCAAGGAGCATAACGTACACCCAGAAGGGACTACGCTTGAGAAGCTCGATATTGCCTCGATAGAGAGTGCCGTGAAGAGTCATAACGCCGTGGCTAGCGCCAATGTAAGTGCTACGTATGATGGCTCGGTGAAGATAGATATAGAACTTCGAGAGCCTATAGCGCGTCTTCGCATTGCGGGATATGATATGTACATCACCAAAGATGGATATCTCCTCCCTGCACGTGGCGTGATACCAGCACATGTTCCAGTCATCACAGGTGACTACAAACCACTCTTTAGGAGTGACTACATGGGATATGCCGAGAGCCTCACCAAAGACTCCATCGCCACGCTCGATGCCAATATCCTACGTATGGAGGAGGAGAAGCTGCCTCATTATAAGCAGATTATTGACAACAACAAGGCTCTGCGTGTTGTGCGCCGCTCCTCGCCCAAGAAGAACCTCTTTCAGTCCAAAGAGGAGTATAACATCCTTGTCACAGCATACAAGGAGCGCTATAGTGTCGCTGTGGAGAGCCATAGCCAGAAGGAGCGAGAGATAAGGTCGGCAATAGAAGTTTTGGAGCGAAGGCAGGAGGAGGCGCGACAGATAATAGATGGCATTACAGCACAGGATGGTGACTTCAAGGCACTTATGGAGCTTATAAATACCATCCAGCACGACACCTTCTGGAGTGCCGAAGTGGTGCAAATAGTAGCTACGGGCGGAGGTAAGAGCCCTCTACAACTAGCTATCATACCTCGCTCGGGACACTTCACCGTAGATCTTGGAACTACCGAGAGCCTCACCACAAAGCTTAACACCCTGCGTAGGTTCTACGACAAGGGTCTTAAGAATGTAGGCTGGGAGAGATATCGTAGCATAAGCCTTCGATATAAGGGACAGGTGGTGTGCCGATAGCCTATATGGCGCAAAAAGTGGGGAGGGCAGATATCCTCCAACATAGAGTAGTTGTAAAGCAAGAGCCGATTTTCGCCCTGCAAAGCACGATAAAGTAACCTTGATAAACAGCTACCTAACTAATTGACAAATAAATAAAATAAGGATACAACAATGAAAGGTAAACAAATTGTAGCGATTGACGTTGGCTCAACAAACGTAGTTATAGCTGTAGGTACTGTAGTGGATGAAGAGCGCATAGATATCATTGGCATAACCTCGGAGCCTGTGCAAGGTGTAAATGCTGGCCGTGTGGAGAACAGCGAGACCGTAGGTCGTGCTGTACGCGCTGCCAAGGAGCGCATAGAGAATCAGTTAGGAATCAAGATTACCGAGGCCTACGCTGGTCTCTCGGGAGATTTTATCCGCTGCGTGCAGGTTACAGACCACGTATACGTTCAGGATGACCAGGATAATGGCTGCAATCAGATTACCGAGCGTGACCTTGAGAGCCTACACCGCCGCATGCAAAGTGTGAAGCTCCCCGATGATAAGGAGGAGATTATAACCAAGGAGCCTCTACGTTTTATGGCTGATAACAAGGAGGTT
The DNA here is from genome assembly GCA_017629985.1 of Alistipes sp. Classification (GTDB taxonomy): domain Bacteria; phylum Bacteroidota; class Bacteroidia; order Bacteroidales; family Rikenellaceae; genus Alistipes. The sequence continues at coordinate 7,943 of JAGBWD010000009.1, forward strand.
GCGGAGCCTGTGGGAGCCTATGGTCATGTACTTACCGGCACCTACAACTTTATCCTTGCCGACCACACCATGCGTGAGCGTCTTCTCCACTGCTTGCTTAAGCAGGATATCACCGTCAAGAAGTTCGTGCCTAATGCCCTCGTTGCACACCTTGGCGTTGCAACTACAGAGGATATGGAGGAGGGCGCTGTGATTATCAACCTCGGAGGAGGTATCACAGATGTTACGGTGCTTCTCAACGGCAAGGTGCGCTACATAGCATCTATTCCTATTGGCATGGATAGCATCAACGCCGACATTCGCGCCTACGGCATCCCAAGCAACTATGTTGAGGGCCTCAAGGTAAACTACGGCTCGGCAGTACACGACCTCACTACCGATGATAAGATTACCTTCCCACACATGCGTAAGGGTACTACAAAGAGTATTCTTCGCCGCAACCTAGCACGAATCATCGAGGAGCGTCTGAAGGATATCTGCGAGTGGGTGAAGCGCGAAATTAAGGAGGCAGGATGTGGTAGCCGCTTCTCACCTATTGTACTTATCACGGGTGGTGGCGCCGAGATGCCAAACATAGAGCATCTCTTTGCCAATGAGCTAGGCTATGATGATGTGCGCTCCGTATACCCAGAGTATGGCTTCACAGATAGCATCAACGAGCATATCACAACACGCCGATATGCCACAGTAGCCTCACTGCTTCTCTATGGAGCCAAGATAGGTAGCTGCTCGGTAGCGGTGCTTCCTGGCCACAACCCAAACACCTATGAGCACTCATACAACAAGCCTCATGGCAGCGATGGAGGTGGCAACACCCCTATTGTGCCAAAGCCTCCTGTAACACCCGTACCTCCTGTAGTGCCTCCTACACCACGCACCATAAACGAGGAGCCAAAGGGTGATAACACTCCAAAGGGAGACCCTATTGTAGAGCCAAAGCCTATCAACCCTATTATCCCCGATAACAATAACGAGGAGAATAAGGATGGCAATACTGATGTATTTATTGTTGAAGGGGGTAAAGACAATCAGAAACGAGGCTGGGGAAAGATGTGGGATAGGCTTGGAGATCTCTTTGCTGGCAAGGAGAAGGATGATGACCCTATCATCTAACAATCAACAATTAACAAATGTAAATATATGAGCAACAGTATAAATATTAAAGATACTACTATAGACGACTTGGCTATGGAGGTTAGCGGTGGCGAGCTCTCCGATATCATCCTCGATAGCGAGTCGCAGATTATGGTTATTGGCGTAGGTGGTGCTGGAGGTAATGCAGTAAACCACATGCAGACCATGGATATTGCGGGCGTAAACTTCGTGGTTTGTAACACCGATGGTAAGGCACTAAACAACAGCTCGGTACACAATAAGATACAGATGGGCCCAGGTCTTGGTGCTGGTAACGTCCCTGCCGTAGGTCGCAAACTAGCTATAGAGAGTGAGGAGCAGCTACGCTCACTTCTCGAGACATCGGCGCCAAAGATGCTCTTCATCGCTGCAGGTATGGGTGGTGGTACGGGTACAGGAGCCTCACCTGTCATTGCGAAGTTGGCACACGACATGGGCATATTGACCGTTGCCGTTGTCACCATGCCACTACGTGTGGAGGGCCCCAAGCGCTACAACAACGCCGTAGATGGTCTTAAGGAGCTTAATCAATGGGTAGACTCTCTCCTAGTTATTGATAACGAGCGTGTTAATGATTTGTATGGCGACCTTCCTCTCAAGGAGGCCTTTGGTCGTGCGGATGATGTCTTGGGCAAGGCAACAAAGGGTATTGCAGAGCTTATCACCGTTGAGCAGGCATTTATACGTGTGGACTTTGCCGATGTAGAGAAGGTGATGCGCAATAGCGGTCGCGCACACATGTCTGTTGTTAAGGGCGAGGGTGAGAATCGCGCCTTGGAGGTTGCCGAGGCCGCTCTAGCCTCATCACTCCTTGATGACAACCACATTGAGGGAGCTACAGAGATTCTCATTAGCTTCTCGGTACGCGACATAGACCAGCTATCGCAGAAGGAGATTACCAAGGTTTTGGAGTATATCCAGAAGAATGCTAGCTTCACAGACGAGGATGACAACATCCACGAGGCTGATATCATCTGGGGCGTAAGCGAGAAGCAGAGCCTTGAGGAGGATGAGATAGAGATTGTTGTTGTTGCCACTCGCTTTGCCGATGGCAACCAGCTGAAGGTAAAGACCGAATATGTAAGCCCACAGGTGGAGGATCCCTTTGAGGAGGAGGAGAAGCCTAAAGCTATAAAGGAGGTAGAGCCCGAGAAGCCTACACGCCGCCCAGCTATTGAGCCTAAAGATCCTGTGGTTATCATGCCACAACAGGATAAATATAAGAGCCTTGGCGCACAACGCCGTGAGCCTGCTTATGTGCGTCATCGTGCAATGCTTGCCGATGAGACCGAGCAACGTCCATCAACACCATACCACCCTATCGCTCGCGACACGGAGGATGAAGCAGGTGGCGGTGGCTCACTATTCTAACATAACAGCTTTGCTCGATGGATGCAATAATGATAAAGGAGAGCCTCGATGTGTGGAATATCGTGGGACTGTCGCTAATATCTGTGGCGCTACTGCTGCTTTCTGCTATGGCATCAGGCTCGGAGGTTGCCTTCTTCTCGCTTACACGAAGCGACATTGAGGAGCTTGAGGCAAAGGAGAGTGCTAGTGCTAATCGTGTGCTAGAGCTTATGAAGAATCCCGATAGGCTTCTAGCTACGATACTTGTTACCAATAACATGGTAAATATCTGCCTAGTTATCACCGTAACACAACTTGTAGATGCTATCTTCCTCTTTACGGGAGTTTGGGAGTTTGTGTTTAACACCGTAATCATCACCTTCCTGCTTCTGCTCTTTGGTGAGATTATGCCCAAGGTATTGTCGCAGACCAACCCTGTGAGGATGGCGAGCTTTCTCTCGATGCCACTGAAGTTTCTGCGCTGGATGGTATACCCCTTGGCCTTTATTCTCATTCGCACCTCTAGCCGCGTGAGCCGCCTAGCATCGCGAAATGCCGAGATATCTATCGAGGAGCTGGCAGATGCTGTGGACTTAACAGAGACAGGCTCGGAGGAGGAGCAAAAGATGCTCTCGGGAATTGTATCCTTCGGACAGACCGAGGTGGTGGAGATTATGCACTCTCGCGTAGATATCACCGGCATAGAGTATGACGCATCGTATGACGAGGTGCGTAAGGTGATTGTCGAGACGGGATATTCGCGTATCCCAGTATATGGCGAAGACCTGGATGATGTACGTGGAGTGCTTTATGTCAAAGATCTTCTCAAGTACATAAGCCAAGAGAGTAACTTTGAGTGGCAAAAGCTGCTGCGCCAGCCATTCTTCGTACCAGAACACATGATGATAGATGACCTTCTCAAGGAGTTTCAAAAGAAGAAGATACATATCGCCATCGTTGTTGATGAGTATGGAGCTACACAAGGTCTTGTATCGCTCGAGGATATCCTCGAGGAGGTTGTGGGAGAGATTACGGATGAGAGTGATGATGACGAGGATAAGCTCTACGAGAAGATTGGCGAAAATAGATATATCTTCGATGCCAAGATACATATCGGCGAGTTTGTGAAGGCCATAGGCTTTGAGGAGGATGCCTTTGCGGATGTTGAGGGTCATGCCGAGACCCTTGCAGGACTTATGATGGAGCTAAAGCGCGACCTCCCTCGCCGCGGTGACGAGCTGGAGTCTCATGGCGTAAAGTTCTTCATAGCTACCATGGATGGTCGCCGTGTGGATAAAATCAAAGTGGAGGTCAATGACTAAAATCTTCGTTGAGACAATACCAACAATCTTTACCTGTTGCGACACGCTCCTTGTAGCGGAGGATGTTGCCTCTGCAGCACGCTTCCAAAACGAGAGACGCCGTTGCGAACATCTAGCATGGCGCCGCATCGTAAGGCGCGAGCTAGGAAGAGATGTCCACATCTCCTACAACGAGGTTGGCGCCCCCAAGGTGGACAAAGATAATATATATATAAGTGTATCGCATTGCCGAGATGCTGTGGCTGTAGCTATCGCAGATTGTTGTATAGGCATAGATATTGAGTCTCTTGACCGCGATTTCGAGAGGGTAAAGGAGAGATATATGTGCGATAGTGAGATGACCCTCTGCACGGACAAGAATTGGGCAGCCTACGCATGGATAGCAAAGGAGGCGATGTATAAGCTCTATGGCAAGCAGGGTGTTGAGCTTCGTGAGGAGCTAATAATCGAGAGCTTTGACCAGGCGACACTCACACTACATGGAAGACTCAACAATAGCAATGTGGCAAGAGTGGAGATTTCGCTATATGATAACACCGCCGTTGCGGTGGCAACACTAGAGGATAATTAAGAAGCTGAAATATTCTCATAGCAACAAACCAACCCATTTAACAAAATCAAAACAGCCGCTATAATAATGGCAACTCAAAACAACACAATATCGCTGGGTACAGACTCGTTAGGCAAGCTCCTAGCGCGATACTCCATACCTGCGATTATTGCGATGACATCATCATCGTTGTATCACATCATCGACAGCATATTTATAGGGCATGGTGTTGGTGGTGCTGCGATATCAGGCATGGCTGTTACACTGCCTATTATGAATATAGCATCGGCATTTGGTGCTATGGTGGGTGTAGGTGCTGCAGCACGCATCTCTATACGCCTTGGCGAGGGTAATAAACGTGCTGCGGAGGATACACTGGGTAATGCCGTACTTCTCAACCTTGTGCTTGGTATAAGCATAATGCTTACGTTCCTCTTCTTCCTAGACCCTATACTGCTATTCTTCTCGGGTGGTGAGGCTAGTGCCGAGACTCTGGACTACGCACGCCGTTTCATGCGTATCATCATGTTTGGAAATATCATCACACACCTATACCTAGGCCTCAACGAGCAGCTTCGTGCCTCGGGATATCCTCGCAAGGCGATGTTCATCATGCTCCTATCCATAGCCCTATGTACCATCCTTAACCCACTCTTCATCTTTGGCTTTGGCTGGGGCATTGAGGGGTCGGCAATAGCTACAGTCATAGCACAGACCATAGCTCTTTCGGTGCAGATACACCACTACACATCCAAGAAGAGTTTCCTACGTTTTCACCGCCGCAGCCTACGCTTTAAGCGAAAAATAGTCACCGCGATACTCTCGATAGGCATGGCGCCATTTCTGCTTAACCTATGTGCCTCGTTTGTAACACGATTTATGAATACGGCACTCCTGAAATATGGTGGCACGGGAGAGATGGATATAATATCTGCGTTAGAGTTTGAGGGTAATGTTGGAGATGTATATGTTGGAGCATACGGCATCATGAACCGTGTTATACTCTTCTTCATAATGGTTGCCAATGGCTTCAACCAGGGCATGCAGCCTATCATAGGCTACAACTATGGTGCAAAGCAGTATGGCCGTGTTATCAAGGTGCTGAAGTATGCAATCATCTGCGCATCGTGCGTCACCACATTAGCCTTCCTCATCGGCATACTCTTCCCACATCAGGTTGCTGCAGCATTTGTAGATAGCTCTAACAGCGCCGCAGATATGGCTATGGTGGATGTTGTTGCACAGGGCTTGAGCGTTGCTGTTCTTCTCTTCCCACTTGTTGGCTTCCAGATTGTCGCTGGTGGTTTCTTCCAGTATATTGGTCGCGCCCCACTGGCGATGTTTATGTCTACCACACGACAGCTACTATTCCTATTACCCCTACTCCTCATTCTTGCACCAAAGTATGGAGCTATGGGAGCATGGATATCGATGCCTTTGGCTGATAGCGCCTCGGTTATCGTTGCGGCAACACTTATATTTTTCCAAATCCGCAAGCTACGCCGCATGGAGCATGACCTCCACTTCTCACGATAATAGGATTATGATTGATACGAAGAGGGCCTGCCAAACTATTGACAGGCCCTCTCTATGTGCTATACTCATCTTATCTCCTACCCTCTATTCTTATCAATAGAGTCATACTCCGAGGCGAGAGTACTCATAAGATTCTTAACCGAATCTATCTTCTCGGCACGCCAAGCATTTGCACCCGCAAAGGCGTAGCCATGCTCCAAACGCCCCTTGAACGCATTATACAATGCTAACATAATGCAATATGGGCTATTAACAACATCGCAGGTCTTGATACAGTTAAAGGCACACTGCTTTGGCTTCTTAAGACCCTCCTTAACAGAGTCGAGGAAGGTGCCACGCACAGCACGGCCAGGCATACCCACAGGACTCTGGATAATCTCGATATCCCTCTCTGAAGCATCTATATATGCCTGCTTAAAGGCGATATCAGCATCACACTCCTCGGTAGTCACAAAGCGTGTTCCCATCTGCACGCCCGATGCACCAAGCTCAATCATGTTATAAATATCCTCACCCGTATAGACACCACCTGCAGCGATAACAGGGATGTGGCAATCGTGGCTAGAGGCAAACTTATTAACAACCTCAACAACCTCTGGGAGGGTCTTCTCCAAGCTATACTCCTCCGCAAAGATTTGGTCGTTCTTATATCCTAGGTGGCCACCAGCCTTGGGGCCCTCAACAACGATAGCATCGGGGGCATAGCGATACTCCTGCCACCACTTCTCGCACAAGAGCTTTGCAGCACGCGCCGAAGAGACAATAGGTGCCAACTTGGTCTTTGCACCCTCGGTAAGGAACGATGGGAGGTTGAGAGGAAGGCCTGCACCCGAGAAGATGATATCTGCACCCTCCTTGATTGCTGTGCGCACCATATCCGAGAAGTTGGTCATGGCAACCATGACATTTACACCTATGATACCGTTTGTCTTGGCACGCGCCTTGCGAAGCTCCTCCTTAAGGCCCTCGATAGCTGCCTCGGCAACGCTCTTGGCCTTATCCTTGTATATCAAACCTAAACCAGCTGATGATATTACACCGACACCACCTTCATTCGCTACGGCCGATGCTAGGCCTGAAAGTGAGATGCCTACACCCATACCGCCCTGAATGATGGGTAGACGAGCAGTAAGGTCTCCAATTTTCAATGATTTCATTTCTATTATTATTTAAGTTACTCGAAAAAAGTTCGCAAATATACTACTTTTTTCATACGTAACATACTGATTCATTATAAAAATTCCACATTTTGTTTATCATGTGTTCCGATATAGAACAATATTGTAGAGATTGAGAACCCCACAAAAAAGTGAGCTCATCCAACAATAAATTGGACAAGCTCACACAATGACGATGGTTGTAAACAACCTCTCTGGCGATATCTATTTTATTCTTATTCGCTGGCCATCTCTAACACGATCGATATTGATATCGGGATTCAGCTCCGCTATACGCTTCGATGTAGTGCCAAAGCGCTGCGCCACACGCCCCACAAGGTCGCCCTTCTCGAGAGTATACCACACCTCATCGTCACCCTCCACAACCTTCGGAGCTACACTCTCAACCTTGGGTGCTGCCTCGCCACCACGAGAGATAAGGATGCGCTGACCTATAGAGAGACGATCCACGTTGATATTTGGGTTAAGACGCTTCACCTCCGCAATCGTAGTACCATAGCTACGCACTATACGTCCTAGAAGTTCACCATCAGAAACCGTATGCCAAACCTCACCAACCTCTGACTTTGTAGCCTCCACAGCCCTACTCTGCTCGGCTACAGGCTCCGCAGCTACGACATCAACACTCTGTGGCTCAATAGTAGAGATTACGGCACGCGCCTCCGCAACACGCGCCTCCATAGCGTTGATACTCACCTTCATACCTTCACGCAACATAGGACGTAGGCTATCGAGATCGCTACTAGCAAGACGTATAGAGCCCTCGGTAGAGCGCTGACCTATAGAGGATAGGTCCGAAGTGCCATGGATACCTATACCCTTGAATGGCGAGGAGAGACGTACAAACCAATTTCCGTAATACCCCTTAACAGCGCCATCACCAGAGTCATAGAGCCACTCCGAAGCATCCTGAATATCGGTTATAACAAACTCGCCTTCAGGAGTAGACATATCTCCAACCTCCTGCTTATCGCCTTCACCACGACCCAACGCCACACCGAAGCTACATATAAGGCGGTTATCGCTGTCGTAAAGACGTAGACGCATAGACTCCTTGGTTACAACGATGTGATTGGCCATAGCAGCATCTCCCGAAGCCTCCTGCACCTCGGGCTGTGGCATCGATACTACGCTACTTTTATTTTCTGCATCACCGCCGCCACTACACCCCACAAGGGCCAGGGCTACGATGCTTAATATAGCAACTCTCATTACTCCTCCCATTTGAATACTACTGCTGTACGCGATGTATTATATATATTTATTGTATAGTACTCTGTGCTATCCTCTCGCTTGCGAGTAGTGGTAAAATGCTCACCCTCGATATCGGCGCGGCCTAGACCACCAAAGCGCTTCTCATCAGAGGAGAAGAGTACGGTATACTTTCCTGGCCATGGCACACACAGCTCATAATCGGGGATTGAGGCTGTAGGATGCCAATTCAACACAAAGAGAAGCCCCTTGTGCGAATATACCATAGTCTTATTTGTCTCATCCATCATGTGGTTATATGGATAACCATCACCCAATACGCCATACTCCTTTATGGCAGCTATCATCGCCTTGTCAAACTCGGCAAGGAAGGAGTATCGCAAGAAGCCATTTTCGGCCAAAGACCACTGACGGCGAGCATGTTTATACGACCAACCATTACCCTCACGAGGGAAGTCTATCCACTCGGGATGACCAAACTCATTACCCATGAAGTTTAGGTATGCCTCGCCACCTGTTGATATGGTCATCAAACGTATCAACTTGTGAAGTGCCATGCCACGGTCAATCATCAAGTTCTCCGATGCGCGATCCATCGAGAAGTACATCTCCTTATCCATAAGGCGGAAGGCGATAGTCTTATCACCAACCAACGCCTGGTCATGCGACTCCGCATAGGCCACCGTACGCACCGAAGGGAGGCGGTTGGTCATAACAGACCACATCTCCCAGATATTCCAATCCTCATCCTTCTGCTCCTTAAGCAACTTAATCCAGTAATCGGGGATTGCCATGCCCAGACGATAGTCAAAGCCTACACCACCATCCTCGGGCTTAACACAGATACCTGGCATACCACTAACATCCTCGGCAATGGTGATGGCATCGGGGCGGAGGTCATGAATAAGCTTATTTGCAAGGGTGAGATATACTATAGCATCACGGTCCACTCCCTCATCAAAGAAGCGCTCACGACAATCAAACTCCACATATCCGCGATGGTGATACAACATAGATGTAACGCCATCGAAGCGATAACCGTCAAAGTGATACTCCTCAATCCAATACTTTGCATTCGAGAGTAGGAAATGCTCCACCTCGCGCTTACCATAGTCGAAGACCATAGAGTCCCAATACTGCTGATATCCAGCATCTCCAGGCTTCGAGTAGTGGTGCTTCGAGCCATCGAGTTCGTTGATACCCTCGTTGAAGTTCTTAACATAGTGTGCGTGAACAAGGTCCATAATTACGGCAATGCCAAGTTCGTGCGCACGGTCGATGAGCGAGCGAAGCTCATCGGCAGTACCGAAGCGTGACGATGGAGCAAAGAGGCTCGACACATGGTAACCAAAGGAGCCATAATAGGGATGCTCGGCGATGGCCATAAGCTGCACAGCGTTATACCCCGCCTCCTTGATACGTGGAAGAATCTCATCGCGGAACTCTACGTATGTTCCCACACCCTCCTTCTCCTGTGCCATACCCACATGAGCCTCATATATCACCAACTCACCGATAGCTGGAGCGCGAAAGTCATCATGTTTCCACTCAAAAGGCTTATCTATGACAAACTGTGCTGTGAAGTTCTTGGTCTCCTCATCCTGCACCACACGGCGTGCATACGCCGAGATGCGGTCATGCCAGCCATTATCACCGTGAATATGTAACTTATATAGTGAGCCATCCATAAGGCGCATAGAGTACATAGCATCGGGGAGAAAGATGCTCCACACACCCTCCTTATTGCGATCAAGACGTAGCTCGGTACGCTGCCAGTTGTTAAAATCGCCAAAGATATAGACATCTTTAGCCTTGGGGAGCCACTCTCTGAACCACCATCCCTCCATCGCAGCATCATACTGCCAACCAAAATATCGATGTCCATTAGCATAATCGGCGATGCTTCCTGCCGATCTTTCAATATCCTCTAATCGACTGATATACATTGCATAACGGCGATTAACCTCCTCCTCTACGGGGTGAAGCCACTCATCAGCCTCTACCATTGGTAGTCTAGAACTTTGCTCTCTCATAGATTTTTTGGTTTATTTCTAGCAAAGATATAAAGATTTTTCGTATCTTTGTCCAATACGGGGTAATATTTGAATAACAAGTTGAATCAAATACTAATCTTTATATTAACTTAAACTTTTTTTTACTATGTTCAAAGGACATCCTAAAGGACTTTTAGCAGCGGCCCTCAGCAACATGGGTGAGCGTTTTGGTTACTACATCATGAACGCGGTTCTCGTATTGTTCCTCTGCTCGAAGTTTGGTTTGAGTGAGGAGACAAGTTCTATTATCTACTCATTCTTCTATGCAGGTATCTACATCTTGGCCTTGGTAGGTGGTTATATCGCCGACAAGACACAGAACTACAAGGGTACCATCATGGCAGGTTTGATGATTATGGCATCGGGTTATGTGTTGCTATCTATTCCAATCCTTGCCACATCTAGCAACATCACATGGTTGCTCCCTCTTACCTGTTTTGCACTCTTTATCATCGCCTTTGGTAATGGTCTGTTCAAGGGTAACCTTCAGGCTATCGTAGGTCAGATGTACGACAACTTTGAGGCCGAGGCTGCGAAGCAGGGCGAGGAGGCTTTGAAGGCTGCTAAAGAGAAGCGTGACTCTGGTTTCCAGATTTTCTACGTATTTATCAACGTGGGTGGTGTTATCGCACCTTTCGTAGCTCCATTGCTCCGTGAGTGGTGGTTGAAGGCTCACGACATGTTCTACAATGCACAGCTTCCTGCGCTATGTCACCAGTATCAGGAGACAGGCGTTGTAAGTGATAACCTCACAAAGCTCGCTGCAGAGTCAAGCATGGAGCCTATCAGCGACATCGCTACATTCTGCGGTGACTATCTTCAGATCTTCAACGAGGGTATTCACTACTCGTTCATCGCATCTGTAGCAGCTATGCTCATCTCATTGACAATCTTCATCGCTACACGTAAGCGCTTCCCAACTCCTGCAAAGAAGGTCGCTGCAGAGTCTGTAGAGTACACTGCAGAGGAGCGTAAGGCAGCAGCAACAGAGATTAAGCAGCGCATGTATGCTCTCTTTGCTGTGTTGGCTATTGCAATCTTCTTCTGGTTTGCATTCCACCAGAACGGAACATCGCTCTCGATGTTTGCACGTGACTTCGTGAAGTCTGATAGCGTTGCCCCAGAGATTTGGCAGGCTTTGAACCCACTATACGTTATTCTTCTTACCCCTGTTATCATGTGGGTATTTGGTGCTTTGGGTCGCCGTGGCATCTACATCTCAACACCACGTAAGATTGCTATTGGTATGGCTATCGCAGGCACTGCATACGTATTCCTCGCGCTATACTCATTCTTCATGGGTTACCCATCAGCTACCGAGGCTCGCGCAGAGGGTGTCGTACTCTCTGGCCCATGGGTATTGTTGGTTCTCTACTTCTTCTTGACCGTTGCCGAGTTGTTCATCTCACCACTTGGTCTTTCGTTTGTGTCAAAGGTTGCTCCAAAGCACATGCTTGGTCTTTGCCAGGGATTGTGGCTTGGCGCTACAGCCGTAGGTAACCTTCTTCTTTGGATTGGTCCACTTATCTACAATGCAGCACCTATCTGGGTTTGCTGGACAGTATTCCTCGCAGTATGTCTAATCTCTATGGGCATAATGTTGGGTATGGTTAAGTGGTTGGAGCGCGTAACCAACGCATAGATTTAGCCTTTATACGAGAGGGGCTGCTCAATATTTTGGGCAGCCCTTTTTTCGTTATAAACCATGCAAAGCAGTCTATATTCCTGCTACGTAGGAACAAAAATTTTGTTATTTGCGTTTTTGTTCGTACCTTCGCCCCAAATTTGTGTTATTTTTGTAACAACAAAAACAATTAATTATATTAACTAAAATTTTTATTCTATGTTCAAAGGACATCCTAAAGGTCTTTACGCCTTGGCCCTTGCTAACACAGGTGAGCGCTTTGGTTACTACACTATGTTGGCGGTGTTTGCATTGTTCCTCCGCGAGAACTTCGGTTTGGAGGCAGGTACTGCTGGTGCAATCTACTCAACATTCCTAGGCCTTGTATACTTTATGCCACTTGTAGGTGGTATGTTGGCTGACAAGTTTGGTTTCGGCCGTATGGTAACCATCGGTATCTCGGTGATGTTTGCTGGTTACATGTTGCTCTCATTCCCATTGGGTGGCGACACTATCGCTATGATGGCTATGATGGCTGCATTGTTGCTCATCAGCCTCGGTACTGGTTTGTTCAAGGGTAACCTCCAGGTTATGGTAGGTAACCTCTACGATGATCCAAAATATGCCGATAAGCGTGACTCTGGTTTCTCACTCTTCTACATGGCTATCAACGTAGGTTCGTTGTTTGCTCCTACTACTGCTGTAGGCATCAAGAACTACGCTATGACCGAGTGGGGATTCTCATCTAACGATGCTTACCACTTTGCATTTGCCGTAGCATGCGTCGCATTGGTACTCTCAATCGTTATCTACTACGCATTCCGCTCTACATTCCGCCACGTTGAGGGTGGTAAGAAGAAGGGTGATGCTGCAGTTATCGAGGATACACTTACTCCAGAGCAGACAAAGCAGCGTATCGTGGCGTTGTGTCTTGTATTTGCCGTTGTTATCTTCTTCTGGATGGCATTCCACCAGAACGGCTTGACACTCACATACTTCGCCGATGAGTTCACAAAGACTAATGCCTTTGGCCTCGAGACCATGGTATTTGACGTATGGAACCTCGCTTTGATTATCGTTGCTGTATACGCATCATTCTCTATCTTCCAGAGCAACACTGCAAAGGGTAAGCTCTTCTCGGGTGTTCTTGCATCAGCTGTTTTGGCATTCCTTGTATACCGTGCTTATGGCATTGCTCCAGATGCAGAGGTCGCTGTTGCAGCTCCTATCTTCCAGCAGTTTAACCCATTCTACGTTGTTGCATTGACTCCAGTATCAATGGCTATCTTTGGTGCTTTGGCACGCAAGGGCAAGGAGCCATCAGCACCACGTAAGATTGCTTACGGTATGATGGTTGCGGCTATTGGTTTTGCTATCATGGCTATCGGCTCACGTGGCTTGAACACTCCTAACGACCAGGCACGTGCTATCGCAGTAGAGAAGGCACAGGTATTGGCACAGGATATCTACGCTGCAGCTGGCAATGAGGAGGCAATGAAGGTTGCAGAGAAGGCAAAGAGCGACTTCGAGGGTAAGCTCACTGCAGAGACAAAGGAGATCTTCGAGCAGGTATTCAACGCCGAGACAGTAATCCTTACTGCTTCAAATGTTGAGGAGGCTGTAATCGTTGAGGGCGAGGAGGTTGTTGTAGAGGAGACTACAGTAGACCCAGCTGTTGCAGAGGCAGAGGCTACACTTGCTGCTATTAAGGCAGAGACAAAGTCTTCTACACGTACTTCAGCTTACTGGTTGATTATCACATACCTTGTACTCACATTTGCAGAGTTGTTGCTCTCACCTATGGGTATCTCATTCGTATCGAAGGTTGCTCCTCCAAAGCTCAAGGGCTTGATGATGGGTGGCTGGTTCGTTGCTACTGCATTTGGTAACATGTTGGTTGCAGTTGGTGGTTTCCTTTGGGGAGGTCTTCCATTGTGGTCAGTATGGACAGTATTTATCGTTCTCTGCTTGCTTTCAGCGTTGTTCATGTTTGCAATGATGAAGCGTTTGGAGAGCGTTACAAAGTAACGACTATACGCTAAATAGCATACGCCTGCTCCGCGGAGCAGGCGTATTTTTTATATCCACAAAGAAGGCTCCGCATGACATAGACGCGGAGCCAAACATAAATCTACAGCCTCTTGTTATACCAATAGGCCCTCCAAATCGTGTAGAGCATTTATAGCATCCTCATATCCATCACGTGCAGCACGGCTATACCACTCTCGCGCAGCCTCTATATCACGCTCAACACCCTTACCCTGCTCATAGCGACTACCTACAACAAACATAGCACCATCGTCACACTGCTTCGCAGCCTTAAGGTACCACGCAAAGGCCTCCTTGAGATTGGCAATAACACCCTCACCAAGGTCGTAGCAGTGTCCCATGGCTACCTGCGCAGGAGCATAACCGGCCTCCGCAGCAATGCGGTATAACTCTACCGCCACATCGTGGTTACGAGCGACACCCACACCGTTATAATAACAGTTACCAGCCTTGTATTGAGCCTCTATATGGCCATTACGTGCTGCAGCACGATACCACAAAAAGGCCTCCTGCTGACACATCAAAAGTCCACCCTTCTCGCCATGCATCTCACCCATCTCATACTGCGCCTCGGCGAGTCCCTGAACAGCGGCATCGAAGATATAAATCATAGCCCTCTCCATACTCTTCTCAACACCCATACCCTCGCGATAACATACTCCTAGCATATACTGCGCCCTATCGTAACCCTTCTCGGCAAGGTCGCAAAGAGCAGGAATAGCCTCGGCATAATCTCCTGCCTCTAATTTCTGAACAGACTGCTCATATTGAGTAGCAAATAAATCTTTCATTGCTCTATTTTTTTAAAACTTTACACCCGCAATACGGGATTACCTCCTACAAAAATAGAAAAAATAACGCAAAAATTATGCATTATGGCAATTTTTTTGTTATTCCTTATAAGAATTTCATCCATTGACACGTATAAAATATAGGTAGTGCGCGGTTATTGCAAATAAAAAAACTATCTTTGTGGAACTATTTATATAAGATTTATGAATAATAGACGAGTACTTGTTACTGGCGGTGCAGGATATATAGGGTCACACACCGTGGTAGAGCTTATAGGTGCAGGTTACGAGGTTGTTATCGTTGATAACTTCTCGAATAGCGATGCATCATCATTGGAAGGCATAGCGAAGATTACAGGCGTTACACCAACGTTTATCGAGGCAGACTGCTGTGATAAGGCAGCTCTACGCGAGGTCTTTGAGCGCTATGACTTTAGCTCTGTCATCCACTTTGCAGCATATAAGGCTGTGGGAGAGTCTGTAGCAATGCCTACGAAATATTATCACAACAACCTACTATCGTTTATTAATGTGGTGGAACTTATGAAGGAGTACCACCGCCCAAATATTGTTTTCTCATCTTCTGCAACCGTATATGGCGATGCCGAGGAGCTTCCCGTAACAGAGCGCACGCCACGCAAGCCTGCCACCTCGCCTTATGGCAATACAAAGCAGATGGCCGAGGATATGCTTCGCGATATTGTCACCGTAGATGATGAGCTATATGGCATTGCACTTCGCTACTTTAACCCTATTGGCGCACACCCATCGGCACTCATCGGCGAGTTGCCACGTGGCATACCTAACAACCTTGTGCCATACATCACGCAGACAGCAGCAGGAGTCAGAGAGTGCTTAAGCATCTTTGGTGATGACTACCCCACTCCCGATGGCTCGTGCTTGAGAGATTATATCGACATCGTTGATTTGGCACGTGCGCATGTGGTAGCTATAGAGCGCATGGTGGCGGGAAAATGCGAGGAGCATTACGAGATATTCAACATCGGCACCGGCTCTCCAGTATCGGTATTTGAACTAGTAAAGGGATTTGAGGCTGCTAATAACCTAACCTTGAACTACAAGGTTGCCGCACGCCGCCCTGGCGATGTTACCGCAGTATGGGCAGACACAACACGCGCCAATGAGGTGCTTGGTTGGCGTGCCGAGCGAAAGCTAGATGATACTCTACGTGCTGCATGGGCCTGGGAGTGTCACGTAAGAAATAGATAAATAGATAATCAACAGTAAATATAATGAAGAGATTTTTAATAATAGCACTATTGATACTCCTCGCCGTGCCAATGGCCGAGGCTAAACGCCGTGAATCTGCCGAGGAGATTAAGATGAAGACCCGTGACAACAAAGGTTGGGAGTGGGGAGCTGCAGGACGCTTCAGCTTGATATTCTATGAGATGGACTACATGTCTATCCTTGGCAAGTCGCAGAAGGCCTACAAGAGTCAAGCACGTTTAGGCGGTAACATCATGGTAAATGGTGGTTATCACATCAACAACCACTGGAAAATAGGCTTGGAGACGGGTGTACAGATGCAGTATAACTACAAGGCTATTGTACCGCTCTACGTCACCGTACACTACTTCTACGGCACACGTAAGAACTGTCTATTCAACTTCGTAAACCTTGGTACGAATATGCTATTTAACAAGGCCAAGTCTGATGCTTTGGATATAGCATCGCTCGAAGATGATAAATTTGTACACTTTGGAGCTACTGCAGCAGGAGGTATCGGCTTCCGCTTCCAGTCGCCTAATAGCAAAGATAAGATTGATATCATGCTCGGATATCAGACCCTTCTACTCACGCCAAGCCCTGTGATAAAGGGTTCATATAGCTATAAGCCTAGTGATGTAAAGCGTCTGGAGCTTAATCAGCAGGTGTTCATAGGCATAGGTATCACATTCTAAACCAGCATATTGATTATGGCAAATCTCTTTGACAGTAGCATCAAAATTGAGATTTACAACACTCTTATCAAGTGGGGATGTAGCGATGCTGTGGCCTCAATCCTTGATGGCATTATAATACTTCTATACATCACTCTCTTTATTGCGCTCATCAACATCTCGCTTCGCTGGGGTGTCATGGGTACGATACATTGGCTGGTGAAGAAGACTCATGTGTGGTGGGACGACCTCCTCTTCGATAGGAAGGTGATGCGTCACCTCTGCGGCATTGTGACACCTATAGTCATCAATTTGACACTTCCGTTGCTTATCTCGTCTCTTGATATTTCGCGCGAGTGGTTCATCGACATTCTCTACAAAGGTATAGACATATATGTCATCATAGCGTGTCTTATCTTTATCAACACCCTCTTCAAGACACTCTTTGCTATCATCGAGCATCGTCCTACATGGAAGGGTAAGCCTATAAAGGGTCTTCTAGAGACGCTTCAGGTGGTGCTAGTTATCATCGGAAGCATCCTTATCATCGCAGTTATTATTGACAAATCGCCTACAGGTCTTCTAGCAGGTTTGGGAGCCTCGGCAGCCGTGATATCGTTTATCTTCAAGGATAGCCTCATGGGTCTTGTTGCAGGTGTGCAACTCTCGGCAAACAACATGCTCAAGGTGGGCGACTGGATTGAGATGCCTAGTCGTGGCATAGATGGCGTTGTTGTGGCAGTATCGCTCACAACCATCAAGATTCGTAGCTGGAACAACACCCTACAAACTATCCCTCCATACCTACTTATCAGCGAGCCTTTTGACAACTGGCAGGCTATGCGCGACTCGGGAGGTAGACGCATCAAGCGAAACATTAATATCGATATGTCGAGCGTTCGCTTTGCTGATGAGGCCTTCCTAGAGTCATTGCGCACAAACGAGGCTACAGCAGAGATTATGAAGTCTATAGCTACGTCACTTGAAGAGGGTGGCGTGGTGACAAACCTCGATATCTATATGCGCTACATAAACAGATATCTCGACACCCACCCACGCCTTAACCATACCATGACTTGCATGGTGCGCCAGCTACAGCCTACAGAGTGGGGTCTTCCTGTCGAGCTATACTGCTTTTCAGCAAATGTAAATTGGGTGCCATACGAGCATCTTCAGGCAGAGATATTCTCACATATTGTGGCCCTTGCGCCACTCTTCTCAATAGAGATATATCAAGCCCCTGCAGGCAGCTCATTTAGAAAGTAATAGCCTCTATTTAAGAGAGAGGGTCTACTCAACATAGATGTTAAGTAGGCCCTTATTATTTTATCACAAAGAGAGTCTACAGAGCATATATGGCCTTTTTTGAGTTATAGCGTAACCACGAAATAACCTTACAAGAGAGCCGCTATCGCTATTGCTTGTTTCACAAAAAAATATTATTTTCGCATCAAATATATTTTAATAGAGTACGAATGGTAACTTTTATCGTATGCCTTGTGGCTCTTATAGCCGCATATTTCCTATATGGTGGGGTGATGGCACGTATCGCAGGGATAGACCCAAAAGCTGATGTACCATCCAAAACCATGTATGATGGCGTAGACTATATCCCCATGCCACGATGGAGGATTTTCCTCATCCAGCTACTTAACATCGCAGGTACCGGCCCTATCTTTGGCGCTATTCTCGGAGCGTGCTATGGCCCAGTAGCCTTTCTGTGGATTACCCTCGGAGGTATCTTCATTGGAGCTATGCACGACTATCTGTCGGGCGTTATCTCACTACGCAATGGAGGTCAGAACCTCCCCGATATTATCGGCAAATATTTGGGTAAGGGGATGCACAAGTTTACGCTTCTTGTAATACCTATCCTTATGATCTTGGTAGGTGCGGTATTTATCGTAACACCATCGCAGATTCTCACCGACAATACAGACATCCCATACATGGTGTGGGTGGTGGTTATCATTGTCTACTACTTCATAGCTACGATACTACCTATCGACAAGATTATAGGCAAGATATACCCTATCTTTGGTGCGGCACTCCTGTTTATGGCCCTATCGTTCCTCGTAGTGCTATTTTCGGGAGAGTACACCATTCCAGAGCTTACAACCATAGAGAATATGCACTTCAACAGCGAGAATCTCCCTATAGTGCCTACACTCTTCATAAGCATTGCCTGTGGCGCCGTATCGGGATTTCACGCTACGCAGTCACCACTTATGGCGCGTTGCGTAACCTCCGAGACACAGACTCGCCCAATATTCTTTGGTGCCATGATTACCGAGTCTATAATAGCCCTTATCTGGGCAGCTATAGCGATGGCCTTCTTTGGTGGCACAGAGGCTCTCAACGACTTTATGTTGGCTAACAACAGCAATGCCGGCTCCGTAGTATCCATCATTAGCAAGACCACACTCGGTAGACTCGGAAGTATCCTTACCATCTTGGGTGTTGTTGTAGCACCTATCACATCGGGCGATACAGCCTTCCGCTCGGCACGTCTTATTATCGCCGATATGCTGGGCTTCGACCAGAGGTCTATATACAAGCGCCTTGCAGTCAGCGCCCCTCTCTTTGCCATAGGCATCTTCATCGCATTCATAGATTTTGATGTTATATGGCGCTACTTCGCATGGTCTAACCAAACATTGTCGGTCTTCACATTATGGATGATTACCGCATGGCTGATGCGTAAGCGCAGCAGCTTCTACGTCCTAGCACTCATACCTGCGATATTCATGACCTATGTATGCTCATCGTTTGTCTTTGTATCTACGCAGTTCATAGGCCTTGGTGCCACAACTGCCGCGTATGTATATGGTGCTGCTGTCACAGCCATTTTCTCTGGATTAATAATGCTTAAAATTCGTAAAGATGTCAAAAGCGGAGTTTCAATTTAACCCTACGGAGGATCAAACTTTTGAGCTTGAGGGTCGAGGATGCTATAACTTTGTTAGCCACAAAGAGCGTGTTGATAGGTTTGTTGCCGAGGGTCGCTATGCCGAGGCTTGTGAGGCTCGTTATGAGGCATTTCAGGTTGCTGTCGATATCCTCCCCGAGGATGAGGCTATGCCCTTGAAGTGGGAACACGCCAATAGTCGCGCCATGATATCTATCATCTATGGCTCGGCGGTAGATCACTTCCGCATTGGTGATTTGGAGATGGCCATGGCACAGCTCGAGATGCTTCTTGACTGTGACCCCGAGGACCACTTTGAGGCTATTAATCTTCTTGCACTATGCTACGTAGCAATGGAGGAGTGGGAGGCCTTTGACGATATTGTTATTGACCTTACGGATAAGTCTGCCGAGGCTGTCGTGGCGCGTCTATGGGCTTCATACCAGCGTAACGGCGACATAGATAAGGCTCTTATGAGCCTGCTCAAGTCGCGACATAAGGCCTACTACGCAGAGATTACTGCTACGGAGCATCCCGAAGATGAGGCATTTAAGAGGGATATAACCTCGGACAAACCATCACAAGGCGCGGAGGCTCGTGAGTGGTGGTTGCTTACCGAGCCATTGTGGAGTGAGTTCCCAGAGTTTATAAAGGCTCTATAGTTTTTGAATCGAAAAATAAGTCGCCAGATTATGAGCATGACACTAAAATATAGCCGAAGGGAGGCTCACGAGGTGAGTTTTGGAGGTGTGACAATAGGAGGTAAAAACCCTATTGCTGTGCAGTCTATGACAAACACCCCTACACGCGATGTAGCACTCACCGTTGCACAGACCATGCGTATCGCAGATGCTGGTGCCGAGGTAGTACGTCTTACGGCGCAGGGACGCAAAGAGGGTGAGGCGCTAACACCTATTATGGAGGAGCTTCGCGCACGCCATTGCCACGCAGCAATAGTTGCCGATATTCACTTTACACCCGAGATTGCCATGATAGCTGCCGAGGCTGTAGATAAGGTACGTATAAATCCTGGCAACTTCCGCACCTCGAATGGCGAACTAGAGCAGCTTATTGAGATATGTAAGCGCCGAAATGTCGCACTACGCATAGGTGTAAACCATGGGTCGCTAGCGAAACGCATCTTTGATGAGTGGGGCGACACCCCAGAGGGCATGGTAGCCTCGGCAATGGAGTTCCTGCGTATGTGCCGCCGAGCCGACTTCAATAATGTTGTCGTATCGATGAAATCGAGCAACACACGTGTCATGGTTCACGCCTATAGGCTTCTTGTGGAGGCTATGAATCGCGAAGAGATGACATATCCCCTACACCTGGGAGTTACGGAGGCGGGAGATGGCATAGAGGGTCGCATCAAGAGTGCAGTAGGCATAGGAGCATTGCTGGCTGATGGCATCGGTGACACGCTACGTGTATCACTCACCGAAGCACCCGAAAATGAGGTTCCCGTAGGGCGCATCCTTGCCAACTATTTCGCTGAGCGCAAGGCAGAGTTTGAGGTAGAGAGCCTCGCGGATTACTCTCCTACGACATTTCATCCACGAACATCGGCACGCCCAATAATCCACAGTGAGATTACCTCGGAGTACGACATTGTAGATGCCGTAAGCGACAACCCAACCCACGAGTGGCGAGCTGCAATACTCAACAGCAACGATCGTAGACCAAAGGTTCTGCGCCGCAGATATGGAGATAGCGATGCCGAATTGGTAGCTATATATGCCGCAGCAGATATGGGACAGCTTCTTATCGATGGTCTTGCCGAGGGTGTGTGGATAGATGCTCCAGCACTAGATGCCACAACGGTAGAGGATATAGAGCTTATGCTGCTGCAGGCGGCACGTCTACGATTCTCACGCACAGAGTATATAGCATGTCCTAGTTGCGGTCGTACGCTCTACGATATAGAGTCTACGCTAGCCACCATAAAGGCACGAACATCACACCTCAAGGATCTCAAGATTGGCATCATGGGGTGCATAGTAAATGGCCCTGGGGAGATGGCTGATGCCGACTATGGATATGTAGGCTCATCACCAGAACACATCACCCTATATCGCGGCCGCGAGGTTGTGGAGCGTAACATCCACCAGTCGGAGGCTATAGACCACCTTATAGAGATTATAAAGCGCGATGGCCGCTGGCACGACCCCACAAAGTAGCAATGGCATTGAAATCATATAAGGCCCGTGGCGTAGTTCTCGGCACACTAAAGTATGGCGAGAAGGGGGTTATCGTGCATATGCTTACCGATGTTTACGGCCGCCAAAGCTATATGATACAGGGGGTACGCCCCACGGCAAAAGGCTCAAAGATGGCACTCCTACAGCCGATGTTTGCTGTGGAGTTTGAGGGTCTCACCTCATCAAAGATGGATCTGCATCGAATGAAAGACCTTGTGCCAGGCATGGTGCTACAAAGCACACCCTTTGATGTTCGTAAGTCCACCATGGCGCTCTTCATGGCCGAGGTTCTCTACCGCCTAGTGAAGGAGAGCGAACCAGGGTCGGAGCTTTTTGACTTTGTATGGGCATCCGTGGCTGCCCTCGATGCCCTAGAGGAGGGTATTGCCAACTTTCACCTGTGGTTTCTGGCAAACTTAAGCCGTCCCCTAGGTTTCTCACCCGATAATGAGTATAGCGATGGTGCGTGGCTCGACATTAGGGATGGTCACTTCACACCACATGCACTGATACCTAGTGCGGCGCTAACGCCAGAAAATGCACGAATACTACACGATATGCTGGAGTGTGATGTGCGCTACCTTGCCGAGATAGGACTAAACCGCGTGGAGCGTGCCTCATTCCTCGAAGCGATGCTTAAGTACTACTCCTTTCATCTCGACTCGATAAATGCTGTGGAGTCGCTGCGAATTATGAGAGAGGTATTTTAACAAGAAGCCATAAAAAAATGATAAAGGGCCGAAACCCTTTATCATTTTTTTGTAAGCAGCCGTGGCTGCCATATTGTTGTAAATTACAAGCCTAGCTTCTCGCGGATAGCAGCAGGAATTGCATCCTTGTGAACAATGATGTTCATAGTCTTGTAACGAACAAATGCCTTTGAAGCGTACCAGATACCCTTATATGTACCAGCCTCGCCCCAAGAGTTCTTAACCATGTAGTACTCTACGCCATTCTTATCCTTTGCAATACCGTAGATAAGCATACCGTGGTCATCGGTAGTCTCCCAGTTGTCATAACCAAGCTGACGCTCCTCCTGTGAACACATCTTCTGTGCTGCTGGCAATGGCATAGGGGTATTCTTCTTCTCTGCCTCTGACATATTGAGCCACTTTGCCATATCTGAACCCTGAAGGTCTACACCCTTATTCTCCTCTGGAAGAACTGCAGTACCCATACGTGTAAAGCCCTTCTCGCTAACATCGCTACCCCAAGCTACGGTGTAACCACTCATAATAGCGTTGTCAAACACCTCCATCAACTCATCGATAGGAAGGTTGTATGACTCTGCCCAACGCCAGTTATCAGGAATCTCAAGAGCAAAGCTCTCATAGAATGGGTGGTGAGTGTAAGATGTAAGAGATACATAGTCGTCAGCATTCAAGCCCAAAGACTCGTAGAATGACTTTGGAGTATACTCCACGCCATTGTATGTGAATGACTCTGGACGCTCACCAAGGTAGATATCGTGAATAGCCTCGATAGACTTCTTCCACAACATCTCACCATCAGGGCCTGACTGCAAGCTGCGGTGTCTGCCCTTTGCGATAGCAGCTACAACAGCATCGCTAACTGCAGATAGCTCGTTGTGGTTGCTCAACTCCATGCCATACATAACACCTGGACGCATCTCTGCCTCGGGAACAAGACCAAACTTCTCCATGCCATAGATAACATCATAGAATGAGCCACCCTGTGCAAATGACACGTCACCATGAGTGCGCACTGCCTTGTCGGCACGCTCTAGGTAGGTGTTGTGAACGATGAACATCTCCGAGAAATCGTACTCGCCCTTGCCCATACGCAAAAGCTCTGACTCGATAAATGCCAATGATGAGTAGCACCAGCAAGTACCTGCCTGGTTCTGATTCTTGATGCTTGTAATAGGATTCTCCTTAACCACTGTAAATAGAGGCTCTGGAGCAGCCTCCGCCTTCTTACCCTTTGAGGCCTTCTGTGCTGTTGCACCAACTACCATCATAAGGCAGAGTGCCAATGCAAAAATTTTCTTCATAATAAAATAGTTTTAAGGTATTTAGTAAATAAAATTTTCTACTTCTTGCTCTTTGCCACTATACGCTGGCAATCTACGTATGTCAGAGTTTCGACCTTCGTACCCTTTGGTAGACGATAGTTCTTACCATTGTAGGCGATATATGGGCCATACTGACCACTCTTAACAACCATAGCATCATCCTCGGCAAAGGTACGCAATGGCTCGGATGCTATACGCTGCTTGGCGATAGTCTCCTTGAGCAGCTCCTCGGCACGCTCACGAGTGATGGTATAGGGATCGTCACCCTTCTGCAACGAGGCAAAGCTCTTACCATGACGCACATAAGGGCCAAACTTGCCAACACCAACCATCAAAGGCTCGCCATCCAACTCACCAAGGTCGCGAGGCAAAGCAAATAGCTCCAAAGCCTCCTCCAAGGTTATAGACTCTATGAGCTGTCCCTTCTTGAGCGATGCAAACTGTCCCTTCTGGCCATCCTCACTCTCAATCTCCACCATAGGGCCATAGCGACCTATACGCGCCTTGACAACACACCCTGTCTTGGGGTCTACGCCCAACACCCTAACGGACTGCACACTACGGTCACTCTGCGTGCCTATAGCCTTATCGACAAGCACATGGAAGGGATCGTAGAAGTCGCGTATCATATCTGTCCATGTGATATCTCCCTCGGCAACACGGTCAAACTCCTTCTCCACGTTTGCCGTAAAGTGGTAGTCCATGATAGATGAGAACTGTGTCTCGAGGTAGTCGTTTACGACCATACCTATATCTGTAGGGGCTAGACGATTCTTCTCCTTGCCATAGCTTTCGGTGACCATCTTCTCCGAAATCTTATCACCAACGAGGGTTAGCTGAAGTGTCTGACGCTTCTGACCCTCACGATTTTGCTTCACAACATAACCGCGGTTGATGATTGTGGTGATGGTAGGAGCATAGGTTGATGGACGTCCTATACCCAACTCCTCGAGGCGCTTCACCAATGCCGCCTCATTGTATCGCGATGGTGCTACACTATAGCGCTCGGCAGCGGTGATAGTGGTAGGGAGAACCTTATCTCCAACGCTCATCTTTGGAAGAATACCACTGCTTTCGCCATCGCTCTGCGCATCCTCCTCAATAGATTCGGAATAGAGACGCATAAAACCATCGAAGCGAACTACCTCTCCTGTGGCTACAAACTGCTCCTTGCGGCGCTCCATATCAACAACGATAGTTGTTCTATCCAACTCCGCTGGTACCATCTGCGAGGCTACAGTACGCTTCCAGATAAGATCATAGAGGCGTTTCTCGGCTGCTGTGCCATCAATCTCCTGACGGTCGATATACGATGGGCGAATAGCCTCATGAGCCTCCTGCGCACCCTTCGACTTGGTCTTGAAGTTGTGAGGGTAGGAGTACTTTGCACCAAACAGACGTGTAATCTCATTCTTACACTGTGTGATGGCCATCTGCGAGAGGTTCACAGAGTCGGTACGCATATATGTAATAAGACCCTGCTCATAGAGCTTCTGCGCTACAGACATGGTCTGCGACACGCTCATACCAAGTTTACGACCCGCCTCCTGCTGAAGAGTAGAGGTGGTAAATGGTGGTGCTGCGAAACGCTGCACAGGCTTCTCCTCGGCCTTGGAAACGGTGAAGTTCTCGCTAATGCACTCGCGAAGGAACTGCTCCGCCTCATTGCGTGTGGCAAAGGGCTGCGACAACGTAGCCTTGAAAAGCGTCTTTGTGCTATCGAGCGATGAATAGAACTGACCTACTACACGATACTGCGCTGCAGAGTTAAAGGCAATTATCTCACGTTCACGCTCCACGATAAGACGCACCGCAACACTCTGAACACGGCCTGCAGAGAGCGCTGGACGCACCTTCTTCCACAATACTGGCGATAGCTCAAAACCTACTAGGCGATCAAGCACACGGCGAGCCTGCTGCGCATTTACGAGGTTTAGGTCTATGGTACGTGGATTCTCGATAGCATCGAGGATGGCACGCTGTGTAATCTCATGAAATACGATACGCTTTGTCTGATCTATAGGCAACTGAAGCACCTTTGCAAGGTGCCATGCTATGGCCTCTCCCTCACGATCCTCATCGGATGCCAGCCACACGGTCTTTGCCTCGCGCGCCAAACGCGACAACTCATCAACAACCTTGCGCTTATCATCGGGAATCTCATATATCGGCTCAAACTGATTATCGAGGTCTACACCGAGACCCTTCTTCGCCAAGTCTCGGATATGTCCAAAGCTAGACTTTACCATGTAGCCCTTACCTAGGAACTTCTCAATGGTCTTCGCCTTTGCTGGAGACTCTACAATCACTAAATTTTCCTGCATCTCAAATAGTTCTTTATGCTATTGAAATAATTTTAAAACTAATCGACAATAGTATATGTCAAGTCTAACTTGATAGGTGCTACTGCCCTCTGTCCATCTACCTCGCCATCCATGCCATATATCGCTTGACGGTTGAAGCCATAGAGCGAATATGCCGCGGGAGCTAGGTAGAACTTGCGCAACTTTTCATAGTCGCTATCCTGGGCAAAGCTCTCAAAATCTACCTTGCCACTGCTATCAGTATACTCCGAAGCCACCTTCATAAGCGACTGTATGTATAGCGATATATTCATCTTGTAGCAGGCCAACGAGCGATTTAGATATCCATCGTAAACCAATGGATTACTACTTGTCTCGATGGTATAAACATAGTCGGTAACACCCTCCAGACCAATATAATCGGTATAACAGCCCATTCGTATCATCGAAGAGTTGAGAAGTGGGGTTATGAAACCAGGGTCTACCTGCACTTTGTTGAAATCATAATCTGCACCCTCGAGATATACCGACATAGTGGCATTATTCACAGAGACCACAGCACCCTCACCAGCTTGATAAACGATATCTGCTAGCGACTGTATAAACTCATCGGTAAACTCAACCTCGGTAACCACGCCACCCATGCCATCTACATAACATGTGGCGAGCTGCTCCTTCTGAAGATTTGCCTCTAGCGTTGCCGAGAAATCGTGCTTAACACTATTTATAGAGACATTCTCCGATGGCAAATCATAAGTGGTAGGGTCGAGATAGAGGTTGTAAACCATATAGGTAGTATCTCGAATAATCGTTGGATCCTCCTCATATCTACTACGTGTGTAGAGAAGCAATGCTGTATTCTCAAGCTCCGTAGCAAACATAATACCCTCGGTCTCCTCTGCAGGAGCGATATATATACCCTTGATATACTCCAAAAATGCCTCCTCGTTGCCTGTCTCGTAGATACCATCGTGATCCACAGCAAGGGTATCGGAGATAGGATTACCACTCTTATCCGTAAGAAGCATCAAGCGCTTAATATAGGCTTCGGTGGCAGCCGTAGACTCCAGACGCACATTGCTAGGCTGGGGGTCGGACTTATCACCAACATAGGCTCCCTTCTCCTGATTTGGGAACTCAAAGGTAAAGATTGGCTCCTTGGAGATATAATCCGTAGGATCAAAATTTATATAATAGGCACCATTATCGGTAAGGCTATCACTCAAATATTCATTTGAGGTAATCTCATACACATTAAAGCGATATCTCTTTGTCGTATCACCCTTGAAATCTGTGATATACAGCGATAGTAGCATAGAGTCATAAATAGGACGATAGCCCCAGCCACGATCCTCGGGCAGCGAGAGACTGAAGATCATCTGCGACATAAATCCTGCGCGGCGATTTCCAAACTCCTCGCTATTCTCACTACCAAAGTATCCATACTTGATGTTTGAGGAGCGAATAGAGTCGGTGTGATATAGGCGTGTAGTAGTCAGTGGACACTCCACCTCGCTACCATTATCTCTATATACACCACCCTCATAGATACGGCGCTTAAGCTCCATCTGCTGCTGCGATGGAACAAACTCCTCACCCATGGCGTAGTCCACCTCTGTAACACACCCTACGGCAGAGAGCGCCATGAGGAGTAGAGCAACAACGTGGAAAACCCTTTTATAGCTCATCATAGAATTTTTTGTATTCATCAAAGACCTCCTTATCTTCTCCAGCATGGTAGTCGAGAACCTTCTTACCTCGGCTACGTGCATACTCGACAACCTCCTGATCGGCATTTGGCGAGGTCACAATAACGCCATCTGCATAATCTATAACGAAGCGATAGAGGTTTTCGTATGAAGGCTCCTCCAAAATTGCCATTGAGTCATCCACGATACCCTCACCCTCGAGCTTCTGTTTAAACTCCTTGCACAACGTACCATCAAACTTATCGTCAGACAACGACAAAACAATCTTCACATCGCTAAAGAGAGGATCATCATAAAAGACCTTCTTTAGGTACATAGGCACGATAGCCGAGAACCAGCCGTGGCAATGTACGATTGATGGTGACCAACGAAGCTTCTTGACAGTCTCGAGCATACCTCGGGCAAAGAAGATAGCACGATCATCGTTATCCTCAAAAATCTTACCCTCGGCATCGTGCAACACAGCACGGCGAGAGAAGTAGTCATCGTTGTCGATAAAGTAAACCTGAAGACGTGCTGCAGGAATAGATGCTACCTTGATGATAAGCTGATGGTCGTTATCGTTAATTATAAGGTTCATACCCGAGAGGCGGATAACCTCATGGAGCTGATTTCTTCGCTCGTTGATGCAACCATAACGAGGCATAAAAGTACGTACCTCGTCACCACGCTCTTGCATCTGGCGAGCCATATCAAGACTGAGCTTCGAGAACTCATTTTCAGGAAGATATGGAGATATCTCCTGACAAACGTACAATATTTTATTTTTTGCCATAGTTGAGTAGTTTTATAGCAATAAATTATAGAATCAACATTGCATCGCCGTATGTACCAAAGCGATAGCCCTCCTTTGCTGCCTCGGCATACGCCTTCATAACAAGGTCGTAACCGCCAAACGCTGCAACCATCATCAACTGTGTTGAATATGGTAAGTGGAAGTTTGAGACAAAGGCATCGGCAGAGGTAAACTGATAAGGGTGGAAGATAAACTTATTAGTCCAACCCTCCATAGGCTTAAGCATACCACCAACAGAGACTGCAGTCTCCATAGCACGCATTACAGTAGTACCAATAGCGACAATCTTGCGACCATCACGCTTCGCCTTATTTACCAACTCGGCAGTCTCGGCAGTAATAACAAACTGCTCCGAGTCCATCTTATGCTTCGACAAATCCTCAACATCCACAGTGCGGAAATTACCAAGGCCTACATGAAGTGTCAAGAAGGCACGATCGATACCCTTAATCTCCATGCGCTTCATGAGGTGCTTCGAGAAGTGAAGACCTGCGGTAGGAGCTGCCACAGCACCCTCCTTATCGGCATATATGGTCTGATACCACTCGGCATCCTCTGGCTCCACCTTCTCGCGTACCCAACGAGGTAGTGGTGTCTCACCCAAATTGTAGAGCGCCTCCTTAAACTCCTCGTAAGAGCCATCAAATAGGAAGCGGAGAGTACGGCCACGTGAGGTGGTGTTGTCGATAACCTCGGCACCCATCAGCTCATCATCACCAAAGTACAACTTATTACCGATACGTATCTTTCGCGCTGGGTCTACAAGAACATCCCACAAGCGCAACTCACGATTTAGCTCGCGAAGCAAGAATATCTCAATATCGGCACCAGTCTTCTCCTTGCAACCCTGAAGGCGAGCAGGAAAGACCTTGGTGTCGTTAAACACAAACATATCCTTCTCATCGAAATACTCGATGATATCTTTAAAAAGGCGATGCTCAATCTCACCTGTAGAGCGGTGTAACACCATAAGGCGAGCATCATCACGGTTTATCGTAGGATATTTGGCAATCATATCCTCGTTAAACTCATAACCATACTGCGATAACTTCATATATCTGAAATAAAATGATTAACAAATACTATACGAAAAATTTGCTATTTTGTTTCACACTCACGTAACTTTTCCATAAATGTATCGAGAGTGTGACCCTCCTCAACTCTAAAACCTCCACTACGTGTGCGGCGCAATGATGATAGGTAAGCACCACTCTGCAGCGCCTCACCAATCTCAAATGCCAACGAGCGGATGTAGGTTCCCTTGCTACAGCGAACACGAATCTTGATGCGAGGCATATCATACTCCATAAGCTCCATGTCGTAGATATTGATTCTAGCCCTCTTAAGCTCTATCTCCTCACCAGCACGTGCAAACTCATAGGCACGCACACCCTGCACCTTCTTGGCAGAATAGAGCGGAGGAAGCTGATCGCGCTCACCACACAAACTACGCAACACCTCCTCAACCATCGTGCGCGTGATATGCTCCGTAGGATATGTGGCATCTATAGCATGCTCCATATCTCCCGAAGGGGTTGTAGCGCCTAGTTGCAACTCCGCTACATACTCCTTCTCCTCGGCCTGCAGCGCCTCGACACGCTTCGTGGCACGACCTATACAAACAAGTAATACGCCTGTAGCCAGAGGGTCAAGGGTTCCAGCATGTCCAATCTTAATTTTTGGATAACCACACTTGCGGAGCTGAAACTTTATCTTGCGAACCACATCTGCTGATGTCCACTCGTAGGGTTTGTCGATAAGAGCGACATAACCCTCTGGGAAATCGACACCTTTCAATGAAAAATCACTCATCTATTTAAATTTAAGGAATGTTCTACAAATTTGTTATTCTCTGTTTTGGGATGGTGACCCCTAAAAAATATAGGTTCCTATAGCCACACAGCCAACAACAGCACAATATATGGCAAACCATATCAACTTACCACGCTTCACAACGCCAATCATAAAGCGACATGCCAAGCATCCTACAACAAACGCCGTAATAAAACCTGCGATAAGAGCATCTATGCCTATTCCTGTGATAGTAAAACCGCCCTCTACAACATCGAGAAGCGTCTGCCCAAGGATAGGGGCCAGCACCATCAAAAATGAGAATGTCGCAACAGCACCCTTATCATTTCCGAGCAACAATCCTGTGGCGATAGTAGTACCCGAGCGTGACAATCCTGGCAATGTAGCCACAGCCTGACTAATACCAATGATAAAGGCATCACGCATGGAGATTGTCGCACGCTGACGTGGGCGTGCGTAATAAGCAAAGGTGAGAAGTAGTGAGGTGACAAGCAGCATCACACCTACAACGACTATTATATAAGGTGAGGCGAGCAACGCATCCATCTTATCTCTCAACAAAAAGCCCACAATGCCAACAGGAATCATCGAAACCACCAGCTTAAGGAAGTAGCTCTTCTCGGGATTCATGCCACGCGTAAAGATACCCCTGATGAGCCACCACACCTCGCTCCACAACACTACGATAGTGCTGATAACTGTAGCAGCGTGAAGCATAACATCAAACGCCAGATTACTCTCCAACTCCACACCAAGAAGCTCCTTGGCAAGTTGCAGGTGTCCACTACTAGACACCGGCAGAAACTCCGTAAGTCCCTGCACTATACCCAAAATTATAGCCTCTAATACTCCCATCGTTACTCCTTATCCGAGATATCAAAGCGTTTCATAATTGCAACACCAACAACGACAAACCCCGCAATGACAACTATAGGAGCAAGCGTGATTCTTCGGAACGAAAAAATAGACTCATCAAACTCCGTTACGGTATGCTCGCCACCTCCCGACATTAGTACAAAGCCAAGGATTATGACAAGCACCCCTATTAGCATCATAACATAGTTCTTCATAGTAAAGGGCATGCGACCCTCATCAATCTTATTATCCTTATTTTCCATAGCTCTAGTAGAGATGTATTTTGTTGGATTTCATATTTACAAACTTATTCACCGCAAAGGCACTAAAGAGAAGGGTGATAACGATACCCACGGCCATCACTGCACCAATAATAATGCCCACCTCGCGGTAATCAAGCATCTTAATACCCTCGATGGTATATGTCTCTGCGCCATAGACAACACCACATATCATTAGCGATGCCACGACACCTGCCACAACACCCTGCTTCAACGCACTTCCCAACAAAGGACGCATAATATACCACTTTGTAGCACCTACAAGCTTCATGGTGTTTATAAGGTAGCGCTTCGAGTAGATAGCCAAACGAATGGTGTTATTCAACAACAACACAGAGATAAAGAGCAACACTCCAAGAAATATCAGCAACCCTATAGTGAGGTGAGATATCGTGGCATGCATGCTCTCAACAATATCTACAGGGGGTATCGAGATATACTCCACGCCATCGTAGCCTCGCACAACAGATACAAACTTCTCAACACTCTCCACCGTAGAACACTCCTTGGTAAGGGTTATCTCATAGCTATCGCGCAAAGGGTTATCACCCAGAAGCATATCTATATCTACCTGAAACTGCTGACGGAAAGCCTCATCCTCTAGCTTTGCATCCCTATCCATAAACTCCACGCTGCGCACCATTCCCGATGCCTCAACATCCTCGAGAAGCACCACACGCGCCTCATCCTCCATCTCGGGGCTTAACTCCACCGACACCACAACACTATCGCGAAGACGCTCCGCCGTAGTGAGCATCGACAGCGTTACATACGACACCACACCGAGCATAAAGAGTACAAGGGTGATGCTTGTCGTAGAGATGATATACGAACGGCGTACATTGCGCCTTATCTTCTGTTCCTTACTTGCCATACTTTGTCAATCTTTTATTGAGTGCTACAACAGCTACTATCCAAAGGAGTATTCCCACGGCACAGATAGCCATTATGGCAGATATTCCTCTCCAACGTGGGGCCTCAAAGCGCCACTCCACGGTATGCTCACCCTCGGGGAGTACCACACCTCGCAGTATATAATCCGCAGCAAAATACTCTGCAGGCTCACCATCTACAGTCACACTCCAGCCCTCGGGGAAATAGACCTCCGAGAATATCGCCAATGCCTCCGATGGTGCTACATACTCATATTTCAACACATTTGGGGCGTAGCTTACCAGGCGGATATCTCCCGAAGCATCGTAGTAATCACCAACGCCCTCAACATCCTCGGCCAAAACAGCAACATCGCGAAGAGAGACCTCACCCAGCATCTCAAGCTCGCGCTGCGGAGTATCACACCTCGCTGTCATCGACACAAACCATGCTGCACCATAGGGCTTTATGCCTGTTACGCTCTCGGCAGGCAACGCCTCCTTGTCGTAGATAACATACTTGGTGTTAAGTGCCGCGAGAACCTCACCGTCAAAGAGTCTCAAGTAGCGATCTATGACATCTTGATATCTTCCGAGCTTGGCGCCATGGTATCCACCCACCGAACGGTGGAAGTAGGATGCTCGGGCGCTGGTAAATGGATCTCCATTAAGGTCCAAAACCCTGAAACCTAGCTCCTCATCCGCCATAATCTGCTCATCCGCCGCGGTGGGCATAAGCTCTGTTGGAGCCTTACTCTGCCACTTATCCTTTGCAAGGTAGCGATCTGCAACCTGCACCAAATCTAGGGTCGCAACAGCACCAATAGCTATCATTGCCACGGGGGTTAGCCAGCGCATTGAGGTATACCTCTCGCGAAGCATAACATATCCCACAACTATTACTGCTGCAATAACCACGTAGGCCATGGTGCGTAGGGCATCACCAACCAAAGCGCCATGACGCGCAGTGTATGCCGCCTCGCGAAGCTGCTCCACCCATAGCTTATCGCCAAGTTCAGAGTATATATTCGCCAGCCCATAGTCAGCCGTATAGGTCATCACAAGGAGTATCGCCATTACAACACCAACGGCTATGGCAACTCTGCAGAGTAACGCCTTTGCCGAGAGATCACTCTTTATCAACGCCCATAGCGCCATAACGGCCATAAGTGGCGCTGCCCACTCCACGATAACCAACGCCATAGATACGGTACGGAAGCTATGATAGCCCGGCAACAGGTCAAACATAACTTCGTAGAAACCCATGATATTTGCACCCCACGCCAAAAGTAGAGCAAATAGCGACACCACGACTATCCACACAAAATCCCTACGCTGGAGGAGTAACAACCCTAATATTGCGAGGAAGATAACCACCGCACCAAGGTAGGTAGGACCAGCCGTATATGGCTGCTCTCCCCAATAGTTTGACACATAGGTCCACGCCCTATTTGCAACACTCTGATATATCGCCTCAACATCCTGCATACACGCCTCATCACCCGACTCCAAAAGTTCAAGGATGTCGGCACGGCGAACTCCAGGCACATCTCTAGAGAGCTCCTTCACCAGCTCATCAACAGCCATGCTAAACATAGCATTTTGAGCATTGGGACTATTCAAAATCTCGGCAGCCTCCACGCTATAGTCGCTAGAGCTAGCACCCATATAGCTAGGAACCAACATATTGAAGCTCTCGGCAATACCATAGCTCCACGCAGTATTATACTCTATGCGATTCGCGCGAGCCACATCCGAAGAGACTGCCTCGGAGGCTACACGTGTGGTATACTTCTGATGCTCCATGGTATACCACAATGGCGCTATGTTTGAGCCTACCGCCAGCAATGCCGCCATAGCAAGCACCAGACTATTTCGCACAAAACATCTTAAAGCACCCTCGCGCCACGACACATAGAGCTGGTTTATCCACAACGCCACGCAGACAAGTAAAAAATAGTAGGTTATCTGTGGGTGATTAGCGCCTAGCTCCAATGAGCCAAAGAGCGCTGCAAGTGCCGCACCAATCCATACGTTACGGCGCAAAGCGTACCACACAGCACCCACTAGTGGTGGCGCATAGACCAATGCCCACATCTTGGTAATATGTCCTGCATCGATTATTAGGAAGAAGTATGTAGATAGGCCGTATGCCAAGCCTGCAATGATGCCCAGCCATGGATTAACACCCATAAGCACCACAGCAACCATCATAAGCACCATAGCCCATAGAGTCATGTTCATAGGGCTACCAACACCCTTTATAAAGGGTGACGCAGCATGTTTTATATATTGCTCTGGATACTCAATATCAATGAGATATGCAGGCATTCCCGAAAACATATTTCCTGTCCACTGTGGGTCCTCTCCTGTAGTCTCACGATGCTCCTTGATATCTTTTGACATACCTGCATATTGCGCGATATCACCCTGCATCAACGACTTACCATCGAACTGTGGAGCATAGAAATGATAACTAACAAACCAAAAGCACAACACTCCAACAAACCAGGGAGCGATGTTGTAAAACACCTTACGGATACCCTCTGCAGGGCCAGCTATTGTCATGTTACCAACCTCCATACCTTAATAAAAAAGATTAATCGGGCAAAGTTAATAAAAATTTACGAAAACATCTACCAATTCTTAATTTTTCGCCCTTAATACAATAAGTTGATAAAAAATCGTTATCTTTGCCTAATTGAAAACATTAGAACCGTATGATATCAATTAACGACATACGCAAGCCCATACTTAAAGACCTTGAGGCTTTTGATAAATTTATCGCCGACAACTTCTCGGCAGAGGGGGAGCTTCTCAAAGAGATGCTAACCTATGCCCTCTCATCGCGTGGCAAGGGTATACGTCCTATCCTCACGCTTCTAATAGCCTCTATGCACAGCCCAATAGTTGCTCGCGAAGGCTACACTGACGATAAGCCACACTGCACAAAGCGCACATACCTTGCAGCGATGCTTGTGGAGATGATACATACCGCATCGCTCATCCACGATGATGTCCTCGACTCGGCAGATGAGCGCCGTGGCAAGCCTTCGGTAAATGCAAAGTGGCAGAGCAACATGGCCATTATCCTAGGAGATTACATCCTTGCTCGCACCATGGCACTCGGAATGGCATCAGCGCAGTATGACCTTATCTCACATATCGGTTCGGCGATGGCCACACTCTGCGAAGGAGAGGTTCTTCAGAGCCAACATGCTGATAAATACGACACTACACGCGATGACTACTTCGATATCATCTATCGAAAAACAGCAAGCCTTCTAGGTGTTAGCGCCGCCTTGGGAGCCTTGTCGGTAGGTGCTAACCGCGGAGATGTGGAGCGCATGCAGAAGTTTGGCGAGGCAATAGGCATGGCCTTCCAGATTCAGGATGATATCCTCGACTACAAGCGCGACAATAACACCGGAAAGCCTACGAACAACGACCTCCGAGAGCATAAAATCACCCTGCCAATGATTGAGGTGATGGAACGAGCTTCGGAGCAGCAGCGCAAAGAGATGATAGAGCTTCTACGCCGCGCAGATAGCGACAACGAGGCGCTCGACAAGCTACACAACATCGTTGTAGAGGATGGAGGCTTGGGGTATGCCGCAGAGGTACTCAAGTCATATCTGACACGTGCTACGCACCTAATACACAAATACGAGGAGACACCATTCCGCAAATCACTACTCGACCTTTGCACATTTATCGCAGAGAGAGATAGATAACAAACGCACTAAATTTAACAATTAAATAACTAGCTAAAATGAGTACAGAAAAGAAAAACTACACGTTGGCGATTATCGTGATGATCCTACTATTCGGTATGATCTCATTCGTTACCAACCTAGCATCCCCTATGGGTGATGTACTTAAAAACCAGTTTGATGTTGCCAACTGGATGGGTACACTTGGCGTATTTGCCAACTTCATTGCCTATGCCGTTATGGGCATCCCTGCAGGCAATCTCTTGCAGAAGCGTGGCTATAAATTCACAGCCCTTGCAGCGGTATCTGTAGGCTTCATCGGCGTTGGCGTACAGACTATTGCAGGTCTACTTAATGGCAACATCGCATTTGGCGTATACCTACTTGGCGCATTTATCGCAGGCTTCTCAATGTGTATGCTTAACATTGTTGTAAACCCAATGCTTAATAAGTTGGCTGGCGGTGGTAATCGCGGAAACCAGCTTCTTCAGGTGGGTGGTTCGTTTAACTCATTGATGGGTACTGCCGTAATCTTCCTCACAGGTGTCTTTGTACCAAGCATCGTTGATGCAGAGATTAAGCAGGTATTCCCATTGATGTTCATCGCATTGGCAATCTTCGCAGCGGCATTTATCGTAATCCTCTTCACCGAGATTCCAGAGACCAAGAGCGAGGTTGTAGCCGAGAAGACAAAGTCAGAGATTGGCCCTATGTCATTCCGTCACTTCATGCTTGGCGCTGTGGCTATCTTCATCTATGTTGGTGTTGAGGTAGGTATTCCTAACGTGCTTCAGAAGTGGCTCCAGAATGGTGGTCTTGGCACAAATCCTAACGCAGAGGCTATCGCTGCAACTGTGACTGCAACGTACTGGTTACTAATGTTCTTTGGCCGTCTTGGTGGCGCAGCACTTGGTGCAAAGGTATCTGCCAAGAGTATGCTCTCTGCCGTATCAGTATTGGGTCTTATCTTTGTGCTATGCGCCATGTACCTCGACCCTGCTATCAGCGTTAATCTCCCAGTATTCAAGGGCACCGAGGGCTTCGGCACTGCTAATGTTCCTGTGAATGCTGCGTTGCTGGTTCTCTGCGGTCTCTGCACATCTGTAATGTGGGGAGGTATCTTCAACCTTGCAGTTGAGGGTCTCGGCAAGTATACCGAGAAGGCTTCGGGTATCTTCATGGCCCTTGTCTGCGGTGGTGGTATTCTTCCACTTTTGCAGAACTTCGTTGTTGATGCAACAGGTGGCAACTACCTCTTCAGCTATTGGGTTATCGTAGCTGGCCTTGCATACCTACTCTTCTACGCTTTGATTGGTTCAAAGAACGTAAACAAGGATATCATTACTGAGTAACAGCTATTTAGCAAAATACTTTTGAGGCTTGCTCGACTGTTGAGCAAGCCTTTTTTGTGTCTAATAAAGACTCTCAAAAAACGCTGAAAAATATGATTTTGGAATAGTATTACAACATCTTATTGGAGTTGTAAAAGATATTCATTTTGTGTTATACATCTCTCTCATCTTACTTTTTTCGTCAAAAAATTTGCAGTTGTTGAATTTTTTTGTACCTTTGCATTAATTGGAAAAAAGTGAACTTAAAATGCCGAAGGTACCAAAAAAAGAGGAGTATCTAAAGAAGCCCGAATGGCTGAAAATAAGCCTCCGTAGCACGGCCAATACCGCAGACGTAGAGCATATTGTCGAAGGTAGGTGTCTGCATACCATTTGCACAAGTGGTATGTGTCCGAACAAAGCGGAGTGCTGGAGCCGTCGCACTGCGACATTCATGATTTTGGGCGATATTTGTACTCGTAATTGCCGCTTCTGTGCTACCACCACAGGAAGACCCTTGCCACCCGATGAGCAAGAGCCTGACAAGGTGGCCGAAAGTGTGCGATTAATGGGCCTAAAGCACGTTGTTATTACGGCGGTAACGCGTGATGATCTCCCCGATCATGGTGCAGCGATATGGGCAAAGACCGTAGAGGCTGTGCGCCGCGAGAATCCCGAATCTACAATAGAGCTCCTTATTTCCGATATGGATGCCCGCCCCGAACTAATTGATGTGGTGTTGGCATCGCGTCCCGACATTGTGGGACATAACATCGAAACCGTTGAGCGACTGACACCCGAGGTACGTTCGCGTGCGAAATATTGCACGTCACTAGAGACGTTGAGGCATATTGCCGAGAGTGGTGCGGTGGCAAAGAGCGGCCTGATGGTCGGCCTTGGCGAGAGCGAGGAGGAGATACTTCAGACACTACGCGACCTTCGTGAGGTGGGGGTATCTATCGTCACACTCGGCCAATACCTTCGACCAACGAAGGAGCATTACCCCGTAAAGGCGTACATCACTCCCGAAAAATTCGAAGAATACCGACTCAAGGCTCTCGAGATGGGTTTCGCATATTGTGCGAGCGCACCCCTTGTGCGTTCCTCATATTTGGCGGATGCCGCACTTGACGCAGTGAGAAAGGTATGCAACACGAAGTAGAGGTAGAAATCAGAGACATAGGCAGTATGGCTTATGGCGAGTGCTGGGATCTTCAGCGCACGCTATTTGATGCATTGTGTAAAAAGAAGGCCGAGAAACGACTTACCGAGGGTGAGCCGCACGGCACCATACTCATTGTTGAGCATCCCGCAGTATATACATTGGGCAAGAGTGGCCACCAGGAGAATATGCTTGTCACCGAGGAGTACCTTAAGAGCCTCGGCGCAGAGTTCTTTCATATTGACCGCGGTGGCGACATCACCTTCCATGGCCCAGGGCAGCTAGTTTGCTACCCTATCCTAGACCTTGATGCAATAGGTCTAGGTATTCGCCGTTATATAGAGGCATTGGAGCAGTCTGTTATAGACCTTGCTGCAGAGTATGGCATTGAGGCACATCGCTCTGAAGGAGCATCGGGAGTATGGGTCACCACGCCCCAACGCCGCCTTGTTAAGCTCTGCGCCATAGGTGTACGCGCCTCGCATGGCGTCACTATGCATGGCCTAGCGATGAATGTCGCTACAGACCTCAAGTGGTTTGAGCTAATAAATCCTTGTGGATTTACCGACCGCGGAGTATGCTCACTCACCACGCTCTGCAACCGCGAGGTTACAATGGAGGAGGTTAAGCCCAAGTTTATCAATTACTTAACGAAAAATTTAAATGTTAAATATAAAAAATAAACGTTATGCCCATAGAAAAAAGATGGGTTGTCAAGCCACAAGGCGACCGCGCTACAGTGGAGGCACTAGCCACACAGCTTGGTATGTCTACGGTATTGACCAACCTACTGGTTCAAAGAGGCATAGACACCGCGGAGAAAGCGAAAAAGTTCTTCTCGCCCGCACTACGCGACTTGCACGATCCCTTCCTTATGAAGGATATGGACAAGGCTGTGGAGCGCATCGAGAAGGCTGTAAAGGCTGGCGAAAAGGTAATGATTTACGGAGACTACGATGTCGATGGAACAACTGCCGTGGCGCTAGTTTACAAGTTCTTAAGCCAGATAGGACATAAGAACCTGACATTTTACATCCCCGACCGATATGTCGATGGTTACGGCATATCAATTCGAAGCATCGACCATGCAGTGCGCAAAGGCGTTACGCTAGTCATAGCTTTGGATTGCGGCATAAAAGCCGTGGAGAAGGTGGCCTATGCAAAACAAAAAGGCGTAGATTTCATCATCTGCGACCATCATTTACCTGCCGATGAGATTCCTCAGGCAGTGGCTGTATTGGACCCCAAACGCAACGACTGCAACTATCCTTTCGATGAGTTGTCAGGATGTGGCGTTGGCTTTAAACTCGTCGAGGCGTATGCACGCCGCAACAACATTGCATTTTCGGAGATAGAGCATCTCCTTGACTTGTTGGTTGTTAGCATCGCTTCAGACATTGTGCCTCTTGTGGATGAAAACCGCATTTTGGCATACTACGGATTACGCAAACTCAACTCACAACCTTCGAAGGGTTTGTTGTCGATTATCAAGATATGTGGTCTTCAGGGCCACAATATCACCATCGATGACATTGTCTTCAAGATTGGCCCTCGCATCAACGCCGCAGGACGTATGCGCATGGACGAGGATGATGAGAATGCCGCTCCTTCGGGAGGTCATGCTGCAGTAAGCCTTCTTGTTGAGGGTAACGAGCAGGAGGCGGCAAAGTTTGGAGAGGTTATAGACTCCTTCAACCAGGATCGCAAGAACATAGATCGCAACGTAACACAGGAGGCTCACGACTACGTTGAGTCGCACCCTGAAATCAAGGCCCTCAAGAGTACTGTGATATACAACCCACAGTGGATGAAGGGTATCGTGGGAATCGTAGCATCGCGCCTCATAGAGACCTACTATCGTCCTACGGTTGTGCTTACAAAGTCAAACGGCTTTGTGACAGGTTCGGCACGTTCTGTGGCAGGTTTCGACCTCTATCAGGCTGTGGAGTCATGCTCTGACCTTTTGGAGAACTTCGGAGGACACATGTACGCAGCAGGTCTTACCATGAAGGAGGAGAATGTTGAGGCCTTCACGAAGCGCTTTAACGACTATGTGGAGCGCAACATAGACCCTAATATTCTTGTGCCACAGGTAGATATAGACTGTGAGTTGCTCTTCTCGGACATCACCGATGAGTTCCACCGTCAGCTCAATAATTTCCAGCCTTTTGGCCCAGGAAATAGCGCTCCTGTCTTCATGACACGTGGTGCTTGTAATCGTGGCGATGCAAAACTTGTAGGTATGGAGTGTGACCATCTGCGCATGGATCTCATACAGCGCCAGAAGCCCCACACCTCTATCCCTGCCATAGCATTCCAGCAGCCTACACACTATGAGTGGGTACGTGGTGGCAAGCCTATCTCGGTGTGCTACCAGATTGTTGAGAATCACTATCGTGGTTCGGTATCGAAACAGTTGAGGGTTAAAGATATAAAACCCGAAAGATAGCCTATCAGGGCCTGTCCAACAAGAGTGTTGAGCAGGCCCTAACTATTTTTGCCACACTACATATCTCTATCATATTCAACACACAACAGGCCTCATAGTTGTCGTTCACCCCTTTTTTTTGTCGCTTCACACATTTTTTGATATAAATTATTCGCTGTTTACAAAAAAATCACTATCTTGCGCACAAATAATATAGATAAAGTATAAGAAATTGCACCACGCAAGCGTTATAGGTGTAACGCCCGAGCAATGAGAAACGGTATAACGAATAATTTATAACTTAAAACTTCAATAGTACTATGAAAAAGCTTATGATTATGATGCTCGCACTCTTCATTGGTGTTAGCGCATCAGCACAGACCCTTCCAGATGTAAAGGTTGAGAATCAGGAGGGTAAGGTAATCTCTGTCCGCGACCTCGTAGATGGTACACCTATGATTATCTCATTCTGGTCTACAACATGTAAGCCATGTATCGCAGAGCTTAACGCTATCAACGAGAGCCTCTACGAGTGGGTTGAGGAGGTAGACATGAAGGTTATCGCAGTATCTGTAGACGATGCACGTACATTGAACCGCGCTCGCTCACAGGGTAACAACTGGGAGGATCTAATCTGCGTTTACGACAAGAACCAGGATTTGAAGCGTGCTATGAACGTAAACCTTACTCCACACGCATTTGTTGTTGATGGTAATGGTAATATCGTTTACTCACACTCTGGTTACACTCCAGGTAGCGAGATTGAGCTATTCGAGAAGATTAAGGCTCTTAAGTAAGCTGAACATCTGCTGTGATATGGGGGGGCTATAAGCTCCCCAACACAGCTTAATGACACAGATCTCATATTGCTAAAGAAAACTTTTTAGGATGAAGAAATATTTACTATTTTTAGGTGTTGCATTATGTGCAACTTTTTGTGTTAATGAGGCCTCTGCACAGATAAAGCTTGGCGAGAATGGAGGTCAGTTGTCTGTATCTCTCGACAGCAACAACATCTACTACCAGGAGGATAAGAAGCTCGAGGAGTTCAATATGGATAACAAGCGTGAGAAGGAGTTTGGTTCAAACAACTATCTCAAGGTAGACTATGGTATTAAGAGGTTCTCTGCAGGACTTCAGGTTGATGCCTTTCTTCCAGCGTTGAGCGGCTATGATATCTCGAAGCACAAGTTTAGCTCTACCTACAACACTGCATTCGTAGCGTTGTACGCACAGTGGGAGCATGACAGCTGGGGTATCCGTCTTGGCGATATCTATGATCAGTTTGGTAATGGTCTTATCTTCCGTGCATACGAGGAGCGCGCCTTGGGCTTTAACAATGCGTTGGAGGGTGTTCGTTTCCACTACAACTACGAGAACTACTTGAACTTTAAGGTCTTGGCAGGTATGCCACGTATCTATGACGAGGTGTCTGACACTCTAGTATGGGGTGGTGACCTATCGCTTTCATTCTCTGATATGCTTGGCTGGACAGATGGTTTGGTATCTATCGAGGGTGGTTACATTCGCCGTGTCCTCAACAACGATGAGACTATCGTAAATAAGAACCACTACCCTGCGAAAGAGTTTAAGGAGGATGTCCTCAATATGATCTCTACACGTGCAAACTTCGAGTATGCTGGTTTCAGCCTCCGTGGTGAGTACGCCATGAAGCTCAACGAGGATGTGTGGGGCGCTAATGATGATCCTGCAAAGGGTAATGTCATCAACATCGACTTTGGATATAACTACAAGAGATTCTCTATCTCTGGTACCTTCCGCCGTCAGCAGAATATGGCTACGCCAATCATGCTCACCATGTATGACAGAGAGAAGCACCATATAGATGCTGGTGCCCCTGTTTCTGGTATCGCAGATTTTGGCGGTGGTAACTCTCTCAACTACATTCCACTTCTTACTCGCCAGCACACCTACTCACTCGCAAGTCTTAACCCATATCTAGGATGTGCGACAACTACAGGTGGTGAGATTGGTGGACAGGTTGATATTTACTACTCATGGCGTAACCCAAAGGTACGCGGTAAGTATTGGAACTTCCACGCTAACTTCTCTATGTTCAACTCTTTGGACTACACCGATCCATTTGGCGATGAGATTAAGGGTAAGAACGCATGGATTGACGCAAACTTTGACGTAGAGCGTCAGTGGAACAAGACCCTCAAGACTACATTCCTCTACTCTTATCAGCGTTGGGATAAGGAGAAGTCTATAGCTCCCAAGGCAAAGTATGTAGAGTCACACATCTTTGTTGGAGATGTTACTTATAAGATTAACAAGAAGCACTCTTTGCGCTTTGAGGCTCAATATCTCTGCTCTGATGACTACGAGGGCGACTGGGTAGCAGGTACCATAGAGTACAACTTTGCTCCTATGTTCAGCTTCTACGTTAGCGACATGTGGAACTGCGAGGAGACTGACTACAACTATGAGCAGCTTAATGATAAGCACTACTTGATGCACTACTACCAGGTAGGTGCAACCTTCACACACAGCAACTACCGCGCACAGATAGCCTATGGCCGTAACCGTGCAGGTTATGTATGCTCTGGAGGTTCGTGCCGTTACCAGCCAGCATATACTGGCGTAAACTTTGCACTTACTATTACATTCTAAACCCTATTTTAAGGCATGAAAATTTTTAAGTATTTCACACTAGTAGCACTTGCTGCAGCAACATTTGTTGGTTGTAAGAAGGCAGAGGTAGCAGATGACAAGAAGGGTCCTGATGCTACTGGTGACATCACTCTTACAGTAGTTAGCAACACTATAGATGTTAATACACCTATTGAGTTCATTGTTACAGACTCCGAGAGTGGAGAAGATCTAACATCTTCATCAACAATCTACAATAAGAGCGACTTTTCGGCTGTCGAGAATCCGTTTACACCTACTCTTGACGGCACATATAAGTTCTATGCCACATGTGGCGACTCTATCTCTAATGAGGTTGAGGTTGTTGTAAACGCCGTGAAGCCAGAGCTTCCACAGGATCCCGACAGCGCCAACACATCATTCAAGCACCGCATATTGCTTGTCGATCACACAGGTAATACATGCTCATTCTGCCCAAAGATGATGGCTGCCCTTAAGGAGGTATCGGAGACAGAGGACTACCACTCAAAGTTCCACGAGGCTATGGCACACACTTATGCGCAGACAGACCCTGCAACATCAAGCACTGCATATAGCATCTCGGGGTTCTTCGGTGTGACGGCTTACCCTACCCTTACCTACAACTTCGATAAGTCAATAGTATCAAGCACCAATGCCGAGGTTATCAAGCAGAATATAGACGCATTGTGGAAGAGCGAGGCCGAGGTAGGTATTGCTGCTGCTGCAAACCTTGCGTCACAGTCGGTGCTTGTAAAGGCCGAGATAAAGGCTGCCGTAGCAGGTGAGTATCGCATCAACGCATGGCTCTTGGAGGATGGCATCTATGCCGAGCAGGCAGGCGCTAGCAGCAGCCAAAGCTGGATGAGCACCCACAACAACGCTATCCGCTATGCCCCTATTACAGATCCTATCACAGGCTATGACCTTGGCGCCGTTGAGGCTGGTCATACCGCAGAAAAGGAGATGACACTCAAAATTGAGAAGAGC
Source organism: Alistipes sp. (assembly GCA_017629985.1). Taxonomy (GTDB): domain Bacteria; phylum Bacteroidota; class Bacteroidia; order Bacteroidales; family Rikenellaceae; genus Alistipes. Next base: position 52,674 of record JAGBWD010000009.1, read on the forward strand.
AAGTGGAACCGTGAGAACTTCAAGGTTATGATTATTGCATCAAAGAAGGGTAGCAATGGCAATTATGACGTTGCGAATGTTGCAATTTGCCCTATCAATAGTACTGTGGCCTACGATTATAACAACTAATTAAATATTTACTAATACTAAAATTATTTAAAGCTATGAAAATGACAAAGTTTTTTGCACTTCTCGCTTCTGTAGCTCTTTTCGCAGCATGTACAGAGTCATCTAAAGATGAGGAGAAGCCAGAGCCACAGCCACAGCCAGAACCTAGTGGCGCTATTACTCTTTCAGCAGACAAGACAACTATCGAGCTTGGTGAGTCTGTAACCTTCACAGTAACTATGAAGAATGCGGAGACCGGAGAGACTACTGATATTACAACAGAGGCTTCTCTCTACGATAGCAACCTTGACAAGGTAAGCAACCCATTCACACCAACAGCTTCAGGCTCATACAACATCAACGCTGTATATGGCCCAGAGAGCTCAAATGTTCTTACTATTACTGTTATGGCACAGATGCCAGCGGTTCCAGAGGATACTGAGCCATCGAACCTAACATTCAACCACCGTATCCTTCTTATCGACCATACAGGTGTAAACTGTGGTTACTGCCCTAATATGACAGATAACCTCATCGCATTGGAGGAGTCAGATATGCACCACATGTATAACGAGGTTACTTGCCACGCTGGTGGTATGGCATCTGGCGACCCTGGAAACTCTAATGCAGCTAACGCTTTGAACAAGTTCCAGAGTAACTACATCGAGGGTTATCCTAACATCTGTGTTAATTTCCACACAACAACTGTAGGTAACTATGCTACAGCTACATTCCTTAACCAGATGCGTAATGTATTCAATCAGCACGTTAAGAAGGATGGTGCATCTGTAGGTATCTCATTGGCAGTTGCTGGTGACGCTACAAATGTATACTGCGCAGCACAGATCAAGGCAAAGGATAGCAAGGAGTATAAGGCTGTTGCTTGGTTGCTCGAGAGCGGCATCTATAGCCCTAACCAGGCAGGTGCAAAGAAGGATGTACACAGAATCTACAACTACGCTCTTCGTAACATCTCTGGTACATACTCACAGTCTAACGTAGCTGGTGAGTCTATCGGTTGGCTTGAGGAGGGTCAGACTATTGACCAGGCGTTTAAGCTTCCTATCACAAGCACAAAGTGGAACCACGAGAACATGGGTGTCCTTGTAATCGTTTCTGCAAAGGATTCACAGGGCCGTTGGGAGGTTGTAAACACTGCATACTGCCCTACTGGCGAGTCAAAGGGTTACGAGTACATCAAGTAATAGTCCCTTACATAGACTATATAGAGGGAGTGTCCGACAATTTCGGACACTCCTATTTTTATATAAGGGTATCACATCACAAACTCTCCCTACAAAATAGGCCCTCTCAAGTGTTGAAATCTCAATACAAATTGTTATCTTTGCATAAGATATAAAATATATTGAATATGAAATACGCTATTATCTCTACAGAAAAGGGAGACATGAAGGCAGAGCTTTATGCCAATGAGACCCCAATCACCGTTGATAACTTTGTGAAACTCGCCGAGAGCCACTTCTACGATGCACTGTGCTTCCACCGCGTCATTCCAGACTTTGTAATTCAGGGTGGCTGCCCAAAGGGCGATGGCACAGGAGGCCCAGGATATACTATCCCTTGTGAAACACGCGCCGAGCGTCAGTATCACGACCGCGGAGTACTCTCTATGGCCCACCGAGGACCAAACACCGGAGGCTCGCAGTTCTTCATCTGCCACAACCGCATGAACACACAGCACCTAGACGGCGTACACACATGCTTCGGAAAGGTTGTGGAGGGTGTAGAGGTTATAGACGACATTCGCCCAGGAGATCTCATCCTATCAATAACTATCGTAGAGGAGTAAGATGTTAGATATTAAGCCCATATTCACGGAAAATATCTCCGAGCCACTATATATAGCTGGCCCCTGCAGCGCCGAGAGCCGAGAGCAGCTTCTTGCTACAGCACGAGGTGTCGCGGCTGCAGGAGTTCGCATACTTCGTGCTGGCGTATGGAAGCCACGCACCAAGCCAGGATCTTTTGAGGGCGTGGGCAGTGAGGCCCTAGCGTGGCTCCACGAGGCAAAGGTAGAGTATGGGCTTAATGTCATCACCGAGGTTGCTACACCCGAACATCTGGAGCAGGCTCTAAAGGCGGGCATGGATGGCGTGTGGATTGGCGCACGTACCACGACAAACCCTTTTGCCATGCAGCAGATAGCGGACGCGCTCAAGGGCGTAGATACTGCCGTTATCGTCAAGAATCCCGTAATCCCCGATGTGGAGCTATGGGTAGGCGCTATAGAACGTATATATAATAGTGGTATCCGCCGCATCGCCGCCGTACATCGTGGCTTCGGCACACACCAAACACTACCCTATCGCAACGCACCACACTGGTCGGTACCTATTGAGCTGCACCGCCGCATTCCATCACTGCAGATACTCTCTGACCCTAGCCACATCGGCGGACGCAGAGAACTCATAGCACAGCTATCGCAGCAAGCCCTAGACCTCGGCTTTGCAGGAGTGATGATAGAGTGCCACAACTGCCCCGATAATGCCCTCAGCGATGCCGCACAGCAGATTACACCAGAGATGCTAGGCGATATCCTACGTACCCTAAAACTGCGCCGCACGCCCGCAGCAACAGATATCCTCGGCGAATACCGCATGCACATAGATACCATAGATAGCCGCATCATAGAGCTTCTTGCGGAGCGCATGACTGTAGCACGCGAGATCGGAGAGTATAAACAGCAGCACGGAATGGCCGTTGTGCAACACGACAGATACAACGAATTGCTGGAATCTGCCGAGGCTCGCGCAGAATTTATGGGCCTTTCTCGCGATTTTATTCACGAAATCTTTAGTGCTGTCCACGAGGAGTCTGTTCGCCAGCAACTCGAAATTGAGAAAAAATAGAGGATAACAGCAAAAAAGTGCTAAAAAAAGTGATGTTTTTACACTTTGGATAACATAGCTGTAATATACTGATTATCAATACTTTGGCTGATGTGTAATTTTTGCGATGAAAAAAAAGTTGCATTTTTTCAAAAAAAAGTTGCGAAAATGTTTGGAGAATAAAAAAATTGTAGTACCTTTGCACTCGCAATCGAAAAGGTTGTAGTCGTAAAATTTTAAGATGTTAGTGTTGCGGAAATAGCTCAGTTGGTAGAGCACAACCTTGCCAAGGTTGGGGTCGCGAGTTCGAGTCTCGTTTTCCGCTCAAACGAAGAAGCAGTCCAAACGGACTGCTTTTTTGTTTGACACGATGACTCGCACGAAGCGACCCCACTCGCCCCTCCCAGGGGTTGGGGGTGTAAATATAATTCGCGAGAAATCGCCCACAACGTGGGCTCGAGTCTCGTTTTCCGCTCAACGAAAGAAGCAGTCCAAACGGACTGTTTTTTTTGTTATGCAAAATGAAGACTCGCACGAAGCGACCCCACTCGCCCCTCCCAGGGGTTGGGGGTGTAAATATAATTCGCGAGAAATCGCCCACAACGTGGGCTCGAGTCTCGTTTTCCGCTCAACG
>JAGBWD010000010.1 GCA_017629985.1 Alistipes sp.
TATCACCAAAGTAGCACTCTGTCTGCTTGGCAAGAAATTCGAGAATAGCGATGCGGGCAGGGTGTCCCATTGCCTTCGCAAAGCGTGCCAACTGCTCTTGATGGAGTGTATAATCCTTGTTTGCCATTGTACTCGTCAATTCCTGTTCGCAAATATACGAACAACAATTGAATTAGCAAAATTTCTGACCTATGAATTTTCAATAAATAAAAGGATAATAGTTATCATACGACTTATTGCCTGTATAACAAATCGCATTTAATTTAGACTACATAGAAGACTACACTCAATAAGTATTATTACGGGTTAAGCGATTATTGCACGAAAAGTCGTTTCACAATCTAACAACCTAACAGATTGTAAATAAACAAAATCGGCGGTGAAATTTAATTCACCGCCGAAAAAGGACAACCCCATATGGGGTCATCTCTTTCTATTTTGGTGTAAACCAATTACTTAAGCATAGCCTTTACCTCCTCGGCAACACACTTGCCGTTGTAGCCAAACTTCTCATCCAACACCTTGAATGGAGCAGAGTAACCGAAGTGGTCAAAGCCATGGATATAGCCATTCTCGCCAACCAAACCACGAAGGTTTACCGACAAACCTGATGTCATACCATAGCGAGGCAAGTTACCCAATACCTCTGCCTGATACTCCTTGCTCTGGTCGCGGAACAAGCCCTCCGATGGGATAGATACGATACGTGTTGCGATGCCCTGCTCTGCCAAAATCTCTGCACCCTCAACAAGTGAAGATACCTCCGAGCCAGTAGCGATAAGGGTTACCTTGGCATCCTTGTTCTCCAAAACTACGTAACCACCCTTCTCGGCCTTCATAGCCTCTGTGCGGCGTGACTCACCACCAAGAGCTGGCAATGACTTGATGTTCTGACGCGAAAGGATGAGTGCCACAGGACGGCTCTCCTCCATAGCCATCTTCCATGCTGCCACAGTCTCCTCCGAGTCAGCAGGACGAAGAACCAACATAGAACGCTTACCAGAGTGGTTGTGGAGATGCTCCATAAGGCGAATCTGTGCCTCATGCTCTACAGGCTCGTGGGTAGGACCATCCTCACCAACGCGGAATGAGTCGTGTGTCCAGATGTAGATAACCTTCTTCTCCATAAGTGCTGAAAGGCGTACCGCAGGCTTCATATAGTCAGAGAATACGAAGAATGTGCCACATGCAGGGATGATACCGCCGTGCAGTGCCATACCATTCATAACACAAGCCATAGTAAGCTCGGCAACGCCAGCCTGGAAGAACTGACCTGTGAAGTCACCCTTGGTAAAGGCCTTGGTCTTCTTCAAGAAGCCATCTGTCTTATCAGAGTTTGAGAGGTCGGCTGATGAAACTACCATATTCTCTACATGCTCCGCAAAGTATGAGAGCATATTAGCTGATGCGGCACGTGTAGCCTGGTCAGGCTTAACCTCAATCTTTGAGTAGTCAATCTCTGGAAGTTTGCCAGAGTAGAAGTTATCCATCTTCTCTGCCAAAGCAGGGTTCGCCTTGCGCCACTCTGCCTCTGTAGCCTGCATCTCCTTTGCCCATGCGCGAAGCTCCTCGCGGCGCTGTGCGTATATCTCCTTCGACTCCTCGAATACGGCAAATGGCTCATCAGGGTTACCGCCAAGGTTCTTAATAGTCTCGGCGATGTCTGCGCCAGCAGCTGTAAGTGGCTGACCATGTGTAGATACCTGATTCTCAAAGCTAGAGCCATCAGCCTTACGCGCACCATAGCCCATGATGGTCTTACCAATGATAAGTGTAGGACGCTCTGTCTCGGCAACTGCAGCCTTCAATGCAGCACGTATCTCATCGATAGACTGACCATTAACGGTGATTACATTCCAGTTCCAAGCACGATACTTCATCTCTATATCCTCGGTGTCTACCTCGTCACACTTGGTTGAGAGCTGTACGTTGTTAGAGTCGTAGAACATGATTAGGTTTGAAAGACCAAGGTGACCAGCTACACGACCTACACCCTGTGAGATCTCCTCCTGAATAGCACCGTCAGAGATGAAGGCGTATGTCTTATGTGCCATCCACTCACCAAAGCGAGCTACCATGAAACGCTCTGCAATAGCAGCGCCGAGAGCCATAGCATGACCCTGTCCAAGAGGACCAGAGGTGTTCTCAACACCACGAAGTACATCTACCTCTGGGTGGCCAGGAGTTACGCTGCCCCACTGACGAAGGCTCTGCAAATCCTCTGTAGAGTAGTTGCCAGCCAAAGAGAGTACGGCATAGAGCATTGGTGACATGTGTCCTGGATCGAGGAACAAACGGTCACGGTGTGGGTATGCCATGTTGTCTGGGTCGTAGCGAAGGAACTCGCTGTAGAGAACATTGATAAAATCTGCACCACCCATTGCACCGCCAGGGTGACCAGACTTTGCCTTTTCTACCATCGAAGCTGCGAGGATTCGTATGTTATCCGCAGCGCGCTGAAGCTTGTTGTTTTCCATAGTTTAGATAAATATTTTGTTTGTATTTATGTTCATGTATGAATAGGGGGTTGTATATTTCATACAAAGGTACTAAAATTTTGTAAGGTTATACTATTATTGGGTCATAATTTGCCGAAAAAAAAGTAAAAATAAAAAGTTCGGGCTGCCCAAGTCACCCTGAACAGCCCTCACGGACACAAACAATTATTAACTTTTTACACTACTAAATTTTACGCTTACATCTTACACTATTAATATTAACCCTATATTTACTTAACTTATATTACTTATTTTTATGCCCCCTATTTATGAGGGTTTTTTATCTTTTATCATTTGTTTTCGATGCAAATATAAGGCAACAAAACTAATTATGCAAGCTAAAAATATTTATAGCAATATAAGAAAAATTTATATATGTGTCAATATATTCTTTGTGTTAGCCGAATAACAATACCGCCAAGTCAGTATATATTGATTTTAGTGTGTATTATATGTTTGATATATAGTAATTTAAGTTGAATGAATGGCGCTATTTTAGCTTATTGTTTGATGATGATTAGCATAAAAATATGGTTAAAAATATTTTTGTTATTTTTTTATTGTTTTTTTCAACAACGCTTTGTGTGAAGATAAAATCAATGTTTTTGGCCCAAAAACCATGGGTTGGCAATGGCCTAAAATCGGCATCTTTTCTCGAAAGAAATCGTTAGTGATAATAGCAGAAAAAAAAGAGTTGGGGAAATGGTTAGTAGCGTTGTGCTACACCATCTCCCCAATCGTAGAATATTTTGTAAGCGTTGTCGCTATTTCTCGGGTATAGAGGCGGCCTTCACCTTGAAGAAGTTCATAGATGAGCTAGCGTTGAGAATACGATAGTCGTAGATGTTACCCCAACCTGCAGGGCGATCCTTAATTTCGCAATCCTCTTCGGTGTCGTTATCAACATAGTTACGAATCATGTTGTGCCACTGCTCGATTCGCGATATTGATGACTGGTAGTAGAATAGTTTATTCGCAGGGTCGCAGAGCATGTTTAGCGCCTCGACATATATCTTGCGATAATCATCATACTTCAGTATCTTTCCGATGAGAGGATTCTTGTTTGTATCTCCCCAGTTAAGTGGGTCGTGGCGGCCCGAGTCGCTCTGCACGCCACAGTGGTTCGATGTACCAAGTGTATTGTCGTAATCGAAAGGTATGAAGAAGAATTTGTAGTCGTTCTTATCCGATGAGTTGAAGTATATGTAGTAGTTGTTGCTGTTATTCCAGTAGTCGTCCCACATTCCCACGACAACATTTACAGCATAGGTGCGAAGTAGAAGTGGTACATCACACACCTTTGCTATCCAGTCGTGAAACTCCTCACCTTGTAGCTGTGTGAGGTTCTTGGAGAACTCTATGAGCTGCGCCTTTGCAGCCTCGAAGTTCTCAATGTTGCTCTCTAGCTCGTAGGTATAATTAGCTCCCGAGTCATCGTCATAGTGGATAGAGGCTCCATGAATGTCGTTGTAGTTTAGCGTAGCACCCCAGCGACACTTCCATAGGTTGTGGTTGTGGTCGCCAAAGAGATCCTTACGCCTCTTAACATACTTGTCGTCTATCGCTTCAATCATCTCATATACGCCATAGTATGCAGGCTCTTTGTCGCCCTCTACATGAATCCATAGGCGGCAGTAAGAGCTGTATGCTGCAGTCCAGATGCCAAAGCGGCGGAAGAGGTCGTAGCAATATAGCTCACGACAGTATGCAGGGTCGTCCTTGTGCCATTTTAGGTGTATCTTGCGCACGTTACGTAGCTCGTGTGCATCATCCTTCTGATACTTGCGTAGGTTGAGCATAAAGTGGCAGTGGTGCCAGTCGGCGTTATCTCGTTTGTGCATCTCTCCGCCATTTCCCTCTGGGCGGCGGCGTGAGGTGTTACCACGTAGGCGAAGTCCTGCATCCTCAAAGTTGTGAGTCTCGCCCTTTGATGTAAACGTGGCGTCACAGTGGATGTATGCTGCAGTGTTGCTATCTCGGTCATACTCCTTTAGTAGTGCGTTCCACTCCTCCTCGGTTACGTTGATATGGATTTGCGATATGACATTCATGTCGAAAACCCATGCTAGCTCGCCCTCTGCCCACGAGGTATCTGGTTTATCATAGGGGGGTGTGGGGAGTGGGTCATCTTCGCCTTCACCCTGCTCTGTATTTGGGGTGTCGGTGGTAAGATTAGGGTCCTTCTCGCAGCCTGTAAATGTCAGTGCTACGATGAGCGTTACTAGAAGTGTTCTAAATAGTCGTTTCATAGTGTAAATATTTGCTGCTACAAAAGTACGAAAGTTTTGTGAACTATGCTATTTTTTCTAGATATGGATGCCACTATATCATAATTTTTCATAACTTTGTTATCATAAAGTCGTACTCTACGACTTTGTGTTACTTTCACTATTACACATCAGCTATGACAATAGAGGATCTTGCACTCTTGTATATCAGAGGTTTGGGTAGTCGCGGCATAGCGCAGCTTTTGGATGCTGTGGGAGATGCCGAGACGCTCTTTGGTATCTCCGCTGGGGAACTTACTGAGCGATATGGTGTGCGTGGTGATGTTGCCATGCAGATAGCCTCAAAGGAGTGCTTCAGAGATGCGGAGCGCGAAATTGCCTATTGCCGTAAGCACGATATTCGTATTATCGCTGCGCAGGATAGTGATTATCCACAGCTCTTGCGCGAAACTCCCGATAGACCCCATGTCCTCTTTGTGCAGGGTAATGTGGAGGCTTTGTCGCAACGTACACTATCCGTAGTCGGCACACGTGAGATGTCGCCCTCGGGGTTACATGTTGTGGAGCGCTTGGTAGGTGGTTTGTGCGATAGTGTCGATGACCTCTGCATCGTAAGTGGATTGGCCTATGGCATTGATGCAGCGAGTCATCGTGCGGCGTTGTCACATGGCGCAACTACGGTGGCTGTCGTGGCAAGTATCCTCCCCGAGGTGACCCCTGCGCCCCATCGTGCGTTGGCCGATGAGATTCTGCGTAGTGGCGGTGCTATAGTCTCGGAGCTACACTCCCAGTCCAAGCAGAATGGCAAGATGTTTATCTCGCGTAATCGCATTATCGCGGCGTTGAGCATGGGTACTCTTGTTGTGGAGTCACCGATATCTGGAGGCTCTCTAGCAACTGCCGATATCGCGGATGGCTACTATCGTACTGTGATGGCTGTGCCTGGGCGTATTACAGATAGTGCCTCGATGGGTAGCAACAACCTTATACGAAGTGGCAAGGCACGCATGGTGCTTACGGTAAATGATATCATCGAGGATATGGGTTGGGCCTCTTGTGAGGTGGAGAGAGCTAAAACATTAGAGGTGGAGGTGTCGCAGGAGGGTGTCACGCCACAGCAGAGGCTGGTGCTGGATGCCATCGCAAGCAGCGATGTCGTAAACTGGGCGGAGCTGCAACACGCCACAGGACTATCTATTGGTGAGTTGTCGATGGTGACCTTGGAGCTGGAGATGAGTGGCCTTATTCGCGCGCTCCCAGGACAGAGATACGAGAAGATTTAACGACTATAATATTATAATGTATAACGTGGCGTGTTATGATAGATACCCATTCACATATATACTCCGAGGAGTTTGATGATGACCGTGCGGAGACGTTGCAGCGAGCTTGGGATGCTGGTGTGGAGATGATGCTTCTGCCAGATATAGATTCCGAAAGCCGAGGGCGCATGTTTGCACTTGCCCAGGAGCATCCTACACGATGCAAGGCCATGGTAGGATTGCACCCAACATCTGTTAATGATAACCTCCGATGGCATGAGGAGCTGGATATGGTGGAGCGCTTGATGCGCGAGGCGCCTACACCGCTGTATGGTGTTGGTGAGATAGGTCTTGACCTCTATTGGAGCCGCGATTTCTACAATATACAGCGCGAGGTGTTACATGCCCAGCTAGAGCTGGCGATAAAGTATAATAAGCCCGTGGTGATACATACTCGCGATGCTTATATGGAGATGCTCGATGCCGTAGCTACATATCGTGGTCGTGGCCTTCGTGGTGTCTTTCATGCCTTTGCTGCCGATGTGGATATGGCGCGAAAGCTTCTTCGCAATGGCGAGTTCTCGTTTGGTATTGGAGGTGTTGTGACCTTCAAGAATAGCGGTATGGATAGGGTTGTCGTTGATTTGCCGTTGGAGCTATTGCTGCTTGAGACAGACTCGCCATACCTTACGCCTGTCCCTCATCGTGGTAAGCGTAACGAACCCGCCTATGTGGAGTTTGTGTGTCGCAAGATTGCGGAGATACATCGCACAACTCCCGAGAGGGTAGATGCCGTCACCACGGCTACGGCAAAGGAGATATTTAGCCTATAGTGGGCGAATCAATAGGGTTATAGTAATAGAATGGCTAGCATAAATCGTAATGCAAGGAGTAGTACCTATATTTGGGTGCTTATTATGATATTTATGCTAGGTTGTAGTGTGCAATATTCTGTAGCTCAAGATGTTGATTATGATTATCGGGCCTATAAATATTATGACGATGAGCCTGCGTTGCTCCTCCCCGTTGCAGATACGCTTCATACACAGGTTATCTCTGCCGCGGCTTTTGCGATAAGAGATTGGGATATGCGCCGCACCTTATCCCTAGCTGGGTATAGGGAGCGCGGTGAGCGTAGCGATGAGGAGTCTTACCTCCTTGGTGAGATATCTGTGGGGCGCTCCGTGGCTCATAATCTCCTCTCCCTTGGTGTGGCTAGTGAAAAGATCTCGGGCGTTGGTGGCTCACTATATTCGGGGTCTACACTCTCCACCACAAAGTTCCTTGTTGGCCGCGAGCGTCATTGGCGCAGTGAGGAGCATCGCATACGTGCCGAGTTCTCGGGGCGAAGCTATGTGGGTGGTGTGAGCCACCGTGCTACGTGGCTACCCATGAGCAATGGTGTGCGTGTTGATGGAGGGTGGGTGATAGGTCATAATCTTCGTTTTCGCACGGGCCGCGACCTCTATGTCGAGGGTGTATACACCAATTCTGTAGATTGTGGTGTGGAGGCCTCCTACTTTAATCGCCGACATAGCCTCTCCGTAGCCGCCACGCTAACATATAACGATAGGGGCTTGCGCCAATCATCTACCGAGGAGGCCTTCTCGCTCCTCAACAACAATCTCTATAATCCATCTTGGGGCTTGCAACATGGCAAGGTGCGCAACTCTAGAGTTTCAAATAATATCCGTCCCGACATCATAGCTCTTTGGGACTATAGGCTTACATCTGCCACAACGCTCCATCTCGCTACAAACATAGGCTTTGAGTGGCAGGGTGTCACCTCGCTTACGTGGTTTGACGCTGTGACTCCCATGCCAGATAACTATCGCTATATGCCATCCTATTATAGCGATGACTCTCAACAGGTGGAGGTTACCGAGGCGTGGGTGAATAATGATACTCGCTTTACGCAAATCGACTGGGATGACCTCTATTATACTAATATGTTGCAGATGGATGGTCACTCACGTTATGCTGTGGTGAGGCGCTGTGAAAATCTCTCACACGTAGCCCTCGCAGCATCTATTAGTAGTCGCCTGGCGAGCGTAGATATTGTGGGAGGTGTAAAGTTCTACTACGATGGTGTGCGAAGCTTTCAGGTGATGGATGACCTGTTGGGCGGTAGTCATATTATCGACAAGGATTACTATCTTATCAACGATGCTACCTACACTAACAATCTGCAAAACAATCTTTTGACTCCCAATAGAATGGTGGTGGAGGGTGACCGCTTTGGTTATGACTATCGCATCAATAGCCTCTCGGCGATGCTCTTTGCTAGGGCCTCATGGCGATATAAGAGTGGTGGTGTGGGTATATCACTCGCAACATCTACCGAGGGTGTGTGCCGTAGAGGTTTTTATGAGAAGGAGCTATTCTCTGGTGCAGGGTCATTAGGTCGCTCCTCTACTATCAAGATGCTACCATATCATATCGCAGCTAGCTGGGAGCATGGCATATATAATCATCGTGTTGGAGCCTCGTTTATGGTGCGTGGCTCCGCGCCCGAGAGTGAGGATATGTTTCTGCAGAGCGAGTATAACAATCGCATAGTAAACGACCTCTCCCTCGCACATACTATCGCTGTAGAGAGTAGCTATAGCTACCTAATAACCAATAAGTTGCTACTCTCGGCAACACTATTTGCATCCTATAGTGCAGATGGTTGCGATATGTTACACTACTTTGATGACCTCTCATCGGAGTATGTAGATTGCGTGGTTAGCGGAGTTGATAGGTTTACCGGAGGTGTTGAGGTTAAGGCGAGTATAGAGTGGTCGCGCTATCTCTCCTCTCTGTTCATGGCTACGGCCTTCGCAAGTCGTTATACCGATTCGGCAAGGGTGTTGCTATACTCCGATGCCAGCAATGCACATCTTGCTACGACAATCTCAAATATCGAGGGTTGCCGGACAGGAACTCCCGAGATTTCGGTATATGGCGATATCACGTTTCGCCACTCGGGGTGGATGGCTCAAATAGCTGGCTATTATGTTGGAGGGCGTCATGCCACACCTTCGTATGTGCGGCGCACGGAGAGGGTGCTAAATAGTACATCCTCGGCCCTACAACGCGAAGAATTTATGTTTCAGCAGCGCTTCGATGATATCTTTGGCATAGATATATCTCTCTCCAAGTGGTTCAATTTTAATGATATATCCCTTGGTTTTCAGTTCTCAATCCATAACCTTTTGGGGCAAAGTAGTGTTAGCGGAGGATTTGAGCAAAATCGTGTGCAGCGGCTCTCAACGCCTAATGGTGGGGCGTTGCAACCATTTGCCAATCGTATAACCTATGGCTACCCTCGTCTCTACTCCTTTAGTATCTCTCTACGCTTTGCAAATAGAGGAAAAGGTGAAAACTAGGGCCGTAACCATGGTTTGCTATTTTATATTATATAAAATTTTTGTATCTTTACCCCGATTTGTATATATAATGTAACTAAAGCATAACTAACTATAATGAGTTGTTGTAAAAAACATATTCCAGAGATAGGGCGTGGATGTACCTTCTGTGACTGTGGCGATGAGATTGAGGCTATCGCAGCGGAGGGTTGCTATAAGCTCCACGAAACAGACTGGCTCGAGGAGTATCCTGTAAATATTCCTACAGATATCTTCGAGGTTCGATTCAAGAACACCCGCCGTTCTTACTATCAGAATGTCAATAACCTCGACCTTAAGCGTGGTGACATTGTCGCTGTTGAGGCACAGCCAGGACACGATATAGGTATCATATCTCTCACCGGAGATATGGTGGCCAAGCAGATGCGCCGTGTAGGTTTCAACCCTCACAATGGCGAGTTTAAGAAGATATATCGCAAGGCACGTCCCTATGATATAGAGCGTTGGCAGGAGGCTATAGCCTTGGAGCATGAGACGATGATTGCATCGCGACAGATTGCTGCAGACATGGGCCTAAATATGAAGATTGGCGATGTGGAGTACCAGGGTGATAAGTTGAAGGCTATATTTTACTATATCGCTGATGAGCGTGTCGATTTCCGTGAGCTTATCAAGGTCTTTGCCGAGCGTTTCCACATTCGTATCGAGATGAAGCAGATTGGAGCGCGTCAGGAGGCAGGACGTATCGGAGGTATTGGCGCATGTGGCCGAGAGCTTTGCTGTGCATCGTGGATGTCGAGCTTCTCAAGTGTTACGACAAATGCAGCCCGTATGCAAGAGATATCGCTAAACCCACAGAAGTTGGCAGGTCAGTGTTCAAAGTTGAAGTGTTGTCTTATGTATGAGTATGATGCCTATGCTGATGCCAGGCGCACCATACCACGTCTTCGTGAGCCGCTGCAGACCATGGATGGCGAGTATTACCTCATAAAGATAGATCCGTTGGCAGGTACAATGTCATTCTCAACAAGTAAGAATACCATCGCGAACCTTACAACACTCCCTGTGTCGCGTGTTAGGGAGATTATCGCTATCAACCGTGCTGGTGAGAAGGCCGAGACACTGCTTGGTAGTCAGGAGGAGAAGAGAGTTGTGGAGCCTACATTCCGTAGCGAGGAGGATAGCATCACACGTTTCGACAACAAGAGTAAGCGCAAGAAGAACAAGCGTAACCGCGGAAATAGAGATGAGCGTGGTGAGGGAGATGTAAACCAGCGCGAGGCAGATGTTGCAGAGACACAGCCTAGCGCCGAGCCACAGCCACAGGAGGGTGGTGATAGCGAGGAGCGCCGCCAGCGTGATAATCACCGTCACCATCGTCACCACGACCGTAATGACCGCCGTGAGAGAGCCGAGCAGGGCGAGAAGATAGAGGGTAGCGAGGAGCAGCAAGGCGAGAATGGTGGTTCGGAGCGCCGTGAACATCGTGATCGCCGTGGTGATCGCCGTGGCAGAAATCACCACCACAGAGTTCATCGCCGCGATGGCCAGAATAGAGGTGGCGAGAGAAACGAGGGAGATAAATAGTGTGTGTGATGAGAGCGGTGAAGATAATAGTCGCAGCGATAATGACAGTGCTTGTTGTGGCGTGTAGCTCGCCACAACGTAGCGTTGTCATGCACGATACCCCCACAGGAGTATGGAGTCTTTGTGAGGAGTTTTACTACGACAATGTAGATAGCCTTACACAGCGCGATATAGCTATCACGGTGCGCTACGATGGGGGATATGTTGCCGACTCTGTAGCTATGGATATTATGTGCATAACTCCCGACTCGTTGGTTGTTGAGGAGCCATTTACACTTCATATTCCACATATTGGCAATCTTCGTCCCGAGGAGCAGACATTTGTCTACCGCCGCCGTGCTGTGCTTGGCACCAAGGGTAGATATATCTTTCGTCTAACGCCACAGCATGCTGTGAAGGGTATTGGCTCGGTGGGTATTGTAATTAGTGAATCTCACACCGAGAAGGAGTAAACGATCAATCCATTTAACGTATATATGGGAAAGGATAAACTACGAAAATTTGCTGAAAACCTCACCTTTAAGTGTATGGTTCAGCCAGAGTTTGATGATATATTTCACAAGGATCACCCATTGAAGGGTCGCTGGCATGAGGATTTCTTTCACAACAACAATCCTATAGTCTTGGAGCTAGGTTGTGGTAAGGGAGAGTATACCATAGCCCTTGCGGAGCGTGACCCCAATAAGAACTACATCGGTATCGATATCAAGGGTGCGCGTATGTGGCGTGGCGCCAAGACCGCTACCGAGCGAGGTATGGGAAATGTAGGCTTCGTGCGTACGCGCATAGAGTTTATCCTCTCGTTCTTTGCACCCGGCGAGGTGTCGGAGATATGGATTACCTTCCCCGACCCACAGCTTAAGAGCCGCAGGGCCAAGAAACGTCTCACCTCGCCACTCTTCCTGGCTAACTATAAGCGTTTCCTCACCGATGATGGCGTTATAAACCTAAAGACAGATTCGAAGCATCTGTATAACTATACTGCAGCGGTTATCGAGCGTCTAGGTCTCGATGTGGAGGTGCAGAATGATGATATCTACGGCTCGGGATATGCCGATGAGGTGTTGTCTGTGAAGACTGCATACGAAACACGCTTTGTGGCCATGGGACTCCCTATTACCTACACACGTTTCCGTCTTGGTGATTGTAGCGAGTTTGAGTATTTCGACTGGGAGGGTGATGATATCCTTGAGAAGGATGCCGAGGAGAATAGAACAAAAGCATTTTAGAATATGGGAAAGAGAAGAAAGGATTTACCCTTTATTGAGGGCCTACATATAACCACCCTTGCTGCCGAGGGTAAGGCAATGGGAAAGGTTGATAATCAGGTTGTCTTCGTGCCTATGACAGTGCCTGGAGATGTCGTTGATGTGCAGATACGTAAGCATCATCGTAGATTTATGGAGGGTGTTGTGGTGCGATATGTTGAGAAGTCACCACTGCGTGTGGAGCATTTCTGCGAACATTTTGGCATCTGTGGTGGTTGTAAGTGGCAGAATCTTCCCTATGAGGAGCAGCTGAAGCAGAAGACCAAGCAGGTTGAGGATCAGCTGGTGCGCATCGGTCACCTCGATATTCCCGAAGTGCGCCCATGTCTCGGCTCCGCAAAGACCCGCGAGTATCGCAATAAGCTGGAGTTTACCTTTGCTGATAAGCGATGGCTTACCTACGAGGAGATTGCCTCGGGAGCAGATATAGATGCTGCGCCGGCTGTAGGTTTCCACATCCCTGGATGTTTCGATAAGGTGTTGGATATCAACAAGTGTCACCTACAGATAGACCTCTCGAACCGTATACGTCTTGCTACAAAGCAGTTCTGCATCGATAATGGTTACTCCTTCCATAATGCACGTGCGCATGAGGGCCTTATGCGTACCATGGTTATCCGTACCGCATCTACAGGTGAGGTTATGGTTATCGTGGTCTTCAACGAAGATGATAAGGAGCGTATCAACTCCCTAATGTCATACCTTCAGCGAGAGTTCCCAGAGATTACATCGCTAATATACATGGTAAACGACAAGTGGAATGACTCGTTGGGTGACCGTGAGCCTATATGCTTTGCAGGAAAGGATCATATCATCGAGGAGATGGAGGGGTTGAAGTTTAAGGTAGGTCCCAAGTCGTTCTATCAGACCAACTCCGAGCAGGCATACGAACTATATAAGGTTACTCGAGAGTTCGCCGAGCTTACGCAGGATGATGTTCTCTACGACCTCTATACAGGTACAGGTACTATCGCTAACTTCTGCGCACGTAGAGCAAAGAGAGTTGTAGGTGTGGAGTATGTCCCCGAGGCTATTGAAGATGCTGTTATCAACTCACAGTTAAATGGCATTGAGAATACCACCTTCTATGCTGGTGATATGAAGGATGTGTTGAGCGATGAGTTTGTGGAGCGCAATGGCCGTCCTGATGTCATAATCCTAGACCCTCCACGTGCGGGTGTTGATGAGCGAGTGTTGGAGGTTATAAAGCGTGCTGCGCCAGAGCGTATGGTATACGTTAGTTGTAACCCATCTACGCAGGCTCGTGACCTAGCTATATTGAATGACATGTACGAGATTCTAGCTGTTCAGCCTGTAGATATGTTCCCACATACACACCATGTGGAGAATGTTGTTAAGCTACGTAAGCGATAGGGACATATAGTGCATAAAGTATAGAGCCTGCTCAACCGTGTTGAGCAGGCTCTATACTTTATAGTGCTTTTACACTTTAGAATGCCTTGCAGATAGCGAGGAAGTCCTCTGCCTTGAGGGCTGCGCCACCAATCAAGCCACCATCTACATTCTCCTTTGAGAAGATCTCGGCAGCGTTAGATGGCTTGCATGAACCACCATAGAGGATAGGACACTCCTCTGCTGCTGCACCAAACTTCGCACGCAACACCTCGCGGATGTAGGCGTGAATCTCCTCTGCCTGCTCTGCAGTAGCGGTCTTGCCAGTGCCAATAGCCCATACTGGCTCGTATGCGATAACAAGGTTCCCAAACTGCTCCTCGGTGAGGTTATATACAACCTCCTCAATCTGGCTCTTGCACACCTCAAAATGACGCTCTGCCTCGCGCTCCTCGAGGTTCTCACCAACGCAGTAGATAGGTGTCAAGCCATTCTCGTATGCGCGAGACATCTTCTTGTTAAGCGTCTCTGATGTCTCACCATAGTACTGACGGCGCTCCGAGTGGCCAAGGATGACATACTTACAGCCTAGTGCTGCAATCATCTCTGCAGATACCTCGCCTGTATAAGCTCCCTTAACCTCGGTAGCACAATCCTGTGCGCCAACCTCTACATTTGAACGCTTAAGGCTCTCAACAACGCTATGAATATGGGTAAATGGTGGGCATACAATCATAGTTACGCAGTCGCAAACCTCATTACGTCCTGCTGCAACGCCCTTTGCCAACTCCACGCCCTCTGCTGGGAGAGTGTTCATCTTCCAGTTACCTGCTACAATCTTCTTTCTCATATCTATAATGTTTTAATTTGTTACTCCTTACGAGCCTCAATCCATGCCTTAACCTCGGCAGTGCCAAGACCCAGCTTATTCTTCTTGTTGAAGCCACAAAGATCGTTAAAGAGCTTCATGCCTCCCGACTTGGCTGTGTTCTCGAAGGCCTCCAAGGTGATGTAACCCATCTTCTGGATAACTGCCACCCACTCTGCAGGGATGCCTGCCTCGGTATACACCTCCTCGCTATCAGCAACAACCTTCTTCTCTGGGCGCATGGTAGGGAAGAACAATACATCCTGGATAGATGTCTCGCCAGTCATCATCATTGTAAGACGGTCGATTCCGATACCCATACCCGAGCATGATGGCATACCATACTCCAAGGCGCGAACAAAGTCCATGTCGATAGTCATAGCCTCATCATCACCCTTCTCCGAGAGACGCATCTGCTCCTGGAAGCGCTCTAGCTGGTCAATAGGGTCGTTCAACTCCGAGTATGCGTTGCAAAGCTCCTTGCCATTTACGAACAACTCGAAGCGCTCTGTGAGATCCTCATTGTCGCGATGGCGCTTGCAGAGTGGTGACATCTCGATAGGGTAGTCGGTGACAAAGGTAGGCTGCACGAGATCCTCCTCGCAGTACTGACCAAAGATAGCATCGATAAGCTTACCCTTACCCATGGTGTCGTCAATCTCTACGTTGAGACGCTTGCATGCCTCGCGAAGCTGCTCCTCTGACTGACCTGTGATATCGTAACCTGTCTTCTCCTTGATAGCATCTGTCATGGTTACACGGCGGAATGGAGCCTTAAATGATATCACCTTACCATCTATGGTTACATCTGTAGTGCCATTTACGGCCATAGCCACACGCTCCAACATCTGCTCTGTGAACTCCTGCATCCAGATATAGTCCTTGTATGCTACGTATATCTCCATACATGTAAACTCTGGGTTGTGAGTTCTGTCCATACCCTCGTTACGGAAGTTCTTGCCAAACTCATACACACCGTCAAAGCCACCCACGATAAGACGCTTCAGATAAAGCTCTGTAGCTATTCGCATGTAGAAGTCGATATCTAGGGCGTTGTGATGGGTGATAAATGGACGTGCTGCAGCACCACCAGGAATAGGCTGTAGAATAGGTGTCTCAACCTCTAGGTAGCCACGCTCGTTGAAGAAGTCACGCATGGTCTGCATAATCTTCGCACGCTTAACAAATGTATCCTTTACATGTGGGTTTACCACCAAGTCCAAGTAACGCTGTCTGTAGCGCACCTCGGGGTCGGTGAGGGCATCAAATGTCTGGCCATCCTTCTGCTTAACAACAGGTAGTGGACGAACAGACTTTGAGAGTACTGTAAACTTCTTGCAGTGTACAGATAGCTCACCTGTATTAGTGTGGAAGGCGAAGCCCTCTACACCGATGAAGTCACCGATATCCAATAGCTTCTTAAATACGGTGTTGTAGAGTGTAGGATCTCCCTCTGGGCAGATGTCATCGCGGCGGATATAGACCTGGATTCTACCAGTAGAGTCCTGAAGCTCAAAGAATGATGCAGAGCCCATAATGCGGCGGCTCATGATGCGACCCGCGATAGAGACCTCCTGGAAGTTTCCCTTCTCTGGGTCAAACTGCTCGGCAATCTCACGAGCTGTAGCGTTTACCTCGTAACGAGCTGCTGGATAAGGGTTTATACCCAAATCACGCATGGCCTTAAGCGACTGTCGGCGGAGAACCTCCTGTTCACTGAGTTCAATATTCATAGTATACTATTTTAATTTATGTTATTCCAAGTGCAAATACGCTACAAAGTTACGAAAAAACGCTGAATAAACAACGTGCTTTCTAACTATATATCACAAAAAAATAGAGGCTACGTACCACGTAGCCTCTATTTTTGTATACAACGAGGATTACTTCTCTACAGCACGAGCTGCATAAGAGATGTTTAGTGCCTCAGCCTTTCGTAGCTCCTGCTTAACTGCAGTAAGCTTACCTACTGTTGCACCCTCATCTACTCGCAAGTTCACAACAATCTCGTTAGGGCCAACACCCTTTGTTACTGTTGTTGCAGAGATGAAGTCACGGATATCCTCTACCTCACGGGTCTGGTCGTTGAGCTGAATCTTCAACGCATCCTCACCCTTGGCAGCACCAAGGGGCTTACCCATCCAGATATTTACAAGGTTCTTCTTGTCGAGCTCTGTAATCTCATTAGCCTCTGGCATCTGCACAGATACCAATGGATCTACCTCACGCATCGTTGTTGCTGCCATAAAGAAGAATAGAAGCATAAACACGATGTCGGGAAGTGATGATGTAGACATTGCGGGCACTTCACGCTTGCCCTTTTTTGCCATTACTGCCATAATTACTTCTTTGTTTGATCGTTAGGTTCTGCCTCGGAAATCTTCATAGGAACAGCCTTACGCACGTTCTGTGCCTCGATGTCTGTAAGCTCATTGTACACCTTGCCATATACCTGACGAGAGATATCGTCACGATAGAGGTTGAAGGCGTGAGTAAGCTCATCCTGAACCTTGAGATATACCTTATACTCTGTTTCGTCATCGGCCTTTAGAGAAACAAGACCTTCGCTAATGTCGTAAGTGCCACCGTCAATAGTTGTAGCCTTCTTGTTTGATCGATCTGGATTGACCAAGAAGAAGTATACCTCGCGTGAGAGACGTGAGTGCTCTCCGCTACGGCGCAAGTCGCTAGCACGATACTCATCGGTGCCAACCATGATAGCACCGCTACGCGATACGTTTACCTTAAGTACGTTACGCTCGTTTACATCAACGTCGTTCTGCTGCTCTGTAGGGTCGATCCAAGGTGGAAGCGTACGCTTCATACCTGTGTCGACATCCATCGTAGTTGTCACCAAGAAGAATATCAACAGCAAGAAAGCGATATCTGCCATTGAGCTAGAGTTAATATCTCCAGCCTTTTTCTTAGCTTTTGCCATAAACTACGATTTAAAAATACCACGTACAGCCGACAATATAGCTGCCAAAGCAGCACCGGCAAATGTGATGTATGTTACCAAAATACTTGTATCTGCAATCATGTACTCGAATGTGCCGAATACTGTACGAGTTGCAGGATCTGTACCGATACCAAGGTCGTAACCTGCAGCATCCTTAAGGGTGTGACCCTCTGTCCAGCCGTTGCTGTTAGCAACTACGTAAGCGATACCTACAACAGCTACAACAACTACCAATGAAAGAATAGTCTTCTTAAGGCCACCTGCATTGAGGAATAGGTTGAAGAGTGCGCTCATGACGATAAATGCAGTTGCAAATACCATCAAGAAGTAGAACCACATAAGGTTCCAGTGGATAGCGTTTGCCAAAGCAACCATGTTGTCACCATTAGCCTTTGCCTCCTCGTTAGCCTCGATAGAAGCTGCGATATTCTCCTCCATGATTGAGACATTCTCGCGGTGCTGGTTCAAGGTGTCGTTCAAAGCCTTGAAATTAGCCTGAACGCCCTCTGCTGCTGCAAGCTTACGCTTCTCTGCAGCGTTGAGAGACTTTTTAGCCTTAAGAGCCTCAACTGTTGCCTGGGCCTCCAAAGCTGACTCACGTGCATCAGAAACCTTCTGCTCGTAAGCTGGGATAAGCTCATTAACTGTTTTAGCGAGCTTCTCCTGCTCTGCCTCGATAGCATCCAAAGTAAGGATACCCTCGCCGAGCTGATTGGTAAAGATGATACCAAGAGCTCGAATACCATCCTCTGTCGTTGAAACAGGCACAGGCTGGTCATCCTCTGTATTCACAGCAAAGCCGTCTGCGTCATACTGCTGTACAAGTGGTGTGCTGTTAGCAATCTTTGCAGAGTCTGGAGCATTCCAACCTGCAGCGACTGCCCATGCAACCATAGCGATTGACACAAGGGCGAAAGCCAAGAATACGTAACTATGTATTTTTCTCATAACTGACTTTACTTATAATGTATTAGGTCTAAATTATCGCTTGTTGTATGCAGTAA
>JAGBWD010000011.1 GCA_017629985.1 Alistipes sp.
ATTCCTGTTGCGCGTATGAGAAAGCAGATATAGTATAAATAGGAGAGTGAATAAAAAGATGTAGTTTTAGGCTTGCGAAGCCCGAAAAAGCGGAGTTTACTGAGCGTAAATGAGCATTTTGAGGGCAAGCGTAACGACAAAATACACTTTTTATTCACTCTCCAGATGTTTATACGTAAGGATCATATCTACCATCATCATCTATCTCTGGCTCATCCTCATCCTCATCCTCAACCATCTTGTCGTAGATGGCGATGTAGTATTTCTCTATCTCCGCGGCATAATCCGTAAACTTGCCACGTCTATACTGCTCTACTACCTCGCGCAGCATCTCCTCCGAGCCGTAGCGTATTGCACGAATTGCACACGCCTCTTTGAAGATGTCATCTGCCTCGTAATCTTTGGTCTTGGCCATAGAGTATAGCCCTGCATAACAGTCGCAGTGGCCATATAGCGCACCACGTGCATACCATTTCCACGCCTTGTCGAAATCCTCCTCTTGGTCATACTCACCATAACGATAGAGGTCTCCTAGAGTCTTTGCCGCAGCGCCAATACCCATCTTTGCTATAAGCTCAAGATCGTTAAGTCTTGCCTTAATAAACTCATCTCTCTCCTCGGCTGCTACATTTTCATACCTGTCGAGCAGTGCGAGTTTCTGTAGTGCGAAGCTGAAGGAGTCGTTGTGCAGGAATCCCTTATCAGTGAGATCCATGAATAACTCATGGTCTACGAGGTTGAACTTATCATCATAACATAGCGCTACCGCGGCGTATGCGTGTGCCACAATACATCCTCTCTCACGCGCTTTTAAGTACCACTGCGCTGCTGCTGCGTGTCCCGATATCTCCTCTATTGCACATCCCTTTAGGTAATACCAGTCCGCAGGTGAGAATCCCGCTTCTATGAAGCTGTCGATATGCTCAAGAGCTTTTTTGGGGTTGGCTTCGGTGTATAGGTCGCCATATATCATCCTTTTGGCATATCGCAGTGCTGCAAGTTCGCACCCCTCGGAGACAGCATGAAGCAACATGCTGTCGCTCTTGTGTATGTCTGCAGGAAGATTACTCTCACCGTAGCGATGCATGTACGACAGCTCCACCTCCGCCTCAAGAGATCCGAGCGCCATTGCTTCGGTGAAAAGTGTATATGCTATGTTTGGGGACTCTGCTGTAGGCTGACACACGATGTGAAATCTGCCCAGCATAAATTTTGCATCTTTATCTCCTTCGTTGGCACGTTTTTCTATTTCGGCCATCTCCTCTGGCTCTATCCAGAATATGTTTTGAGGGTAAAAAAATCGTCTCATAGTCTCAAAGTGTTAAGTGTTAGTGAAGTTGCTGACACTATGGTCATTACAAAGTTAAGAAACTTTCAGGAAATATAATATGTTATTGTGCTAAAAAAGTTATAAATAAAAAAATATCGTGAAATATTTTGTATTTTGACAAAAACCATATATATTTGCACTCTGTAATGACATACGTGGTATGTTTTACGACAATGGTCTGATGGGCGAGTGGCTTAACCAACGGTCTGCAAAACCGTCTACAGCGGTTCGAATCCGCTTCAGACCTCAAAATCAAATGGATAACAAGTTGATATACAGCGAGTTATCCATTTTTCTTTTGTGTTATAGTATAGTAATTGCACCCTACTTGCACCCCACGAACATAAAAACCGCCTACCCGATGGGCAAGCGGTCAGTTATGAGTATTAAGGTAGAGCAAAGATAAGTATTTTTTTGCAATCGTGCAACTCTTGGCTCTAAATCTCGCAGAACTCCGATGCCGGCAAGGGGTGCGAGGGGTAATCGGCTCGGATAGTGTAAAAGGGGTAGGTGCGACCAAAAAAAATTTTTTGTTGTGTCTTGCATCCCCTACCTTGTTTATACAAAATAGGAGTGACCTGCACGATGCAAGCCACTCCAACGGATAACAAAAACAATATGTGCGATATATTAAACACCTATTTTCTCTATACGCTCCTTACGCTCCGCATCGGTCATAACATAGAGAGATAGGAAATGGTCAATCTGCTTTGCCTCATCCTCTATGCGATACAAGCAATCCTCGCCCGCAAAGTTTGTAGTCATAAAATAGTTTCTCTGGTGTAACTGCTCGGCAACTGATAGGAGTTGCTCATATAGGCGATAAGCCTCCACTTCGTTAGGCGTAAGTGTGTATCGTCTTCGCTCCAACATAGCATCCGCAACACTTTGAGCCACTCGCCACTCTCCGTTAGGTGTAACCTCTACCTCCGTAGCGAGGTCGAGTTTAAGACCGAACATTGCGGATGTTACTTTGGCGATATAAGCATTGTCGCAACTCTCACGAGCCTTTGCAAGGTTATCGGCTCGTAGGTAGTGAGGGCAATTTGTGGCATCCATCCACTTCTCACACTCTGCCATTACCTCCTTGCGTTTCCAGTCTGCACCTCGCTGTTGGTAAGTGATAGCATCCTCGATACTCTCTTCATGCTCCGCAAGGGTTTTGCGTATCTGCTCCAACTTTGCACAATGCTTTGCAATCTCATCCCTAACTATCTCTCGACTAATATCCGAGATATACGATAGTGTATCATTCTTTTTTGTCATAGTTTCAACTTTTTAGTTTTATGCTTTAATTCTGCCCGACTTGATTAGCATTTCTTTCATCTCGGCAAGTTGTTTCTTAAACTCTGCCTCCTCAACCTCTACGGGTGTAGGTTGTGGCTCGGTTGGCTCATACTTCAAATCATTATACTCTGCTTTCAACTCCTCTAATTCTGCATAAAGCGGTGCTAATGCCTCTTTGCATTTCTCGGCAACAAAAGCCTTAAATGCCTCTTGTTCTGCTTGTGTCATATTCTTGATTTTTTATTCGTTATACATTGATTTCTTTGCTCTAATTCTTGATAAGATGGTCGGGAAAGGCTACCGAGCCGTTGTCGTACATTCGCTTAAAGTTGCGTAACACGGCTTGTATTTCCCAACTGCCAACCTTTCGGCTTGCGAGAGCTGCGGCACTATTGATGTTTGCTTTGGTCGGATATGCTATAATATACGCTTGCGAGGCACTATATCCGCAACATATTAAACACGCAAACACCTTATCCTCTTGGGTTATTCTCTCGCAAAACCCTATACGAGCGTAATACTCTTTTTTCTTGTCTTTATTCATCGCTTAAATGTTTAGTCCTCCAAAATTTAAGTTCTTTTACAAATCGCTTTCGAGCCTCCTCCTTATCCTTAGAGGGGTCGATATAGATAGTTGTGCGGTCATCCACTTGAACAGGTACAAAGTGGCGGTGGCGTTCTCTTATCTCCACCAACTTGGCATCCGATAATCCGCAATAATCGTTAGGCATTTTGCAAAGGATTAGCGTATGTGTGAACAACATCCCCGAACTCGTCTTTGCTTTCGTAGTCGGGGGCATCGACTACCACGATAGCACAAGCCTTGTTGCCGTAGAGATAAGCGAAATATACACACTTACACGCTCGGCACTCCTCTATGCCATTGCTCGAAAGTGAAAAGCAAGGCTCATCCGCTTGCTCTGCCTTACGCTCGTAGAGCATTACGGAAAATTGCTCGTTCTCGGTAGTGGTAACATCTGCCACACTACCCTCGATACTAACCTTTGCGACTTCGTAGCCGAGTGCATCGGTTAAGGTCTGTTTTATCAAGTCTATTTTTCTCATTTTTACTTTTTTTTAATGTTTTACAATCAAATCGTTTAATCTCGGAACACCTGCCCGACTGCAAGCCGAGGCAAATACTCCTATTCCGTAGCCACTACCCGATATTGTGTGGTATGTCTTTCGTGCATCGTTCTCCCGATATTTGGGGTGGTAACGGGAAAGAGCCACAAAAACATCTTCGCCCCCTGCTCCCATAATCGACTTGACGCACGACCCGATAGCGAGCCAGTTGCTACGCCCTTGCGTGATGTCTATGGAGTTCCGAGTAATGTAGTCCACCCCTGCCAACAAAAGCCTCTCATCGGTTGCCGTTGCAAGTCTTGGCGTATAGGTTGGTGCTACCTCTCTCGGCAACTCGTTCCACATCTCACTATCGGGGTTGAAGATTGGGGTATCGTCAAACGATGCAACACGCAATCGGCATACATCTTTGCCACTCTCATCTACTCGATAACCTATGCCTCCGAAATACTCACTCAACGCCTTGAAATACTCCCGATGCTTGGTTGGGTCGGCAATCTTTACAAGGGCGAACACGCCACGACCACTACACGATAGACCTGCATAGTACACAAAGGGTAATCCTCCGAGTAGGTCTTTTAGTACATCCACATCCTCGACCTTGTCCCACTCGATGCACAACACTCCGCTATGCTTAATAAGTCCCTCGCTATTCCGCACCTCAAACACGCCCGATGGAGTGTAGCAGGGCATTTGTCGCTTGGCAAGTTGGAACGCCTCCGAGCCGTAGGGCAACCCCCTTAACGCCTCGACTCTCGCCCTTACTCGCTCCGAGAAGAGGATAGTTTCAAGGGGCAAAGATCCGATGGGGGTACGGCTGTTATATATGTCTGAAAAATACGATACATTCATAGTCATATTGTTGTTGTTAATCAACGCCTTGCAACAGCCTCGCAACATTATAAGTGTTTGATTATCAATAAATCAACACATTCAACAATGCTTTGTGTGTTTAATTCTATATATTTTCAAGAACTTTTTAATTTTATGTGTTGATAGTGTTGAGTGCTTAAATATCAATAACTTACAATGTTGCTACTACTGTTGATTAAGTGTTGAGGGTGTTGCTAAAATGGTGTATCCTCTTGCTCTTGGATTATATCTTCAGTGGTCTTTCCTGCTACTAAATACCGCCTACCTTTTTTAGTTGCTCCGTTCCAATCTTTGTACTCTGTATTGAGATAGTCCATTTTCAACTCTTTGCGTAAAGCATCGGATATTGCTCGCAAATTAGTTTCCCTTATCTCGACAGATAAATCCTTTGCCGAAAACCCAAACTCCAAACCTCCAATAGATGCGGAAGTTTCCGCAATCCACTCCTTAATGGTCTTTGCAAGGTCGGAGAGAGAATTTTCCACGACCACCGCAAGAGCATCGGTCTTAATTGCATCGTGAGAAAACCACATACGGCTTTGGTCGGGTGTTGCCATTTGCCGTGTTGCCAGTGTGTAAAGTACCGCAGGGGTTTCGGCTTGTAATCGAGCATCGAACTTGGGGATATATTCCTCTGCCGTTAGCGGGTTTAATCGCCTAATCCAATAGCGCACGTCGAACTCGGTCGCCTTTATCAGCGTTTCGGCATTATTCGAGAGAATAACCAACTTAACAAAAGGCTCAAAATCCACTTGTGGCTTGTATTTTTCGTTGATAGTTGCCTTTTTTGCGGTACTCATTGCCTTAATTTTGTTAAGGGTCTTTTTAGCATCGCTAATCTCCTCGAAAACCGCCACCAAAGACTTAATCCAGCCGTTAAATGTTGAGTTTAAGTCATCTTGGGTGTAAAACCCTACATTCGCTCCAAATAAGTAGGATAACGCATTGCCAAAACTGCTCTTTCCCGTGTGGTTTTCAGGCGAAACAAGACAAAGAACTGGTAGCACTTGGGTAGGGTTACGATAAAGCAAAGTAAGGTAATCCCAACCGAGAGCCTCTTGCTCTCCAAATATGCGTTTCATCAACATATCCCACATTGGATGCTCGCCTTTGCTTGGCTCAATTTCTAATCGGTTGTATATATTCCAACAGTTGCCTACAATCTGCTTATAGTCGGTATGGCTTGGCACTACTGCAAGAGCATCATAATATGGTGCTTGGGTTAGTGTACTATTGCCGTAACGCTCTTTTATAACCTCTCTTGTTCGACCTACAAGGGTAGTGTGGGGTCTGCCGAGTGTATCGGGGATAGTTATCAACTCCAAAACATCGTTTCCAACACGAATTATTTGCGGATGGTCTTGTTTATTTCCTTGATATTCACTATCTTTGCACAAATCAAACACTTGCCTCGCTTCTGCCCCTTGTCCGCTTTCGAGCGTATGAGGGGCTTGCTTTATCTCCTCCATACTATCTGCGATTACGATTAGCAAAGAGTTCCATTGCCATCCGAGCATCTACCACGATTTTACGCCCATATTGTTTTACGGCAGGTGCAAGTACCGTGTCTTTTAACTTCTGTGCGGTTGCGTGTGATACTCCGAACATTTCCCGAATTCCAGCCAACCCATATATATATGTAGGTGTGGCTTCGGTCTTGGGTTGCTCTTGGAGCAAGTCTTTAATTTGTTGAGGCATTGCCGATGCGATTACCTCCTTGAATTGTCCAACCGTTAGCATTGCCAAAGGTGTAGCTTCTGTAAAATTGTTATATACCATCGTTTTCAAATTTAATCATTAAACAATCGGGGAGCGACCCCTTTATCTCGAATTCGATAGTACAATATTACAATCGGAAAATGCGATAAAATTTACATCGTAAAACATTATAATAAAAGCCGTGCTACGGCATATTGTAGGCACGGCTCAAAGTGAAAATCGTAATATAAATCGTAAAATCGTAAAGTCTATTGTGGTTTGATATTGATGTTTTTAAGTCTGCGATTATTGCATCTAATTCTATCTATTGCCTCTTCAAGCCTTTTGCATTGAAAATGCTGTTCTAAATCCACTCCAAATCGTACTTTGCAAAATTCCCTGATTTTTGTTCCATCTATACTGCCATTACTTTCTTTATGTTGAATATCTTGCCTAAAATAATTACATAATAGCAATAATGCACATAATTCTTGCAGTTCAACAAATTTCCCTACCCATAAGCCATTTTCAATATATCCATTTTGTATTAGTTGGCTTTCAATCTTTTTGTACTCACTTTCTAACCCACATCTTATATATTTGCTCAAATCATCTTCCTTTGTTAATTCTGATAATCTATGATATACAAGATATTGTGGTATAAATTCAATATACCAACCTTTTATAAATCCGAATACTTCATCTTCTTTGCAATCATCGAGTAGCAATTTAGCGACCTCATCCATCATTGTGAAATTCATAGGCTCTTTACCATCTTCTCCGAAAATATAGCCGAATTTATTGTTTGCCCATTCGAAAAAGAACTTTGTATCTTTAAGCTCTTGAGTAATATCAAACATTACTTTTTTATAGTATTCTTTTTCTCCCAGTGGGTAGGCACTTGCCATTATTTTGTGAGTTGCAATAGATTGCTCTATTGATAGCGACATCACTATTTCCGTTGTAACTACTTCGTATATTTCTCTTGCCGTCATACTCTTTGCCCTCCTATTTTAATAATGCTTTTGACCTAAAACTTCAGCCAAAAAGCAAAAGAAACATAATACACTAAACAACATACTTTTGTCCTCCTAATTTTTGAAATAATCGTATTTGGTTATCTTGGTTGCAACATCCAACTCGTCAGCCTTAATGTACTTGCGTAGATTTTTAATGTTGGTGTGTCCTGTAATCTTGCATATATCGTATAGATCCATTCCCGATAAATACATCAAAGTTGCGCCAGTTCTGCGAGCCGTGTGCGTCTTTACAAGGTCGCACTTGCGAATGTTGGTCGTTTCTCTCTTGCCACCCTTTGTTGAGGTTATCGGCACTTCCTCGGTTATCCCTGCCATTTCCGCTACTACCTTGATATATTGGTTTAGTTTCTGCTCCCAAATATATGGTAGGTGATTGTTGTACTTGGCAAGCAAGCCGAGCATCATTTTATTTGCAGGGATGCGAACACGCACATTCTCCTTTTGTTGGTCGATAACGATATATGTTACATCTTCTTTGATTATCTCGTCATTCTCTCCGATGCTCTTGTGTACCTCCGTTACTACATTATAGGGTGTCAATCGGTTGTAGTCGGACACTCTTTGCGCCAGGCAACAACCAGCCAAAAATACATCCCTTGCTATCTCATAACCTTTTGCCATCTTCGACAAATCAACCTCTGCAATAGCATCTAACTCCTCTTTTGTAAGGTAGATATTATCGGCTTCCTCTGCGGTAACTCTAAACTTTTTCGCCTTGTAAGCCTCGTTAGTGGTCAGCTCGTCATCTTTGGCTGCGGTCATTATCACTTTAATATCCTTGATGCACTTACCGAGCGAGTTAAGTGTGTAACCCTTGCGAGTAAGCCACGCAGTATATTGTCGGTAGAACTCCAAATCTATATCCTCAAAGTTGAGTGATATGCCGTTTGCTTGTTGAAATTCTGCAAACTGGGTCATCGAGGCTTTAATCGCCTTAACCGTTCCGTGCTTATAAATCGTTCCCTTGTTGGTTAGGCGTGTGCCGTTGCTTATCTCCTCGATATATCGAGTAATATAGGCGTTGAGGCTCTCTTTCTTGGCTTCTGCTTCTTGTTTCTCTCGTTCTGCATCCTCTTTGCGCTTAATATCTGCCCAGTAGTCATCGACAACACCCTGCAACCAATCGGAGGTAAAAACCACATCCGAGCCGAGGGCATTGTATCGAGCATTAACCCACGCCTCAATCTCTCCGAGTGTGGTGTTATAACTCTTATACAAGCCACCCTCTACATCATCTTTGAGATACATCTTGCGGATGGTGTTCTTCTCCATATCCCATATCTTCTTTGGGATAACAACACCGCTCAATGCGTATGCACTTACTTTCTTGGGCTTACCCTTTTCATCCTTGCCTATATAGGCGTTTAGTCGCATTTTAACCTTGATACTTGCATCTGCATCGGTCTTGGTGGTGCGAACAATGTACATTAAAGAAGCCATAACAAACAGATTTTTAATTATGTACAAAGATACGCATTTATTGCGACTATATCAAATTATTTGCACCCTATTTGCACCCTAAAAAGTATATTTTAGTGAATTATTTTAGATTGATACGCCAAACAAAGATTTGTAACTAATTGATATACATTCGTAATATAGTTTAGTGTGATTTAGTACGATTTATTGTTTGAGTTCCGCTTCAGACCTCACTAGAGCAGCGTTAATTTTTAACGCTGCTTTTTTTTGCTTATTGGCCAAAATTTTGTTCACATCTATAGTGGGCATACAAATCAAAAGACCGACCATAATTTTGGTCGGTCTTTCTAATTCGCATTTAGCACACTCAACTCCTGGGAGTTGAGTGTGTAAGGCGGTAGGATTACTGGTTCTGCTGTGAGAAAGCAGCCATCTGCTCCTGGTATACCTTCTTGAACTGCTCACGGTCGAACTGAAGCTTAAGCTCTGCCTCGTTCTCCAATGACTTCACGATAGCATCCTCCAATGGCTTCTTTGCCATCTCAAGGCATACGTAGTACTCGTATGTGCCATCGCTCTTGCGGAATGGCTTCTCATCAACAGTGCCTACATCCTTCATCTTCTGCTCGATAACGGTGTATGCAAGCTCCTGATACTGTGCTGCTGCCTCGAGTGTAAGGGCAGTCTCTGTGTTTTTAGCATAGTTCTCGATTACAGCCTTAACGTCTGCCTGGATAGCTGCTGCCAACTGCTGACGGCAGTTCTGGAATGCTACCTTCTGTGCCATGCTAAGATTTGTGCTTCGGCCGCTCTGTGTAGCACGGTAGTAGTCACCATTAGTACGATACTGTGGGCCGCTCAATGGAACGTTAATCTCAACCATGTCAGACTGTGGAGCTGGGGCTGGAGCTGGAGCTGGTGCAGGTGCTGGAGCGCTTACACCCTTTGTAGAAGAGCATGATGTGATAGTAACAGCACAAGCAAGTGCTAGAATACCAAAGAATAGCTTTTTCATTTTAGTTATAATTTAAAAGTTAATAATGTAGTTATCAGTTGTTTGGTGTTATATATGTAGTTCAATACTTCTGAATACCCTCGCTCTAAACTATAGCGTTGCAAATAGTAAATAATCAGCGCGTTGTGTAATAAAACTGTCCTCGAATTGTTGAATTACAACCAATTCGCGGCAATTCGTAACACAAATGTAATAATTTTATTAACAAAAACAAACACTTCGTGTATATTTTTACGCTCTCCTTGTGTTGTCTTATTAAGGCAAGGCTCTCTAGGGTGATAAAAAACAAACCGCAAAGAGGGTATTTTTGTTCTTTGCGGTTTGATATTTCGAGAGTATATTACTTGTTAAGCATTTCCCTTACCTCCGAATGGGTCTAGTATAGGTTGCTTGGCACGAATGTTAATAGGGCCAAGGCTGCTCTCATAGCGTGTTATATTCTCCTGCAGCGAGAGAAGCAGGCGTTTAGCATGTTCGGGTGTTAGGATGATGCGGCTACGTACGCGGGCCTTTGGCAGGCCTGGGAGCATAGTCGCAAAGTCGAGGATGAACTCCGATGTAGAGTGTGTTATGATTGCTAGGTTGCAGTAGTGTCCCTGTCCCACCTGCTCCTCGAGTTGTATCTCAATCTCCTGTCTTTTAGTTTCGCTCATAATGCAAAGTGTTAAAATATTAGAATCACTTTGTAAAAGTAATAAAATTTCTGCTAATCTCCAAAAAATACAAAGACCACGCCGCAAAAAAAAGTAATAGTGGGAAAATATTACGCGCTATACTATGTATAATCTCCTAAAAAAATTGTACCTTTGCCTCGATATAGTGAGTTGTGAAAATGGTGGGGTGTAGCATAATGATTGTTATAGGTGAGAATATATGTTGATTGAGATTATAAAGATACTCTTTGGTGGTTTGTGTGTGGGGCTTGCTTCATCTGTTACTGTGGGTCCTGTGGCTGTGCTGTGCATACAGCGCACGTTGAGCAGAGGCCATCTTGCAGGCTTTATGTCGGGTATGGGTATCGCATGTGCCGATACGCTTATGGCTATCCTTGCATTCTCGGTATATGCCCTATTGAAGAGCTATATTGATGAGTATAGCACTATCATACAATTTTGTGGTGGAGTCTTTGTTGTTATCGTAGGTATCATCATCTTCTTCAAGAACCCTGTGCCACAGATTCGAAAAAACAGGGCTGGCAAGAGTGCCTTATGGCAGGATTTTGCATATATGTTTGGCTTTACGTTAGCAAACTTCGTGGTTGTCATACCATATATTCTAGCCTTCTTCACGATGTTTAACATAGACCTTGCAATGGAGCCTGATGCCGAGGCTACGGCGGCTGCGTCTGCGCACGTAGGGCTATGGCTGAATAATGTGTTGGTATTGGGCGGTTTTCTTCTAGGTGCTACGCTATGGTGGTTTGCGCTGACCTCTGTCATCAACTTTTTCCGCAGGGGCTTTAGACCGCGTCACATGCTCACCATTAATCGCATTGCTGGCGTGGTGATATCTACATTGGGTATCATAACCCTTATCTCCGTAATAATAGATTAACGCATGAATAACAAGAGAATTATTATCGCCATCGATGGACACTCATCGTGTGGTAAGAGTACCTTTGCAAAGGCCATTGCTGCACGCCTTGGCTACATTTTTATCGATACAGGAGCTATGTATCGTGCTGTGACGCTCTACGCCTTGGAGCATGGAGCTATTGTCGCAGGCATTGTTGATGAGGAGCGTGTGGAGGCTATGCTCGCTGATATAGATATCGACTTTCGCTTCAATTCGCAGCGTGGTGCTAGCGACATCTATGTCAATGGTGACCTTGTAGAGGGTAAGATTCGCACTATCGAGGTTAGCAACTGTGTTAGTGCCGTAAGCTCTATTGCTGCGGTACGTCATAAGTTGGTTGCTATGCAGCAGCAGATGGGCCGCCGTGGCGGTGTTGTGATGGATGGCCGTGATATAGGCACTGTGGTCTTCCCCGATGCAGAGCTTAAGATATATATGACTGCTGATGCTATGGTGCGTGCCGAGCGCCGCTTTAAGGAGCTAACAGCAAAGGGGGATAAGGTGACCCTCGAGGAGGTATACGAGAATGTTGTGTCACGCGATAAGGCCGATATGTCGCGAGCTATCTCGCCACTTCGTAAGGCTGATGATGCACTAGTCCTCGATAACTCAAATATGAGTGTTGAGGAGCAGATGGCGTGGTTTGATGCGCAGTTTGAGCGTGTAGCAGGTATGTAGTATGCGTGTTACTATAGACGATAATTCAGGGTTTTGCTTCGGCGTTGTTCGAGCTATAGAGGTTGCCGAGGAGTTGTTGTGCCGTGTAGGTGAGGTCTACTCCTTGGGCGATATCGTTCACAATCGTATCGAGGTGCAGCGCCTTGAGAATCTAGGCCTGCATACCGTCACACAGCAGGATATGGCAGGGCTTGGCGGTAAGACGCTTCTCATTCGTGCGCATGGTGAGCCTCCACGCACCTATAAGTATGCCGAGGAGCTGGGTATAGATGTTGTAGATGCCACGTGTCCTGTTGTGGCACGTCTGCAGCGTGTGGTACGCGAGGCCTATCAGAAGATGACTGAAGTAGGTGGCCGCGTGGTGCTACTTGGTAAGCGTGGCCATGCCGAGGTTATAGGCCTCACGGGGCAGGTGATGGATGATGTTATAGTTGTGGAGTGTGAGGAGGATTTGCAGGCGTTGGACTATGCGCGTCCTATCTACTTTTTGTCGCAGACAACGCAGAGCATAGAGCTGTTTCACCACCTTGCAGATGTCATACGCAGGCGCATGGCAGAGGGCGTAGAGGTGATAGTAAACGACACTATTTGTCGCCGTGTTGCAGGCCGTGAGGCGTTGTTGTCGGAGTTCTCGCAGAGTGTGGATGTGGTGTTGTTTGTGTGTGGCCGCAAAAGCTCTAATGGCAAGGTGTTATCGGAGGTGTGTCGCAAGTCAAATCCTAGATGCTACAATATTGAGGAGGCTCAAGACGTTGATATGTCGTGGCTGGAGGGTGTTGAGAGCGTAGGTATCTGTGGTGCTACCTCTACACCACGTTGGCTTATGGAGGATGTGGCAAAAAGGATTGAGATAATGTGTAATAGATAGTATTATTGGATATGGGAAGATATATTATTCGTTCGGTTAAATATTTGCTCTTTATCACTATTTTGTATGTAGGTCTTGTGTGGTTGATGTCCGTAACGGCCTACACCCAGAGTGTAGACGTGTGGATGCTTCTTGAGGCGCAGCTACGCTCCGAGCAGGGGGTGTGGCTTGTTGTTGCGATGCTTGCTCTGGCAATCTTCTATCCAAGGTTTGGGTTTATGACTCGCACCATCGAGGGTCTTAACATCGAGGATAGAGTGCGTATCGACAATGCCATGCGTGCCTATGACTTTGAGTATGTAGCCACCGAGGGCGATGTGCTTATTTATCGTTCGCGAGGTGTTGTGAAGCGCCTTACGTATCTTTACGAGGATAGGGTAGAGGTGCGTGCCGTAGATGGTGGTGTAGAGGTTAAGGGCATCAGACGAGCTGTGGCGCGTATAGCGTTTCAGTTGAGCGCCTATGTTGAGAATAGTAGATTTG
The DNA here is from genome assembly GCA_017629985.1 of Alistipes sp. GTDB lineage: Bacteria > Bacteroidota > Bacteroidia > Bacteroidales > Rikenellaceae > Alistipes. The sequence continues at coordinate 13,353 of JAGBWD010000011.1, forward strand.
AGGATAAATAGTAGGACTATGTGTGGTCGTATATCTCTATCGTTGAGGGTGTATATATTTGTCATCATGGCCTTTGTCATGATGCCTACGGCTTATGCACAGCAGGAGGATGTGGAGCGTAAGAGGGGTGATTTCGATTTGGGTCGTGCTACGGAGATTCTTGCAAACATGATGCGTGAGCTTGAGGGAGGCTTTGTGGATGAGATATCGGCAGATGTCTTGTTGCAGGCTGCGGCACGTGGTATGCTCATCGCCTCCGACCCTTATACCGAGTATCTATCGGAGGAGTCTATGGAGGCATTCGAGATGATGACTACGGGGCGTTATGGTGGCGTTGGATCGCTGATACGTAAGAAGGGTGACTATGTGATTTTTGCACAACCATATAAGGGTTCGCCTTCCGATGTGGCGGGCATAAAGATTGGTGATAAGATTCTATCTATCGGCGGTGAGGATATGCGTGGCGCTACGACTGCCGATGTCAGCTCACGTCTGCGTGGCGAGGCCAAGACAGATGTTGAGGTTGTCGTTGAGCGCAACATAGATAGTAGTATTGATACTCTCACACTACGCCGTCAGCGTATCACCGTACCTAGTGTAAATTACTATGGTATGTTGCACAGTGGCATAGGATATATCTCACATAATGACTTTATTGAGGGTAGCTACGATGAGATGCGCCGCGCTGTGGAGGTGCTGATGCAGGGAGATAGCCTCAAGGGTCTTGTGTTGGACTATCGCACCAATGGTGGTGGTGTGATGCAGGAGGCTGTAGATATAGCCTCGCTCTTTGTGCCTCGTGGCGAGCAGATAGTATCTATCATGGGTCGTGACTCATCGTCACTACACCACTACACCACACGTCACGCACCTATAGCCCAGGATATCCCTGTTGTTGTGCTTGTGGGTGGTGCCTCGGCCTCGGCCTCGGAGATTCTCGCGGGTGCGTTGCAGGATTTGGATCGTGCGGTGGTGATGGGTAGTCGCACCTATGGCAAGGGCCTTGTGCAGGGTACACGCTACCTGGGGTACAACACCTATCTGAAGTATACTACGGCAAAGTACTATATCCCTTCGGGACGTTGCATACAGTCGCGTAACTACGCCGCGATGCGTAGCGATGGTGCGGCAACCAACGTGCCAGACTCGCTGATTACGGAGTTTGCAACACGCGGAGGCCGTAGGGTATACGATGGTGGAGGCATAGTTCCCGATGTGAAGATAGAGCCAACGTATGTGAGTGGCTTTACCGTGGCGCTCTACGCCCAGGGCTACATCGAGGATTGGGCAGATATATATATGCGTACGCACCACAGCGACAATATCGATGTGGAGAGCTTCACAATTTCGGATGCTGACTATGCTGATTTCTGCCACTTTATTGAGGATAAGGAGGTTGTCTATGAGTCGGAGAGCCGCAAGGCGCTGAAGACCTTGGAGAGTGCTCTTAAGAAGGAGCTATATGATGAGAATGTCGGCGAGGTGATGGAGTCGCTAAAGTCGCTCATCCATGACGATAAGATGTCGAATCTCGAGACTTACCGCAAGGATATTATAGATGCCATAAATGCCGATATCATCCTTCGCTATGCCTATAACAGTGGTGTGCTGCAGCATGCCGCGGCAAATGATGAGGTTGTGGCGCAGGCTGTAGCCTTGCTACTCAACCGCGAGGAGTATCAGCGTATACTCCGCGAACAACATCTCGATATGCACTAACGAGAGAGCTTTATGAAGATATCACGCATATCACTACCCTCGGGACTCTTCACCACCCGTAGTCGTACCATAGTTATCGTGGTAGGCCTGGTGCTTGTTGCCATGTCGTTGTTCTACACATGGCGTGTCTCGGTAGATATGCAGCATGAGGACGAGTTGGCTATTGAGCAGCTACGCCGCGATGAGCGTAATGCTGTGGAGATGTGGGAGGATATCCTTCACACCACAAATATAGGTGGCCAGATGATATATAACCCCGAGTTGCTGAATCAGCTTGCCGAGCATACCAACGTTCCTCTTATTATCGCCGATGAACGCCTCAATGTGTGGGTTACGAATCTCCCGAAGGAGATTGTCGATGACCCCGTGCGTCTTCGTGAGGAGATAATGATGATGAGCGAGAAGAATAAGCCTATATCGGTGTCGTATGGTATGATGAATCGTACGGTGTTTACCATCTATTTTGGCACTGCAGATTATCAGAACCTCGTCTCGAGTGCCCATAGCAAGGCCTTAATCTTCTTCCCATACGTGCAGCTATTTATAGTGCTTATCTTTGCTATCTTTGCCTATATAGCCTTCTCCTCAACCAAGCAGAATGAGCAGAATCGTGTGTGGGTTGGCCTTGCCAAGGAGACGGCACATCAGCTGGGAACGCCAACCTCCTCGTTGCTAGGATGGATAGAGTATCTTCGCGACCAGCCTATAGATCAGATGGCCGTGGATGAGATGTCGAAGGATTTGGCGCACTTGATGAAAATCGTAGACCGTTTCTCGAAGATTGGCTCCGAGACACAGCTTACGTCAATGAACATAAATGAGGTTGTGGGCGATACGGTGATGTATTTTCGCCGCCGTGTACCTCGCAATGTTGCGCTTAACTATAACGGCCTTGCCATGGCGCCTATACGTGTGTCGATTAATGCTGCGCTCTTTGAGTGGGTTATTGAGAATCTTATGAAGAACTCTCTCGATGCTCTCCAGGGTCAGGGTACTATAGATGTCGCGGTAGGAGAGAGTGGTGACGAGGTCTTTGTTGAGGTTAGCGATAGTGGCAAGGGTATTCCGAAGAGCAGCTGGACGCGAATCTTTGAGCCGGGTTTTACAACCAAAACACGTGGCTGGGGTTTAGGTCTATCTCTTTCGCGCCGCATTATAGAGGAGTATCATGGTGGTAAGATAGCTGTTGTGCGTTCGGAGTTAGGACGTGGCACAACAATACGTGTAACGCTAAAACGTAGGGCTGGAGATGAGTAGTAAAACGATTTCGACATATATATCGGAGGGTTACAAGGTTGTAAACCCCGAGGTTGTCTATGGCCGTAGCTCACGTCTAGCCTCGGGCGATGTGGAGTATGAGGGTGGCTACCGCGAGGCTCTTCCCGAGGATGTCTATGGCGACCTCTCCACGTTGGAGGTTAGTAATCCTGTGGATGCTGTTGTTCCACACCTTACTAGCGAGCCTCTATATCACACTCTTCTTGTTGTTACGCTTGTTGCATACCTATTTATGCTGTTGCGGTCGTGGAAGTTCATCGATGTAATATATAGTGGGATATTTGATAGTCAAAGTGAGCGCCGCATGGTGACACAAGGAGGCCTTCTCCCTTTGCAGCACTTTAAGCGTGGCGCTGCGCTTATCGGAGCGATGGTTCTTGCGCTAGTTTTTGTGCGCCTAGGCCAGGAGCTTATCCCTGCTACATCGTCTATATATATAAAAGGTATAGCCGAGTTATCTGTCGTTGGCGGTATTGTGGCAGTAGTGGTGTTTAGTGCCTGGGTATATGCTCTGCACGAGGTTGCCGAGTGGCTAACAGCCTCGGATGGCGCGCGGATATTGGCCTCCATCGGCTATATAAACTTTGTGCGTGCTGTGGTGTTGCTCTACCCTGTGGTTGCTATGTGGCTTTTGGCCGATGATAATAGCTCTTCATGGATATCTACAGTATTGATTGTGAGTATGTTACCTGTTGTCGCCATCTACCTTAAGGATACTTTTTCATTCTTTATTAGCAAAAAAATTTCTATTTTGTATTGGATTTTGTACCTTTGCACCGCAATTTTTCTTCCTTTAAGCTTTGTAATGCACATGTTACCAGAGTTTTTTGGATAGTTATCAGTTTGTTGTATGCTGATTATTAGTTGATTGCAGTAATAGGTATTATAAATAATTATAGGTAAGTTGAAAGTAAGTAAGATTTTGGTATCACAGCCACGCCCAGCTGTAATAGAGAAGTCCCCCTTTTATGAGTTCTCGCAGAAGAATGATCTCAACATAGACTATATGCCTTTGATACGTGTTGAGGGTGTTTCGCTTAAGGAGTTTAGAGCGCAGCGCACCGAGATTCTTGAGCATAGCACAATGATCTTCTCATCACGTACAACCATCGACAGCTTCTTCCGTATCTGTGAGGAGGCGCGTATCACCGTCCCCGAGAGCATGAAATATATCTGCAACACCGAGGCTGTAGCGCTCTATTTGCAGAAGTATATTGTCTATCGTAAGCGTAAGATTTCATTTGCTGATGGTACATTCAACTCGTTGTTGGAGCTTATCGTGAAGCATAAGGACGAGAAGTTTATTCTTGCCCTCACGGAGCCTTTCAAGCCCGAGCTTCCCGATGCTTTGGCAAAGCTAAAGTTGAAGGTGTCGCCAGTGGTATTTGCTCGCACGGTGTCGGCAGATCTCAAGAGTGTAGACCCAGCAAGCTACGACATCATCGCCCTCTACTCTCCTAATGACGTTAAGGCTCTTATCGAGAACTTTGGTGTGGAGAAGCTCCCTGTAGTTGCTACTTTTGGTGAAGCTACTCTTCGTGCTGCCAAGGAGGCAGGTCTTAAGGTTAAGGCCTCTGCTCCAACGCCCGAGGCTCCATCTATGGTTAAGGCTCTTGACATCTACTGTAGCAAGCTTGCGGAGGGTATGGAGATTGAGGATGCCGAGGTTCACGAGGATCTTGAGAAGGAGGAGTTTATCCGCTCGCAGCAGACAAAGCTCCAGAAGAAGACACGCACACGTACACCCAAGAAGAGTGTATAGTGCGCGTAACGTATAGTCTATTCTAACTAGTTATGTCTATGGGAAATAGCTTTCCTAGTAACGAGCGCGTTAAGTTACGCATCGTTGTTGGCCGTCTCTTTGGAGACTGCGACTCTGGCTTTGCCTTTCCCATAAAGTATAAGCTTATCGTAGAAGAGAGTGCCTCACCATCGGTTGAGGTACTCTTCTCTGTCCCTAAACGCTTCCATAAGCGCGCCAACAAGCGCAATCTCCTCAAACGCCGCATGCGCGAGAGCTATCGTCTGGCCAAGTCTCCGCTTCAGGCTCTTGCCCAGGAGCGTGGTTGTGCCGTGCGTATCGCATTTATCTATGTGAGCAAGGAGGAGCTGCCGTATGCTCCTATTAACAACTCAATACTTCGAATCTTAAATGACGTTCAAGGAGTTCTGTAGTATTGCTTTATCGTGGATAAAGCGTATATTAGCCTTTCCGCTAATAGTGCTTGTGCGCTTCTATCAGGTCTGTTTGTCGCCACTGAAACCCCCATGTTGTCGCTTCACCCCCACATGTTCGCAGTATGCCCTTCAGGCATTGCGAAAGCATGGACCAATAAAGGGAAGCTATCTCACAATTAGGCGCCTGTTACGCTGTCATCCTTGGGGTGGTTCAGGGTATGACCCAGTGCCATAATATAGATTAAACATAGAGAGTGAATAAAAAGTGTATTTTGTCGTTACGCTTGCCCTCAAAATGCTCATTTACGCTCAGTAAACTCCGCTTTTTCGGGCTTCGCAAGCCTAAAACTACATCTTTTTATTCACTCTCTTAAGCTATGAAGTGACCCCAAAAGTTTTTTGTCCAAACTTTTGGGGTCACTTCATTATGGGGGCTGGCTAAGTTACTTTTTAGTCAGCCTCTATATTACTATTTAAGTATTACTTCTTGAGGAATATCTCTACGATAACAGGCTCCTCGCCAAGCTCTACGTTTATGCGCTGAAGTTCGCCGTTAGAGTCGTAGTAGCGAAGCTCGTAGTTGCGGTTCTTCTCCACCAACACCGAGAACATGTCGTTCATGTCGCGCAGAGGCCCTGCGGTGAGTCCGCCACCCATCTGCTCTGTGCCATGGAATATATCTACGCCCATTGCTACACGGTCGTCAGAGTGCTCCTTGTGCTTTGCATCCTTATATCCAGCAATCTTAATAAAGGTGTGTGTGCCAGCCTCTATGTGGCGTGTATACTGCTCGTATGCTAGCTCCTGGTAGTGCTTTGTAACATTCTCGGCACCTACCCACTTTGGAAGCTCCTCCACCGAGCGTCCCTCTACATCACCATCTGCCCAAACCATGGGGAACCAGTCATCTGCCTTGCCAAAGCGTGTGGCATATATGGCGTATGTGCGATCCTCGGCATTAGCCTTTGAGGCATCTGCCATGAACCATAGGTGGTCGAGCTTCGATGGGAAGTAGTACTCTGTGACGCGCCACTCGCCATCAAGCCATACCTCTGTCCAGCTGTGGTTTCCGCGGTTGTCGTGCCATGATGCCGTTCCCGTAAAGCGTGCAGGGATACCTACAGCGCGGTAGGCATCAACAAGCAATATTGCAAGACCTGTACACGATGCCATGCCCTGACGCATCGACTCACGAGGACTTTGGTTTGTCTTCTCACGCTTGGTGTTGTAGTCTACGCCTGTGAGGCGAGGGATATTTGCGTTTACGGCGCATACGGCGTCATACATAGTTGTACATGTATCTACCGCTGGGGCAAACATCTCGTACAGCTCCTTGCGCCATGAGTCACGCACCTCATCCACAACATGATATGGGAGTACATCGTAGAGGTATACATCCTCTGGAAGACGCTTTGCCCATGAGTACTTCTCGCGAGCTAGGTGTGCATACTCCACATTCTCACGCAAGAGGTTAAGGTCCATCTCTTCGCGGTCGAAGTCGGGCATATTCTTTAGTAGAAATGCCATCTCCTTGTGATGCTCCGCAGGAATCTCTGCCATGAGAGCCTCAAGCTCTGCGGCACGTGATGAGTTTGCTATTACCTCCTGCAGTTGAGTGTCGTTTGCAGGGTTGTAACGCTCACTAGGCCATACGATTAGCGCAATAGCTATGGCTACGGCTGCCAATCCACAAAGTAAAAGTCGTAGTTTCATTATCTTATAAGTTTTAGGATATCAGTAACTTCGTTTTCATCAACCACACGTAGTGCAAACTCATCTACGGCCGATGAGCCACCCATCGAGATACGAGGGTTTCTGTAGAGCATGCCTCCTGCGACCATGCGCTTGGCGCTGAAGTGCAGAGCATCTACGCCAGCCTCCATGAGCCTCTTGGCATTGCTCGCCACAACGCCGCTACCCGCCATAATCTCTATACGTCCACGGCTAACCTCTACGGCCTTGGCGATATTCTCAATGCCATCAATAGCCTTGTCGTAGCCTCCCGATGTGAGAATACGCTTGCATCCTGCTCTGATAATATCCTCCACCGCCTGCGAGTAATCTTCTGTCATGTCTACGGCGCGGTGAAAGGTGGTCTCCATACCTTCGGCAGCCTCTACTAGTTGGCGTGTGCGCTCTACATCTACCTTTCCATCTGCGGTGAGGATACCAAATACCACACCTGTAGCACCAGCCTTTAGAGCATGCTTAATATCCTGAAGCATAGTCTGAAACTCCTGCTCGGAGTATAGAAAATCTCCACCACGAGGGCGAATCATCACGCTTACATCGAGGTTGGGAATGGCGGCAACACGCTCTATGGTTGCTAGTGATGGTGTCACGCCACCCTCGGCAGGCGAGGCGCACAACTCTACACGATTTACGCCTAGGCGTGCGGCAACTTCACACGCCTCAACAGAGTAGGCACAAAGTTCTGTCTTAATCATCTTTATTGGGTTATAGTGTTATATCAATTCGCTATCTACTAACTTGTTTAGCACTGCATATACCGTAAGACCAGCAACAGAGCGTATACCTGTCTTATGTACTATGTTTTTGCGGTGAGAGATTACCGTATGTGGCGAGATATTTAGCTCCGAGGCTATCTCCTTGTTGGTGAATCCTCGAGCAACAAGTACGAGTACATCTCTCTCTCTATCGGATAGTTCGTGGCTCTCCGAGATGTTATGCTCCGAGGGCTGCTCTGCAGCCTCTGCAACGATACGCTCCACATCCTCTGCCGATGTATAGAGGGTGATTGTTGCGTTAAAACGCCTTACTATATCCTCCTCGATGAGGCTGCTCTGCATACCCACAACGGGGATGTTGTTAAGCGATGTTGTAGCCTCTATCTCATGGTACTGTGCCACCGAGGCAACGACAACGTCTACCCTCCCTGCCGCGATGATACTCTCTATCTCGGCAATGTGGCGATAGATGCCCACTACCTCTGTTCTGGGTGAGCGAGATAGTATTGCTGCTATGCCCTCTGCAACTACGGTTGCTGAATCTACTATGGCTACCTTATGTCGTTTCATCGTGTGGTATTTGAATATATCTCTATAAGTGGACGAAGCAGATACATCTCCACGTTGCTATGACGGCGCAGGTCATCGCGAAGGGCGTATATATGCTCCAGCATTGTGCATCGCAACGATGTTGGAGCCTCCTCTGGAAGGTTCTTGAAGATGAGGGATGCTATGTCGTTTGAGCGGTCGTCAATATCGGCATGTGGCATGTCGAAGAGGTTACAGTTACACTCTCTGGCATCTCCCTCCGCACAGCCATCAATTATGGAGAATATGTTACGCTCCTCCTCGTTGAAGTGGTCGATAATGTATTGAGTGTAGTCATCGTAGAAGCGGCGTAACACGCTCTGTGATAGGGTGTCGCAATGTTGTAGTATCTTCTCCAGGTGTGCCGCAGTGTGGGGAAGCATGTGTTCGGCATAGTAGCGATGCGATGCACGTAGATACTCTATTATCTCGCCTAGCATCTCGGGTTTTAGATGCTCCTTCGATGGGCGAAATGAGGTGTCGGCGTGCATAGATGCAAGCATCATAAACAGCTCCACGGAGTGTCCCTCGCGCTCGCACATCTCGCTTATCGATATGTCACCAAAGGGGAGTCTAATGTTAAGACGCGAGAATATCGACAGCAGCGATGGCGATGACTCCACAAGCTCAAAAATTTTCATCTCGGGTGAGAATGATGCCAAATGTGCAGTACTTATCTTTTTATTCATTGATTATCAGAATGTTGTATTATATTTATTCCATGTTTATATATTATAATGCAAAGATACGTATAATTTCGGTAACGCACAAATCCCAAATATAGGGGATATTGCATGCTCTATTTTCCCAACAATAGGTGATTGTGGGGTAGGAAAAAATCGTGCATCTTTGCACTCGAAAACTTAAGCAACTGCGAGGCAGTGTTTGAGAATTATAGATTAGAATCTTTTTAGTTTTTATTGGGTGTTCTCCTTCTGGGAGAAAAAAGTCGATGCGTGTCATCGACTTTTTTTTGTGGTATTAAGCAAAATAGCATAGACTCAGGCTTTGATATTTGCGGTTGGTATAAGTTTTGCTTATACTTATATAAATAATAAGAATCGGAAAAAGTTGTATTTCAGCAAAATAGGTGCTTTCTTTGCACCAGGAAATAGTAATAACGAAAATAAGAACCATATAGATATGAAAAATTATTTTGCACTCACCGGTCAAGTAGCAGTTATCACAGGGGCATCGACAGGCCTAGGCTTGCAGATGGCGCGAGCATACGCTAGTCAGGGTGCTAACCTCGTTCTTTTGGCGCGCAGAATGAATCTCCTCGAGGAGAATGCCAAGAGTATATCGGAGGAGTATGGCGTGGAGGTTCTCCCCTTGATGTGCGACATCACTGTTACAGAGCAGGTTAAGAGTGCTGTTGATGCTGTTATGGCAAAGTTTGGCAGGGTAGATATCCTTGTGAATAATGCAGGCACAGGAGCCGTGGCACCAGCAGTAGAGATTACCGATGAGCAGTTCAAGCATGAGGTAGATATCGATCTTTTTGGTACCTTTGTGTGCGCACGTGAGTTTGGCAAGAAGATGATAGAGGCGGGCTATGGCCGAATTATAAATATAGCATCGATGTATGGTTTGGTGGGAAATATGATTATTGGCAGCTCACCATATCATGCTGCCAAGGGTGGCGTTGTAAACCTTACACGCGCTCTTGCTGCGGAGTGGGGTAAGTATGGTGTTACGGTAAATAGCATCTGTCCTGGCTACTTCTATACCGAGCTTACCACAGCTACGCTCGACAGTGATTACTTCCAGGATATGGCCAAGCGCTCTATACCTATGGGCCGCTATGGTAAAAGCGGTGAGCTTGATACCTGTGCCTTGTTCCTAGCATCGCCAAGTAGCACCTATGTCAATGGCCAGAACATTGCTGTTGATGGAGGCTTTACTTGTGTGTAGAGATGGCAGCACCAACGATAGGTAACTCTACGGTTGAGGAGCGAAGGAGTTATGTTCAGGAGCAGTGGCGATGTCTGCATAGTTGCGAGATGTGCGGGAAATGCTCGATATTGCGAGGCCGCGATGCCGAGGTAGTATATGCAGATTATATAAATGGGCTGTGCGAATATATGTATATAACATTTAAAATTAGAGATATAAACTATTAAAAAATTATGATTATGGAGACAAAAGAGAGAGTATTGACAGTTATGAAGGAGGCTGGTGAGCCTCTCAATGCAGGTAAGATTGCAGAGCTTTCGGGTATCGACCGCAAGGAGGTGGATAAGGCTATGAAGCAGCTAAAGGATGAGGGTGCTATAGTATCCCCTGTTCGCTGCAAGTGGGAGCCAGCAAAGTAGCCGTATGGCCATACGATAAAGTTAGGGTTTAAGAGGGCCTATCCAACAATATGTTGTGTAGGCTCTCTATATTTTATGTTGATTCTTGTTCGCTGTTATTTATAATGGTGCTATGTGGTGCAATAATCGCAGCTAGGGATAATCTTTGCAATATTTTTGTAATTTTGTGCCTCTAAAGTTATGTTATGGAGAGACGAGTAAATAGAAATGCAATTATAGGTTATCCTGCAGGAATCATCACTGGAGTTGCCTATGGCCTAAATCCTCTGTTTGGTATGCCTCTGATGAGGGGTGGGGCTGCTGTGGAGTCTATACTTCTATTTCGTTATAGCATTGCAGTATTGTTTCTTGGGGTGTTTCTCCTGCTTACGCGGCAGAGCTTTAGGGTTTCGCTGAAGCAGGCAGGGGTGTTGCTAGCCCTCGGAGCGCTCTACACTTGTAGTAGTATCTCTCTCTTTGAGGCATATAACTATATCGCCTCGGGTCTAGCCACAACGCTCGTATTCCTCTTTCCGGTCTTTGTGGCTATCATCATGGTATTCCTCAAGGTAGTCCCCTCGTGGCCCGTGTGGCTCTCGATTGTTGCGACTTTCGTGGGTGTTATAATTATGACACAGGGGGAGTCTGGCGAGGCCGTCAATCCCATAGGTGTATATCTCTCTGTAGGCTCGGCATTTGCCTATGCGCTATTTGTGGTCATCATCAACCGTAATAAGAGTATAAGTACCATATCAAACACCCTTTTAACATTCTACGCCCTACTTACAGGTGCGGTCATCTTCTTTTGCAAGATTGTCTCTTCGGATGTAGATGTGATGGCAGGTTTAGATGGTGCGTCAGCATGGGGAAACCTCATAGGCTTGGCCATATTGCCTACGATAGTCTCAACAGCCGCGTTGGCCATTGCTACACGAAATATCGGAGCTACCAAGGCCTCGGTATTGGGGGTCTTTGAGCCTATTACAGCCATCCTTGTAGGTGCGCTACTCTTTGGCGAGCCGCTAACCATGAATATCGTTTTTGGTATCCTTATCGCTATTGTTGCCGTGACCTTTATGATTGTGGTTACAAAGCGATGATTAGCTCTTGCTTTGCTTCTCCCAGAGGGGTATCCAGATGTTGTCTATCTCATCTCCATATCCCATCTCAACATAGGTGTTGCGATTCTTAACAACCTCTTCAAGGTCGTCATAAAGGCCATAGCGCACGGCGCGTAGTTGCCATAATAGAATCTCCTCTACCTCCATCTGCATACTTTTGGGAAGTGCATCATCCACTTCGGGGTCGGACATAATCTTTGCAAGTAGCGAGCAGCATAGACGATTATGGTAGTTAGCGCCCTTTAAAGCCACCTCAACAGCCTTCTTAATGTCGCGTTTGAAATCCATGTACTCGTAGTAGAGGAAGAAGGCGTAGATATACATGCAGAAGGTGTCGTGCAACCTTATGCCGCGATTTAGGTCACACTCCGCGTAGAACGATATTGTGGACTGAAAGTCTGGTTTTAGGTCATCCCACTCATTTGCATAGTTCATATATCGTATCATACACGATGGCACTCCACGTCTTGCTCCCCAGTTCAATATGTCATAGTATTGATCCTTATACCCCATTGAATAATTGAGTATTGCAAAGTTGGATATGGCGCTGTACTGCCCAGCTATGATGGCGTTCATATACTCCTCTTCAGCCTCTTCATACTGCTCCATTTCTTCGTAAAACCAGGCTAGATGTTCATGCCACAACTCTGGTACGGGAGATGTCGTTAGTGCCTCTTTTGCCGCAGCAATAGCCCCACTCTTATCTGCCGTGAGAAGCGTGTCGCCATGGAAGAGGTCGCAGACGTAGTCGAGTTTTGCGCGCTCACTACCAAGCTGCATGGCTCTATCATTTAGCGAGCGAGCGATGTCGAGGTTTAGCTCCCATTTGTTGGTTTTAGGGTTGTATATGTCACCCATGCTGTGCATGATAGATAGCACCTCCAGCGCATCGGCAATGCCATTCTCGGCAGCAAATGTAAGAGCCTTCTCGGCGGTCTGCAAGGAGTCTTTATCGGCGTGTGTATAAAGTAACCACGCGGCGTAACCATATTTGGCACAAGGCTCCTCGCTTTCACGAAGCCTCTCGACCATCGCAGGAGATATATTTCGCGCTCTAGCTCCGGTCATAAATTGAGATAGGAACTGCTGTATTGGAGCAATCTCAACCTCCACATTATCAACATGCTTAATGATACAATCCTTCAGTGGCTCATCGTTGCGCCATAACCCCTCGAAGCTCGTTCCCCACGAGTCAATATATGGCTCATAGGAGCCTGGCTCATGTTTTGGATGTATGAGCCTACCTGCCGAGTCGTACTCTCCCTCCTGATACCACTCCCACTCCTCTACTGGATTTTTACTCTTTGTCTTATATGTCAAGAAGCCATAACCTTGGCGCTTGCCGTGGGAGAATGTGCCGATATATCGATAGAGTTGTCCACTCTTTGTGGTATACTCCATAGTGCCATAGCCTTGAGGCAGGCCGGCAGAATCCCTAGCTCCAGAGTATGAAGACTTGATGATGTCGTTTTGGTTTAGTATCTCCATGACGTATCAGTTGTAAGTTGGTAGCGTAGATAAGAGGTCTTACAATCCAGTGGGGGTGGATGTAGATATGCTCACCCTTAAGTTGTTCTCTATCTGCCGTAAAGATATAAATTTTTTTTGCAATATCGAATTTATGTGCGTAACAATTAAAGAAATATCGGCATAAAATTGCTAATTGCGAATAATTCTGTATCTTTGCCCATTATTGTAATAATGAATCTGCTACCGCAGAGCTAGAACGCTATAATCTAAACTATCAAAATATGATGAAAACCTTTACTAAAATTCTTTGTGCTGCATTGGCACTGCTCTCTGTGTCATCGCTCTTTGCGCAACAGGGTTATGAGAAGAGCAATGAGATTTTCCGTCTAGGTGTTGAGACTCGTTTCGACTACCTTAACCAGGCGTTGGATGGTGAGCAACTTTATGGTGCTTCGGGCTTCAAGGTGCGTTACTTCAACCTTCGCATGGATGGTCAGATTACCCCAAAGTTCACCTACTCTTGGCGTCAGCGTTTCAATAACATCAATTCTGCTGCTGACTTTGTGAATAACACCGACTGGCTTCACCTCACCTATAAGCCAAATCAGAATTGGGCTATCTCGGCAGGTAAGCAGGTGGTGATGATTGGTGGTTGGGAGTATGACCGCGCCCCTATCGATGTATACTACTGCTCGGAGTACTGGAACAATGTAAACTGCTTCCAGCTCGGTGCTTCGGTGGCATTTACAACAAACAAGGGTGACGACACCATCACCTTTCAGGTGTGCCAGAGTCCATACGACAAAATGGCTATGAACTATGCGGAGAATCCTGATCCTGATGGGGATCCTATAAAACTTGGTGACCTCTATGCTTACAACCTCTATTGGATGGGTTCACACGGCTTCTACACAGCTCTTCACTCGTTGAACTTCTCGGAGTATGAGCGTGGTAAGTTCGATGTATACGTGGTGCTTGGTAACCAGTTCAAGTTTGGCGATGCTACCATTCAGCTCGACTTGATGAACCGTGGCGTTAGTGCCAAGGAGCTTTTGTTCGAGAACTTCTCTATCATGGGCGAGGTAGATTACCTCATCGCAAAGCGTGTAAATATCTTCGCGAAGGCTACATACGATAAGGTTGGCGCTAACTATCCTACTGTTATAGATGACGAGGGTGACTATGTAGGTGGTTTGTTCCTCTGTCCAGGTACCGAGATGACACGCGTGGGTGGTGGTGTAGAGTACTATCCTCTTGGTGGTCGTGGCAATCGTGATATCCGCCTTCATGCTGCATACTGCTATAACATTGGAAATAACACCAACACTAACGGTACTGCATTTGACAAGGGTTCATTCCTCACCGTAGGTCTTACATGGAAGATTGATGTTATAGAGGGTATCTCGGCGCTTATCGACAAGCGTCAGGCGAAGCGTGCTGCAAATATGTAATAACCAATAACTTAATATAATATGGAGAATCAGGAAAAGGGTTTTAAGAAGTACCTTGTAGGTATTATCTGCCTTCTTATCGTTGTGGGCATCTTTGGCGGTATCGGCTCGGTTATGGGTCTGCCAAACATGCTTAATACAATCATGAAGACTGCGCACGACTTGTTGCTCAACACAGTCTTCTACCTTATGGCTATCTGCGTTATCACAGGTGCTTTGGGCCGTATCTTCGTGGAGTTTGGCGTAGTAAGTCTTTTGGAGCGTATCTTGCGTCCATTGATGAAGCCTCTCTTCAACCTCCCAGGTGTAGCATCGTTGGGTGCTGTAATGACATTCCTTTCGGATAACCCAGCTATCATCTCATTGGCAAAGGATAAGCGCTTTAGCTCTTACTTCCGTAAGTTCCAGCTTATCTCTCTCACCAACTTCGGTACAGCCTTTGGTATGGGTCTTCTCGTTATCGTGTTTATGATTTCGCAGGGATACTTCGTGGAGCCATTCCTAGGTTTGTGTGGTGCTATCATAGGTTGTATCTGCTCTACACGCATCATGCAGCACTTTGTAGTTAAGCAGTACCCAGAGTTTAAGGAGGAGTTTGCCGCTGTTCTTGACGAGGCAGATATGAAGGCCGATGATGAGGTTAAGGAGACATCACTCTTCACACGTATCCTCAACTCATTGCTCGATGGTGGTAAGACAGGTGTTGATGTAGGTCTATCTATCATCCCTGGTGTGCTTATCATCTCTACTCTTGTTATGCTTCTCACCTTTGGTGCTGGTAGCAATGGTACATACGATGGTGCTGCCTACGAGGGTATTGAGTTCCTCCCATTGGTATTTGGTAAGATTAACTTCTTGTTTGAGTGGTTGTTTGGCTTTGAGCACCCTGCGCTTATGGCATTCCCTATCACGTCGTTGGGTGCAGTAGGTGCAGCGTTGAGCCTTGTTCCAGAGTTCTCGGCACAGGGTATTGTAAACGGTAATGCTATTGCCGTGTTTACAGCTATCGGTATGTGCTGGAGCGGTTACCTCTCTACTCATACAGCTATGCTTGACGCTCTTGGCTACCGCAAGCTCACCTCAAAGGCTATCCTCGCTCACACCATAGGTGGTTTTGTAGCAGGTATCGCAGCACACTGGTTGTTTGTTCTTTATGCTTTGGTATTTGGTACTCCAGCAACATTTGAGGGTGGTGCTGACCGCTATAGCACTGTTAGCAATGCTCCTGTTATTATCGAGTTCGTAAGCGAGAACCAGGTAAAGGTTGGTGATCGTGTGTTCACCGATGAGGCTGGTGATACTCCCGAGGAGGAGGGCTCTTTGGCTCGTGTTATCGAGGGTATGTTGCTCACAAATCACGAGACTGTAGAGCTTGTTGATGGAGAGAAGATTGATGCTGCTGGCTTCATCTCTGCAGAGAAGCTTCCTGCTGCTACACGTGAGAGCCTTATGACAGAGGTTCAGGCAGGTTTCGATATGTATCGCAACTCTATCGCTCAAAAGATGTTTGGCAAGCCTGTGGCAGAGCTTACCGAGGATGAGGTAAAGGTTTTGGATGAGGCTATACCATTCCAGTTTACTCCAGCCGAGGAGATCGCCGAGGAGTAATCTATAACATCTCTATATCGAGGTCGGCTGTTGAAGTCGGCCTCTTTTTTGTTTTCAGAGCAAAAAATATTACCTTTGTGTAGATAAACATAAATCGTAATAATATGAAGGTAAAGATTGTAAATAAGTCACCATTTGATACTCCATTTTACGCTACCGAGAAGTCTGCAGGAATGGATATTAAGGCAAATATCGAGACCCCTATCACCCTTGCTCCTTTGGAGCGAGCTATGGTTCCTACAGGTCTCTATATAGCTCTCCCCGAGGGTACTGAGGCGCAGATACGTCCACGCAGCGGCCTTGCAGCAAAGCATGGTGTCACAGTCCTTAATACCCCGGGTACTATTGACGCAGACTACCGTGGTGAGATAAAGGTTATCCTTGTAAACCTCTCTAGCACCGAGTTTATCATCAACCCTGGTGAGCGCATAGCGCAGATGGTGGTAGCCCGTTACGAGCATGTAGAGTGGGACTCTGTAGAGCTTCTCGATGAGACGGAGCGAGGGGCGGGAGGTTTTGGTTCCACAGGCCGATAATTTCTTGTGATAAGGGGTAATCTTCGTCACCAAGCTCATTGCCCCGAATGGGGATGTACGCCAAAGTACACCCCCATCCGTGTCAATATCACTTGGCAACAAATCTCACCCCTTCTGACAAGAAATTAGGGGAGGGTGATAAGGGACAATCTTCGTCACCAAGCTCATTGCCCCGAATGGGGATGTACGCCAAGTACAGCCTATTGTATAAACCATTGAACTATAATCTATTATGGCCGAAGAGTTACATATTGCCAAGGGTGGCAAGGAGCAAAAATATGAGTTGCTATATCGTCAGGTGGTGGCAATGCTCGACAACGAGAGGGATGTTGTGGCAAACATGGCAAACCTTGCCGCGATGATACATCAAACCTTTGGGTTTTGGTGGACGGGATTCTATCGTGTTGTTGGCCAGGAGCTGGTTCTAGGGCCATTTCAAGGCCCCATTGCGTGTACACGTATCGCCTATGGCCGCGGAGTGTGTGGCACGGCGTGGCAACGTGGTGAGAGTGTTGTGGTGGAGGATGTTGAGAAGTTCCCAGGACATATAGCCTGTAGCTCATTATCGCGTAGCGAGATAGTGGTTCCGATATACGATAATGATAGGGTGGTGGCTGTGCTAGATATTGATAGTGAGCGTCTTGCTACCTTTGATGAGGTAGATAAGATGTGGCTAGAACGTATTGTTAAACATCTGTAGCTGCTTGCTGATATGCCATCCGAAGCTCGTGTATAGGTGGATAAGTATTGTGACAGCAGAGGAGTTGAAGTGTAGCTTTATTGTCAATGTCCTTACTCTTTTCTCTATAAAAGTATAGAGAGGTATGCCTGCAATTCGGATTTTTTTTCTATCTTTGAACGATGTTTTATTTGTGGCATCATTGAATATCAGAAAATAAACAACAGATATAGAGTATGAATAATAGTAAATATCAACTTCCAAAGGATGGTGGTCTTGTGAAGGACTTTGCGCCAAAGGATATCATACATCGCTACGAGCGTATGGCTACACGTGTCTTCGAGAGCGAGTATCACGGTGTTCAGTATGTTGCGGATATGATATGTCGCATGGTGCATAACCACTCGGAGAATGCCTCTGCAAGAGATATCTACGAGGAGCTTCCTCCATTTGTATTGGGCCTTACAACAGGTAAGACTCCCCTTGGCCTCTACCGCGAGCTTGTTAAGCGTCACAAGGAGGGTGAGATATCCTTTAAGCATGTTGCGGTATTCTCTCTCGATGAGTTTTACCCTATTCGTAGCACCGAGCAGCAGAGCCGTAACTTCCGCATCCACGATGAGTTTTTGAAACATATAGATATACAGCCCGAGAATGTACATATCCCCGATGGCACCATCTCGGAGCGTGAGGTTTCGGAGTATTGTGCTAACTACGATAAGTCGATACGTAAGATAGACCTTATGATTATCGGCTTTGGCGAGCAGGGTCAGATAGGCTTCAACGAGCAGGGCTCCTATGCCAAGTCGCACACTCGTCTTGTGGAGTTGTCGCACAACTCTCGTAAGTCGTATGCTAATCTCTTCTTTGGCTTGGAGAATACTCCAAAGATGGCTATCACAATGGGTATTGGTACGGTTATGCGTGCCGATAAGATTGTGCTTATGGCCTGGGGTGAGGATAAGGCTACCGCAGTGCAGCAGATTGTTGAGGAGGAGATCTCGGATAAGGTTCCTGCGAGTCACCTTCAGGAGCATCCAAACATCGAGCTTGTCATAGATGAGACTGCTGCCGAGAAGCTTACTCGTGAGCAGACGCCATGGCTTGTAGGCCCTTGTGAGTGGACTCCAAAGTTTGTGCGTAAGGCTGTGGTGTGGCTCTGTGGCATTGTAAATAAGCCAATCTTGAAGCTTACATATAAGGATTATATCGAGAATTCGTTGGGTGAGCTTCTGGAGAAGTGTGGCACCTACGACAAGATTAACATCCGTGTCTTCAACGACCTGCAGCACACCATCACCGGCTGGCCAGGTGGTAAGCCTAATGCTGATGACTCTACGCGCCCTGCGCCATCGTTACCATACCCCAAGCGAGCGTTGATTTTCTCGCCACACCCTGACGATGATGTTATCTCTATGGGAGGTACGTTTATACGTCTTGTTGAGCAGGGTCACGATGTGCATGTGGCATACCAGACCTCGGGTAATGTTGCAGTCCACGATGACGTAGTGTTGCAGAATGTAGATACTGCGCGTGAGTTGGGTCTTGGAGATACCTTTGCCGAGGTTCAGGAGGTTATAGCTGGCAAGAAGCGTGGTAAGCCAGAGCCACGCCGCCTTCTAGATATCAAGGGCGCTATACGCCGTGCGGAGGCACGTGCTGCGGTGCGCTCCTTTGGCCTTAATCCCGATACCAATGCTCACTTCCTTAACCTCCCATTCTACGAGACTGGAGGTATCAAGAAGGGAGCGCTAACGAAGAAGGATATAGATATCATCGTCAAGCTGTTGCGCGAGATACGTCCTCATCAGATCTATGCTGCTGGAGACCTTGCCGATCCACATGGCACACACCGTACATGTATGGAGGCTATCCTTCAGGCGTTGGAGGTTACCCACGATGACGATTGGCGCGAGGATTGCCACTTGTGGCTCTACCGTGGTGCATGGATGGAGTGGAACCTAGGCCTTGTAGATATGGCAGTGCCACTATCTCCCGATGAGATGCTTAAGAAGCGTCATGCTATCTACCGTCACCTCTCGCAGAAGGATATAGTGCCATTCCCTGGTAGCGATACCCGCGAGTTCTGGCAGCGTGCCGAGGAGCGTACACAGAACACTGCGAAGCTTTATGATAAGCTCGGCATGGCGGAGTATCAGGCTATAGAGGTCTTTGTAAAGATGTTTTAAAGGTGTGGTGAGTAATTTGTAGTAGCACTCCCCAGTAAAGTAATGCTATTACTATTATCATCGCTAATTGCTAAAAATAACTATTATGAGAGTAATTATCAAAGATACCACCCCCGAGGTGGCGCAGTGGGCAGCACGATATATCGTTGATGCTATTAAGGCGAAGGCCGCTGTAACCGAGGCCCCTTTTGTGTTGGGCCTTCCTACAGGTTCTACACCTCTTGAGACCTACAAGGAGCTTATCCGCTTGCATAAGGCTGGCGAGGTGTCGTTCAAGAATGTCGTAACCTTTAACATGGATGAGTATATCGGTCTTGACGAGAATCACCCCGAGAGCTACCACTCGTTTATGTGGAGTAACTTCTTCTCGCATATCGACATCCAGGCCGAGAATGTCCATATTCTCAATGGTAATGCTGCAGATTTGGCGGCGGAGTGCGCTGCATACGAGGCGGCTATCATCTCTGCTGGCGGCATCGACCTATTTATGGGCGGTGTTGGTGAGGATGGACATATCGCCTTTAACGAGCCCTTCTCATCGCTACAGTCGCGTACACGTATCAAGACCCTTACCCCCGATACTATCGCCGTGAACTCACGCTTCTTTGGCGGTGATATCTCGCAGGTTCCTACGCAGGCTCTCACTGTGGGTGTTGCAACCATCCTTGATGCTCGCACGGTCCTCATTTTGGCCACAGGAGCCAAGAAGGCACGAGCATTGCGTCATGCTATCGAGGGCGGTTATAACCACCAGTGGACCCTCTCGGCATTGCAGACGCACCCCCGCGGCATCATCGTATGTGATGATAGGGCTGCCGAGGAGCTTCGCGTATCTACCTACCGCTACTTTAAGGCGTTGGAGGGGTAAACTCTCTGCTTCGATAAGTATAAAGAGAGTGAATAAAAAGTGTATTTTGTCGTTACGCTTGCCCTCAAAATGCTCATTTACGCTCAGTAAACTCCGCTTTTTCGGGCTTCGCAAGCCTAAAACTACATCTTTTTATTCACTCTCTTAGGTTATGGGGTCTGCTTTTTAGTAGACCCTTTTTTGTTGAACGTTACACTATGGAACAGATAATTCTGTATTGTATAGACCATTATAATAATATTTTACTATCTTTACACAGGTAAGTCGTAATTTTTAAGGACTAAAAATCATGGTTATTGAAACAGAACGCCTGCTTTTAAGAGAGATGACGGATGATGATTTTCATGCACTTTACGAGGTGTTATCAAATCCGAATATCATGCAGCATTATCCCTATGCGTTTGATGAGGATAGGGTAAGGAGCTGGATTAAGCGTAATGTCCAAAGATATAGGGAATTAGGTTTTGGTCTGTGGGCTGTGTGCTTGAAAAATAGTGGCGAAGTGATAGGAGACTGTGGCTTAACAATGCAACTTATCAACTGCGAGATAAGGCCCGAAATCGGATACCATATCAGAGCTGATAAGCAAAGAAAGGGGTATGCAAAGGAGGCGGCTATTGCTGTCAGAGATTGGACTTTTAATAATACTCCTTTTAACATGGTCTACTCCGTTATGAAATATACCAACGAAGCATCAGCCAAGACAGCTATGTCGTATGGTTGCAGGCAGGTGGATGAGTTCGCAGACGCGATAAATGAAATTACAAAGGTGTTTGCGATATCAAGAGATGAGTGGATTGGCAGATAATTCTGAATCTATTTAATGATTGTGCTAACATAAATGCAAGTTTCGCACTTGCCACAAGCCTCCCTTTTCAAAGGGAGGTATGGAGGGAATGTAAATATAACTGCGGAATATCCGCACAAAAAAAGAGCAGTCTTGTGAACTGCTCTTTTTTCTGTGCCTAAGCCTGCCAGACCATCGAATTTTTATTGAGGACTATTTGAAGATTTTGGACTTCATTAAGTGGTTGAAAGAATACTATCCTGAAATGGCTGCCTTCTTGACAAATGAGGCTTAAAGTTACATTAGTTAATGTCAATATCCCAGCCAGTCAACATTGTCTCTGCAGAGCCTTGTAGTATATAATGCTAATAGTATGCGACAACATCGTCTATTGGGATATTATTATCGATAATGCTTAATATCATCGACTCATCGTGCGTTTGTACTAAGCCTATATATTCTGCAGACTCAAGCACTTTGCTGTCATCTGTAGATAACCACCAATTCTGGACTCTATAAATGTCATCTTCTCCTTTCTCAACCTTTGCCCAAACTTGATACCGTGCATAGTTCGTTTTCATTTGTTCTACAGCGAACTCTAAAGCCTCTTTCTGCGTATTGAAGTGTGGGTGATTATTCACAATATTTGTTGCCTTTGCCGAACGTTTTGGGTTATATTCCATACGAGCTTGGGCGTTCTCGTAAATATACTTCAGCTCCTTTTGGGCAATTCTAAATGGTTTTATCATATACTTAAATGTTGATGTGATACAAATTTAGAGTTTTTCTGCGATTTACCAAGAGTGAAAATATCTAAAATAATAATTAAGAGTAACATTCGCTTTATCAAGCAAGTGGAACACTTGCCACAAGCCTCCCTTTGCCAAAGGGAGGTTTGGAGGGAATGTAAATATAACTGCGGAATATCCGCACAAAAAAAGAGCAGTCTTGTGAACTGCTCTTTTTTCTGTGCGGATAAAGGGACTCGAACCCCCACGCCTCTCGGCATCAGATCCTAAGTCTGACGTGGCTACCAATTACACCATATCCGCAGGATCTATCAACGAAAAATATATCAACCCGATATACCTTAACTCTCATTGACGCTGCAAAGGTAATAACTTTTTGTAATATAACAACAATATTTGCAATTTTATTATAATTTTTTCGTATTTTTGTCTCTTGAACACTATGTAGCGGCCATATTTTGATAGTAAAAACGGCTGTAGCATAGCAAAATATTGATACGTTATGCCAAAGATTATAACCCTTCAGTTATCCCCAAAGCAGGCCGCTGATGAAAAATTCTATCTAGCACGTGCCGCAGAGCGCATGGGAATACGTCAGAGTGACATTGCTCTGGCGCGCGTTGTGAAGCGCTCTATAGATGCTCGTCAGCGCATGGCAAAGGTGAATCTCTCGGTGGAGATATATGTAGACCAGGAGCCACAGCCCGAGCCACTACACTTCGACTATCCTGCGGTGGATAACGGCACAGAGGTTATCGTTGTAGGTTCTGGCCCCGCAGGACTCTTTGCATCGTTGAGGCTTATAGAGTTAGGCTTCAAGCCTATACTCTTGGAGCGTGGTAAGTCGGTGTTGTCGCGAAAGCACGACATAGCGCAGATAAACCGTGGCGGAGAGATAAACCCCGACTCTAACTACGCCTTTGGCGAGGGTGGCGCAGGAACATTCTCCGATGGTAAGCTTTTCACACGTAGCAAGAAGCGTGGCGACTATAACAAGGCGTTGCAGACGTTGGTGTGGCATGGCGCGAACCCCGAGATTCTCTACGAGGCACATCCTCACATAGGCACAGATAAGCTTCCGCGTATCATCTCGAATATCTGTCGCACCATCACCGAGCATGGTGGTAAGGTGTTGTTTGAGAGCAAGGTGTCGGGATTTGTGTTGAAGAGGGGCCGCATCACGGGCGTACGTGTAGGAGATAATGTTATAGAGGGTGCTGCGGTGGTGCTGGCGACAGGACACTCGGCACGTGATATATATGAGATGTTGTATGATGCTGGCATAGCTGTTGAGGCGAAGCCTTTTGCTATGGGAGTTCGCATAGAGCATCCACAGCGTCTGATAGATAGCATTCAGTATCATCGTGAGGAGCGTGGTGAGTGGCTCCCTGCAGCGAGCTATTCGCTTGTTAGTCAGGAGGCTGGCCGTGGCGTCTACTCCTTCTGCATGTGTCCTGGTGGCTTCATAGTTCCTGCCATGACCGACAATAGTCAGTCGGTAGTTAATGGTATGTCACCTAGTGGTCGTAACTCTGCCTTTGCCAATTCGGGCCTTGTCACCGAGGTACGCCTTGAGGATTTTGCACATCTGCGCGAGCAGTGGGGAGAGTTGGCCGGCTTGCGCTATCAGCAGTTCTTCGAGGAGTTAGCTAGGGAGCATAGCGGCGAGCGTCAGGTAGCTCCTGCACAGCGTGTATCCGACTTTGTTGCTGGTCGTGCATCACGCACTCTGCCACGTACATCATATATCCCAGGTTTGACAGCCTCGCGTCTCGACCAATGGATGCCCGAGGTTATAGGCTCACGACTACGTAGTGGTATTGCCACCTTTGGTCGTAAGATGAAGGGTTTTGTGTCGGACGAGGCTATTGTCGTGGGCGTGGAGTCGCGAACATCCACCCCTGTACGTATCCCTCGCGACCCCGATACTCTTATGCACACACAGGTTGAGGGTCTTTTCCCCGCTGGTGAGGGTGCAGGATATGCTGGAGGTATTGTCTCGGCAGCTCTCGATGGTGAGCGCATAGCAGATGCTGTAGCTCGCTACTGCAAAGCCTATAACTTATAATACTATTTGCTGTGTCACAGCTGGTTATCATAGCTACCATAGTAGGATATATCGCACTGCTATTTATCGTGGCGTGGCGTAGTTCGCGTGGTAGTGGCGCACTATCTTTCTTTACCGGAGGGCGTAACACACCTCGCGTTGTGGCGGCTATAGCTATGGTCGGTGCGGCGATGTCGGGTGTTACCTACACCTCTGTTCCTGGCACAGTCGCTGCCGATAGCTTCTCCTACCTACAGACTACGTTAGGGTTCTTCGTAGGATACATCATCATAGCTTATATTCTTATACCGATATATTATCGTCTTGGCGTAGTGTCGTTGTATGAGTATCTCGACCAGCGCTTTGGTGTCGTGGCACATCGCACGGGGGCGTGGTTTTTCCTCCTCTCGAAGGTTCTCTCGGCATCGTTACGCGCGTATATAATATGTGTGGTTCTTCAGGAGTTTATCTACGACCATTACAATCTCCCTTTTGCCCTAAATGCTGTGGTTATGATGGCCCTTGTATGGCTCTATACCTTCCGTGGTGGCGTCAAGTCTGTTGTGTGGGTTGAGATGGTCAAGACTATTATCATGTGTGCATCTATCGTGGTGGCCATCGTGGCTATAGTCAAGGCCCTGGGTTTAGACCTCTGTGGTGCTGTGTCGGCAATTCTCGATAGTGGCTACTCCGATACTCTCTTTTTTGATAATCCTCTCGATAGGCGTTACTTCTGGAAACAGTTTGTTGCGGGTATATTCCTTGTTGTTGCGATGACGGGTCTCGACCAGGATATGATGCAGACAATACTATCATGTCGTAGTAGGCGTGATGCGCAGCGCAGCCTTATGACCTCTATAGTTATTCAGGTTGTTGTCATTGCGCTATTTCTATCTCTTGGGGCGCTGCTCTATCTCTTTGCTGATGCTCACGGTTTGGCCGAGTCGGGAGATACGCTCTTTGGATATGTAGCCATGGAGTGTGGTCTTCCTATGGTTGTTGGTCTGTTATTCCTTTTGGGGTTGGTAGCCTCTACCTACTCCTCGGCAGGCTCTGCGCTTACGGCACTCACTACATCCTTTACGCTTGATATCCTAGGTGCTAAAGGCGATGATGTGGTGAAGAAGCGTAAGGTGTCGCACCTCGGTATCGCTGTGGTGATGGCCATCGTTATCATCGCCTTTGATGCGTTTAGCTCCCAGGGTGCTATAACTCTTATCTTCACCATGGCAAGTTATACCTATGGCCCTCTTTTAGGTATGTTTGCCTTTGGCCTCTTCTCGCGCCGTGAGGTTCGTGGGTGGGCTGTGCCTGTAGTAGCTCTCGTGGCGCCACTGTTGAGCTATGTCGTTGCACATAACTCCGAGGCGTGGCTCTGTGGCTACCAGTTTAGCTACGAGGTTATACTACTCAATGCCACAATCACCATATTGGGTTTTTGGGCAGTATCTAGACGTGCTGCAGCATAACTCGAGGATTTTGTAAACTTTTTTGTATATTTGTATCTCTGAATGGGGCATGCCAATATCGATAGTTGCAAACTAATTAATGAAATATAGATATGAAACGTACTGACCTTTACTTCGCCGTGGTTATGTTGGCGATATTTCTTCCCTTCTTCATCTCTCCAGAGCTTTACGCCTGGTATAAGGGATTCAATGCAGAGCATGCTATGATTATGGCATTCCTCAAGTTTGGTATTCTAGCAACCCTTGGCGAGATGCTTGGCTGTAGAATATCTACAGGAAACTACACTACGCCAACCTTTGGTGTGGTGCCACGTATGGTAGTATGGGGACTCCTCGGCGTGGTAATCTCTATGGCTATGATGGTCTTCTCGGCAGGTATCCCAGCTTTCATAAAGGCTATGGGTGGCGAAGCTCTCGTTGTGGCCTTTGCTGCGGAGGGCATCTCATGGGGTAAGTTTGTTGTGGCGTTGGCGATATCTGTGATGATGAATACCTTCTTTGCGCCTGTGTTTATGACCTTTCATAAGATTACCGATACACATATCGCCGAGAATGGAGGCTCTGTAAAGGCTCTCTTTAGGCCTATAGATATGCGCCGTCACATGGTGGAACTTAATTGGGACCGTCAGTGGAGCTTTATCTTCAAGAAGACTATACCACTCTTCTGGTACCCAGCCCACACAATAACATTTATGCTTCCTGGAGAGCTACGCGTACTCTTTGCGGCGCTTTTGGGTGTTGCCCTTGGAGTTATCCTAGCCATAGGGGCAAGAAAGAAGTAGCTGATAATCAGCTATTATAAGTGTAGCTTATAGGGCTATAAAAAATCATTAAGGAAATCTTATTGCAGATTAGAAAAAAGCCTTTATATTTGCACTCGAAAAGATAACGAAACCAATAAAAATAAAGATAAATATTAACCTAATAAAACTATTAAGATTATGGCAAAGAAGTTTATTTGTTCAGTATGCGGATATATTCACGAGGGTAACGAGGCTCCAGATCAGTGCCCATTGTGCAAGGTAGGTAAGGAGAAGTTCAACGAGATGGCACAGGAGGGTGCGCCACTAGAGTTCGTAACCGAGCATAAGATTGGTGATGGCAAGGTGGATCATGCAGAGATCCTCGAGGGTTTGAACAACCACTTCATGGGTGAGTGTACCGAGGTAGGTATGTACTTGGCTATGAGCCGTCAGGCAGACCGTGAGGGTTATCCAGAGATTGCAGAGGCTTTCAAGCGCTATGCTTTCGAGGAGGCAGAGCATGCTTCAAAGTTCGCAGAGTTGTTGGGTGACTGCGTTTGGGATACAAAGACTAACCTTGAGAAGCGTATGAATGCCGAGGCTGGTGCTTGCGAGGATAAGATGCGTATCGCAGCGTTGGCAAAGCAGAACAACTACGATGCTATCCACGACACAGTACACGAGATGGCAAAGGACGAGGCTCGTCACGGTAAGGGCTTTGAGGGCTTGTTCAACCGCTACTTTGGCAATAAGTAATATAATTACAACAATAGAGAGAGGCCTGTCCCAACGGACAGGCCTTTTTTTGTCGGTGAATTTCACTGTCAAATCTCTTTATTTATAACAAATTGCAGAGCTACCATCTTTACACATCCCAAAGATTATGTTTTTTCGATTTTTTCATCTATCTTTGTATGGGATAGTGTAGAATATAGGAATACTATTTGCAAAAATATAGCAGAAGACGTTGCTGTATGGATAAGAGAAAACAAGATGTAGCATACTTCCTCTCGTTCTGTATTGAGCAGTATATGAACGCAAAGGGGTTATCTCGTGAGATGGCAATATCGTTGCTATCGGAGAGGGGTGTGCTCGATTATCTAGTGGAGCATTTCGAGATTCTGCACACCCAAAGTCATCAATGGATTATCGAGGAGATTGATGAGTATATAAAGGAGAGTATCAGATAGGAAATATGAAGATTTATCACGGTAGCATAGAGGTTGTTGAGAAACCCGAAATTAGAGAGTCTAATCGCACGCTAGACTACGGTCAGGGATTCTATGCCACATCTTCATACGCGCAGGCAGAGGCGTGGGTAAGGCGAAGAATGGCAGAAAAGCGAGTTTCCGAGGGATATATCTGTGCCTACGAGCTTGATGGGGCTGCAATGCAACAGATGAATACCCTCTCTTTTGATAATCCAACAGAGGGTTGGGTTGATTTCGTGATGCAGAATCGCACACAGAGGGGATATGTTCACGAGTTTGACATCGTCTATGGCCCCGTGGCAAACGATCGTGTATATGCCTCATTTGCCCTATACGAAGGGGGATTGATAAACAAGCAGACTTTGATTTCGGAGTTAAAGGCATACAAACTCGTGGATCAATATTTGTTCCATACAGAGAAAGCGTTGCAGGCGCTAACATTTCTCGAAGCAAAGGAGATAAAGTTATGAGTATAAACCAACAGAACCTATACTTGTTGTTGCCATCAAAGATGAGTTGGTTGGCAACGATGTTGGCGGAAGACAGAGGTATTAGCATTGTCGAGGCGATGAAGATACTCTACTCCTCTGCGTTCTATGCCCGTTTAGCAGATGAATCTACAAAGTTGTGGCATCTAGGCCCTGTTGCCTTATATGAAGAGTATCAAGAGAGTTTGTAAAAACTACTGCTGATAATCAATTAGTTAAAAATTAAAAGGCCTGTCCAGACAGGCCTCTCTCTATTGTTACTCTTCTTTTTTGATATCTATCACCCATAGCTCGCTCTGTGTGCCAATGCGGAAGGGAGGCCCCCATAGCGAGAGGCCGCTTGAGACTATTGCATGACACTCCTCCCAGATGCGGTAGCCATGGCTCTGCTCATATATCGCATCCGTAAGCCAACTTAACGGCCATATCTGCCCGCGGTGGGTGTGTCCCGAAAGATGAATGTCGATACCATGCTGTGCGCTCTCGGCAATGCTATATGGTTGATGGTCAAGGAGTATTGTCGGATGTGTGGTGTCACACTTCGCGAGAAGATTCTCTAGCTCTGCTCGGTGATGATTACTACGATCGTCACGCCCAATAATGTTGATGTTGGCAAGTGGGGCAACGCTATCGCGAAGAAGTCTTATGTTGCTCTTTGAGAGATACTCCTCCACGGCGATCATGTTGCTGATATATTCATGATTTCCTGGCGCTAGGAATATCCCATCAGGAGCCTCTATATGCTGAAACTCCTCACACATATTCTCCTCTATTACGGGCTTCAGGCTATTGTCAATGAGGTCGCCGACAATTACTAGCACATCACCCTTTTGCTTGTTTATCAGCTCTACATATCGAGCTAGGTCGTTGCGTGTAGTGCCGTAGCCAAGGTGTATGTCGCTAGCCATGACGATACGATATCTCTCGGCTTGCATGGGCTTTGTTGTGGTTACCTCAATATGCTCTATATGTGGATTTTGGTAGTTTATATATCCGTAGATAAGCAGAAGTGTCGTTGCCCCCAGAGCATAGAGAGTGCCATGTTGAAGGGCTGGAAATATCAGCCTTGTAACATCGGCAATAACGAGCAAGATGGTGGCATATAACAGAAATACTAACCACACCGAGCCAATGCGAAATAGGCTCTGCGTGATAGTGGGGTTTATATCTACGTTGCGTAGTGCAAATGAGGCAAATAGCGAGAGTGCAGCGATGATAAAGAGTAACGCCATAGCTACACGAAGCCACAAGGGCTGTGTAGCTACGAGCTGCCATAATCTAGCAAAGAGATAGATATTTCCTCCTAAATAGAGTGCCAAGAGTGTAATCCCTGCCCACATCATATCGCAAATAACCATGTGACACCGCAACTCCTACGCTATCAGATAAATAGCGTTGTTCGGATGTCCTGTTTCTACCTTTTACTTCTCTCGGTGTGTAAGACCTCGTTTTGCGGCCTCCTCCTCCATAAGGCGGTAGGCAGCGTCATAGTCGTTAGGGATGATGCCATCGAGGATTGCATTCTTCACCACCTCCTTAATCTCACCAATTACATTTGATGGTGGAATATCGTAAACCTTCATGATGAGGTCGCCCGAGATAGGGGGTTGGAAGTTACGTATTCTATCTCTCTCCTCCAGGTCGCGCATCTTGCTGCGTACCAGCTCGAAGTTCTTGAGGAAGAGCTTTACCTTGTTATCATTTCCCGATGTTATATCTGCCTCGCAGAGGGTCATCAACTTATCAATGTCATCCCCAGCCTCAAAGAGCAAACGGCGTACCGCAGAGTCGGTGACAAGATCCTCTGATAGTACTATAGGACGCATGTGGAGAAATACCATCTTCTGCACAAAGCGCATAGGCTCATTAAGAGGAAGGCGTAGGCGGCGAAATATCTGTGGCACCATCTTTGAACCTACAGCCTCGTGCTGGTGGAATGTCCAGCCTTGGCGAGCATCATAGCTCTTTGTTATAGGCTTGCCAATGTCGTGCAGGAGTGCTGCCCAGCGCAACCATAGGTCGTCACTGCGGCGTGCCAGATTATCAAGGACCTTCATCGTATGTTCAAAGTTATCCTTGTGTCCATGCTTGCCACGGCGCTCCACACCCGCCATGTTATCCAATTCGGGGAGGATATGCTTTAAAAGTCCTGTGGTGCGTAGAAGACCAAGACCTATGGATGGCACAGGGGACTCCATAATCTTGTTTAGCTCCACTATGATACGCTCTTTGGTGATAATCTTTATGCGATCTGCTTGCCTGCATATCCCATCGTATGTCTCCTCGTCAATATCGAAGCCTAGTTGCGAGGCGAACCTTACGGCACGCATCATGCGCAAGGGGTCGTCAGAGAATGTCTTGTCAGGCTCGCATGGTGTGCGGATGATGCAATCTTCAAGATCCTCCATGCCTCCAAAGGGGTCTACCAGCTCACCAAAGGTGTCACCATTTAGTGACCATGCCATGGCGTTGATTGTGAAGTCTCTACGGCGCTGATCATCCTCCAATGTACCAGGCTCTACATGAGGGTTTCGCGACTCGGGGCTATAGCTCTCGCGGCGTGCGCCAACAAACTCCACCTCCGTATCGCGCCAACGTAGCATCGCAGTACCATAGGTTTTGTATATCGTGACCTTCGCTCCCAGCTCCTTGGCTAGCTCCTCGGCCACGGCAACACCACTTCCCACCACCACTACATCAATATCTGATGAGGGGCGGTGTAGGTAGTAGTCGCGGACGTAGCCTCCCACGGCATACGCCTCGACACCCATACGGTCTACAACGGTAGTAATGTGCTTAAATATAGGTAATTTGAGAGGCTTCATCTACTCCTTGGTGTCGTTATTATGAGCGCGGCGTATGCATCGCTGGTATGTAGCCACGGTATTCTCCAATCCCCAGTATAACGCATCGCTGATAAGCGCATGGCCAATAGAGACCTCATCAACCCAAGGGATACGCTCTACGAAGTACTGTAGATTCTCGGTGTTGAGGTCATGGCCAGCATTGAGACCTAGACCCACGCGGCGTGCCTCCTCGGCTGCTGCAACGTATGGCGCTATAGCCTTATCGCGATCCTGGGCATACCCTGCGGCGTATGCTTCAGTATATAGCTCCACGCGGTCGGCGCCACACTCCTTTGCTGCGGTAACCATCTCAACTACAGGGTCTACGAAGATTGATACTCGGATGCCTGCCTTGTGAAATCTGTCGGCCATGCCCTTCAGGAAGTCACGATGCTTTATGGTGTCCCAACCTGCTGATGAGGTTATAGCATCCTCGGCATCAGGGACAAGGGTCACCTGTGCTGGGCGCACCTCCTCTACAAGTTCGCAGAAGCTCTCTATGGGGTTACCCTCCACATTAAGCTCTGTGCGGATATTTGCCTTAAGCTCACGAACATCCGAGTAGCGGATGTGGCGCGCATCAGGGCGTGGGTGTACGGTGATGCCATCCGAGCCAAAATCCTCAATGTCAAGAGCTGCTTTTAGTAGATTAGGGATATTTCCGCCACGCGAATTACGCACAACGGCAATCTTATTGATATTTACACTTAACTTTGTCATAATTTTATTTATCTTTGCAAAAGCAAAGTTACGAATATTTTTCTTTTCTACGAAATGAACATTATACTTTTTTCACGCAAGCAGGTGAACCATAATCCCGAGCAGCTCAACAAGCTCTTCTCTACAATGCAACGATTGGGCCTTAATTACACAATAAATGAGGACTTTGCAACAGCTGTTGAGAATCTTCTTTGTATGGATATTCCTCGCAACAGGAGATATGATGGATATGCCGAGGCTATGGGTGGTGATGTAATGGTGCCTTATGGTGGTGATGGAACACTCCTCGAGGCTGTGCAGCTGCTCCCCTCTAGCGACATCCCTGTTGTTGGTATAAACTGTGGCCGCCTAGGCTACCTCACCGCAGATAATGGCGAAGGCATTGAGGAGCTGCTAGAGCGTATCTCTAAAGGCAATATCTCCTACCAACGCCGTGATATGTTGAGAGTCTCTGGCGATGTCTCATGTGGTAGTAAGTGCCTAGCCCTCAATGAGGTAGCTATACATCGTCACGGAGCGACAATGATATCTATCGAGACCTTCATAGACGATAATCGTATTGCCACCTACCACGGTGACGGCCTTGTAATCTCCACACCCACAGGCTCCACAGCATACTCTCTATCTGCTGGTGGCCCCGTTGTAGATCCCCTCTGTAACTGCTTCATCCTATCACCAATAGCGCCGCATAATCTCACTATGCGTCCTGTTGTTGTGCCAAATAATATCACTATAACCCTCCGTCTACACTCTCGAGGCGGCGAGGCTTTCCTCTCTGCCGACAATAGAACCTTCACTCTTTATGATGGGGCTACCATACGTCTTCAACGAGCCGAAGAGCAGCTAATTTTGGCCACACCACACAATAATACTTTTTACGACACGTTAAGAGAGAAGATGATGTGGGGGGTTGATAACCGCTAATTTTGTTGTGATAAGGGACTATTCTCGGCACCAAGCTCATCTTCCCGAATGGGGATGTACGCCAAGTACACCCCCATCCGTGTAGATTTCGACTTGGTACCAAGCCTAATCCCTTCTAACAACAAAGCGGCTTACCGCTTGGGAAGGTAATAGACAACGTCATTGCGAGGAACGAAGTGACGTGGCAATCTGGTAGGTTGTCTGCTGTGGTGCGTAGCCATTGTTAGGGAAGTTAGGGAAATTAGGGAATTTAGGGAGAAAGCAGTGCAGTACGGTAGGCCTAATCCCTAAACTCCCTAACCTCCTTAAACTCCCTAACAGAGCAAAGGAGTTCAGCGAGAGTGCAGTGCCTAACGCAGGACCAACTCCCTGAACCCACACCATAGCGCATCTGTCACCATCGTAAAATGGTCAAAATGATACGCCAAAGTTGTCATCATCTACACAATCATTAATCACTGATATACAGGTGTTTACATCTAAATATCACGCGTGCGTGTAAAAAAATCTCACCTTGTCATTGTGATTTATGGATTTTAATGCTTACATTTGCAAGTTAATATACCCATATGGGAGCTGATATGAACAGTATAAACAAGATACCAACTCACGTAGCTATCATCATGGATGGCAATGGCCGTTGGGCAAAGCAGCGCGGCATGGAGCGTTACGAGGGGCATCTCGCAGGTGTCGAATCTGTACGTAGTGTTGTGCGTGCTGCGGTGCGTAATGGTGTGAAGTGGCTTACGTTATATGCCTTCTCAACCGAGAACTGGGGACGTCCTGTGCAGGAGGTGGAGGCGATCATGCAGCTCTTCTGTCGCACGGTTATTGGTGAGGGTGAGGAGCTGGCGCAGCAGGGTGTTCGTGTTAAGATTTTGGGTGAGCGCACACACTTCTCTGCGGCTGTAGTCGAGATGATTGAGCGTATAGAGAGTGTTACGGCAGCGGGGGATAGGCTTACGCTGGTGTTGGCATTCAACTACTCATCGCGCCGTGAGATGATGCTTGCTGTGCGCGACATTGCTAGTCGCGTAGCTGCTGGAGAGATGGCTGTAGAGGATATCACGGAGCAGAGTATATCGGGAGCGCTTATGACTGCCAACATGCCTGATCCGGACTTCATTATTCGCACCAGTGGCGAGTGTCGTTTGAGTAACTTCCTTCTATGGCAGGCCTCATACTCGGAGTTTTACTTCCCCGAGGTGCTATGGCCCGATTTCGATGAGGAGGAGTTCGACAAGGCATTGAGGGTATATGCCGAGCGTGACAGACGTTTTGGATTAGTGACTGAAGATAATAGTAATGAGATACATGGTCAATAGAGTTATCTATACGAGGATATTTTTTATCGCTATAGCGATGTTGTTTCTCTCGCTCCTTGATGTTGAGGCGCAGGAGGCAGCAAAGCGTTATAAGGTTGGAGATGTAGCAAATAATGAGATTGTCGATACTGTTGATTTTGACATCTCATTGCCTGTGCTTACCGAGGGTGATGGTAAGCTATACTATATCCGCAAGATTAATCTGCATGGTGTAAAGTATCTAAATCACAGCATATTGAAGGCCTCGGCAGGCTTGCAGGAGGGAGATTCTATATATCTGCCTAGTAAGTTTATCTCTAATGCTATGCAGCGTCTATGGGCTCCCCGCTACTTTTCGAATGTTCAGATTGGTGCTACAATAGAGGGTGATTCTCTAGACCTGGAGGTGTTCCTCAAGGAGCGAGCTAGAATCTTGAGATGGCAGGTAGAGGGTGTCTCCAAGTCCAAGTCCAAGGATCTCATCGAGGAGGTTCTCAAGTTGCGCAGAAATACGGAGCTTTCGGATTATGTTATCGACAAAAATATAAAGCTCATCAAGCAGCACTACGCAGAGAAGGGCTTCCGCACATGTAATGTAGATGTTCGCATTGAGAATGACTCGGTGTATGAGCAGTGTGTGAATGTCACCTTTGAGATAGATCGTGGCCCCAAGGTGCGTGTTGGAGTTATCAATATTGAAGGTAATGAGGCCTTTACAGACAAGCGCCTGCGCCGTACATTCAAGAAGACCCACCAGAAGAGCCCTTGGTTCTGGCAGAATCGTAAACTTCTCGATGAGGAGTATGCTAATGACAAGGAGTTGCTTCTCGACTTCTATAACGCCAATGGTTATCGAAATGCTACAATATTGAGTGACTCGGTATACTATATTGACGATGCGACACTCGGCATAGACCTCAAGGTTTCGGAGGGAAACAAGTATTACATTCGCAATATAAACTGGGTGGGTAACTCGGTATATACCACCGAGCAGCTAGAGAGTATGTTTGGTGTACAGCCTGGCGATGTCTACGACAAGAAGTCGATGCATAAGCGCCTAGGTATTGGTAAGGAGATGAATCCCGAGGAGATGTCCATATCTTCAATCTATAACAATAGTGGATATTTGATGTCGCAGATTGAGCCTGCGGAGATTGTTGTAGGCCCCGACTCTTTGGATCTTGAGATTCGCATCTTTGAGGGTAAGCCATTTACAATCAACGAGGTTGGTATCTCGGGAAATAAGAGCGTTGATGATGAGGTTATCCGCCGAGAGTTGTCGGTTCGTCCTGGTGAGTTGTACAACCGTGCGCTCCTTATGCAGACCATGCGTACGTTGATGGGCATGGGACACTTTGACGAGCAGGCTATTATCCCCGATGTGCAGCCAATCTCTGATGAGCTGGTAAATGTAAACTGGCCGCTTCAGGAGAAGGCTTCCGATCAGTTTAACATCGCTGGTGGTTGGGGCTCTGGAACCTTTGTAGGAAGTATCGGTGTGACGTTGAATAACCTCTCTGTGCGTAACTTCTTCAAGAAGGGCGCTTGGCGTCCATACCCTTCGGGACAGAATCAGAAGCTCTCTATCTCGGGTCAGACAAATGGTACATACTATAAGGCTCTCTCGTTGAGCTTTACAGACCCATGGCTTGGTGGCCGCCGTCCAAACTCCTTTACTTTGTCGGGATATATCTCGGAGCAGAACAACGCCTACTACGTATGGCAGAGTGCTACGATGTACTATCGCTCTATAGGTGTCTTTGCCGGTTTGGGTAAGCGTCTTCAGTGGCCCGATCCATACTTTACACTCTATGGAGAGTTGGGATATCAGCGCTATTCGCTTCGTGGCTGGAACTCATTTATCTTGAGCGATGGTGTGGCAAACACTTTGTCACTGAAGTTGGTATTGCAGCGTTCCTCTGTTGATGCACCATTCTTCTCGCGTTCAGGTTCAGAGTTTTCGGTATCTGTGCAGGCTACGCCTCCATTCTCGTTGTGGGATGGTAAGAACTATGCCGACCCTAATCTCTCGGATCAGGATCGCTATCGCTGGATAGAGTTCCATAAGTGGATTCTCAAGGGTCGTTGGTTCTTCCCACTTACACGCAACCAGAACCTTGTGCTTATGCTTGGTGCCGAGATGGGTTACCTTGGTAACTACAACAAGGATAAGGTATCACCATTTGAGCGTTTCGAGATTGGTGGTGATGGTATGACAGGATATAATATATATGGTGTCGATATTATTGCCTTGCGTGGTTATGACGATGGTGCGCTCGACCCATCAAACTACTACTCTGTAGCCTATAATAAATATGTTATGGAGTTGCGCTACCCTGTTGTGTTGCGACCAAACTCATCAATCTATGTCCTTGGATTCTTGGAGGGTGGTAGTGGTTTTAACTCATGGGAGGAGTTCTCACCATTTAAGATAAAGCGCTCGGCAGGTGTTGGTGTACGTCTCTTCCTTCCTGTTGTTGGTATGCTAGGTATCGATTGGGGATGGGGCTTTGATCCTGCCTATGGACGCACAGAGCGTAGCGGCTCGCAGTTCCACTTTGTTTTGGGACAGCAGTTCTAGTTGCGCACCTTGGCAATATATTTGAGATAAGAGAGTTATATATATAAACAAATGATGATTGCTATGAAACGACTTCTTTTTGCAATTTTAGCAGTTGTTATGACTGTGGGTGTTGCAACGGCACAGAATTATATGGTTATTGATAGCGAGAAGGTCTTTAAGTCTCTTAAGGAGTATAATGATGCTCTAGAGCAGATAGAGCAGCTGTCGCAGCGCTATCAGCAGGAGGTGGATAAGAAGTTTGCCGAGGTGGAGCGTCTATATAATAACTATATGGTGCAACGCGCCGCGCTCTCGGAGAATGCTCGCCAGAGTAGGGAGCGTGAGATTCTCGCTCTTGAGGCGGAGGCTACCAAGTTTCAGGAGTCGCTGTTTGGCACCGAAGGTGAGATTATGAAGCGCCGCATGGAGCTTATACAGCCTATCCAGAAGCGTGTCTTTGACACTCTAGAGAGCTTTGCAAAGCAGAATGGCTATGACCTTATTATAGATATAGCAGCAAACCCTACAGTACTCTATTACTCGTCAAATATAGATTTTACCGAGCGTGTTATAGAGGCTTTGAAATAGTAGAAATGATTTAATTTTATAAAATAATTGAGATGAAGAAAATTTTGAAACTGACCCTCACCATGGTGCTTGTTATGTGTGCATCATCGGTGTTTGCACAGAAGTTTGGTCGTGTAGACCTCGCAGCTGTAGTTACTAACATGCCAGAGTTTAAGGAGGCGCAGGTAAACCTTGAGGCTTATGGTAAGGATCTCCAGGATCAGCTAGAGCAGATACAGGTGGAGTTTAATACGCTTCTTGCAGATTATGAGAAGAATGCCCCAACCCTTACCGATTCGGTACGTCAGCTCAAGGAGCGTGAGCTTACAGAGCTTCAGCAGCGTTACCAGGATTTTACGCAGCTAGCACAGCAGGATATGCAGAAGAAGGAGGCAGAGATGATGAATCCTATTTATGAGAAGGCTAATGAGGCTGTTAAGAAGGTAGCATCAGCAGGTGGCTATATCGCAATCTTCAGCACAGCGCAGGATCAGCCAGCTTCAGCAGGTCTTGCTTACTTCGACCCTGTTGCGCTTACCGATGTTACTGCATTGGTGAAGAACGAGCTAGGTATTCAGTAATCGTTATGTAAGATTTTGTTATGGGCTGACCGAAATTCTCTTTTTGGTCAGCCTATTCTCTTCGATATTGAGATACATAACGCTCTTGGTTGTGATATTTCATAAATTTAGTTATCTTTACACCGATAATGTTTCGAATGGAGAGCTTTAATACTATAGGGTAATGAAGAAGATTGTATCAATAATAGCTTTAGCAATGATGATGGTGCTTCCTGCAATGGCGGCATCACCAGCAGGAGATTACGATGAGGAGTTGATGAGCCGCAATAAGCCTGCTTCTACCGTTAAACCGCAGATTGAGGTAAATGCAGGATATATCACGGGAGGAAAACTAGATACCAAGAATTTTGGTAAGCTCCAGACTAACCTCTCTCGTCCCTATCTCGATGTTATAGGTGGCGTGCGTCTAGGCTCCTTCCTCTTTGCTGGTGTCGGCGTTGGTGTCCAGTATGCCTATGGTGAGTGTAAGCTCATCACCAAGGCTACGGAGATAGGCAAGGGTAGCGCCCCTGATACATGGGGTTCGGTAAGTATCCCTATCTACGCTAATGTGCGAGGTTACTTCCCCAACAAAAGTATCGTGACGCCGTATGTCACAGTTAGCATTGGTGGTCATGTTGTTGCTACGTCAAACTTCTCGAAGGAGAACTATGGCAAGCTCAATGGAGGCCTTCTCATGAAGTTTGGTGCAGGCATGAATATCTCGAAGTTTAACTTTGCTTTAGGCATGGCATCGCAAAATCTGGAGTGGGTAAATGCCGAGGGTACGACAATGTTCAAGGCTGGAAATAACGCATTTTATATTGAGGCGGGTGTGACATTCTAGCATCTATAGCCACACAAAAAAGATTACGCAAGCTCGTTAGGGCTTGCGTAATATTTTTATAGCTACTTGCTTCTCACAAATCTCAAGGAGTGTGGCGTTGTCTGCTTAATTATTATGCGCTTATCCATGGCATACTGCTGATAAAGCTCCTCGGTGTAGTAACGTATGGTCACCATCTCTAGGTCATCAATCTTCTCGATGTCGAAGCCCTCGGCTTTTAGCTCCGATATAGCATCGTCTATATGCCAAGAGGCATCTACGGCGATATATAGGTTTACTGCCGAGTTGTGTACAAGGTTTATGCGTATGCGGTGGCTGTCAAAGGTGGTAAATACCTTTGCAAACTTCTCCTCAAGTACAAATGAGAGGTCGCGAGAGTGGAGCTTTAGAAGCACCTGGCTCTTTTGAATCATTATAGGCTCGTATGCACGCTCCACATCTGCGGTTATCACCGATCCTGCAGCATGCTTGTTGCCAAATGGACGCACATATAGAGGTATGCGCTTTGCCTCGAGAGGCTTTATGGTTTTGGGGTGGATGATCTGTGCGCCACTATATGCCATCTCTATAGTATCCATATAGTTTAGGCGGTCAATCTTTCGTGCATCGGGGAATATCTTTGGATCTGCGTTGAGAATACCATCCACATCCTTCCATACACTCATCGACTCGGCATCCAACACATGTGCCACGATAGCTGCCGAGTAGTCAGAGCCCTCACGGCCGAGCGTTGTTGTTGTGCCATCGGGTGCGCCACCTATGAATCCCTGTCCCACGAATACCGAGCAGTCGCTCCTCTCCATCTCGCGCTTTAGGCGTACCGCGGTGGCCTCTATGTTTACATTTGCATCCTTGTGTCGTTGCTCGGTGAGGAAGGCGCGGCGCATGTCTATCCATCTATTTTTTACGCCATGGCCATTTAGGTAGTTTGATATTATTGTTGTCGATACAAGCTCTCCAAAGGCTACGATGGTGTCATACCATAGCTCCGCATCCGAGGGGCGATAGATTGTGTTGCGCACCGTATTTCGTAGCTGCTTGAAGAGGGTATCTACCTGCTCGATGGTGATATCTGCACCCATCAAGTCGTCAATAATAGCTCTGTGGTAGGCGTACGATTGGTCTATGCGCTCTAACGCTAATGCCTCATCACCCTGTTGCATGGCCGAAAATACACCCTCTAGGGCATTTGTGGTCTTGCCCATTGCCGAGACTATGATAAAGAGGTTCTCCTCGCCAGTAACAATATCTAAAAGATTTTTCACACCTGCAGCAT
Source organism: Alistipes sp. (assembly GCA_017629985.1). Classification (GTDB taxonomy): domain Bacteria; phylum Bacteroidota; class Bacteroidia; order Bacteroidales; family Rikenellaceae; genus Alistipes. Next base: position 52,901 of record JAGBWD010000011.1, read on the forward strand.
CCTTAACCGAGGCGCCGCCAAACTTATATACTTTCATAATTTATCTATCTTTACCCTACAAATGTAAGAAAAATATCGATTTGATATAGTAAAATAGACAAAAAAGAAACTGATTTTTAGATACCTTTTTGCTTCGTGGTCTAGCGGAGAGGGAGGGATTCCGGCCCAATTTGTGCAAGATTCTTACCTCTTATATATGTGCCTCATACTGCCGATAATACGCTCTACGATGGGATATTGGGATAAATTATCTGCCCTTTCACCTTCTCAATCCTCGCATACTATTCTATCGGTCTCACATCGGTGCAACTTTTTTATGGCAAAAATGCACCAAAAACGCCCATATTTACACACATATAACCTATTGATAACCAATAAAATAATTATTATTTTACCAATACTCTATTTCTCCCTTGAACGCTTCTTCTCAATTTTCTCATTTTTGAGATGCTGTGAGACTCAAAGATGGCTATTGAACAATTTCTGGTCGCATCACTACGAGGGTGCGGTTACCGTCGTTGAGGAGTTTTTGAGCGAATGCCTTAATATCATCGGCGGTTACGCTTTCGAGGATGCCGAGATACTCGTCTTTGTAGTTGTAACCCTCGTCGTAATAGCGAAAGATTGCTGATATCCACCCGCCATTATTCTCCAAAACGTTCTTGTAGTTTTTCTGCAAGAACTCCTTTGACTTTGCGATGTCCTCTGTTAAGGGGGCATTTTCTGCAATTTTGCGAATCTCGGCATCGCAAATTTCGATTAGTTCATCTGCAAGAGCCTCGTTAGTGTCAAAGCCAATAGACAACTGGTATGTTTCAACTGGATATTTATCGATGCTGCCACTAACGCCGACACCGTATGTGCCGCCCTTCTCCTCGCGGATAGAGACCATATAGCGAGAGTCGAGTGCTCTACTCAACAAATCGATAATAAGGCGATTCTTTGCGTTATTCTCGATAGCACCAGTATAGTTGAGGCGAACAGAGACTTTAGGTTGCTGCATAGGAGTGCGGAAGTCGTTAGTTACCTTACCCTCGGCGGTGCGAACGCCATCATCAACCACTGCATACTCCACCTTTTTAGATGTAGGTAGCGAGCCGATATACTTCTCAACGAGTGGTTTCAAAGTCTCTAAATCAATATTGCCAGCGATAACAAAGCGGAAGTCATCAGCATAGCCATACAACTGCGAGTGAACACTTTGCAATGTAGCGATATTCAAAGCCTCAATCTGTGCAGCCGAAGTAATCTGCTGTCGGTAGTGGTTGTTGAAAAGTGTCTTTTGCAACTCCTTTGAACATATGTAGTTAGGGTCTTGCTCCATATTGGCAAAGTATGGGGCGTACATCTTCTTTAGGTTGTTAAGGTCGCTATCATCGAAGCGAGGAGTAGTGAAGTTGAGATATACAAGTTGAAGTATCGTCTCGATATCCTTGGGCGAGCCACCTGCATTTATTGCGTGTTCGTATGCAGCAACAGCGGTGGATGCCCAAGCAGACTTACCAACCAACTGCTTGTTTAACTCCGTAGC
>JAGBWD010000002.1 GCA_017629985.1 Alistipes sp.
AAAGAGTTAAAAACAAAAAAAACAAAAAAGAAAATGGCACGTACAGATTTTAATACACTTTTGGAGGCTGGTGTACATTTTGGTCACTTGAAGCGCAAGTGGTGTCCAAAAATGGCTCCATATATCTTCATGGAGAAGAACGGCATCCATATCATCGATCTTCACAAGACAGTTATCAAGCTTGATGAGGCTGCAGCAGCATTGAAGCAGATCGTAAAGAGCGGTCGCCGCGTATTGTTCGTAGCAACCAAGAAGCAGGCAAAGGAGATCGTTGCCGAGAAGGTAGCAGCCGTAGGTATGCCTTACGTTACAGAGCGTTGGGCAGGCGGTATGCTTACAAACTTCCCTACTATACGTAAGGCCGTTAAGAAGATGGCTACCATCGATAAGATGACCAACGACGGTACTTTCGACAACTTCTCAAAGCGCGAGAAGCTTCAGATTGCACGTCAGCGTGCGAAGCTTGAGAAGAACCTTGGTTCTATCGCAGATCTTAACCGTCTTCCAGCTGCTTTGTTCGTTATTGACGTTCAGAAGGAGCAGAACGCTGTTAAGGAGGCAAAGCGTTTGAGCATTCCAGTATTTGCTATGGTTGATACTTGTTGTGATCCAACCGACATTGATTACGTAATCCCAGCAAATGACGATGCTCAGAAGTCAATCGCTACAATCCTTGACGTAGTTTGCGGTGCTATCGCAGAGGGCGCAGAGGAGCGTAAGCTTGAGAAGGAGAAGGAGGCACAGGAGGCTGAGGCACAGGAGGGTGCAAAGCAGGCAAAGCCACGTATCAAGAAGGCTGTTAAGGCAGCTGTTGATGCAGAGGAGGCTACTGTTGCCGAGGTCGTTGCAGCTACAGAGGAGGCCAAGGAGGAGTAATCCCCCTCGATGCTACAAAGGCACATTAACCATGGCGGGTAGGCTAGAGGCCCGCTCGCCATGGTTTTTTAAAAGATTATTAACGATTTAAAATATTTACAGATATGGAAATCAAAGCAGCTGATGTAATGCAGCTCCGTAAGATGACCGGTGCTGGTATGATGGATTGCAAGAAGGCACTCCAGGAGGCAGAGGGCGATTTCGAGCGTGCAAAGGATATCATCCGTGAGAAGGGTAAGCTCGTTGTAGCAAAGCGTTCAGATCGTACAGCTACAGAGGGTGTTGTAGTAACAAAGATTGTTGATCAGAAGGCATACATCCTTTGCCTTGCTTGTGAGACTGACTTCGTAGCGCAGAACGTAGAGTTTGGTGCTTCAGCAGATGCTATTTTGGCTGTTGCTGTTGCTGCTGACGCTGCTGACCGTGATGCTCTCATGGCAGCAAAGAACGCAGAGGGTCACACAGTTGAGGAGATCGTAACAGAGAAGTCTGGTCAGACAGGTGAGAAGGTAGAGCTTGCATACTACGCTCGTATCGAGGCTCCATACTGCATCGCTTACGTACACTTCAACAAGAAGCTCGGTACTATCCTTGGTTTCAACAAGCCAGTTGATGAGGAGGTTGCAAAGAAGATCGCTATGCAGGCAACTGCTATGGCTCCACTTTCAATCGATGAGAACGACTGCCCAGCAGAGATCGTTGAGAAGGAGAAGGCTATCCAGATGGAGATGATGAAGCAGGATCCAAAGAATGCTAACAAGCCAGATGCTATCCTTGAGAAGATTGCAGAGGGTAAGATGCGTAAGTTCTTCGAGGAGAACACTCTTCTTAACCAGTGCGTAGTAGGCGAGAAGGAGTCTATCCGTGAGTTCCTTCAGCGTGCTGACAAGGAGGCAACAGTTGTTGCTTACAAGCGTTTTGCTCTTGAGGCATAATTATCGCGTGTGATAATAGGTCTTTTATGACCTATCACATAAAGTAAGGCCCATTGGGTTGTACCACAAGTACTATCCCAATGGGCCTTTTCTTGCTATATGCCAGCCTAGCCCATTCTGACCTATAAAAAACAACTATCGCGAGCCTCAAGCCCGCGATAGCGCATATAGAGTATGTGACTCTACTATAGCTCCGTCTTCCACAAGCCATGAAGATTGCAGTACTCGTATACTGCTAGAGGCTTCTCATCGCCAACGTATATGATAGCCTCGGGCTTATCCTTAAGATCTACCTTAATATCACCATTCTCCATCTCGACATATATAAAGGCGATGTGATGCTCTGCCTCCATAGGGTGGGCAACGCTACCAACTTCAACTTTAATTCTTTTGTCATCGAGTTTGGTAACTACAGGTACGTGCTTCTCGCCACTAGCATCTACGGTATTTGGCACAAGCTCCTCCATCTTCTTGCCGCAGCACACAACGGGAACTTTCGAGTCTACAAGTTTTACTACTACATTACCACATGTCTCACATTTATAGAATTTAGTTGTCATAATATTCAGTTTTTAATGGTTTATTACTCTTTTTATCTTTCTTGATGCAAAAATAGTGCAATAAAATGATTCAATCAAACAGATAATTTATATCTTTGTATTGATAAAATCTATAACTATGACACTACAACAATTAGAGTATATCGTAGCTGTTGATGAGTATCGCCACTTTGTTCGCGCTGCCGAGTCGTGTGGTGTTACGCAGTCTACCTTATCATCGCTTATTCAGAAGTTGGAGACCGAGTTGGATGTTGTAATCTTCGACCGTTCGTGCCATCCTGTAGAACCCACGGCTTTGGGTAGGGAGATTATCTCGCAGGCGCGTGTGGTGCTATACAATGCTTCGCAGATGGAGGAGCTTGTATCGGCACATAAGGAGCATAGCGTGGGAAATATATCGCTTGGCGTGGCATCTACCATTGCGTCATTTATCCTACCACGTCTATTCCGCTATATGAAATCCCACCACCCCGACATAGTTATTCATGTTGAGGAGGCACGTGTCGATACCTTAAAGAGTAAGTTGCAGCGTGCGGAGTTGGATGTTGCGATATTGGCTATGCCTGTTGCCGAGGAGAACCTCTTGGAGATTCCTATTTTCAAGGAGCGATATGTGGCCTATGTGTCGCCAGACTCGCCACTCTATAGCGAGAAGGAGCTAGATACACAACGACTTACGGCAGATGATATCTGGGTGTTGGGCGAGAGCTATTGTCCTAATACGGGGCAGTTTCCATTTTGTGTAAGAGATATCTCCTCTATCTCTATCTATGCTGCGGGAAGTATCGAGACCCTTATGCGTATTGTTGATGAGAATGGAGGGTATACCATTATCCCCGAGCTTCAGCTCGCGCTTATCGGTGATGCCCAACGTGCTAATGTTAGGGATTTGTATAACCCTGTACCTGGCCGTGAGGTAGCCTTTGTTGTGCGCCGCGACTTTGTTCGTCAGCGTATGCTCAACATCCTTGCGGAGGCTGTGAAGAGCATTATCCCCGATGAGATGATTAATGAGCGTCTTAAGAGGTTTGCTATTAAGTTATAAGGTATATATCATTCGACCTATATTGATGGGGGCCTGCTCAACAATGTTGAGTAGGCCCCTCTTCAACCTAACAAACACTTTTACTTAACTAATCTAATGCAGAAGAGCTACTTTAGAAGCAATGACTCGATAGCCTGCTTTAGTTCGCCCTTTGTCTTACCTCCTGATTGAACGATTGGGGTCTCGCCCATAGGAATATATACAAGGGTAGGAATTGTGCGCACACGGAATAGCTTGGCTAGCTCGGTCTGGTCGTCTACATCTATCTTGTAGATATCAACCTTTCCTGCATACTCCTCCGAAAGCTCATCAATGATTGGTGATAGACGTTGGCATGGGCCACACCATGAGGCGTAAAAATCGATTATAGCAGGCTTATCTCCCTTGAAGTTCCACCCATTTGCCATATCGGCGATATTTACGATTCGGTTCTCAAAACCATCCTTTGTTAAATGTATAGCTGACATAATATTATCTGTTTTTATATTCATTACTCAATTTTCGTACCGCAAAGGTAGAGTAACTTTTTGTATCTATCAAACAGATAATATCGAACGGGGTATTGAGAAAAGCGATAGTGTTGTTAATTTACTCTTTTGGCTATGAACCAAGGGTTGTCGAGCGACTCCTTATTATATAATAGGGGTTCGCCTGTGGGGTATGATGTTGTGGTACCTCCCGACTCCGCAAGTATCAGCTCGCCTGCCGCAGTATCCCACTCCGAGGTAGATGTGGTGCGGATATAGTAGTCCACGGAGCCTTCGGCAAGAAGACAGAACTTATAAGAGCTTCCCTGTTCGATTATCTCGAGGTTGGGGTGTGTGATACGCAGACTCTCTATATGTTCGTGTGTCTCGGGTGTTTGGTGTGAGCGTGATACCGCAACACGATAGTTGTCGTGTGCCGTCTCGGTAAGAGGTAGCTGCTCTATGTTTGCATGTATCTGCTCGTAGGTGTATTGTGCGTTATTATCGGGTTCCACGTTGTGCATCACCCACGCCCCAAAGCCACGCTCGGCGATGTACATCTTATGGTGGTAGGGGACATAGACTATGGCACTTATACATATATTATTCTGCATAAGCGCTATATTTACCGTAAATTCGTTGTTCCCCTTGATGAACTCTACCGTGCCATCAAGAGGGTCTACTAGCCAGAATAGCTCCCAGTTACACCTCTCCTCATAGAGCATCTCGCGACCCTCCTCCGAGAGAATAGGTATGCGTGTCACGCCCAGAGCCTCCTTGATGGTGTCGTGAGCCATGCGGTCGGCAATGGTTATTGGGGTGTGGTCGCTCTTTAGGGATATGTCATAGTCATCAGCATTTTTGTATATCTTCATTATGGCGGCTCCTGCACGCACTGCGGCGTTTAGCTGATGCTCTAGAAGATACTTTCTGATTTTAGTGTCTATCACATTGGAGGTCTGCTGGTGGTCGGCTATTTGCGAATTACTAGACATAGTGTGGAACATTTTTTTCAAAGTTACGAATAAGTTTTGAGATACGCAACAAATCTAATGTTGTATTGATAACGATTTTTGTGGGGCTAAAATTATGCCAAAAGGTAATATGAGGTAAAGAATTAAAAAAAGAGGTTGTAAACTCTTTGCAGAATCGAAATAATGTTGTATATTTGCCGCGCTAAACACATTAATTTTAGATAAATGTACGTAATAGTAGAGATCGCAGGTCAGCAGTTTAAGGCTGAGAAGGGTCGTAAGCTCTATGTTCACCGTCTTCAGGGAGAGGAAAACTCTACCATGAGCTTCGACAAAGTCCTGCTTGTAGACAACGACGGTCAGGTTAAGGTTGGTGCACCTGTAGTAGAAGGCGCCACAGTGAAGTGCAAGATCTTGAAGCACCTTAAGGACGATAAGGTTCTTGTGTTCAAGAAGAAGCGTAGAACAGGTTATCAGAAGTGTAACGGTCACCGTCAGTATCTGACACAGGTTCTCGTTGAGGAGATTAATT
>JAGBWD010000012.1 GCA_017629985.1 Alistipes sp.
GAGAGTGAATAAAAAGTGTATTTTGTCGTTACGCTTGCCCTCAAAATGCTCATTTACGCTCAGTAAACTCCGCTTTTTCGGGCTTCGCAAGCCTAAAACTACATCTTTTTATTCACTCTCTAATTCATTTATCAACACCTAAACTACCCTTACCCCTTTAGCCAGGTGTGACGTGCCACGCTATATATCGGCACAAAGGGTAGTATGAGTGGCGTACGCTTGGCATACTCCTGAAATTCAGGCATCGCGCCGTAGGTCTCCATCTGACGTAGCTCGAGGCGTCTAGCGCCACTAAACATCACATAGACGATACCTATATATCCCAATATAGCCACCACCCACTGCCAGATGTCGCAGCAAGCACCAATGCAGATTATGAAGCTTCCTGTCCACATAAGCACCTCGCCAAAGTAGTTTGGGCAGCGCACTATTCTGTAGAGACCTGTCTCTACAAAGCGATGAGCATCTACCCTCTTTGCTGCGCTCTTCTGCTGATCAGCGACAATCTCTATGACAACACCCATGGTGGCCACTACAGCACCTATCCATGCCCATAGGTCACTCACCGCAGCACCCTCCGCAAGGTTATTGAGGTAGAAGGTTACGGGGCTTATCTGACCCACATATAACAAGGCACACGATATCCATATCATGAGCATCACAAATATCGGCTTCTTTGTGGTATTCTCGGGTTGATATAGAATCTTCTTGTAGGATGCCGACTTACGCTCTCTGATTAGGAGGTAGAGCGCTAGACGCAAACCATATATAAACAACACTACAAGGAGCAGCGCTGCCGGCAGTGTCATAACATCCCAGAAGATTACCGCTGTGGCTAGAGCCAGCGCCGAAATGGAGAACCCATAGCCAATACTAAAGAAGTATATAAAGTAGAGCCAGCCCACTGCAGATACTGCAAATGCGATTGCGAGAAGTGTTAATAGATGTTCCATAATTTTTGTGTTTATTGATGAGAGTTCAACAAAATTACTCATTTTTCAGATATTTGCAAATTTAACACAAAAACGGTAATTTTGTAGAAAAATAATAGATGAGTAGAATAGAGAATGAGAAACGTGTTGTGGAGCAGATGGTAGAGCTTTATTGTAAGCACAAGCTAGGTCTGCCAGCCATCGATGATGAGCATAAGGCGCTCATCGCCTATGCACATAAGAGGCTCGATGGTTGTAAGTTTGGCGATGATAAGCCTGCCTGCAAGAGGTGCCCCATACATTGCTACAAGCCCACCATGCGTGCGGAGATACGTGCCATAATGCGCTGGGCAGGCCCTCGAATGATTATCTACAACCCAATAGCAGCAATCAAGCACCTATTTAATAAATAGGGGCCCTGCAACACACACCTTTGTAAAAAATAATAGAACTATGAGAGAGATAGACCCCAAGACAACCTCGCGAGCCAAGGCGTTCGACCTATGGATGAAGGCGACAATGCCGATGGTGACAATGACAAAGAGGTACGACATCACACACCTTCGCCGACTAGCAAAGCGCAAGGGTATAAAGCTAAATATGCTTATGTGCTACGCCATAGTAAAGGCTGCATCGGAGTTTAGGGAGTTCTACATGCTCCCCGTAGGCGATAAGCTTATGGAGTTTGACAACCTCGCCATAAACACCATAGTAAAGACCGCAGAGGGAGGTATAAACACCTGCGACATACCCTTCTCGGAGGATATACACAGCTTCGAGGCAGACTATCTACGCATCACAAAGGAGGCTAGTCGCAGCACAAACGACATAACACTGGGCGAGGATTACATGGTTATCGGAAGCTCTGCACTCACAAAGTGTGAGCTAGACTCCGTAGTAAACGTATACGCTGGATTTTGGAACAACCCCTTTGTAGTGTGGAGTAAATATCACAGAGGGTGGTTCAGGACTACCCTATCGCTGTCGTTCCAATTCCACCATACGCAGATGGATGGGCCTATATCGACAGCATTCCTAAATAGGCTTCAGGAGGTAATGAACACATTAAAATATTAGCTCATGAAAGAGATATATTTAGCAGGCGGCTGCTTCTGGGGTACAGAACACTATTTCAAGCAAGTACGCGGTGTTATATCAACAACTGCGGGATATGCAAATGGCAACACAGAGAACCCAACATACGAGCAGGTATACACCGATAGTACAGGATATGCCGAGACAGTACACATCCTCTACAATCCCGAAGTGGTAAGCCTCACCCTGCTCCTAGAGCTATTCTTTCGCTCGATAGATCCCACATCTCTAAACCGCCAGGGCAACGACTGTGGCACTCGCTATCGCACAGGAATATACTACACCACAGAGGAGGATATCGCCACTATACGCAAGGTGTATAACGACATGGAGCGCATTATGGGAGAGCCACTAATGGTGGAGGTGGAGCCTCTAAAAAACTTCTATCACGCCGAGGAGTATCACCAAGATTACCTCGATAAAAACCCTCGCGGATATTGCCACATTCCATTTGAGCTAATGATTATGGCGCGTGAGGCGAATAAAGAGTAGACTACAACAACGGATAGATAGTTGGTGGCTGGATGGATACCCACTCCGCACCATTACCCTGCGATGTGCAGACCATGCGCACCGCACGAATAGGACTCTTCGGGTAAATGGTATACTTACCACACTCCAGCTCGCCAACAGTCTCAAACGTAGTACCATCGTAACTAACCTCCACATATCCGCTCTCAAAAATGTAGCGAGGAAGCTGGAAATTACCTGTTGCCACCACCATACGGCGACACGCCACGGGTGATTCGAATGTAAACATCACCCAGTCGCCAACGCCTGCCGCACGTGCAGTACGTGCTAGACGGCCATAGCCCTCTGCCTTATCGAACGAGAAGCGTTCACTATCATCCATCGAGGAGGTGATATCAAATTTGGGCGTTATAGTTTTGAAGTGCGCTGATAGAGCAGAAGATGGAGAGATGGCCCTTCCTCGGCGCGAAACAAATGAATAGAGAGCTGGTGTAGAGGTCCTTATTGGCTTATCGTACCTTATCTCAACATTTTCACTATCAATGATATAATAGATATCACTTCCATCATCACTATAGGCATACAACATCCCATTTTCATACCTCACCACAGGTGACATAAGACGATAAGCAACACCCATAGCATCTAGCCTATCGTAGTGCGCGACCATACGTCTATAAAAGGCTTCAGAGTCCCTATCATCGCTATCTACCCACGCAACCTCCGCAAAGGCTACCATTCGTGGGAAGGTCTGATAATGTAGGTAGTCAGACCTCTCTGGAGCATGAGAGGCGTATAGCTCACTAAAGAATGAGGCCTCTAGACCCAATATGCTCCTCTGCTCGGCAGGGGAAAACCCAACAGCCGAGGGCGAAAACATATACACCTTCGACCAATCAAAGATAGCAGCCCAATCGTGACCTGGCTCTCTCGATGACTGCTTCATATCGAAGTAGAAGTACTGCCCAGGCATAACAACCGTAGAGTACCCCTCATTGGCGGAGTTACGACACTCCGCGACACCCTCCCAACCATACACTCTTGTTTGATGCGATAATCTACCGCCCTCAATAGCTTCATTCCACACCGCAGGCAGTTTACCATATTTAGCAAGGATATCGACAAGGTGCGACATGAAGTATTGCTGCAACTCCGAGGTATTTTGCATTCCGCGCTCCTGCATCAGAGCCTTACAGCGCGGACACTGCTGCCACTGCGACATATCGACCTCATCGCCGCCAACATGTATATACTGCGAGGGAAATAACTCGCATACCTCACGAAGTATATCATCTAAAAGTAGATAGTTTTCAGGTCGCGAGGCGCAGAATGCAGAGCGAGTGTCATAGCCAAAAGCTCTAGACCTATCTTTTTCATAATCACATAGAATCTCGGGGTGAAGTGTAGCGATACATAAGCTATGTCCGGGTAAATCTATCTCGGGAATAACCTCCATATTTCTCACCCTTGCATACTCTATAATTTCGCGCATATCACCCTTTGTGTAATAACCACCCCAGCGCTCATCCCACTTACCATAACGAGGCCATATCTTTGCATCTCCACCTCTAAAACCACCCTCGGAAGCTAACTCGGGATGCGACTCTATCTCTATGCGCCACGCCTCATCGTCAGTGAGATGTAGACGCAGAGTGTTAATCTTATGATAAGCAAGAAGGTCTATATACTCCATTACCGACTCCTTACTCATCCACGTACGACAGACATCGAGCATAAAACCTCGATAGCTATAACGTGGCCTATCAGAAATCACACACATAGGGAGATCCACAGGATAAGTTACACTATGTGTATAGACCTGCTGTGGCATAAGTTGCAAAAGTGTGGTGACACCATAAAAGACACCGCCATACCCTCCGCCGGTAATCGTAATACCACCATGGTCGATAGTAAGACGATACTCCTCATCACCCAATCGCTCATCTACAGCCAAAGCAATAGCTCCGGAGTTGTCATCAGAGAGGGCAAGGGAGAGATGCTCCGAGAGATAGTGAGCAATAGGCTCGAGCAGCTCTTGCTCCACTGCCACACGCGCCGTACCATTCAACCTACAGACACCACCCAGCAGCTCAACACTCTGCACAGCAGGCACCAAGCTAGGGACATCAACCGCCACGCCATCGTGGATTTCAAACTCCGCCACAGGGTTACAACCAAATGAGAATACTGTACACAGGGTTGCAACGGCAGATAATGCAATAGTTGCGATAACAATCTTTAATCTATTCATATACAATAAAAAAGGGTCAATACACACGTATCAACCCTCGTAACAAACTATTATCTCACCCTCAATCGCTGACCAATACGGATGATTGATGTAGACTTAATGCCATTAAGCTGACAGATACGCGTTACCGTTGTGCCATACTTTCGAGCTAAAGCACCTAGTGTATCTCCCGAGCGAACAGTGTGATACTGAACAGCGGCAGCAGCCTTACGCTCCGCCTCATCAATCTTTGCTACCTCCACTTCGTCATCAAAATCCTGCTCATACTTGGCATAGATGCTGAAATGGCGGCGCTTCAAGAGAAGTTCTGCACGACGCAAATCTCCAGTGGTAAAATCTATAATACGTTCTGGGTCAAAAGATTGACCTTTGTATCTAACCTCATAGTGAAGATGAGGGCCTGTACTACGTCCGGTGCTACCACCTAGACCAATCTGCTGACCAGCAACCACCCAATCACCAGCCTCCACATCACGTTGCGAGAGGTGTGCGTAGTAGGTCTCCAAGCCGTTATTGTGGCGAATAACAATGAGATTTCCATAGTTACCCGCAGCCTTGGAGTAGCGCACCTTACCATCAAACGTAGCGTAGATAGGATCACCAGTCTTTAGGGCGATATCCAAGCCCTGATGCGCACGACCACGGCGTGGGCCATAACGCGAAGTGATACGACCTATATATGGATAGTGATAGCTCTCTAACGAATCAACAAGGAGTATTGGTGTCGCCTCGGGAAGTGATGCCAACTCCACATCCTTGTAAGCATGCGTTGCAGAGGTATCCCAATGATCATCAAACACCTGCGAATCAGCCTTATACTGATCAGATATCACATAACGCCATGTATTATCGTTAAAAAGCACGATGCTTATCATATCGCTATCGGTAGCAAGCGTATCAATGACAGCAACCTTACCCAAGGTACGCACAGGGCGCACCTGAAGAGGCTCATCTACCATCACCGAGTCCACCTTCGTACTATCTGCAGGCTCCGAAGTCACTACATCTTGTGCATTAACAACACACGACACACATATTGCAAAAAATATCAACAAATATCTCATAACAAATCCTCACCCTTTATTTCATCTCCTTAACCATCTCTTCGGCCAACTCCAACTGATGATAAAAATCCTCGCCAAAGGCTCTGATAATAGGCTCCTTAAGACCTTTATATACAGGTATTCCGAGCTTCTTACCACACTCACGAGCCGAGCCACATACCGCCCAACGATGGTAGTTCAACCCTGCAGAACCATTACGGAAACGAGCAACACGTATCGGGTACAGATGACACGAAATAGGCTTCATGAACGCACACTTACCCTCGCGGTAGGCACGCTCTATAGCACAAAATGTAATACCATTCTCCTCGAAGGCATAGGCACATGCCGCATTATCAACAAGAGGTGTGGTGTAATCACCATCCACATCTACAACCATAAAGCCCTGCTCCTCAATAGCAGCACGACCCGCCTCGGTCATATATGGAGCATAATTTTCGTACTCCTGCTCGAGGATATCCACCTCATCAATGTCGAGTGGCGCTCCAGAGTCACCCTCTACGCAACATATACCCTTACATTGTCCTAAATCGCAACTAAAGCACTCGCGTAGCAAATCAAGACTAACTATCTTATCATCAATCTCTATCATGATACTATCTATTATGGATTATAGATATCCTTATAACGGAACGACAAAATTTCGTAGACCATATCGTGCAACTGCTTTGCCTCCTCACTCTCTGGAGCCAAAGCCATAGCGCGCTTAAAATCATTAATCGCCTTACCCCACTCATTGTGCTGGAAGTAACACTTACCGCGCTCGATAAACAGCTCCACCCTCTCGTCACCACTCTCAATCAATGAGGTGTAACGAACAATGCGTCCTGCGGGAGTCCACAACTGATTCTTTACAATATACTCTGCTACAGATGGCGACACCATTGCAGATATATCCTCACCACGCTCTGCCTTTTCGCGCACCTCGGTAGATGAGAACTCCACAAAGGGAGCATCATTCAAGAGTGTCACACGGTCAGCAAACTTCTCAAGTTCATAGCCCTTACGAGGATATACATATATCTTATACTCCGCCAAGATACGCTCATACTCCTTCCACTCATCAAATCGCGCCCAAATATCTGTTCCTGTGATGATAGAGAACTCCATATCCGCGCCATGATTCTCCTTAAGATAGTCGAGAGTATTGATGGTGTATGATGGTTTTTCAAGCACAAACTCCACGACAGATGGCTTTATGCGCTCGGGGAATCTAGACTCCTTACACGCCATCTCTGCCATCTCGTAACGAGTGTACTCCGGAGTCTGCAAAAGCTCCGCCTTAAAGGGATTTTGTGGCGAAATAATAAGGGCCACCTCATCTGCCAAATCCCTCTCTATAGCATATTCGGCAAGTGAGATATGCCCACGATGAATGGGGTCAAACGAGCCGAAATATAATAACATACGTTTCTTCATATTACAAATTACTTTAAGAATTGTGAAATTATTGCCACAGTCTGCTCAACAGCATCCTCAAGAACATCGTTTACCACAGTGTAATCAAACTCCGATGCCTTTGATAGCTCAAACTCCGCCTTGGCAATACGCTTCATAATAACCTCCTCGGTGTCAGTGCCACGACCACGCAACCTACGCTCCAACTCCTCTACCGAAGGGGGCATGATAAATACAGAACAAGCATCCTCCCCAAATAGACGCTTTAGGTTAATACCACCCATAACATCCACATCGAAGATTATGACATTTCCCTTTGCCCATATACGCTCCATCTCGCTCTTAAGCGTTCCGTAGCACGTACCAGCATAAACCTCCTCCCACTCTACAAACTCACCACGCTCCACACGACTCTTAAACTCTTCGTTTGTCATGAAGTGATAGTCTATGCCATTTTGCTCCTGTCCACGTGGCTGACGTGAGGTTGCCGAAATGGAGAATTCGAAGCAGTCAAAACGCTTTAGTAGCTCCTTCACTATAGTAGTCTTACCCGAACCACTAGGTGCCGAGAATATCACTAGCTTGCCCATATCTAAAATTATAAAATATTAAGTACCTGTTCTTTAATCTTCTCCAACTCATCCTTCATCATAACCACCAAGCGCTGCATATTAGCTTCATTAGACTTTGAACCCATGGTGTTTATCTCGCGACCTAGCTCCTGCGCTATGAAGCCGAGCTTTCTTCCTGGTGCATCCTCCGATGCTGCTACCTCGCGGAAATATGCACAGTGGTTATCCAAACGCACCTTCTCCTCGGTAATATCTAGCTTCTCGATGTAGAATATCATCTCCTGCTCCAAACGGTTGTTATCCACCTCCAACGCTAGCTTCTGCATATTCTCACGAATGCGCGTCTTGATAGTTTCAACACGTGAAGACTCAAATGGCTCCACATCATGACGATACCTCTGAATGAGGTCAATACGTGATAGGAGGTCTGCAATAAGTATTGCACCCTCCTGAATACGAAAGGCATCCAACTGCTCTGCAGCAAGCTTTGTAGCCTCACAGATTGCCGCAAGCTCCAGATCAGACACCTCCTGCTCCTCGGATGTCACAACATCGGGCATACGCATAACAGCATTTAGCAAAGCGCCACCGTCAGGAGTAATCATACTATCCTCGCACACCTTGCGAAACTCCTCGGCATAAGCCATGAACGCCTCACGGTTGATATGCGCAGAGGTGTCTGCCACAGCAGCCTCAAACGACACAAAACAATCCACCTTTCCACGCTGCAACATTCGTGTTACGATGTTTCGCACCTCGGCCTCGGCGGCACGATACTTGCTTGGAATCTTAACACTTAAGTCTAGCTGTTTGGAGTTGAGTGAGCGTAGCTCAACACGAAACTTTTTATCTCCACAAATGGCCTCGCCCTTGCCAAAGCCTGTCATTGACTTAATCATATATCGAACACAAATTATAACATAATTACATTATCTTGCAAAGATATATTTTTTTTCTGATTTTACCACGTTAGTTCGACTTTTGTTTTGCACAAATATACAAATTAGGAGTCTAAATATTTGAGGTAAATTAATCAGCAAATGAAAAGGGGCTGACTAAAAAGTAACTTAGCCAACCCCTATAACTTAAGAGAGTAAATAAAAAGATGTAGTTTTAGGCTTGCGAAGCCCGAAAAAGCGGAGTTTACTGAGCGTAAATGAGCATTTTGAGGGCAAGCGTAACGACAAAATACACTTTTTATTCACTCTCTCATTACTCATATAGCAGAGATTAGTATCTCCTAAATGTTATCGCAACACTACTTCCCGACTCGGTTACTGTAAGCTTATTTCCTGATACACTAACCTTTAGTATCGCCTCATTACCACTCTCGCCGTATACAAGATACACCTTATTCCCTTTAAGCGTATAAGAACCCCAATACTTATCGGTAACTTCCTCATAATCTGTACCATAGTCATAGATCTCATATTCGTAATATGTTCCATCCTCCTCAAAACAGATAACCAAGGCATCACCGCCATTAACAGCAATCCACTCGCCAATGATAGAGCCGCCAATACCATTTTCCTTTTCACAAGATGTTGTAAACACTGCAAACATAAGTGTCACAGCAGCGACCAAACAAGAGACAAACTTCTTCATAATAATACTAGTGTTAATTGTTTATGTCATAAATGCAAAAAAGGCTAACGTTGCCGTTAGCCTTTGGGTGGAAGATGGGATTCGAACCCACGACCTTAGGAACCACAATCCTCTACTCTAACCGACTGAGCTACATCCACCATACTGATTCGTTCCCAAATCGGGTGCAAATATACGCACTTTTTTCAATAATCCAAAATTTTCCACAACATTTTTTTAGATATTTCTTACCTTCAAGATAAATATGGTTTCAATAAACAATGATTAACAGGACCTAACTATCACTGTTATTGTGGAGTTGCAACAATTTATGCAACACACAAAAAAAATATAAGCCCCGCCCTATTTTATTCGAGTGCTACGCTTCTCAACCACAACAGCAGCGATAAAATATAGCAATGCCAACACCACCAATAGAGCTATATCGGCAATAACATCACTCAACCCAGCCCCCGCAGTACCAATATTTACATAGGCATTCACAGCACTACTACTCGGAAAAAGGCGCCCCAAAATATACAACCATTCGGGAAAAGCCTCACGTGGATATGAGACGCCAGCAAGAAGGAGTATCGGCACCGAGCTCCACAATAGGAGCATCAGCGGAGCCTCGCGTTGTCGGAAGAGGTGAGATAAGAGCATACCCAAAGAGGCCGAGGCAAACACATATAGAGCAAATAAGAGAACAACCGCTGATGTTGAACCTTCGTAGGGAAAGCCAAATATTGGCCATACAACACCTAAAATAACGGTTAAGTTAATAGCATATATAATCATATAGCACAACATCTTGGCTACCATGCTTACAAGGATATTTTCATCAGACCTTTTCAACTCCCTACGTCTCACACCAAGCATCCCCAGACCTATAAGCAGCGTCTGCTGTATAATAACCACAACCACAGATGGCATCACAAAGGAGCCATAGCCAGCCGAGGAGTTATGCAACGTATGACCATCATATATAACAGGTTGTACGACCTCTCCGATAACCTCACCATTAGAACCCGATGCGATTAGACGCATAGTCTCAACGGCGGCACCCTTCGTAAGAACATCCTCTGTAACCTGCTCCAGCACCTGGCGATAGAGAAGCAGGTGACTACCATCAAGTATAACACCCATATTAGCCTCATTACCACCCAAGATATCCTCTTCAAACCCTTTAGGGATTATTACAATGCCATAAACCTCACGAAGATAGAACAGCCGTTGTGCTTCGGCGACATCCTGCACCTCATAATAGAGTCTTGTATTTGGCCCAGAGCGCAAGCCATTAATAACTTGCCTACTCTCCACACTTTTATCCTCGTCTACCACAGCTATTGCTACCTCTCGCACCACCTCATTACCATAGGCTAGGGAGTAGATTATGGTGTAAATAAGCATAGCAAACACCAAGATAAGCATCACCCCACCATCCGAAAATATCAGCCTAAACTCATCACGAATTATGGATATTAAACCTCCTATATATCTTTTGATTACAGCAATCATATCAACCTCTACACCAATAGTTACTATCAAACATTATCCTACGTAATCTGCGCCACACAAGGAGTGGCAATAGGAGAAAAATAAGCAACAAGCCTAGCTTCGGAATATCATATATAATAGGTACTCCGAGCATCATCTGGTCAATAAATATCTCACTAAAGTAACCTAACGGAAAGAGCTTGGCCAGAGGTTGAATCGCGCCATACATAGCAGTTACAGGAAAGGTTATACCTGAGAATGTAAAGGCCATAACAGCATAACCACCGCCTAGCGATAGCGCCAGACGCAGATTTGCAGTAGTGGCGACAATAAACAATGCAACAGATTGATATGCAACGATAAAAACAAAGCTACTTAATGTTAAAAATAGGTAGCTTCCCATAATATTCATCCCCATCACCACAACCAATGCAACTAGTATCAACTGCACCATAACCGCCATAACAATAGTAATAAGAATCAACTTACCAACGAGTGCAGCTAGCAGAGAACCACCCGACAGACGAAGCCACTCCTCTGATGTTGCATAACGTAGCTCACGCCCAACAGCATAGATGGTAGCCACCACAGTAATTATCACCACTCCCATAAGCATAAAGAGAGGAGCAAGGTAATATCCATAATTGAGATATGGATTAGCGACAATGTTGCTGTGCAACTTAATAGGCATTATCTCAACCATAGCTTCAGCCTCTCCAACACCCTGCGCCCGAAACATAGATAACGACACACCAGCTGCAAACGTCATCACCGCCTGCTGCACGTTACTCCCCACAATCCCATCTGCCGATATATTAGTACCAGGAAGATAACACTCTACCTTGGAGGGGATGCCACGGTAGATATTCGACTCAAAGTCTGACGGCACATAGAGTATTGCACAAACCTCCTGATGCCGCATCATACGCTCCGCCTCGGCAATAGATTGCACCTCATAAGCGACATCAACACCCCGTGTAGCATTAATCATACGAAGCAGCTGACGCGAAGAGGGAGAGTGACTATGATCAACAGCGACAATAGGTAAATCCACTATCTCCCCACGGTAAAACATAGCCGTAAAGAAGATAATCATGAAAAGAGGAATAAGCATAATAATAGCCAAATATAACCTATTGTGAGCCACCTCAAGCACCTCTCTTTTAAACGCTGCAAAAACACTGGATATAAAAGACATATACCATATCACTTAATATTATCTACAACAACACTCATACCTGGTAAAATAGCGACATTATCACCTATAGGCCTCGCCCTAACCTCAAAGGTGCGAATATCGAAACCTCCCCTAGCTCGCGTAGCGCTCCACGTTGCAAAATCGGCCTCGGAGGCTATATAGTAAACTTCAAACTCTATACTCTTATCGAGCGCTGGGAGATAACCCTGAAACATCGCACCAAGCGTGACATCAGACATATCACTCTCCTTAATATTAAACACCACCCAGCAATGAGAGAGATCCAGCATGGTAATAACCGGATATCCCACAGAAACAAGCTCTCCAGGCTCCGAAATGATATTCGACACCCTACCCGAAATAGGGGCATATAGGCGCGAATCACGCATATATGCACGTACCTCATCCACAGCACCTTGAGCCTCTCGAACTTTAGCAGCGAGCGCCGCACGTTGTTGCCGCGTAGCACCGTCAAGAGCCATATCATAGCCATACCTAGCGGCCTGCTGCGAAGCTCGCATAGCCTCAAAATTCGCCACAGCCTCATCATATTGCTGGCGTGGCACAACACCCTTATCATAGAGGTTTTTCACCCTCGCAAGGCTCTTCTCCGCAAGCTCCTGTCCTGCCAACGCCTTATGCCATAGACTCTTTGCCGCGGCCACCTCCTCCCAACGAACACCACTCTCCGCCTCCATATTCAGTGCCTCGGCAGCAGCCTCAAGCGCTGTCACCTGCTGCAACTTTGCATCCAGCTCGGGAGTAGAAATGGTATAGAGCAAATCACCCTCCAAAACCCAATCACCCTCCTCCACCATAAGGGAGTCGATACGTCCTGCGAGCTTCGAGGAGACACGGTATGTGCGACACTCCACAACACCCTCAAGTACCGCCACATTCTCGTTATAAACATAGCGATATAACAACCAGCCACAGAGGAATATGACCACAACGCCAACAATAAACAACAGACTCTTTACACTAGTTTTCATACTATTACAGCTTTTATATAAAGACCTTTTCACCCTGCTCTAAATAACTCACAAAGGTATCACTCAACCCTGACGCCTCGAGAAGCCGAGCCAGAGATAGACAAAATTGATAGGCAGCATCAAGAAACTCAACGCGCACAGCGGCAACAGCCACGCAAGCATCATACAAATCAGAGGGCGACACTACACCCTCACGAAACCCCTCCGAAGCAGAGTAATAATAACTCTCTGCAAAGGCCATAGCATCCCTTATAGCCTTGATATTATAGATAGCATTTTGCAACGCATAATACTCTTTATCAACAAGAAGCATAATATCACCTCGAGCATCTTCTACCATAGAAGCTACACTCTGCGACTCACGCTTTGCAGCTCGGAGATTATACTCCTTACCAAGACCATCAAATATAGGGATACGCACCCCAATACCGATACTCCAGCGCGGCACCATATCGCTCAACTGATAACTATATATTGCCGCAGCACCCATAGCAAATAGCTCGGGATAGAGCGAGGAGCGAGCTAGCTTAACACCCTCCAAAGAGAGTTGTTGTTGCAGCCTTACACCACATAGAATTGGATTTAGTGCATCTGCCATATCCATATAGTAATCAACGGCATAAATATCATCATATAGAAAAATTCTATCTACGGGATTCACACTCTCCTCATTGCCTATAATAAGATTTAGAGCCGCCTCGGCAACACTAACCTTGCCTATTGCCTCTTGCAGGTCACGTTCTGCTTCGGAGAGCTTAAAGCGCATATATGCAACAGCACTAGAGGCAACAACACCCTCCTGCTCCATGGCTTGTGCATCAGAGAGGTGACGCGACATAGCACAGACCACCTCGCGCCTAACATCTACAACACTACGAGCCACTATAACACCATAGTAACACTCCACAAGCTCCGTAACAAGATGACTCTCCGTGGCATCAAGAGCATAACTAGAGGATTCAAGCTCCAATTCCGCCACCTTTGTTGCTATATTTATGCGACCACCCATATAAATAGGTAGCGACACTGTAGCTCCTATCACACCAAAGGCTCGTTTTTGCAGCGTATAGCGCCAATCTACAGCCATCAAGGGAGATAGACCCTCGGCAAGAGCCTGCGCTACAGAGGAGCTGATAAGGCCACTAGTGACCGAGCTATTTATAAGACCCTTTATCGACTCCGCAACAACACCTTTTGTACCACCCAAATCTATATCTACATTGCGCTGCATCAGCGTAAAACCTCCAATCACATCAACCTTTGGTAGACGTAAGCCACGCGAGACATGTAGCTGATTGTAGGCAGCATCAACGTCATAGCGGGCGCTCTTTGCAGAGCCATTATTCAGAAGCATAGCATCGAGTGCCTCGCGAAACGTCATATCATACTGCGCAGCGAGAGGTACTACAGCGGTTATAGCCACAAGGAGTAGAGCGAGGAGTTGTTTCATATAACACAGATAATTGATTCAGGATAAAACACATCAAATATCGCGCAAAGAGTATCACAAAGGAGAGAAATATCTACCCCACAGCATTGGCATATTAGTTGCTACAATCGAAGCGAGTATTAACTAAAACAAGTTGATTATGAAACAATTTAGACATTTATTTCTAGCTGTTTTGAGCCTTATTATAGGTGTGACTACCCTATCGGCTCAAGTTGTATACTACGAGATTGAGGAGTATACACCTACGGTGTACATGGTAGCAAAGGGGAAGGCCGAGTGTGATAACAGATGCAGTGAGGTGAAAGATCACTTCATAGATACACATCGCCACGGATTCCAGCAGACCGAAAACCCACAATTTATCTTCTCATCTCACAACAACCGCTTTGCGCTGGGTATAGGTGGATATGTAAACCTACGCACCAGCTACGACTTTAGGGGTGCCATGGGCAATATAGATTTCGTGCCATACGATATCCCTATGAAACACAGCTGGCAAAATAAGCAGCGTGTGATGATGGATGCCTCGACATCGCGACTATTCCTCAAGGCTGTGATAAAGAGCGACTTGCTGGGCCGCGTGGTGATATATAGCGATATGGACTTCAGAGGTGGCGAGGAGTTTACCTACATTCCACGTCTACGTTCAGCATACGTTAGCTTCAAGGGTTTTACCATAGGACGTGACGTTACAACATTCTGCGACCTCGAGGCAGCTCCTACAACAATAGACTTCCAAGGTCCTAATGCCTACAACTTCGCCTTCAATGAGATGATACGCTACGAGTATAGCCTATTGCGCAACCACATGACCATAGGTGCTGCAGCGGAGATGCCCGCGGTAAATGGCACCTACGGCGAAAACTTCTCGCCTATATACCAGCGTGTTCCCGACTTCATAGCCTATGTAGGGTATGCCTGGGGCGAGAATCGCACTAGTCATATTCGCGCCTCGGCGGTCATACGCGACATGTATCTACATAACAACCGCACAGGAGAGAACACCACACAACTAGGTTGGGGTATTCAGTTGAGTGGTCACATAGACATCGGCCAATGGGTGGATCTCTACATGAATGGTGTATATGGTAAGGGTATAACACCTTATATCCAAGACCTTGCAGGCTCGCCATACGACTTTGCCTATGACCCCGAAGACCCTACACGCATGCAGACAATGCCTATGTGGGGCTGGCAGGCTGCAGCACAGGTAAACATCCTGCCTAACGTTCTATGGCTCGCAGGAGGCTACTCCGAGGTACACCTAGAGAAGCACAATGGCTACCTATCAGATGGCCAATATCGCAAGGGAGAGTATATCTTTGCCAATGCCTTCTACAACCTCACATCAAACCTCACCCTAGCTGTGGAGTACCTACATGGCGCACGCAAGAATATGGGAGGCGAGAAGAATAGCGCCAACCGCATAAGCATCATGGCGCAATACAACTTCTAAAACGAATATTAACAACAAAAAGAGAGCCTGCTCCCAATCGGAACAGGCTCTCTCTATTAGAAATATAAATCAAAGTTATACTTTAGTTCGCTGTTGTAAACGGCTCACACTCAAAGAACTTAACACCCTTATTCATATCCTCCACCAAGACACACATAGTATACGTTGTGTTGTAGTTGAGGTAATCCCACTTATAGTCGAGTGTTGTCTCAAGGAACTGACGTTTTGAATCATGACTCAAAGCAGGGATTAGAGATATCATACACGACTCGTATGAAGTAAAGCCAGCTTGCGCATACTCACCAGCCTTAATCTCCTCAAGGCGCTGTGTAGGCATCATAGCCACATAGCAGCACCACACATCATCGCCAAAAATACAGTCAAAGACCACATCGTTGCGATTTATCTCATCAATATGTATATCTACAGTTCCTGTACCTTGAGCAGGAGCCTTGGTACGCACCTGCACCATCTCCACACCGCCGAGAAGGCTATTCTCCTGGCCATCGCTGACATCCATAAGTGCAGCAAGGATGATGTAGTCCGTAGAGGACATAGCCTCCATAACCAAACCTGGAACATGCTCACATTCCTTACCATTCTCCCAGTTGAAGGTTAGAGTACCCTCAAGCATGAAGCCATAGGTAACAACCCACGCACCAGGATTTGGCGAAGATAGGTCATATACACGCTTATCTACAACCGAGCAACGCCAATACTGACCCTCCTCGGCATTGATTCTAAAGCTGAAGGAGTTAGAGCCTACCTCCAATACCTCGATAAGCTCATCAGAGCCGGTATCATCACCCTCTGGAACTGAAGCACCCGACAATATACCGTGGTAGTAACCCTGAATGGTTCGCTGTGTACCATCCTCATCGTATGTGAGCATCATGTATACAGCATAATAGCCATCGACAACATCTACAGAAACATAGCCATCAGTGAAGAGATAACCCTCACCATCAGCACTTTTACCATTTGGAATATATCCCGATGTCTCACTATGAATGGTAAATGGTGCATAGTTTGTGTCAAAGCTATACATACCATAAGGGAAGTAGACGCTCATAGTCTCATCGAGAGTATAGAAGTCGAGGATGATACGGTCGCCATTGTCACGTACAAAGGTTACATAGTAGTTGTAAGGCTCATACCAGCGGCCATCCTTGGTCTTGGTGATAACAATATTCTCCACGCCCTCAATCTCTGGAAGCTCACCATTATTGTCATCATCGTCATCATCATCGTCACCATTATTACCGCCACCTGTAGCGCTCTTGGTAGTCATCATGATTGGCTCTGCCATTACCTTAACATCACCATTGCGTGCTGCAGCCGCAACATAGTACTTGGTATCAGCATCTAGGTCATCAATAGTGATTACACCACCCTCTGTTGCAGTACCTCCAGAAAGCACAGCATCAGCCGTGATGTTATCGCCATCATAGAGCATATATGCGACCTCCGAGGCATCTTTAACATTTAGGACAAAGGTGATAGAATCAGATGTAGTATCCACAGCCGTAAGCGATATCGTAGGCGTTACCGCAGTGGCATTATCTGCACTCTTGTTACATCCCACAGCGAGAAGCGCAGGGGCAAGAATCAAGCATAATAGTTGTTGTATCTTATTCATAATATTGTTATTACATTAGTTATTAATCCTCCTCAATTACACCTGTCCAGTTACAAGTAATATTGTTACCCTTGTAGTCGTAGGCATCAAGAATCACGGTGTGTGTACCATCGCCGTTGTCGATGAACTCGGCGCTACCACTCTTTATCATGGCGTAATTCTTATATCCACTTGCCGAACCACCACCATACTCATAGAACCAGCTACCTACAGCCTGGGCATACTTATTTGTGAAGCCCGCCATCATAACCATCTTACCTGGTGTATTAGAGATGGTATACTTACCAGCAAACTGACCATCCTGCGACTTATTGTTTGTGATAAGGTCAAACTGTAGCGTATCACCATACACATAGCCTCCCGACTTATTCATGATGTAGATGGTGTAGTTTGAGTATCCTACCTGCCAGTAGTCACCCTCATAGCCCCACTTTGCACGATGCTCACCATCGAAGGTTACATGACGATCCTGCTCAAGAGTACTCTGTGCCTCGCCATCCTGACCTCCTGTAGGGTCATCATTACCATTGCCATTATCGCCTCCGGTATTCTCGCCGCTGACATCCTCGAGTGCGAGGTCGCCCTGGAAGGTAACCTTATGCACACGGCCATCGAGAGTAGCCTCAAGCACAATCTTATTTGCCGACACCACCATCTTTGCATTGGTCATATATATCACCTCGATATCCTCCACAGTCTCGCCGGTGAGCATAAGCTGGCTGTTCTCGCTGTTTATGGTGTAAGGCTCGCCGCTATTTGCAGCATCAAAGGTATATGTACCTATAGGCAACGAATTGCTCTTGGTAGCAGGGCCAAAGCAGTCAATATAATAATATGTGCCATTTCCGTAAGCCTGACCTCCATTATTAAGACCCTTGTCAGATAGGAAGAAGGCATATCTATCGCTACCCTCGCCATACTTCTCTCCATAGTAATAGCCATCCATAGATGAAGCCGCGAAGTTTACGTCAGCATTGCCACTTACCGTACCGCTAGCCTGTAGGAAGACAAGTGTAGCAAAGTCCTTCACACTGCGTAACTCTACTACCGCGGTGCGCATAGCGCCTGTAGTATTGGCCTTGAAGGTAACTACAAGGATACCCTTCGCAGGGTTCTTAATCTCCTTAATAGCCTCATTGCCACTTACTATTGTTGCAGTTACATCCTCCTCCGAGATGTAGGCTACATAGATATCACCACCATTGGCATCTACCTTGTACTCGACACCCGAAGTGACCTCGAACTTTACCTTTGGAGCATCGGCAGCCTCATTGCTACACGACACCGAAAGTGCCATCGATACGATGGCCAAAAGCATAATAAAGTGTTTCATAAAGTGTTATAGTTTATAGTTTGTAGTTTTAGCTTATCATTCTCACTATAGAAAGGTTCTTGAAAGTTCAGAGAGTTTAGGAAGACTTACATCTCCCTAAACTCCCATTACATAGCCCCTTTTACATCAAGCGCTACTGCTGCATCTACAGAAGTCTATTTGTACGCTCATCGGGGAAGACAACCTTTGGCTCAAAGCTCTTTGCCTCCTCGAAATCCATGAATCCGTAACCCATAATGATTACGATATCTCCCACTGCGGTCTTGCGTGCTGCGGCGCCATTAAGGCATATACATCCACTGCCACGCTCACCCTTGATAACGTAGGTCTCGATGCGCTCGCCATTGTTATTATTAACAATCTGCACCTTCTCGCCCTCGATAAGTCCCGCAGCATCCATCAAATCCTCGTCAATGGTGATGCTACCTACATAGTTTAGATTCGACTCGGTGACACGCACACGGTGAATCTTCGATTTCATTCTCTCAATAAACATAGCTTGGGTTATTTAATGCGAATGTTATCTATAAGACGGATGTCGCCAGCCTGCACAGCACAGCAACCCTGGATACGCTCCGAGTCGCTCCACGCCTCCACCTTCTGCATTGTCTTGGCATCAACAGCCTCGAAATAGATAGTCTTGAGGAGTGGATTTGAGTCGATAGTCTCAACCACCCACGCCGTAAGCTCGCTAGGAGTCATAGTCGCCATCTTTGCAGCACACTGGCTGATGGTAGCGTAAATATGTGGTGCTGCCTTGCGATGCTCCGAAGTGAGAAGCTCATTACGCGAAGAGAGTGCAAGACCATCCTCGCCACGTACTATGGCACACTCCACAATATCTACCTCGATTGCCAGCTGCGCAACCATAGCCTTGATTACAGCAATCTGCTGAAAATCCTTCTCACCAAAGTAAGCACGCTGTGGGTTTACTAGGGCAAAGAGGCGGCTCACCACCTGTGCCACGCCGTTGAAGTGTCCAGGGCGTGTAGCACCCTCCATAACCTTATCTACAAGGCCAAAGTCGAAGACTCTAGTATCAGGCTCTGGATATATATCCTCCACCGCAGGCATGAAAACCACATCGGCACCTGCAGCCTCCAATATTGCGCAGTCTGCCTCTGGTGTACGCGGATAGTTCTTGAGGTCGTTCTTATCGTTAAACTGTGTGGGGTTCACAAAGACACTCACCACAACAGTCTCATTCTCCTGTCGTGCGCGCTCCACCAACGAACGGTGACCGCGATGCAAAGCACCCATGGTAGGTACAAAGCCTATACCCTCTTTTGGGCAGTTGGCCAAAGCTGCCTTAAGGTCAGCTACACTCTTTACTACTTTCATATTTTAATTAGAATAGTTGCGCAAATGTACAAAACAATATGAATATCGCAAAGCAATCTACATAAAAAAGTTACTATCAATAGCTATTATAGCAGAGATTACCAACACACTAGCGTACAACACCCCCTATTTCTCGTTGAATAGCCCATATTTTCATACGAACAGGGGGATTTTGCAGCTAATATAATATATATAGGTATATCAGTCTACTTATGAGGAGTGTTCAGCAGAATATGAGCAGTGGTATAAAAACAAGAAATGGCGAAAGGGGTTACCATTCGCCATTTTCTTAATCTATATCTGTACGATAGATATCGCCGATTACTCATTCACGAGGATTCGTCCACAATACTCGCACACAATCAACTTCTTACCCTGACGGATATCAGACTGGCGCTGTGGAGGAATACGGTTGAAGCAACCACCGCAAGCATCACGAGAGATTGTTACCACGGCAAGACCATTACGCACGTTGCTACGTATACGGTTGTAAGCAGCTAGAAGACGCTCGTCAATAGGAGCCTTTGCCTTCTCGGCCTTTGCAGTAAGCTCTGCAACCTGTGATGCAGTCTCTGCCTCGATAGAGTCTAGCTCGCTCTTCTTTGCGTTGTAGTCGATGGTACGCTCACGCACAAGGTTGTTAGTCTCCTCAATTACAGCCTTCTTGCCCTTCATCTGTGCAGCATACTCCTTAAGACGCTTCTCTGCAAGTTCTATCTCAAGTTCCTGATACTCTATCTCCTTTGTGATGGCGTCATACTCGCGGTTGTTGCGCACGTTGTTCTGCTGCTCCTTGTAGTTACCAATCATGATTTGTGCCTGGTCTACCTCGCGCTTGCGCTGACGTGTCAATGAATTAAGCTCCTCGATTTCGGCATTTACATTCTCAATACGAGTGTTAAGGCCTGCAAGCTCATCCTCAAGGTCCTGTACCTCTAGAGGTAGCTCACCCTTGATCTTGTTAATCTCATCAATCGCCGAGTCAATCTTCTGCAACTCGTAGAGTGCCATAATCTTCTCCTGCATCGAGTAGTCAACATCGTTTGTCTTCTTCTGTGCCATATAGTTATTCGTTTAGTTATTTTATCCTAGAATAAGTAGTGTATAGGGTTTCGCGAGCATTGGCTCTTGCGAACTGCAAAGTTACACATTTTTTTTGATAATACATCATTCAAAATGCGAATTGCGCAAAATTCGCTCTCAAAATGTCCGATATCGGCTATAATCATACGTTTTTCACCCTCCATAAAGTCATTATAACGGAGGTCAGCGGTGATATATAGGTCGGCCTGCGCAGCATGAGCCTCACCAATGAGCGAGCGTCCTGCACCTGTGCATATCGCCACACGGCGCACCATCATACCCTCCTCGGGTATTTCGCTATAGCGCACAGCACCCACCTCGAAGAGGCTTTTTACACGTTGCAGCAATGCCATAGCATCCTCGGCACGGGGCAACACTCCTACCACACCATAACCTACATTCGGCTCCCCAGCACGAGGCTCTAACACCGTCATAGCCTCAAGGCCTATCATAGCACCCACGCTCCAGCTAGTGCCATTGACCACACTATCAAGGTTGGTGTGACAGGCATACAACGCGATACCCTTACGTATGGCACGCTCCACACATCGCTCCACGTATGTTGCAGAATTTAGGCGCTTCAGAGGTGTAAAGATTATGGGGTGATGCGTGATGATTATATCACACCCCTCACGCTCCGCCTCGTCCATCACCTCCTCGGTAACATCAACCGCCAGGAGCGCCTTATGCACCTCATCATCCATGCGTCCAACGATGAGTCCCGAGTTGTCGTAGTCAGCCTGCAGGCGCAGTGGTGCAAACTCCTCTATTGCTACAGCTATATCCCTAATCTTCATATCGTTACAACATTAGAATAGCGACTGCTCGTAGAATGGGAACAACTCCTTCTCCTCACCCTTCTTACTCTTTGTGCGGCGGCGTGTAACACTCTGCATAGCCTCGCTATCAGCCTCATTAGCCTCCTGCTTACGTGGACGACCACGGCGACGTGGCTCTGCCTCCACCACAGCCTCTGCAGGCTCTGCACTCTCCGCCACGGTCTCTTCAGAGGTTGGCGTTGTAACACCCTCCACCACATCAGCCTTGGCAGCGCTCTCCACATCTGTTATCAGCTCCGCCATTGCCTCTATAGGCGCCTCATACTCCACAGGAGAGTCATCGCCCAACGTCTCACGAATCTCGAGCAACATAGCACGTATGTTCTGCAGACGCTCCAAGATAGATACATCACGCTTAACACTCTTGCCACGGCGCTTCATCGCAAGGTTAGCACCCTCGAGGGTCATACCCTTCTCCTTCACAAGGTGGTATATAAGTTTTAGGTTCTCGATATCAGATGGGGTAAACATTCTGTTACCCTTCTTATTTTTATGAGGCTTTATGCAGTCGAACTTCGACTCCCAGTAGCGGATTAACGATGCATTAACATCGAACATCTCCGTAACCTCACCCATCGAATAAAGTAGCTTTGCCATATATCTCTATAGTTTTAATATTCTTAAATCCTTGGGGTACATATTATTGCAGCGTTGGCCTATGCGCTTCACAAAGCCTATAGCCACACCCTTATACATCACCACATTTACACCCTCCTTAAACTGCGCTGCAGCAATATCCTGCTTGCGCAGATAGTTCAACGCATCCTCTAGGCTCACCTCCACCTCTGCCACCACACTACGATTGCGCCACACATAGAGCGCCAAGGGATGCTCGGGCTTCAACACACCCTTAAATATCTCACCACACACCACACCCGAGTACACCACATACAACGACCCTGCTAGCTGCACGACATCCTCCACCACGGCATTATGATAGCCTATGATAGTACCATTAAGACTTCTAAAACTCATCTCATTAGCACCATCAACCCAACGTGACACTTCAGCTAGTTCAGCACCCTTAAGTGGCACCAAAGCACTACGCTTCACCTTGGGCGCACGGCGTCTCACCGCGCCCTCGCCTTTACGTACCACAGCTGCAAAAAATCCCTCGCCACGAGCTTTATGAGGGTAGAAGTGAAAACATTGGAAAGGGCCTATATCGCTACGCACTATACCCCACTCATCGAGTGTCTCAATATGCTCCGCGGCCACCATATCATCACCAAACTCCTCCACAAGCCACTCTACAACACCCTCATCCTCGCTAGCATTAAAGGTGCAGGTGCTATATATCAGCTTACCCCCAGGACGCAACGTACGCCACGCCTCGGCAAGTATCTCGCGCTGTCGTGCCACACACTGCTTCACACCCGCAGAGGACCACTCCGCACGCGCCTCCTCCATCTTACGAAACATACCCTCACCCGAACATGGAGCATCCACCGCAACAACATCAAACCACTCCTCAAAATTGGCTATATCTGCTGGCTCATTACACACAACAACGACATTACCCATACCCCAGCGCTTCACATTATCCGAGAGTGCCAAGGCTCTGCTGTGAGAGATGTCGTTAGCCACCACAAGGCCTTCACGACCGACCTTCGTAGAGTATACCGTAGTCTTACCACCTGGCGCAGCACACATATCCAAGATACGTCCTCCTCTGAGGTCATCACCCTCGAGGATATGCGACACAAACTGCGATGAGGCCTCCTGCACGTAGTATGCTCCACCGTGAAGCAGCGGGTCGAGTGTAAACTGTGGGCGCTCCTCGAGATACCTACCACACTTCGACCACCCCACAGCTTCACCCTCAAAGGTCTCGGCAGGCTTTGCGGGGTTCACCCTTATAGAGACCTCGGCAGGGGTATCTAGAGCCTCAAAGAGACTTTCAGCCTCCGTGCCAAGCATCTCGCGCATCGAGCATACAAACTCCTCTGGTAGTGGTGTTGCCATCTTCTATCGGGTATTAAAGCTGTCTCTTTCCTGTACACATCTCCTCCACCGAGGCACATATACGGTCTATAATCGTTGGGTCTGCAATAAAGTCATCCACATCCTTATCTACCACTAGCACCCTACCCTCGTAGATATTCTCTATCCAGTGGTTATACTTGTCGTTGAGACGCTGCAGATACTCCTCATCAATATTCTGCTCATACTCCCTACCGCGCATCTTTATCTGTGCGATGAGCGTTTGGACACTCGCCTTGAGATATATCAACACATCTGGCTTTGGCAACAACGCCTGCTCGATGTTAAACATCTTCATATAGGTATCGAAGTCACGGCTTGCCATGAGGCCCATGGCATGAAGGTTATCGGCAAAGATATGTGCATCCTCATATATCGTTCTATCCTGCACGATATTATCCTGCTCATCAGCCAACATTGTCAGTGTCTGCTGTATGCGACTACCGAGAAACCACAACTGCAAATGAAACGACCAGCGTCCCATATCCTCATAAAAGTCACTGATGTAGGGATTTGCCAGATCCTCGTAGTAAGCCTTGGCAGCATAACGTTTGGTAAGTATCTCGGTGAGGGTGGTCTTTCCGCTACCGATGTTACCCGCAATAGCAATATACATAATTTGGTGTTAGTGTTTTATATATGTTTGTTATATTATCATCTAGTTTACAGTGTGTTACACCTATTAATTAAAGTATTCAGCAACCTGCATCACCACATCGGGCATTGCAAATACCACCACTCTATCGTAGGCATGTATCTGGGTGTCGTCAATGGCAATGAATACCCTATCACCACGTACCACGCCACCTATTATAGAGTTTTCGGGGAGTCCTAGGTCACGAATCTTCTGCTTCGTAGCTGGCGAATTTGGCTTCACTATAAACTCCATAACCTCCGCCTCGCTACCTGTCAAGCACTTTATATTTTGCACCTCCGAGGTCATTGTGAAGCGAAAGATATTCGATGCCGTCACAAGTTTTTTGTTGATGATGGTATCTACGCCGATACTCTCCGCCAACGAGATGTAGTTCAGGTTCTCCACCTCGGCAATCACCTTCTTCACACCCATACGTTTTGCCAACATCGCCGCAAGGATATTTGTCTCACTACGTCCTGTCACCGCCACAAAAGCATCCATACCCGACAAATCCTCCTCCATCATAGCCTCGGTATCGCGGCCATCCTCATTTATGATAAGCGTCTTATCGAGGCGCTCGGCAAGGCGAAAAGCCTTATCAGCATCGTAGTCTACGAGCTTTATATTTACATCGTTCTGCAGCTCATTGGCAATACGCACACCAATACGCGAACCTCCGAGAATCATCATGTTACGTATCTCCACCTCACGGCGTCCTGAAAGCTCCACAACCTTGTTTGTAGCATTATTTCGCGATATCACATAGACCATATCCTCCTCCTCGAATCTATCATCTATGCCAGGGATTATTGTCTTTTGGTCGCGCACTACCGCCACCACACGATACTCCAAATCCTCATCCGAACATTCAGCATCGATTATGGAGCGACCTAGTAGTGGCGATGTAAGCTCTAGGCGGAAGGCCACCATGGTAAGCTTACCTCCAGCAAAGTCCACATACTCCGTAGATGAGGTATGACCTAGCAGATTGATAACCTCATGTGCAGCAATCTGCTCGGGATAGAAGAGATAGTCGATACCCATGTCGATAAATATCTCCTTGCTATTAGGCTCTAGATACTCATTGCTATCCACACGTGCTATGGCCTTTTTTGCTCCCAGCTGCTTTGCCATCACTGCCGAAAGGATGTTATCATTCTCCACCGAGCGCACTGCGATAAAGAGGTCACACTTACGCACTCCAGCACGGCGTAGCACCGAGAACTGCGTGGTATCACCCTCCACAGTCACCACATCCACAAGATTTCCCACCTCGGCCAAAGCCTTGGCATCTACATCCACCACAGTAAGTTCATGGCCCGTACCACTCAACATCTTCGAGAGGTGAGTACCCATATCTCCTGCGCCAGCAATAACTATCTTCATACACTAAATAAGTGAATATAAAACAATTAAATAGAGTCATTCATCTAACGAGCAACTGCAACATTTGCAAATTACTCTGCAAATATATAAATTTGCACCGAAAAGAGCAATATAATTGCACTAATTTACAATAATAACACAAAAAAATATGTCTACCATACTTGTCACCATTATTGCCGCTGTCGCCATTGTAGGATTCTTCGCCTTGGCACTTTCACTGACATACATCTTCAAGGGTCACCATATCCAGTCCGAGATATCGACCAACCCTACCATGCAGAAGATGGGTATTAAATGTGCCGTGCAGGAGACTCGCGAGGATATGGGTCTTACAGATTGCGACTCCGACAACATCTGCTCGGGCAACTGCGCAGGATGCGACATTGACCACACCGAAGCTGCTAAATCAAACTAGCCATGACAAATATAGAGCAACATAGCTGGCTGTGTCGTCACTGCAATAACCTTGTAAACAACGACTTAAAACTCTGCCCACACTGCGGCGCGGAGCGTCCCGAGAATATTACAGAGCCAACACCCGAGGGGATTAACGAGGTTGTGCAACGCGACAACTACACTAACGCCACACCACGTCCCAAGGCAAAATATATCTTCCGCGAGGC
This sequence comes from Alistipes sp., assembly GCA_017629985.1. Lineage (GTDB taxonomy): Bacteria > Bacteroidota > Bacteroidia > Bacteroidales > Rikenellaceae > Alistipes. The sequence goes on from JAGBWD010000012.1 coordinate 26,825, forward strand.
CGTACTTGTGAACGCTGGCGACATAATCCTTGTCCTAGGCCTATTTTGCACATTTGGCACACTGATATCCCCCCTTATCATCGACTTTGAGCTACCATCTCCTATGCTTTGGGCTATATGTGGTGCCATACTCATCTTTGCAACCACCCTTATATCGTGGGCAATAATGAGGAGCATAGCAGAGATTTCGCGACAACTTCGAGAGAGGGAGGAGCGTAACAACAAGGAGTAGCGGTAATACCACTACTCCTCTTTTGTTTATCTAGCAAGACCTACTCTATGGCAATCTGCCTCATCTCTGGCAGCTGCTCCATACCCTCGCGTTTTGGAAGCTTGATACACAGCACACCATGCTTCATCTTTGCCACTATCTTGTCGCGATCTACACTCTCTGGCAGGTTGAATATCTGCCTAAATGAGGTGACGTAAAACTCCCTACGTAGGTAGTGATGCTTCTCGTGTGATGAACACTCCTCACCACAGCAAGGCTCACCATCCTCACGTTTTTCCATCTCCTTTTCCAAGCAGACTATCAGCTGATTCTCGTTGTTCAACTCAACCTTTAAATCATCTTTGGTCATGCCTGGCGCTGCAATCTCAATCTTAAACTTTTTGTCTGTCTCTATGACGTTAATTTGAGGTGTAGTACTCCGTTTAGCATAGAGTTCTGGCCACTGCTCGTAGAAGATATCTCCAAAGAGTCCTGGCAATCGATTTAATTTCTTTACTGGCATCATAATTTTAATTTTTATATTAGACACACTTCCTCTACTGCAAAACACAGGCCATACAATATTTTTGAAACCATTATTTTGTGATTAACATTTTTTATATATCTTTGCATTACAAACAATTATTTATTAACAAAGGTGTACTTGGTCTATCTGCCCACGGAGCAAGATACGGCATTTCGCCATATCTTGCCCACATCGGATATGCCGATGGCTCCACACCCTTTCACACTACAATAGGACAATGGAGCTTTGTCCAACACAAACTTAAACGCACTATGAAAAAATTATTGGTTTTTGCTCTTGTACTCATCATGGGTTCACTTGCTGTAAATGCACAGTCTGCAAAGGATATCCGCAAGATGGTTAAGCAGTACGAGAAGGAAGGCTGGGTAGTTCCCATTGGCAAACTACCTCTCGCAACACAGATTGAGGAGTCTTTGAAGTTGCAGGCACAGAGAGACGAGAACGGTGAGCCAGTATTTGTTGAGGGTAGCGCCCAGGCTGTAGGCCAGAACTATGATGGTGCCAAGATGCAGGCCTTGGAGGTTGCTAAGATTAACATCGCTGGTTCTATCTCTACCGAGATTACCGCTATGGTTGAGAACACCCTCATCAATAAGCAGCTATCTCCCGAGGAGGCAGCTACTATCACCAAGACTGTAGAGGCAAGCAAGGGTCTTATCACACAGCGCATAGGCCGTCTTATCATCCCTGTAGAGTGCTATCGCGAGCTTAAGAATAAGAATAAGGAGGTTCGTGTTGTTGCCTTCTTCAAGTATAAGGATGCGATGAACGATGCCGTAGATGCCATCCAGAAGGAGCTTGAGGATAGCGGCGCACGCCTCCACGACAAGCTCGATAAGCTTCTCGGACTATAGCATATAGAGGATATGATTAGAAAAATCATCCTATCCCTTCTGTTATTACTACCACTCTCATTGTCGGCCAATAGGTAAAAACTGGAGAAATATCACACTTTAGTAAAAAATATTGCTAAAAGTTTTGCCAGTCAAAAAATTATGTCTACATTTGCACGCTAAAAAACCCGAATGGGTTATGCGTATTATTTATTAACCAAAAAATTTTTATAGCAAATGGCTGTTAAAATTCGTTTGGCACGTCACGGTAAGAAGGGTTACGCTTTCTACCACATCGTTGCCGCAGATAGCAGAGCGCCACGTGATGGTAAGTTCATCGAGAAGTTGGGTACATACAACCCTAACACGAATCCTGCTACAATCGATTTGAAGTTCGACCGAGCTTTGAATTGGTTACTTAAGGGCGCACAACCTACGGATACTTGTCGAGCAATCCTCTCGTACAAGGGCGTAATGTATATGAAGCACCTCATGGGTGGTGTTGCCAAGGGCGCATTCACAGAGGCTGAGGCAGAGGCACGCTTCAACAAGTGGTTGCAGGAGAAGCAGAGCAAGATTGACGCAAAGGCTAACAAGCTCTCTTCAGATGCAAACGCAGCAAAGAAGGCACAGCTCGCTGCTGAGGCAAAGATCAAGGAGGAGCGTGCTGCAGCTATCGCAGAGAAGAAGGCTGCTGCACAGGCTGCAGAGGCTGCAGAGGAGACCACAGAGGAGGCTACCGAGGCTTAATCCAAGGTGCTTATGATCGCCGTGGGACGCATAGGCCGAATCTTCGGCAATGATGGCGGTGTAATGGTTACCCTTTACGCTAATTTCCCTGACGATTTCTCAACACAGGAACCGCTGTTTGTCGTTATAGACAAGCTCGCGGTTCCTATTTTTTGTAGCTCATTTGAGCGCCGTGGACAATCAGGAGCAATAATATCGTTTGACGACATAGACAGCGTACGCCGTGCCGAGGAGTTTCTTGTTGGTCGCGAGATATTCATTGCTGATGAGGAGAGTGACGATGACGATGAATTCTACATGGAGGATCTTATAGGATTTGACGTATTGGTAGATGGTCGCAAAGGCACGCTCACTGATTACTACGACAGCGAGGCAAACCCTCTTTTTGAGATATCTCTTGATGGTAAGGAGCATCTCATTCCCGCCGCAGAGGAGTTTATAGCCCATATAGACTTCGACAAGCGAAGCATAAAGTTCATCCTCCCTGATGGGTTGCTGGAACTATAAATAGAGAAAATTTTAAGGAGCTGACTAAAAAGTAACTTAGCCAGTCCCCATAACCTAAAAGAGTGAATAAAAAGATGTAGTTTTAGGCTTGCGAAGCCCGAAAAAGCGGAGTTTACTGAACGTAAATGAGCATTTTGAGGGCAAGCGTAACGACAAAATACACTTTTTATTCACTCTCTTTTTTTCGTCTATAATACAACCTAACAACACCGTACAACCTACCCAAATTAAATACCTTATATATTATAAACTACTACCAACATGGGGATAATTAAAAACATTGGCGCACTAATTCGCTCATCCGTAAACCTTGAAGGACATATCAATACCGAGCTAGCCGAGAAGCATATTCGCAACAACATCTTTTTCCGTGGCCCCAATGCCTGGATTTTGGCTATTGCCATTGTCATAGCATCTGTAGGTTTGAACGTAAACTCTATACCTGTGGTTATTGGTGCGATGCTCATCTCACCACTTATGGGTCCAATCTTTGGTTTGGGTTTAGGCTTGGGTATCAGCGATGTACAGCTTGTGAAGTCATCGGGCAAGAACCTGCTTGTGATGGTGATCATAAGTCTCACCGCCTCGTTCCTCTACTTCTTGATTACCCCATTGAACTTAACTAACCCCACAGAGCTTTTAGCCCGCACAAATCCCACCATCTACGATGTGCTAATCGCGCTTTTTGGTGGTTTCGCAGGTATCTTCGAGCAGTGCCGCAAGGAGAAGGGTACGGTATTCGCGGGTGTGGCTATTGCGACAGCTCTTATGCCACCACTCTGCACCGCCGGTTTTGGTTTGTCAAGTGGCAACTTTGGCTACTTCTTTGGTGCGTTATACCTCTTCTTCATCAACTGTCTCTTCATCATGCTTGCAACATATATCAGTGTCAAGTATTTCAAGTTTCGAGAGGCCGAGTATAACGACATCAACACAGGGCGTAAGACCAAGCGTATAATATCTGTACTCATCCTACTCTTTATCATTCCTAGCATCTGGTCGGCGGTAATCCTGATAAAACAAAATAGGTTTGAGGAGAGCGCCATAGCCTTTGTTGAACACTCAAAGAGCTACGGCAAGAGCATCATCTACGACTATAAGATTAACCACACCGATGGCTCAACTATTGAGATATCATTCGTTGGCGAGCCTCTGGATGATAGCACAAGGAGCAACATCTACAACACTGCAGCACGCTACGGCATTGATAAGGAGGAGTTGGTTATCAACGACCACACCACCACCGAAAGAGTTAATGAGATGGAGCTTGTTAAGGATTTATACGACCGTATGGACAATGAGATAGATGCTCGTGAGAGTGAGATATCGCGTCTTCGTGCCGAGCTTAAGAGATACGAGGCCGACAAGATTCCATACTCACAGCTTACACGTGAGATTGGCACCAACCACCCTAGCGTCACCGAGGTACATATCACCCGTGGAGCTAGTGTTCTCACCACTCACAGCGACAGCACACGCCACTCCACAATCATCATGATAAAGAGCATCGACACGTTTAATGCAGAGCAGGAGCAGCAGCTAGAGCAGTGGCTAAAGATACGCCTTGGCGATGAGAATATCACACTCTTCGCTATACCACAGGAGTAGTATCCACGCAAACAAAGTTTTACACATATTTGCAGATTAGCCATTATTTACCTACTTTTGCTAAATAATTATATATGATATGGAAGATTTGATAATAAACTATAAACGAGAAGATATATACAACGAGGAGCGAATCCAGGAGCTAATGGGTCACTATCGCGAGATTCTCCGTCTACTTGGCGAGGATCCCGACCGTGAGGGTCTTATCAAGACCCCAGAGCGCGTAGCCAAGGCTATGTCGTTCATCACCAAGGGCTACGCCCAGGATCCTATTGAGATTCTCCGCTCTGCGATATTCAAAGAGGAGTATCAGCAGATGGTACTTGTTAAGGATATTGAGCTTTTCTCGGTATGTGAGCATCACATGTTGCCATTTATTGGCAAGGCCCACGTAGCCTACATCCCCAATGGATATATCACAGGTCTGTCGAAGATAGCTCGTGTCGTTGAGTGTTTCGCTCGCCGTCTTCAGGTTCAGGAGCGCCTCACAGTGCAGATTCGCGACTGCATCCAGCAGGCTCTCAACCCTCTGGGTGTCGCCGTAGTCATCGAGGCTAGCCATACATGTATGCAGATGCGTGGTGTGGAGAAGCAGCGCTCCGTAACATCAACATCGGCCTTTACTGGTGTCTTCCTCTCTGACCCTCGCACTCGCGATGAGTTTATGCAGCTAATTCGCTAATTTCAGAGCAGATGCGCATTGTCGTAGGACTATCAGGAGGCGTAGACTCCTCTGTTGCTGCCTACCTTCTTAAGGAGCAGGGACATGAGGTTATAGGCCTCTTTATGCGTAATTGGCACGACACCACAGGAACTCTCGAGGGTGACTGTCCATGGTATGACGACCAGGTATTTGCCGAGCTTGTTGCGAAACGCCTAGATATAGAGTTTCACTACGTAGACCTATCGGAGCAGTACCGCCAGCGAGTAGTCGAGTATATGTTTTCGGAGTATGAGAAGGGGCGCACCCCAAATCCTGATGTACTCTGCAACCGCGAGATAAAGTTTGACGTATTCCTCAAGGAGGCGCTCAAGCTAGGTGCCGAGCGCGTAGCCACAGGACACTACTGTAGACGCGAGGAGTTTATAGACAAAGACGGCGTTACACACTACAAACTTTTGGCTGGCAGTGACCCGAATAAGGATCAGAGTTATTTTCTCTGCCAACTCACACAGGAGCAGTTGAGCTATGCCATGTTCCCCATTGGAGAGCTTCTAAAGCCCGAAGTTAGACGTATTGCCGAGGAGCAGAAGCTAGCCACAGCAAAGCGCAAGGATTCTCAAGGAATATGCTTCGTTGGCAAGGTGGATCTCCCCATATTCCTACAGCAGAAATTGGCAGCCAAGGAGGGCAATGTACATGAGATACTACCCCACTCACCACGCTTTGCAATAGAGTGTGATTCTGATGATTACAAAGCCTTATCTCAACCATACCGTCTTACAGTTCGCGATGGCAAGAAGATAGGCACACACCAGGGCGCACACTTCTACACCATAGGGCAGCGCAAGGGTCTTGGTATAGGTGGCCGAAAGGAGTCACTCTTTGTCATAGGCACTGACGTCAATGAGAATGTGGTATATGTTGGTGAGGGTGACAATCATCCAGGCCTTCATCGCAAGGCGCTACATATTCTCAACGAGGAGATTCACTGGATAGATCCTGCACACGCCATGCAGCCTGGTGAGCGAAGAAGATACATGGTTCGCATACGCTATCGTCAGCCACTTCAGCCTGCAGAGCTGATTATGGATAGCGAAGGTTTATATATTCTTTTTGACGAGCCACAACGAGGCATCACAGCAGGACAGTTTGCTGCATGGTATGATGGCGAAGAGGTTATAGGTAGCGGCGTAATCGACAAATAAAAAGTGTATTTTGTCGTTACGCTTGCCCTCAAAATGCTCATTTACGCCCAGTAAACTCCGCTTTTTCGGGCTTCGCAAGCCTAAAACTACATCTTTTTATTCCCTCTCTTAAGTTATGGGGCTGGCTAAGTTACTTTTAGTCAGTCCCATTTTTTATAATAAAATTAGCGATTTAGCCCACTTTTTGATTGTATAATTATTGCTTTTTAAAAAAATATTATTTACTTTTGTAAGCTATTAGGTGTCAAAGCCCTTGATAGCACTACATATTTACAAGATATTATCATTTTAACTAATTATAAAATAGACAATTATGGCAGATGTAAAACGTGTCTACACCTTCGGCAACAAAGAGGCAGAGGGTAATGGCAAGATGCGAGAGTTGCTTGGCGGTAAGGGTGCTAACCTTGCCGAGATGAACTTGATTGGTATCCCTGTACCTCCAGGATTCACCATCACAACTGATGTATGCTCGGAGTATTACGCACAGGGCAAGGAGAAGGTTATCGAGATGTTGCGCCCAGAGGTTGAGGCAGCTATCAAGAATATCGAGAACCTCACAGGTCGTAAGTTTAACGATGTAAACCTTCCACTTCTTGTATCAGTACGTTCAGGTGCTCGTGCTTCAATGCCAGGTATGATGGATACTATCCTTAACCTTGGTATGAACGATGAGGCTGTTGAGGCTATGGCAAAGCTCTCTGGTAATCCACGTTTTGCTTGGGACTCATACCGCCGTTTCGTACAGATGTACGGTGACGTAGTTCTCGATATGAAGCCACAGTCAAAGGAGGATCACGATCCATTTGAGGTAATTATCGATGCACAGAAGGAGAAGCGCGGTGTTAAGAACGACACTGACCTCACTACCGAGGATTTGAAGGAGCTTGTTGTAGAGTTCAAGAAGGCTATCAAGGCACAGACAGGCAAGGAGTTCCCAACAAGTGCATGGGATCAGCTTTGGGGTGCTATCTGCGCGGTATTTGGCTCATGGATGAACGAGCGTGCTATCCTCTATCGTAAGCTCAACAACATTCCAGAGGCATGGGGTACAGCAGTATCAGTACAGGCCATGGTATTTGGTAACATGGGTGAGAACTCTGCAACTGGTGTAGCATTCTCTCGTGATGCAGCAACTGGTGAGAACATCTTCAACGGTGAGTATCTTATCAATGCACAGGGTGAGGATGTTGTAGCAGGTATCCGTACTCCACAGCAGATTACTATCGAGGGTTCAAAGCGTTGGGCTGCAGCACAGAACATCTCTGAGGAGGAGCGTAAGGCGAAGTATCCTTCATTGGAGGAGGTTATGCCAGAGGTATATGCAGAGCTTAACGGCATCCAGAAGCACCTTGAGACATACTTTACAGATATGCAGGATATCGAGTTCACAATCCAGGATGGTAAGCTTTGGATGTTGCAGTGCCGTAACGGTAAGCGTACTGGTGCAGCGATGGTGAAGATTGCTATGGATATGCTTCGCGAGGGTCTTATCGATGAGAAGACTGCAGTATTGCGCTGCGAGCCAGAGAAGCTTGATGAGTTGCTCCACCCTGTATTCGACAAGAAGGCTATCAAGAGTGCAAAGGTTATCGTAAAGGGTCTTCCAGCATCTCCAGGTGCTGCAACAGGTCCTGTGGTATTCTTCGCTGACGATGCAGAGAAGGTTCTCAACGAGACTGGCCAGAAGGCTATCTTGGTTCGTATCGAGACCTCTCCAGAGGATTTGAAGGGTATGTTGGATGCAGCAGGTATCCTCACAGCACGTGGTGGTATGACATCTCACGCAGCCGTTGTTGCTCGTGGTATGGGTAAGTGCTGCGTATCAGGTGCTGGTGAGCTTGAGATCGACTATAAGGCTCGCACTATCAAGGTTAATGGCTTTGAGATTAAGGAGGGTGACTGGATCTCATTGAACGGTTCTACAGGTGAGGTTTACCTTGGTCAGGTAGCTACACAGGCTGCAAACCTCGATGGTGACTTCGGTCAGCTTATGGAGCTTGCAGGCAAGTATTCAAAGATGAATGTTCGTGCTAATGCCGACACTCCACGCGATGCAGAGCAGGCATTTGCATTTGGCGCACAGGGTATCGGTCTTTGCCGTACAGAGCATATGTTCTTCGAGGGTGATCGTATCAAGGCTATCCGCGAGATGATTCTCTCTGACGATGAGGCAGGCCGCCGTGTAGCATTGGCGAAGTTGTTGCCTATGCAGCGTGGTGACTTTGAGGGTCTCTTCAAGGTTATGAATGGCTACCCAGTTATCGTACGTCTTCTCGACCCACCATTGCACGAGTTTGCTCCTAACACCGAGAAGGATCAGCGCGACATGGCAGAGGCTATGGGCATTCCATTCGAGAAGGTTGTAGCAAAGGTTGAGGCATTGCACGAGGTTAATCCTATGTTGGGTCACCGTGGTTGCCGTCTTGGTAACACATATCCAGAGATTACCGAGATGCAGGCTCGCGCTATCATCGAGGCAGCTATGAATGTTAAGGCTTCTGGCACACCTGTTAAGGTTGAGATCATGGTTCCACTTGTAGGTAACCACAAGGAGCTTCGCTACCAGAAGAACATCATCGACAAGACTGCCGAGGCTGTATTTGCAGAGCGTAACGACCGCATCGACTACCTTGTAGGTACTATGATTGAGGTTCCACGTGCTGCTGTTACCGCTAACCAGATTGCAGAGGTTGCAGAGTTCTTCTCATTCGGTACTAACGACCTTACACAGATGACCCTTGGTTTCTCTCGTGACGATATCGCGAAGTTCTTACCTATCTACCTCGAGCGTAACATCCTCAAGGCTGATCCATTTAAGGTATTGGATCGCAACGGTGTTGGTCAGCTTGTTCGTGAGGCTGTATTCAAGGGCCGCACTACACGTCCTGATTTGAAGTGTGGTATCTGCGGTGAGCATGGTGGCGAGCCATCATCAGTAGAGTTCTGCCACTACGCTGGCTTGAACTACGTAAGCTGCTCTCCATTCCGTGTGCCTATCGCACGTCTTGCAGCAGCACACGCAGCTCTTAACGAGTAACGCATAGATATTTTTATAGTAGAGCCTGTTCCGCTGGAGCAGGCTCTTTTCTTTATAGTATATGCAGTGTAGAGCATCTGTGATGCTGTGGAGTTACAAAATAACATTATCATAGAGCCGCAAATTTTGGCTATATATCATATAATTGATGACAAAATGTTATTTTTTATGAAATTAATTGCAAATCGTTTGGCAGTTTCAAAAAAATGCATTAATTTAGTAGTACGAAAGGATAATTAACATTAATCTTAATACTTGAACAATTATGATTATTACATTTAACGAATTGCGCCGCATCAAGGATAAGTTGCCCAGTGGTAGCTCGCAGCGCATAGCAGACGAATTAGGAATCGATGTAGACACTGTACGTAACTACTTTGGTGGCAAGCACCTTGAGGCAAAGGACGGTGCTGGTATTCATATTGAGCAGGGCCCAGATGGTGGCGTAGTAACATTGGATGATACAGCGATTTTTGATGCTGCAATGCGCATTCTTAACGAGCAAAAATAGAGCTTTATTCTTTCAATAAGAGAAGTGGCTGTCCGACATATCTGTTGTGACAGCCACTTTTGTAATATTATCTTTGCAACGGATAAGCTCTACACCACCTCCCACTACTAATAAAGATACGATATTGGACAAGAGTAGAGAATAGAATATCGTCATTCATCACCTCTCTAAAAGATAGTAATTAGCCTTATTTTCACATTGTTTGTTGCATTTATATTTTTTTCGTATCTTTGCACGTTATATATACAGAACACAAGTGAAGTTGATTACCAACATACTCATCGAATATCTTAAGCACAACAGACGCCTTGTTGTGCCGAAGCTAGGTGCATTTATCGTAAAGCAGCCTAGTGGTGTAATACGCTTCTCGGAGCTTATACGCAACGATGATGGTGTTCTGCGCTCACTGCTCATAGCTTATGGAGCAAAGGAGATTGAGGCTTGTGGCATGATTGACCGCCTTGTTTTTGAGGTACACCATGCTATTAGTCAGGGGGATTCCTATGTTATTGAGGGACTTGGCGAGTTTTCGCCTGGCCAAAATAACAATATAGTCTTTAGACATAAGGTTGAGCCAAAGACATTTGGCGGAAAGATAAAACCTCCTATTGAGACTTTTGAGAGGGAGAAGGTTCGAATCATGCGAGCTATGGGAAGAGAGATAAAGCAGGATAGCTCTACAGTGAATCGCGAGACAAAACCTACTCCAAAGCCCCCAAAAGCCATAGATGAGAGCATCTCTATAGGTAAGCCTGACGCCTACCTTCGAGGTCTGAAATATGATAAGGATAAGAGACGCCGCAAGGAGGAGCGTGGCGACACAAAGAGACGTGGAGGAGTTGGCACGATACTATCAGCACTACTTTTCACAATGCTAATCATAGGCATTGTTTGGGGAGTATGGATTTGGCGCGGTGGTGACAACAACTCTACAGTCGCTATTACTACAAATAGCATTGTGGACACTACTGCTATGGAGAGTGCTGACACCACACTTCGTGACACCACAACAATAGAGCAGGTTAAGAGTGAGTCCGAGGAGAATACCTCCTACTCAAACAGCTATCTTAACCCCAGATTTTAACAAGAATTGATAGAGATATGATTGTAAACGAGCCACTTATTTCGGTAAAACAACGATTCGGCATTATTGGCAATGCCGATGCGCTCAACACAGCCATAGAGGTAGCAATGCGTGTTGCTCCTACAGACCTCTCTGTTCTTGTTACAGGTGAGAGCGGTGTCGGCAAGGAGTTTTTTCCACAGATAATCCACGCATACTCGGCACGCAAGCACAACAAATATATAGCCGTAAACTGCGGTGCTATTCCCGAGGGAACTATAGACTCCGAGCTTTTTGGCCACGAGAAGGGCTCCTTCACAGGAGCTATCGATAGCCGCAAGGGATACTTCGAGGAGGCTGATGGTGGCACCATATTTCTCGATGAGGTTGGTGAGCTACCTATATCTACTCAGGTACGACTACTCCGCGTGCTACAGACTGGAGAGTTTATGCGTGTTGGCTCGGCAAAGGTGCAGAAGACTAATGTGCGCGTTGTCGCAGCCACAAATAACGACCTTCTGAAGGCTATTAGCGAGGGTCGTTTCCGCGAAGATTTATACTATCGTCTAAATACCGTACCTATCTCGGTACCTGCACTACGTGAGCGCAAGGGCGACATACATCTTCTCTTCCGCAAATTTGCATCCGATGTTGCAACACAATACAACATGCCATCTATAGTTTTAGATGAGGGCGCACGCATGCTCCTAGAGAGCTATCAGTGGCGTGGTAACATCCGCCAACTGAAAAACGTAGCCGAACAGATTTCCGCCATAGAGAAGAGCCGCGATATCACCGCGGAGATTCTACGCCGTTATCTTCCTGACGAGGAGTACTCACTACGCGCTGTAGGGGGTCCTACCAGCTACGACAACATGGCTACAGAACGTGAACTTCTATATAAGATACTCTTCGATATGCGCAATGATATCAACGAATTAAAGCGCATGATGACCGAGGCTCTTAACGGAGTGACACAGCACACCCACACACCCCAATCCCACACCCCACAGCATGAGGTTATGGGACTGCTCCCCGAGGCTACGCACCACGCCGCACCTCGCGATGATGATGACTTCGTTGTTGAGGTTGTTGATGACATCCCGTCACGTGACACCGCCACTACGCAGACATATATAACAAAGGATGATATGCAGCGTGAGCAGATTATTGAGGCTCTAAAGCGTCACAACTACAGACGCAAGGATGCTGCCCGTGACCTTTTTATCTCCGAGCGCACATTATACCGCAGGATGAAGGCTTTAGGAATTGATGATAACACAATATAAGAGCTAGATATGAGACAAATTTTAAATAAGATTACTCTATTTGCCGCGGCACTATTTGCCATGGCAACATTCACAAGCTGTGGATACAAGGTTACATACAACCTTTCAGGAGGCTCCATACCCCCTGAAGCACAAACCTTCTCGGTGGCATACTTCCCTAATAACGCCCCCATGGTAGCACCTACCTTGAGTAATGTACTTACGGAGGCACTCCGCGACAAGTTCTCTCGTCAGACACGTCTTACACAGGTTGAGGAGGGTGGAGACTTCGCATTTGAGGGAGAGATTACCAACTACACCTCAAACACCTCGTCAGTATCGAGTGGAGACTACGCATTGCAGAACCGTCTTACAATCACCGTAAAGGTAAACTTCCAAAATGCTGTAGATCAGACAACATCGTTCAATGCCAAGAGCTTCTCGTCATACGCCGATTATGATGCTGCGCAGCTTCTTGTCGATGTGCAGGATCAGCTTATCGAGGAGATTGTTGAGGATCTTGTGAATGATATCTACATGGCTGCTGCAGGTAACTGGTAATAGATATATGACATATTTTGATACTATATCACACGAAGAGCTGCAAGCCATGGTTAGCCGATACCCGTGGTGGAGTAGCGCACGCATGGAGCTACTACGCCGCAGACTTGCTAATGGCAACGTGGGAAGCACAAGTGAGATAACCCTCACTAGTGGAGAGGATGCCTTGATAGCACGCCTCCACCCTACTGCCACGATTCCTCTTCAGCACGTTGATATCGCTCGTCTTACGCAATTAACCCCCGATGACCTTATTGAGCGATTCCTGAAGCGTGACGACTATCGCATTGTTGCGGAGGAGGGAAATGCCGAGGATTTGTCACACGTGGAAATTGACACCGAAGATGACCTTGTCAGCGAGGAATTGGCAGAAATATACCTAAATCAGGGGTTATATGACGATGCAATCGACACTTATCGCAAATTAAGTTTGCTAAATTCAGAAAAAAGTATTTACTTTGCGGAACTTATTGCGAGAATAGAGGATAAGAAGAATAGATAATTAGAGAAAATAATTAAATTTATATAATTTATGTATACATTTTGTATTGTTATGATTGTTATTGCAAGTATTTTGTTGATACTTGCAGTATTGGTACAGAGCCCAAAGAGCGGTATGGCTGCTAACTTTGGTGCTGCAAACCAGACTATGGGTGTACGCCAGACCACAGATTTCCTTGAGAAGTTCACATGGGCTATGGTTGCTGGCATCGTATTCTTTACTCTTCTTTCTGTAATCTCATTGCCAGAGTCAAATACTCAGCAGTCTATCATCGGTACAGAGGAGATTAGCGAGACATTGAAGGAGGCTACAGAGGTTGTTGAGGAGACTGCAACTGTAGGCGAGGATGGTCTTGTAATCGATGCTGATGCAGAGGGTGCAGAGGGCGCTACCGAGGCAGAGACATCAGAGCAGGCAGAGTAATTTGTTTGTATACAACATCAAACTACCCTGCCACATTATGTGGCGGGGTATTTTTTTTAACTTAATTTTAAAACCTTAAAACTGTAATATTATGAAAAAGTACGTTTGTACAGCATGTCACTATGTTTATGATCCAGAGGTAGGTGATCCAGATAACGGTATTGCTCCAGGCACACCATTCGAGGAGCTTCCAGAGGATTACGCATGTCCATTGTGCGGTCTTGGCAAGGATGTTTTCGAGGAGGAGTAATCTCTATATTGCAAATATTGGGGGTCACAACATAGGTCGTGGCCCCTATATTTATTATAGGTGTATAAATAATTTGCGTAATATATTGCAGAATTAAAAAAAAGTACTACCTTTGCACCGCATTATGCAAAAAACTAATTAATTTTTTAACGTATGAACAATTACGAAACCGTTTTCATTGTCACTCCTGTCCTTTCAGACGCACAGGTAAAGGAGGTAGCTGACAAATTCCAGGGCGTAATCACCGAGAACGGCGGTCAGATTGTGAATGTGGAGAACTGGGGCTTGAAGAAGCTTGCATACCCTATTCAGAAGAAGACTACCGGTTTCTACTTCCTTGTAGAGTTCACTGGTGAGGGCTCACTTATCAACACACTCGAGACACAGTATCGCCGTGACGAGCGTGTAATTCGTTTCTTAACTTTCAAGCAGGACAAGTTCGCTGTTGAGTATTCACAGAAGCGTCGTGCAAAGCTTGCTAACAAAACACAGGAGGAGTAAACTATGGCAGAGAACACACAGCAGGGTGCATCAGAGATTCGCTATCTCAACCCAGTATCAGTAGATGTTAAGAAGAAGAAGTACTGCCGTTTCAAGAAGCTCGGCATCAAGTACGTAGATTATAAGGATGGTGAGTTCTTGAAGAAGTTCCTTAACGAGCAGGGTAAGATTTTGCCACGCCGTCTCACCGGTACTTCACAGAAGTTCCAGAAGAAGGTTGCACAGGCTGTTAAGCGTGCGCGTCACCTCGCAATCCTTCCATTCGTAACCGATTGTATGAAATAATAAAGAGGAGGAAAGACTATGGAAGTAATTCTTATCAAAGACGTAGAGAACTTGGGCTACGCAAACGACATCGTTAACGTACGTCCTGGCTATGCCAACAACTACTTGATTCCTCAGGGTTTCGCAAAGGCTGCTACAGCATCTGCAAAGAAGGTACTCGCAGAGAATCTTCGTCAGCGCGCTCACAAGGACGCAAAGATCCTTGCTGATGCACAGGCTTTGGCAGAGACTATCAACAACCTTCACCTTACACTCACTGCAAAGGCAGAGGAGGAGAAGATCTTCGGTGCTATCACCGCTGCAGACCTTGCAGCTGCACTTCTTGAGAAGGGCGTAGAGGTAGACCGCAAGAACATCACTGTAGATTCTGTTAAGACTCTTGGTGAGTTCGAGGCTGTTGCAAAGCTTCACCGTGAGGTTAAGGCAACTATCAAGTTTGCTGTTGTTGCAGAGTAATTTATGCGATAGCATCACTATTTGAAAATAGTGTCTATATAAGAGCTTGTCTTCGGACAGGCTCTTTTTTTTTGTTTTTCTTATGATGACGCCCCATTTCTAGCACAATAATTAATATAGATAGTTCGTTTATTCAAAAATATTGTGTAACTTTGTGCGCTTATACGCACAAGCGAAAGAAACAGCAACTATAATGAAGCCTATTTTTGGATATATACTCACCTTTGCAGCTGCAGCAATGATTGTTGCATCGTGTAGCACTGTGAACAATGCTATAAAGTCGGGTGATGCAAAGTTTGCTTACGACCAGGCCCTCATGCTATATGATAAGGGGAAGTGGGAGCAGGCATCAACGCTCTTTGAGGCTTGTAGACACGTATATATGGGATCGCCACGCGAGGATTCACTATCATATTATAATGCGCGTTGCAAGTTCAAGTCTCGCGATTATGATGTTGCTGCCACACAGCTAGATGAGTTCCGCCGCAAGTTTGGTCGTAGTGCATTTATTGAGGATGCCGAGGGTATGTATGCGCTATGCTACTACTTCATGTCACCACCTCCGGAGCGCGACCAGGCGCTAACATCCAAGGCTATCATTGCCATCACCGAGTTTATCTCTCGATATCCAGAGTCGGAGAATGTGGATGAGTTTCAGGAGATGCTTGATGAGCTATCAAAGAGGTTGATGAAGAAGAGCTACATGAATGCCTACACCTACTATAAGATTGGACGATATAAGTCGGCGATTGTAGCATTCAAAAATGCAATTAAGCAACACCCTACATCACCCCACATCGAGGATATGATGTACTACATGACAGTTTCAGCATATCGACTAGCGGCAAACTCTGTAGAGTCAAAGCAGATGGATAGATATATAGCGATGCTCGATAACTACTACTCATACCTTGCAGAATATCCCGAGTCGAAGCGCCTGAATGAGCTAGAGCGCATGGCAGAGAATGCAAAGGACTACATCGACAAGCATCGCAAAACATCGGATGAGGAGTAGACGAGATTGTATAACAGAAGAATAAAAGAAATTTATACTATATAGTTATGGATATTAAGAAGAACGTTCCAAACAACACCGTTACACGTAAGTTGGTAGACCTCGACACTCCAACAGGTAACATCTACGAGAGCATTAACATCATCGCACGCCGCGCAAATCAGATTGCTACGGAGCTTAAGGTGGAGCTTAATCGCAAGTTGGCAGACTTCTCTGCACCAACAGATAGCGCTGTAGAGGAGACTTTCGAGAACCGCGAGCAGATTGAGATCTCTCGTTACTACGAGCGCTTGCCAAAGCCAGCGTTGATTGCTACAGAGGAGTTCCTTGATGGTGATCTTTACTTCCGCCACGGCGCAGAGAAGTAGTATTGCAACATTGCGCAACATAATTGAGTAATAGTATGCTTAACGGAAAGCACATAATACTCGGTATTACAGGCAGCATAGCAGCTTATAAGGCGGCTATGCTGTGCCGTCTTTTAGTGAAGGAGGGTGCCGAGGTGCGTGTTATCATGACACCTCTTGCAAAGCAGTTTATCACTCCTCTCACCATGGCGACCCTCTCGAAGCACCCTATTCTCGTTGAGTTCTTCAACCCCGAGAATGGAGAGTGGAACTCTCATGTGTCGCTTGGTGAGTGGGCAGACCTGATGCTTATAGCACCTGCTACAGCTAATACCCTAGCCAAGATGGTCACAGGCATTGCCGACAATCTACTCCTAACAACATATCTCTCGGCACGTGCGAAGGTTGCCGTAGCCCCAGCTATGGACCTTGATATGTATGCTCACGTAACAACACAGTCGAACATCAAGACTCTCGCGGAGCGTGGTGTGGCAATCATAGAGCCAGAGGCCGGAGAGCTTGCTAGTGGTCTTATTGGTAAGGGACGCATGGCAGAGCCAGAGGAGATTGTTGAGCAGGTAAAGAGAATCCTTGCGCCACAAAAAAAAACTCTAGAGGGTAAGCACTATATTGTCACTGCAGGTGCCACTATCGAGGCTATAGACCCTGTGCGCTACATCACCAATCACTCATCGGGCAAGATGGGCTATGCCATTGCCGAGGAGCTTGCACAGCGTGGTGCAAAGGTCTCGCTAATCTCTGGTCGCACCTCGCTACCCACCCCTACGGGCGTGGAGCGTATAGATGTTCTCTCGGCAGAGGATATGTATAATGCTGCGGTGGAGGCTTGGCAGAGTGCCGATGGTGGCGTGATGTGTGCTGCGGTGGCTGACTATACCCCTATTTCTGTTGCCGACCATAAGTTGAAGAAGTCTGATGACGATATGTGCATCGCCCTAAAGCGCACCAAGGATATCGCCAAGGAGCTAGGTAGCACAAAGGGTGGCCGCACCCTTGTAGGCTTCGCCCTGGAGACAGACAACGAGGAGGCAAATGCCGAGGGTAAACTAGAGCGCAAAAACTTTGACTTTGTGGTACTCAACTCACTGCGTGATGCTGGCGCAGGATTCCGCGGAGATACAAATAAGGTGACTCTTATTGACCGCAATGGTCATGAGGAGCATCCTCTAATGTCGAAGGTAGAGGTTGCACGAGTTATTGTAGATAAGATTGAGAAATGCTAAAGAGCTTAACGATAGAGAATTACGCGCTTATAGATAGTCTTGGCGTGGAGTGGGACAAGCACTTGAACATCATTACGGGTGAGACAGGTGCTGGTAAGTCTATACTCCTTGGTGCGCTAGGATTGTTGCTCGGCGCAAAGAACGAGGGCCAGGCTACAAAGGATATAGAGCGTAACTGTGTCGTGGAGGCTACATTTGACATCAAAGGTCTTAATCTCGAGTCATTTTTCGAGGATAACGACCTAGACTATTCTGATGAGATTACCATACGCCGTGTGATAACCCCGGCGGGTAAGAGCCGCTCCTTTGTGGATGATATGCCTGTACAGCTATCAATCCTTAAGGAGCTAGGAGCCAAGGTTATAGATATTCACTCACAGCACCAGAATCTTATTCTTGGCAATGAGGAGTTTCGCATATCTACCATTGATACCCTAGCTGAAAATAGGGCGTTGATGGATAACTACACCACCCTACTCTCAACGCTTACTGCTCTACGCTCACAACATCGCAAGATGGTGGAGGATATGGATGCTGCACGTAAAGATGAGGAGTGGCTACGATATACCGTTGAGGAGCTTCGTGCCGCAAAGCTCAAGGTGGGCGAAAAGGAGGAGGTAGAACAGCTCCTTGCGACATTGGAGAGTGCCGACCGCATCAGTGAGGCTCTCACAACACTACGCAACACCCTTGATGATGAGGAGCTTGGAGCGATATTGCTTCTCACACGCTCATCACGCGACTTGGAGGCTCTTGGTGACAAATATGCCGAGGGAAACTCCTTTGCAGAGCGCTTGAAGTCTGTGGTTGCGGAGTTGAAAGACTTGAGTAGCTATGCCGCCGATGAGGTAGAGCGCATCGATGCAGAGCCAGAGCGTATACAGCAGCTCGGCGATAGACTCAACACCATCTACTCGTTGGAGATGAAACATCGTGCCGAGTCGTATGATGATCTTCTCTCGAAGGCCGAGGCCTTTGAGGCGCGACTAGCAACAATAGATAATAGCGATAGCGAACTTAAGGCTCTAGAGGTAGCTATTCAGGAGGCAGAGAGCGAGTGTCATAACGCTGCAAAGATGCTTCATGATAGCCGCAAGAGCGTTATTCCTAGCTTCGAGGAGCGCATGGTAAAGACACTGCAGCTACTAGGTATGGAGGATGCTCAATTTGTGGTGAAGATAGAGCCTACGGAGCATTTTACACCCTATGGCACCGACAGCATCTCATTCCTCTTCACATCAAATAAAACCACAAAGCCTGGCGCTGTAGAGCGCATAGCATCTGGAGGTGAGCTATCACGCATCATGCTGGTTATTAAGGTTATAATAGCCGAAAAGAGGATGCTTCCTACGGTGATATTCGATGAGATTGACACTGGTGTATCGGGACGTATTGCTGATGCTATGGGAGATATTATCGCCAACCTATCGCACTCTATGCAGATTATTGACATTACACACCTTCCGCAGGTAGCGGCAAAACATGGAAGCCATTTTGTCGTCTACAAGTCGGAGGGGCGTTCAAATATACGTCTTCTAACAGCGGCGGAGCGCGTAGATGAGATTGCCACAATGATATCGGGCAACACGATTACAGATGCAGCTCGCAAACAAGCAAAAATCCTCTTGGCATAACCCAAGAGGATTTTTAGTAACAGCTCCTAACCACAGTTATAGCAACTTCTTCTTTGAAGGAATAACAATAAAATCTTTAAGATAGAAAGGCTCAAAGTATGCCAAATCCTCAAATCTCCCCTCCGCAAACGCCTGCTCCGCAAGGCGAACTATACCTCTTGCCGATGGTGCTACACTGACAAGAATAGCATCCTTCAAAACATCAGCACACTTGGCAGCTCCATTACCAAAGATAACCAACTTACCCCTATTGCGCCACTCGCTAAAGCTCTCTGCCTCAATAATCTCGGCAGCTACATCCGACAGAGCATTGCCCGTGTTGTCAAACACCTGCGCATAGACCTCCATGCGGCGAGCATCAACCATAGGACAAAGATATCCATTAGCCCACTCCTCATCCTCTATATCGAGGATTCCAGCATCATAATCCTCGCGGGCCACCTCCATCATGGCATCCAGCGAACCCACTGCGATAAGGGGGATATCCAAGGCGTAACACATACCCTTGGCAAATGAGACTCCTATACGCAACCCCGTATACGACCCTGGGCCCTTACCCACGGCTATAGCATCAAGGTCTGCAGGCTGCACGCCTGTCTCCTTGAGTAATTCATCCACAAATACCGCAACCTTCTTGGCATGGTCACGTCCCTCATCGCTCTCGCGTAGGGCCATGAGTTCTCCATCGTTTGCCAAAGCCACGGAGCATATATCAGTACCTGTCTCGATAGAAAGTATTAGTGCCATATATGAGTCTATTTATAAATCTTCATTGCCTTATCCATCTCGCGCTTCGCATCGTTCTCCTTGATATACTCACGCTTATCATAAGCCTTACGACCACGCGCCAAACCTATTGCAACCTTTGCCAAACCTCGCTCGGTGATAAATAGTCGTAGGCCAACTACCGTAAGACCTCTATCCTGCAACGAACGCTGCAACTTATCCAACTCCTTACGATTTAGGAGCAGCTTTCTATCGCGCTTTGGCACATGGTTATTACATGTACCCCAGGTGTACTCCGCAATGTTCACATTGCGAATCCACAACTCGCCACGGTCAAAATAGCAATAGGAATCTACAAGCGATGCCTTACCTAGACGCAAAGACTTTATCTCGGTGCCAACAAGGACAATACCTGCTATATACTCCTCGATAATCTCGTAGTCGAATGTAGCACGCTTGTTTCGTATATTTACATTTTTATAATCTGCCATAACATTCGTATAATCTACCTTTTCTCCTCACACCCATCTTTTCGGCACATCTTTTGCCACGCTGTGATATGGGTGGACCGGGATAAAGGTAACTAATTCTTTTATCTTTGATATGTTTTACACATCTTTTAAGTTTATTTTCTGTTTGCACACCGCGAGCGTAGTGATACGTTAGCAACCCGGGCCACCCTTTTTTATATCAATCGCCCCGACACCTTGGCTATCGCCACACGTGCAGCTTGATACTTCGTAAATAGGGCTAATACCCCCTCATGGTCATCTCCAGCAGCCATACGCGCCTTTAGCTCTGCGATGCGCTTATCCAACGTGCGCCACTTATACAACACCATAGCCTTTGGCACGCCCTCTGCAAGTTGCTCCTCCGCACTCTCGATATGCACCTCTTTCTGCTCCCATATCTTGCTAATCACATAGTTATCATCTGATGTTAATAGCTCTATGCTCACACGACTGACATCGGGGTCGTAGTGGTTGATAAATATGTGCATTGGCACCTCCACGCCCTCACCGCGTTCGTTCCACTCCTCGCGATACAACTCCACTATTTTGCGGTATACGACAGAGTCAAACTGCAACTCATCGCCATCTAACTCATCAAAGATGAACCTTGCAACGTTAAACTCCAACACATCCTTGCCATCGAGAACCTCATAATTGACATGACCATACTTTATGAGGTATTTTGTCAATTCTTGCTCCAGCGTATCGAGTGATGAGCCACCTGTAATCTCTCCCGCAGGCAATACCACGCTAGGTGTTTCTGGTGGTGTCACCGTAAGGGATGAGGGTGTAGCTTGTTGTCTATCTCTATGCTGCTGACGGCGAAGGAAATCCTGGGTCTCACTATCACCTCCCACACCATCTATCTTGCGGGCAACAGCCACAGCAAGCGTCTGCTGGTCTACATTCATAATCTCCGCACAGTAGCGAATATACTCCGAGCGCTTTATCTGATCGGGGATGAGCGATATGGAGTATACCATGTCGTTGATAGCATCGGTACGCTTCAGTGGGTCATTAGTGGCCTCACCTAGCAACAGTCGTGCCTTGAAGGCTAGGAAATCCTGTGCATTATCCTTGATATACTCTCGTAGCTGCTCCGAGCTATTTGCTCGTGCAAAGGTATCGGGGTCATGCTCCTCGGGAAGTAGCACGATACGAACATTCATACCCTCCTTAAGGATGAGATCTACGCCACGTAGAGCAGCCTTCACACCAGCGCTATCACCATCAAACATAAGCGTTATGTTATTGGTGAAACGACCTATGAGGCGTATCTGCTCCTCGGTGAGCGAGGTTCCCGAAGATGCTACAACATTCTCCACACCAGCCTGATGCATAGATATAACATCGGCATATCCCTCTACGAGTATTGCGGCATCCTGCTGGCTTATAGCCTTTTTTGCGAAGTAGAGACCATAGACCTCTCTGCGCTTGTTGTATATCTCACTCTCTGGGGAGTTCTGATACTTTGCCACCTTCTTATCGGTGCGCAGGGTACGACCTCCAAAGCCGACAACGCGACCCGAGATGTTATGTATAGGGAAGATTACTCTATCGTAAAATCTATCGCGCAACGCGCCATCGCTCTCGCGTGCGATGCTCAATCCTGTTGATAGTAGATACTCTTGCTTATATCCTGCCAAACGTGCCTCCTCGGAGAAACGTGCGCCATTAGAGGGACAAAAGCCAAGGCCAAAGCGACTTATGGTGGCATCCGTGAATCCACGCAATGATGAGAAGTAGGAGAGACCTACGCTACGCCCCTCATCCTCATACATCATGTATCGCTGAAAATACTCCGCAGCCCACGCATTGAGAGCAAACATACTCTCACGGGTGTTGTTGCGAGCCATCTCCTCGTCCGTCATCTTCTCCTCACGCACCTCAATACCATAGCGTTTTGCGATGATGCGGAGCGCCTCGGGATAGGTAGCATTCTCGCTCTCCATCACGAAGTTTATGGCATTACCACTCTTTCCGCAACCAAAACACTTGTATATACCTCGTGCTGGAGATACCTTGAACGATGGTGTTTTCTCCTGATGAAAAGGGCAACAAGCCTCATAGTTTATACCCTTACGACGAAGCGTGACATAGTCGCCGACAATATCTACGATATTGGCAGCAGCGTATATCCTATCTATGGTTTCACGATCAATCATCGCGCAAATATATAAAAAAAGTGTGAATATGAAAAGCTTTTTCGAGGCTTCACGAGAACCAAGAGGCAGATAATAGAGATATAGAGCATCTATATTATAGAATTCCTGCTTTATAGTATTTTACTATCTCTTCCAAAACTTCATCTTCGCCCTCGGGGTCATACTCTAGTTTCAGGTCATTACCAAAGAGCTTGGCTATCATCTGATAAAATCCCGCTGTAAAGCCCGAGCGGAAATCCTTTATTATGTTGAACGCCGTGTGGTTTGTCTCCCTATCTATAAGCTTTAGAAGAATCACACCCTCGTAGCGCGTCATCTTCCACAACATTGGCGATATCTCCTCCTTTAGGGCATCCTCAATAGCCTTGGTATAGGCCCTCTTATCCTTGCGCTTGTCATACTTTGCAAGCTCCGCATCTAGATTCTCCATGCGTTTTGATGCCTCTATAGCCAAAGGATAGACCTTCTTCACGGCACGCACCATACGCTGATACTCCCTCAAATCGCGCTTACGATGAAAGATGCGAACCTCCTGAAGATTGATGTACAATATCCTCTCACCATTTCTGTCATATCCCCAATATATACTTCTCGCCCCGCGTATAGGTCTATATCGCTGCGCAGAGGTATACTCCACATCAGCGATAATGGTTAAAACCACAAGAAGTATAATATGTAGAAATTTCATAGTACAAATATAACGATTTTACAGCTATAAAATTATCTTTTTCAAAATTTATTTTTATCTTTGTAAGAGTAAATTTATAATTATTGAATTATGTTGGAGATTGGTATTAAGCACCAGAGCGTGATGCGCGTCATGGATGGCAACACTGCAGAGTTTATAGGATCTGGCGATATGGCTGTTTTGGCAACACCAGCAATGGTAGCCCTCATGGAGAATGCAGCCATGCTAGCTGTGGCTCTACACCTCGAGGAGGGGGAGACCACCGTAGGATCTATGATATCTACATCGCACCTAAAGCCGTCAAAGATAGGCGCTTCGATAAGTGCAGTAGCAGAGCTTACGGCGATTGAAGGTCGCAAGCTATCGTTCAAAATTTCGGCTTATGATGGCGACACACTAATTGGCGAGGGTGAGCATGTTCGCTTCATTGTGAACCGCGAGAAGTTCTTGAGTAAATTATAGACGCTACAGGACAAAAAAAAGCCAGTGTGCTCCCCCATAATCCTAACAATCATTACCCAAATGAAAAAACTCATCAACCCGATTGAAGGATATAACACACTGGCTAAAATTCCTGGCGCAAAAGTAGGATATACAGCTATTCTACACAATAGATAATTTACTGAAAAAATTACCTATTTTACTGAAGGTAAATCTTTTTAGCAGATTTGCCTTTGGTACAAAAGTGATGAGGCTATGAAACAGGGGGATAACTATCTAAAATTGACAAGTGTTGAGGATGGTAACAACTATTTTGGTTACACTACTTATCATCCTCAAGTGAGTGTCATTAACCTTAACGAAATTAATACCATAAGGAACTCTCCAAAGATATTTGGCATCTATGTCATAGCTTGCTATTGGGACCATACAACTCCATCAGAGAATGAGGAATACAACTCTTTCATGATGTTTTATGCTCCAGGACAATATGGCAAAAACAACACTGGAGTAAGCCATAATCCCACAGGATATGTATTGATGTTTGACGAAGAGTTACTACAAGACACCCTTCTACACAACAAGATTCGCGAATTTCCGTTTTTCAGCAACTACAAAAACAATATCATCAGGCTCACATGCGAGGAGCGTGAGTTGGTAGTAAACTGCATGCGAAGCATCCTAGAGGAGATAAAAAACCCTATGGACAAATACTCGGCACACATCCTAGCCTCGGGAATTGCCGTTCTTTTAACTATCAGCATGCGCTACTACGAGCGACAAGTGCAGCGCACAAGTGGCACAGCATATAACATCATCACTCGCCTAAACAATATTCTCGATAGATATATCCACACTCCGCCGAGCATCGACAAGGAGATACCAACCGTGTCGTCATGTGCCTTGGAGTTGGGCATCTCGGCAAACTACCTTGGCGATGTTGTTCACAACACCATCAAGATCTCTGCACACAGCTACATACAGAGCTTCATCATTGGTGAGGCAAAGCGACTTATGGAGTTTACCACAATGAGCATCGGAGAGATTGCATACCACCTAGGCTTCAAGTACCCCCACCACCTGACACGTGTTTTCAAGAAGAGTACAGGACTCACTCCTGGACAATTTCGTGGCAAACGAACAAAATAATAGATTCATAAAGGGCCAAACATAGTAAAAAATTTTGCTGTTTCAAATCTTTACACTATATTTGCACCGCTTACGAGCAACGATTGAGCTATGGTGTAACGGTAACACAGCAGATTTTGGTTCTGTTATTCTGAGTTCGAATCTCGGTAGCTCAACCACAAAATTTCCGGCAGGCTTTTGCTTGTCGGATTTTTTTTATATCTTTGGGTTTAAATATGTAAATTTAAATATATAAACATATACTAATATGGCAGCTTTCCCAATCGAGAATAAACTTGTTGTAGCAGTATCGTCATCTGCGCTTTTTGACCTTACGGAGTGTGATAAGGTGTTTAATGAGCGTGGCCTTGATGAGTACCGCCGCTACCAGGAGGAGAATATAGATACCCCACTAGGCAAAGGCGTTGCCTTTCCCTTTGTCAAGCGACTATTAAGCTTCAACGAACTCTTCCCAGAGGAGATGCCTGTAGAGGTAGTACTCCTATCGCGCAACTCCCCCGAGACTGGACTTCGCGTATTTCGCACCATAAAGCATTACGGCCTAGATATCTCACGAGCCTCATTTTTCTCGGGCGAATCACCCTATAAGTATCTCCCAGCGTTCAACGCCTCTCTGTTCCTGTCGGCTTCGGAGCGCGATGTTAAGCGTGCCTGCGATGCGGGATATGCTGCAGGCCGAGTTCTCGAGAGTGAGGTTTTGGATGATGTGTACGACAATGAGCTACGCATAGCATTTGATTTCGATGGTGTGATTGCCGATGACGACAGCGAGAAGATATATCAGGAGCAGGGACTCAAGGCCTTCCACAAACACGAGGCATCGACACAAACACCCCTCGACCCAGGGCCGTTGGCTGACCTACTCATCAAAATCTCAAACCTACAACGCCTTGAGATAGAGCGCATGGCAAGCGATGCGGAGTATCACCGAAAGCTCAAGATATCGATAGTTACGGCACGTAACGCCCCTGCCCACGAGCGCGTGGTGAACACCCTGAAGAGCTGGGGTGTGGAGGTTACCGAGGCATTCTTCTTGGGTGGCATATCCAAGGATCGTGTGCTAGAGATTATGTCTCCACACATCTTCTTTGACGACCAGATGAAGCACCTCGACCATCTACGCAACGTACCAGCGGTACATATCCCTATGGGCATTGCAAATGAGTAGCCGATGAGGGAGCTTTTCGTAGGTATCATAACAGATATTCGTGCTTTTTTAGCCAAGCTATCATTCCGTACGGGCATGATAATATTGCTGTTGTGCATACCCTTCTACGTTCTCTCCTTTGCGCAGATGCTTCTCCCACTATCGCCCACAGCAAAGAGCATATTATGGGTACTCTTTTTTGGTTTAGCCAAGGCTACTCAATATGCTGGTTTAGCGATAATTGGGGTGGAGGGTTGGCGAAGAATTAAAGGGTGGTTCACAAATAAACAATAGACGACTAAAGCCCTGCACAATGGCGTGGACATAATAGCCTTTATTAAGAAATAGAGTGTAGTAGCAAAAAAGTGGAAGTTGGCACTATCATCTTTCACTTTTTTTTTGTATCTTTGTGCGATTATAGGCATTTGTAGAGACTAATAATTAAAAACATCATACTATGAACGTTTCTTATAACTGGCTAAAGCGCTATTTGGATGCAGACCTCTCTGCCGAGCGCATGGCCGAAATATTAACCGAACTAGGCCTTGAGGTTGAGGAGTTTGAGAAGATTGAGACTATCAAGGGGGGCTTGAAGGGCGTTGTTGTTGGTGAGGTTCTCACATGCGAGGATCACCCCGACTCTGACCACCTTCACATCACCTCGGTAGATGTGGGCGCAGAGTCACCACTACAGATTGTCTGTGGCGCTGCAAACTGCCGCAAAGGCTTAAAGGTTATGTGTGCCACCGTAGGTGCTGTGCTATATCCTATCGACTCTGACGAGGAGTTCAAAATCAAGCGTAGCAAGATTCGCGGTGTAGAGTCTTTGGGTATGCTCTGTGCCGAGGATGAGCTAGGCATAGGTCGCAACCATGAGGGCATCATGGAGCTTCCTGCAGAGGCTGTTGTAGGCACCCCAGCAAAGGAGTATCTAAACATCGCTGACGACTACCTCATTGGCATTGGCCTTACCCCTAACCGCGTAGATGCAGCTTCGCACATTGGCGTAGCTCGTGACATTGCGGCATATCTAAAGAGCCGTGGTGAGCGCGTAGAGTTCAAGCTCCCTTCGGTAGATGGCTTTAAGATTGACGACACATCACGCACCATAGAGGTTGAGGTGGTAAATGCGGAGGCTGCACCACGCTATGCTGGTATCACAGTTAGCGGATGTAAGATTGCGCCATCGCCAGAGTGGATGCAAAATGAGCTTCGTGCTGCAGGCATCAACCCCAAGAATAACCTTGTGGATATCACCAACTATGTTCTCTTTGAGCTAGGACAGCCACTTCACGCCTTCGATGCCGATAAGATTGAGGGTGGTAAGGTTGTAGTACGCTCTGCTGTCGAGGGTGAGAAGTTTGTGACCTTGGATGGCGTGGAGCGCACGCTCACAGCCAACGACCTTATGATATGCTCTGCGGAGCGTCCTATGTGTATCGCAGGTGTATATGGTGGCCAAGATTCGGGTATCTCGGATGAGACCGTAAATGTATTTATCGAGAGCGCATATTTCCACCCTGTGTGGGTGCGTAAGACTGCGAAGCGCTTTGGTCTTAACACCGATGCTTCATTCCGCTTCGAGCGTGGCGTAGACCCTAACATTCAGGTATATGCCCTTAAGCGTGCCGCACTGCTTATGCAGGAGTTGGCAGGAGGCCGCATCACATCCGAGATTATCGATATCAACCCTACGCCAGCTAGCCACTTTGAGTTTGACTTCTCGTTGGACCGCGCCCGCAAGCTCATAGGCAAGGATATCGCCGAGGAGACCTTCATGACCATCCTCGATGCTCTTGATGTTGAGGTTCGTGGCCGCGAGGGTGATGTTTTGCATGTTGCCGTACCACCATATCGTGTAGATGTTCAGCGCGAGGCTGACCTTATTGAGGATGTATTGCGCGTGTATGGCTACAACAATATTGAGATTTCGGACCACGTAAACTCTACACTATCATACGCCCCAAAACCAAATAAGAGCCGTCTTCAGAATATGGCATCAGACTACCTCTCGGCTAATGGTTACACCGAGATTATGTCTAACTCTCTCACCAAGGCATCATATTACGAGGGCTGCACAACACACCCTGTGGAGCGTTGCGTGAAGATACTAAATCCCCTATCGCAGGATTTGAATGTCATGCGTCAGACACTCCTCTTCAATGCTTTGGAGGCTGTGGAGTTGAACGTAAATCGCCGCAACGGAAACTTGAAGATGTATGAGGTGGGTAACTGCTACTTCTTCAATGCCGAGAAGGCCGAGGAGGAGAGTGTTCTTGCCAAGTATGAGGAGGGCATGCGTCTAGGTATCACCGTCACAGGTCTTGCAACGCAGCTCTCGTGGAACAGCAAGGCCGAGGGTTCTTCATTCTTCACCCTCCGTGGCATGGTTGAGAAGCTCCTAAAGCGCTTTGGCATCGACCTTTACGCCCTACAGTGCGAGTCATTGGAGAGCGACCTCTATGCTGACGCCATACTATTTAAGCAGGGCCCAAAGGAGGTGTTGCGCATGGGTGTTGTATCGCCTATAGTACGTAAGAAGTTCGACATCAAGCAGGAGGTATACTTCGCCGAGGTAGACTTCGACCAGCTTGTAAAGATGACCAAGAAGAGCAAGGTGCAGTTCAAGGAGCTATCAAAGTTCCCAGAGGTGAAGCGCGACTTGGCACTTTTGGTGAATAAGAGTGTTACATTCTCACAGCTTCGCTCTATCGCCTTTGCCACAGAGAAGAAGCTCCTCAAATCGGTATCGTTGTTTGATGTATATGAGGGCGACAAGCTCCCCGAGGGTAAGAAGTCATACGCCTTGAGCTTCATCCTTGAGGATAAGAGCCAGACCCTCACCGACAAGCAGATTGAGCGCACCATGGCAAATATCCAGGCACAGCTGGAGCAGAAGTGTGGCGCCGAGATTCGCAAATAGCGACTTTATAGCCCTATAAACAAAGAGTGTGACGTCAGACGGCGTCACACTCTTATTTTATTATCGGCACCTCGGCCACGCTACATTATTGTCATCGTCTCCTCTAGTACGCGAAGCAGCGTGCTAGGCTCCACAAGCTCCTCGAGAATGGCTAGCGAAAACTCCCATGATGAGGCGGCACCAGCACCTGTGATAAGGATGCCATCGCGCACCACACTATCTGAAAGCACCCAATACTCCCTCATCTGCTCCACCACCGAGGCATGACAGGTAATCCTGTGGGCCTTCGCAATAGAGGCTGCAGCAAGCACCGTGGGAGCGCCACATATAGCCGCTACTATAGCTCCACGCTTGTAATAGTCGCGCACAACGTGTAACACATGCTCCGACTCACGCAGATTCTTATACCCAGGGTTACCACCTGGAAGTATCAGGGCATCACCACCCTCAAAGTCGCAATCCTCAATAAGCACATCGCACTTGAGCGACACAAGGCCATGCGAGGAGCTAACCTCAAGCTCCCCACCCACGGCAACTCTTACAACCTCTACGCCTGCACGATTAAACAAATCTATGGGTGTCAGGGCCTCGACACACTCAAAGCCCTCGGCTAATAATATATATGCTCTCATATAAACAACTGATAAAACTCATCAAAACTCATCTTACGAACCTCACACTCCCCTATCGCCACGGGCAATACCACGTGTATATCACATTCGCTCTTCTTCTTATCCTGGCGCGTAGCACTCAATATATCGGAGATAGGAAGAGGCAACTCCAACCTAAAGCCCAGCTTCAAAAGAAGTACATCAATCACCTCTGCATCAGCGTTATCGAGTAATCCTAGACAACAGGCGGCATGGGCCATCATCGAGATACCTATCGCCACAGCCTCGCCATGGTTTAGCTCATGGGTACACTTCTCAATGGCATGGCCTATGGTGTGTCCCAAGTTCAACAAACGGCGGCGACCACACTCCCTCTCATCCTCGGCTACAATGGCTCTCTTAACCGCCACGGCGCGACTTACTACATACTGCATCATCTCCGCGGAGGCATAAATATCTGCCGAGGAATTATTATATAGGTATTGAAATAGCTCGTCATCGCCAACAATAGCGCTCTTAACCACCTCGGCCATTCCTGCACGTAGCTCCCTCTCGGGCAACGTACGTAGCATCTCGACATCCGAGACCACAAAACGTGGCTGGGTTATTGTGCCTATGATATTTTTATAGTGCTGAAAATTTACGCCATTCTTACCCCCTATCGAGGCATCCACCTGACCAAGGAGCGTGGTTGAGACAAAGCCAAACTCCACGCCACGCATATAGGTAGAGGCCACGAAGCCTGTGATATCTGTTACGACACCTCCGCCAATGCCTATAAGGAGTGTGGAGCGGTCAGCACCCATGCTCATAAGCTTATCGAAGATATCCATCACACACCCCATATCTTTGCTACCCTCACCACTCTCTATTGCTATATAATTATAGCTAGTGACAAGCGTAGGATAAAGCCTCAAAATATTATTATCGGTGATTACAACGACATGTCGCTGTGGAGGCACTATAGCCTTCAGCACATCGAGGGCTTTGCCGTAATATAGCTCTGTGGCAAGGGTTTGGTTTATCATATAGGATACTCGCTATTATAGTACAAAGATATATTATTTTTTTGAATTAGCGACATTATACTACTCTTTATAGCCGAGGCACACACCTCCACCATATCAAAATATAGACTCGGCATCTAGGGGCGTATCACATTTTTTTTATAAACTCCCCTTTTACTTTGTAAAAGTGAGAACAATTACTTACTTTTGCGCCCAAAATCAACAAAAATTTTTAGAAATGAAAAGATTTATGATGTTAGTGGCTCTCATCATGGGACTTCTATTTGTTTCATGCGAGAGTAGCAACGAGACCAAAACAACCAACAAGCTAGCTATCACATCCCCAAGCGAGGTGCAGCTAGGCAAGTATGGCGAGACCATCACAATCACCTACACAGGTACCAATGATGAGCTTGCCGAGGTGACAATAAACAGCGATTGGCTGCGTGCGTCACAGCACGAGGTAGGCACCCTCACCGTAAATGTTGCGGACAACGAGAGTGAAGGTAGCCGTATGGCAGCGATAACATTGAGCCACAATGGCACTACAGCATCGATAGTTATCAGCCAGTCGAACGAGGCTACACTGCCTATCATCACCTCACTCTCTGGCCAGGAGATGGAGCTTAAGCGCGCTGGAACGATAGCAATCATCGAGTATCAGCTCGAGAACACCAACCCTGTAGATTATGTATATGCAAAGACCGATGCAGAGTGGATATACTCTATCGACACCAAGACCGAGGGTTGCGTGAAGCTTGGCGTATCTACAAACACCACAAAGGCTCTCCGCGAGAGTGTAATAACTGTAGGTTATGGCGCTGCATCGTTCAACATCACCCTCAAGCAGCTTGGTGATGGCGAGAGCGCTTTCAAGGCTACGGTGATGAGTGGCGAGTATTATGGCGACTCATACACCCCTGGCATAGGCAACTACTTCTTCACGTTGAGCGACCGAGGCTTCGATGCCGAGGGTAAGGGCATGCCTAGCGCAACATACTACCGTATTGACGCCTATGGCGATGTGTATACCGGATATGACTCTTATGTGCCTATTGCTAACGGCACATACACCTTCGACCCAGAGAACACATACGCAAAGGGTACGTTCACAGCCGAGTATAGCGGATTCTGGGTGACAAACAAGGATGGTAAGCGCAACGAGGATATCACAACATTCGAGTCGGGAACCATGGTTGTTGAGAATGGCAAGATTACCCTTGACGTGGTTATCGGTGGCGAGGCACACCACGTGGAGTATGTGGGTAGCACATCTATCGCCGATGCCCAGGGTAGTGTGACAATATTATCTACGCTCGATGGCGACCTCGAGGCAGACCTCTCGAACCACACCATGATTTACGAGTGCTACGGCGACTACTACGAGTTTGGATACACCAACTGGATGTTCAAAATCGTACCTAACGGCAATAGCGGCGACGGCTTCCAGTTTGACTTCATCACAGGCTACACAACCCCAGAGGAGGGCTTCATCGGCGAATACATAGCTTCGGACTTCCTCGCAACAAACTCATTTATCCCTGGCTGGACAGATGGCTATGCTATGCTATGTAGCTGGTACTTCAATGCCGAGCAGACCGAGGTAGCACCATTCCGCGGTGGTAAGATGTCGATAAAGGATAATGGCGATGGCACAGTGACCATTGACATTGACGTTACCGATGACCTTCGCAATCGCATCACAGGAACATGGACAGGTGTGCCTCAAGCAAATAAGAACTAATAATAACTAAAACTAAAACTATAACACAATGTTCAAGAGACTATTTTCTATCGTTGCAATTCTTGCTGTTGTGATGACAGTAGGTTGCAAGAAAAACCAGCAGGAGGAGGTAGCCACAGGCGCAACAACCTTCACCCTTGCCCAGACCGAGATTAGTGTGTCGGCAGATGGTGGCAATCAGAGCGTAAAGTACACCATCAAAAATGCACAGCCTGGCGCCGTAGTAATCTCTAACTGCTCTTCAAGCTGGATTAAGGAGTTGAGCACAGCAACCGTAGGTGAAATCACCTTCACCGTAGCTCCTAACTACGCAGCAGATACTCGCGAGGCAACTATCGCTGTGGAGTATACTGCTGTGGATGAGAAGTTTGAGATTAAGATTCAGCAGGCAGGTAGCACCAAGCCTATGTTTGAGTATGAGGTTGTGATAAACGAGCCTACACACCTCTCACTAAACGTAACTCCTGCCGACCTCACTACAGCCTACGTATGCCGTACCTATACCAAGGACCATATCGAGGCATTCGACCTTTTGAGTGACGAGGCGTTGATAGCTTACGACCTTGAGGCTATCGAGTATGAGGCTGACCACGTGGGCCAGACACTCCTTAACTACTTGCAGAACATCTGCCACACAGGTAAGGGCTTCGACATTGAGTTCACACGCCTATTCCCTAATACCGAGTATGTAGTATACTGCTACCACATAAACCTTGCTACAGGTAAGCCTCACAACAACCTAGTATACCGCGAGGTGATTACCACAGCAAAGCCTACAACCGAGAAGTTTGATGTAGAGATGAACTTCGACATCAGCGGCGCTGTAATTACACAGACTATCACCCCTGCGGACAAGGAGGTATACTACTACGCAAACTACTGGAACATGATGGACTTCTACAACTACTACGGCTGGGATTCAGTGATGGAGGAGACATTGGTTACCAAGTGGAACGAGAGCGTAACGATGAATGTTCAGATGGGCTACCAGCCTTATCAGATTATTGAGAACAACTGCCTCAAGGGTGACCAGACCATTGTTCACGACCACCTCAAGGCAGAGACCGACTACGTATTCTACATCTTCGCAGTGGATAAGGAGACAGGCTTCGCTGCTTCGGATATTATCATCGTTGAGAAGAAAACAAACAAGGCTCATGCCTCAAACATGACTATCGACATCGAGGTAAAGAATATATTCTGGACTACTGCTGACGTATACTGGACTGCTAGCGACCCTAACGGCAGATTTGCACGTTCGGTGATGGAGAAGAGTAAGTTCGAGGCTGTTGCCGCTACCGATGACGAGAGACTCGCAATCTTTGCAAGCGAGAACAACTTCTGGAAGGATACAGGCACCAGCGACATCAACCTCTATAACCTAACCTCTAACACTACATACGTAGCCTTTGCATATGGCCTTGATGGTGAGTCACCTAACACACGTCTCTTCAAGAAGGAGTTTAAGACCTTGGGTGACGATGCTGTAGGTAGCTCAAATATCAACATCAGCTGGAAGAACCACTATAACCTTGCCGAGGTTGCTGTTGCCGATGCGGAGCATTGGGGTTCTTACGCAGGCTATGAGAACCACGCCCTTGTGACCCTCGCAATCTCTGGTGCAAACTCTTCAGACGATGTATACCTCATGGTTACAACACAGCCTATCGACTACTACACAAATAATGGCGAGTGGTTGCGCGATGTAGCAAAGGAGAGAAACAAGGTAAACTGCTACTCGAACTACAACTTCATCGGTGAGTACGAGAAGGAGTATACCGTGGTGGCGGTGGCACAGGATGCTAATGGCAACTACGGAACACTCTTCATCGAGGAGATGTATCTCTACAAGAGCGACTCTAAACCAGCTTCAGAGTACACCTACGTAGAGAATAAATAGGCTATGCCAAGGCGTTGCTCTACGCCTCGCGACTAGAGCATGAAGAGGTGGGAATCTCCAAGGTGTGAGGTTTCCACCCTCTTTTTATCCTCGCAAAAGGGATATAGCACATAAAAGGTACGACAAAACAAGCAACGAGCAAATAGGTGAATATAAGCATATTAACTATTTATTGGAAAATATTTATTAAAAAAGTTGCAAAATATTTTGGAAGTTAAGAAAAATGCTCTATCTTTGCACTCGCTTTTAAGGCAATGGCGAGATAGCTCAGCTGGTCAGAGCGCATGATTCATAATCATGAGGTCGAGAGTTCAAGTCTCTCTCTCGCTACCAAGGCACTTCGAAATTTCGAAGTGCTTTTTTTGTATATGTGATAAGTTTTACTTATATTTGTACTAGCAAAACTCCCCGGGTGAAAGGGAATTTAGGGAAATTAGGGAAATTAGGGAGAGTAGCGTACATAGCGCAAGACCCCTCCTTAAACTCCCTAAACTCCTTAAACTCCCTAAACACTATCAAAGGAAATTAGGGAGAGCAGTGCGCATAGAGCAAGACCACTCCCTAAACTCCCTAAATTTAGGGCAATCACCGCTAGCACAACAGAGAAAACACTAATAAACAATTAAACAATATGGAAGAGCAGATGAATTCTATTAAGCAATTTGCCGATTCGGCTGTAGCATGGTATGTTAAATGTATCAAGCTGTATGTTACATTCACAGGCCGAGCACGTAGAGCAGAGTATTGGATGTTTTGTCTTACAAACTTTGTAATAGCAACACTAATTGGTCTTATTGGCTTTATTCTAAACACAGACATCCTATCTACGCTATACGGACTATTTGTCTTTATCCCAAATATCGCTGTTGGTGTACGCCGTCTTCACGACATTGGCAAGAGCGGATGGTTCTACCTCGTAGCACTTATCCCTATCATTGGTTGGATTTGGTTGTTAATACTCTTATGCCAGGATAGCCAGCCAGGAGGTAACGAGTATGGCCCTAACCCAAAGGAGGCATAGCAGGGAGATACCTTTAGCATAAAAAGACGATAGGCGTTTGCTTATCGTTTTTTTTCGTATATTTGCACTATGAGCAACGAGAGAGAAGAGCATATCCGAAGCTGCGTGTCGGCACTCCCCCACAGCCCTGGTGTTTACCAGTTTGTGGATAAGAACAACACCATAATATATGTCGGCAAGGCGAAGAGCCTCAAGCGCCGCGTGTCGTCATACTTCGTGGAGAGCAAGGAGCACTCTGCGAAGGTAAAGGTGATGGTGCGCCAGGTGGTGGATATTCGCCATATCGTGGTGGACACAGAGCAGGATGCCCTACTCCTCGAGAACTCACTTATCAAGACTCTACAGCCGCGCTACAACATCCTCCTCAAGGATGATAAGACATACCCCTGGATAGTGATACGCCGTGAGCCTTTTCCCCGTGTGCAGTCTACGCGAGAGCTGGTGCGCGATGGCTCGCAATACTTTGGTCCCTACAGCTCGGTGTCTATGCAGCGCTCCATATTAGAGTTTATCCGCAATGTGATACCCTTGCGCACATGTAAGCTAAACCTCTCACCACAATATATCAAGAGTGGCAAACATAGCGTATGCCTACAGTATCATCTGGGAAACTGCAAGGCGCCATGTGTGGGGAGAGAGAGCGAGGAGGAGTATGCCAAGAGCATAGAGCTAGTAAGGTCTATCCTCAAGGGTGACCTACGCCCTGTGCGTGAGTGGCTCGAGAGGGAGATGATGCAGGCAGCAAGCGAGCTACGCTTCGAGGTTGCCGAGCAGTATAAGTATCGCCTAGCCTCACTCTCGGAGTATCAGTCACGCTCGGTGATTGTAAGCTCCAAGATTGTAGACTGCGATGTCTTCTCTTTGCTTCGTGATGAGGATATCGCCTACTGCAACTTCTTAAGTCTCCGTCATGGCTCTATCGTTGCTGTGCAGACCCTACGCCTAAAGCCTGGCGTGGAGACCACCGATGAGGAGCTACTATCGCATGCCATAGAGCATATCGTGACAAGCCTCGGCATAGAGCTAGCTCGCGAGGTCGTAGTACCTCTCATCCCTGCTGCGGCGCTGCTCTTTGATGGCGTCACCTTCACAATCCCCAAGCGTGGCGAGAAGGCCGAGATTCTGGAGTTCTCACTGCGCAGCGCACGTATCTACCGCGCCGAGATTCACAAAAACATGGAGATTAAGAACCCCGAGCGGCATACAGACCGCCTCATGGAGGCTATGCGCAAGGAGCTACACCTAGAGAGGCAACCACGACATATAGAGTGCTTCGACAACTCTAACCTCCAGGGTACCAACCCTGTAGCCTCGTGTGTGGTGTTCCGCAATGGCAAGCCCTCCAAGAAGGAGTATCGCCACTTTAACATTAAGAGCGTGGAGGGCCCCGATGACTTTGCCTCGATGCGCGAGATTGTCTACCGCCGCTACTCACGCCTTTTGGCCGAGGGTGGCGAGCTTCCCGACCTTATCATTGTCGATGGTGGCAAGGGACAGCTCTCTAGTGCCTACGCCATCCTCAAGGAGCTGGGCATAGAGAAGAGGGTGCCTATAGTGGGCCTTGCGAAGCGCCTGGAGGAGATATTCTTCCCCAACGACCCTACACCCTACTACTTAAGTCGCATGGGAGAACCCCTGAAGGTTGTCTGCCACATCCGCGATGAGGCACACCGCTTTGGCATCACCTTTCACCGCCACAAGCGCACAAAGTCCTTCATAAATAGTGAGCTTACCCACATCCCAGGCATCGGCGATAAGAGCCTCACAGCGCTGCTCAAGCACTTCAAAACCGTACGTGCTGTGCGTGAGGCGAGCCTCGAGGAGCTATCGGGTGTTGTGGGGGCCAAACGTGCCGAGGCGATACTAGCCTACTTTGGCGAGGGTGACGACAACTAGCCACTCCCTCTCGTAAACCGCCAGCATTTCACCGCCTAAAAATGTCGCTTCACCCCACAGAGGTCACGGCATACGCGAGGCTCAAAAAGGCCTCTACAGCCTCCTGTGGCACATATTTTGCGAAAAAAGCAGAGAATATTAGGGGTTTGAGGCATGGCGAAGGCGAGGATAATAATTTTGCAGTTTGAAATATTATTGCTATCTTGCAATCGAAAAGAAGTAATTATTAACTATAAAAACGTACTGCCTATCGAAAAATTTCTGCTCTTGAACTAACTAAAATAGAAGAGTATGAATGTGAATGTTTTGAGCGATCGCGTATTGCTTAACAATTACCTTTTGGGTGATAGGAGTGCTATATCTGAACTTATAGAGCGTCACTCGTTGCGAGTACGTAATTATATCGGCATGATGGTTAAGGATGACGATGTTGCCGATGATATCTTCCAGGAAACATTTATTAAGGCTGTGAGGGTTATCGATGAGGGTCGATATACCGATTCGGGCAAGTTTCTGTCGTGGGTGTTGCGCATAGCACACAACCGCGTGCTAGACCATTTTCGCCGTGTCAAGGCTAGCAAGCAGATAAATGAGTCGGAGGCGGGATATGATGTTATCGGCACACTTCGCTTTGCGGAGCCTACCGCCGAGGATGACATCGTACATGGCGAGATGGAGCAGACCATCCGCGACCTTATAGACCTCCTCCCCGAGGAGCAGCAGGAGGTGATACGCCTACGCTACTACTCCAAGCTCTCGTTCCAGGAGATTGCCGAGCAGACCGAGGTGAGCATAAACACCGCCCTGGGCCGTATGCGCTACGCCCTTATCAACCTCCGCAGGTTGATAAAGGAGAAAAATATAGTATTAAGTTAGGCGGTTGGGCAATATTCTCAACATAGGCTACGTTAGTAGTGTAAATCACACAAAAACTAATTGCCTATGAGTGAACTCGACCCACGAACACTACAACTTTACAGCGAGGAGCATCTACTTATGAATGATGTTATACAGGAGGATGCCGACTTACTCTTCTTGGATACCTACCTCACCGACCTGTTTAAGTGTAACAACGGGAGTGTCCGATAATCTTCGGACACTCTTTTTTTTGCTTTGTGCGGATAAGGGGAGTGGGAAGGGCGTTGTGGGGAGGGTGTTGTATGCTGACTAGGGAATTTAGGGAGTTTAGGGAGTTTAAGGAGGGGTCTTACGTTATGTACGCTGCTCTCCCTAATTTCCCTAATTTCCCTAAATTCACTAACAAAAAACACACCGCGCACATCACGAACACCGCGAACAAAAAACACATCGCGCACATCGCGCACACCGCGAACAAAAAACACACCGCGCACATCGCGCACACCCCCGAACGTGTGTGTTTTTGTGTTTTTGTGTTTTTGTTAGTGAGGGAGGGGTAGCACGTCATTGCGAGGCTGTCAAGCCGTGGCAATCTCTTACTCTGCGGAGAGCTAGTAATAGGGAATTTAGGGATTACAGCGTAAAAAGCAGAGGTTATACCTTATATTATATAATCTTTTTACTATATTTGTAAAAAAGATATCCTATGAGTGATGCAACACTAATCAAGCCGCAGGGAGATCATAGAAACCTAATATGTTATCGTAAGGCAGAGCTAATATACGATATAACATATAACTTTGCATACTCGGCATTTGAGCATGGCGACCGCACTATAGACCAGATGGTTCAGGCAGCACGCTCTGGGAAGCAGAATATTATTGAGGGTAATGCAGATATGGATACCTCAATAGAGATGGGTATCAAGCTTATAAATGTCGCCAAGGCGAGTCTCAAGGAGCTACTTGCAGATTATGAGGACTATCTGCGTGTTAATGGCTATGAGCAGTGGCACGAAGAGTCCGATAAGTATATAGCTATGCGTAAGCTTGGCGTTGATGGTAGCAATAAATATATATTAGATATTGCCTCGTCACGCCCTCTTGACACCGTAGCCAACATGGCCATCATACTACTCAAGCAGGAGGATTACCTGCTCCATAAGCTACTAACCTCACTCTCCGAGCAGTTCCTAGATGAGGGAGGCTTCAAAGAGAAGATGCACCGCATGCGTGTAGAGCGCAGAGGAAAATAGGAGCTTTGATAGTGTTTAGGGAGTTTAAGGAGTTTAGGGAGTTTAGGGATGGGGCTACCGTACAGCACTGCCTCTTCCCTAAATTCCCTAATTTCCCTAAATTCCCTATTACTA
Source organism: Alistipes sp. (assembly GCA_017629985.1). GTDB lineage: Bacteria > Bacteroidota > Bacteroidia > Bacteroidales > Rikenellaceae > Alistipes. The sequence continues at coordinate 66,407 of JAGBWD010000012.1, forward strand.
GCTCTCCGCAGAGTAAGAGATTGCCACGGCTTGACAGCCTCGCAATGACGGTTACAACAACCTTCCCCAGCGCGAGACCTTTTTGTTGTTAGAAGGGGTTAGGCTTGGTGCCAAGTCGAAATCTACACGGATGGGGGTGTACTTGGCGTACATCCCCATTCGGGGAGATGAGCTTGGTGCCGAGAATAGCCCCTTATCA
>JAGBWD010000013.1 GCA_017629985.1 Alistipes sp.
CAAAAAAATAAGCGGTAACCTTTCGATTACCGCTTTGTGACTCCGCCAGGATTCAAACCTGGAACCGCTTGATCCGTAGTCAAGTACTCTATTCAGTTGAGCTACGGAGCCATTGCTTTGTGATTGCGAGTGCAAAGGTACACCAAATTTTTTAATCTGCAAATTTTTTTGCAAAAAAATACAAAAAAAAACAGCAGTTTTTTATACTGCTGTTCTTTTGTTGTTGATAATCAGTAAATTACTTGATGTTCTCTGCAAGAATCTTTTTTACATCCTCGCCACGCAAATTCTTTGCTACGAGCTTACCCTCTGGTGAGAACAAGAAGTTTGTAGGGATAGAGCTTACGTTGTATGCCTCGCCAGCAGACCATGCACCCTTCTCATCAGTACCCCATACATTAACCCATGACATATTGTTATCCTTGATAAACTGCTGCCACTTCTCCTCGCTACCGTTACGGTCAAATGAGATGCCGTAAATCTCAAGGCCCTTTGGTGCAAACTCTGCGTATGCCTCCACAAGGTGAGGAATCTCACCGCGGCAAGGGCCACACCATGTTGCCCAGAAATCTACCAATACCCACTTGTCAGCCTTGCATAGCTCCGATACAGAGATGAGCTTGCCCTCGCCATCAGGAAGTGTGATGTCCACGAGGTCGGCGCCGATAGTAGTGTTCTTGGCATTAGCAACCTGCTTCTCGAACTCCTTATATATATAGGTGTAGTTATATTTAGGATTTACCATCGCAAAGTACTCACCTAGGCGGTCAGGGTCGCCGTAGTATACCAAATACTGCAATAGGCTCAAACCTACGATGTTATCCTTGTTGTTGGCAAATGTAGTCTCGATAAATGTTGTCATCTCTGCGATTAGAGCCTCTGCCTCCTCCTCGCTCTGGCAGTTGTAGATACTCTCCATCTTGCCATTAAGCTCATTGCGGAAGTCGCGAAGGATAGTGTTGTATGGTGTACCCTCTACATCCATGCCCATAGTCTCGCCATTGAACTTAAAGGAGATATCCTCACCACAAGTGATAAGCTCAAAGGTTGGAGTGTCGTTGATGTATACCATCACAAACTCCTCGGCAGGAATGTTAATCTCTGCCGTAAAGCTCTTGTTGTCATCGAGGGTTGTAGCTACCAAGCTCTCCTCTGCACCCGAGATGCGAAGCTCCACAGGGCTATTAGCCTCTACTCTATCAAATGCCGAGAAATCACCGTTGATGGTGATGGTCTTATTACCGCCACACGCTACCATGAGTGCAGCAGCACAAATAATTGATAATACCTTTTTCATATTCATTAGTTGTTAGTTAGTTTATTATTAAAACTCAAGTCATCCACTTTGTAACGAGCAGATATTTAAGATTATTATGTGCCCCGATTACCTCTTTATGCGCTCGGGGTTTGCCTCCACAAACTTCGACCACGAGGAGCTTCCCTTGCGGGCCTTGCTATCTCCTCCAAGACCCTTACGGCGCTCTCCTGCGGTGAGTCGCGTGAGGGTGTTTGATGTTGTCAGCCAGTGACATAGGGCTACGGCCATGCCATCTGTAGCATCCAACCTGCGTGGTTGGTAGTCGGTCTGGAGCATCGAGTTAATCATTGCTGCTATTTGCTGCTTCGATGCCTGACCACGACCTGTTATGGCTTGCTTTATTCGTGTGGGGGCATACTCGGCAATAGCTATATCCTCCTCGGTGTTTAGCACAGCGGCAATAGCCACTCCTTGCGCCCTGCCCAGCTTGAGCATCGACTGTACATTGGTGCCAAAGAAGGGAGACTCAAAGGCCACCTCCGTAGGGTGATACTCGCGAACAAGAGCCTGTACACGTTCAAAGATATATCGGAGCTTCTGGTGTGCATCGCCAATCTTATGTAGGTCTATATCGCCAAGTATCAACGGATGAGGTTTGCCTCCCACAATCTCTAGGATGCCATAACCCATATAGTTTGTTCCTGGGTCAATGCCCATTATGCGCACGCTACGCTCCACGCTACATTACTTTTCGTTTGCCTCCTGAAGAGCCTTGACGCTCTTCTCCAAGTTGCGGAGTGTATATGCCATATCAGGCAACTGGCGGAATACGGCAAACGAGCGGTGATACTGCACACCTGGCAATGCTGGATAGCCAAAGCGAATCTCGCCATCTGCGACATTCTTGTCGATGCCCGACTTTGAGCCAATCTTCACCTCGTTGCCAATGGTAACGTGGTCGGCAATACCCACCTGACCAGCGATGAAGCAGTTAGCACCCACCTTCGATGTTCCTGCGATACCCACCTGTGCCGACATCACAGTATTTGCGCCAACCTCCACATTATGACCTAGCTGTATGAGGTTGTCGAGCTTCACGCCAGAGTGGATGATAGTAGAGTCGGTCTTTGCGCGGTCGATACATGTGTTAGCGCCAATCTCCACATTATCCTCAATGATTACATTGCCGAGCTGTGGAATCTTTGCAAATGTGCCATCCTCGCGTGGCGCAAAGCCAAAACCATCGGCGCCGATTACTGCGCCAGCATGAAGGATGCAGTTCTTACCAATCACGCAACCCTCATAAATCTTTACTCCTGGATATAGCTTTGTACCCTCACCGATAACCACTTTGTCACCAACGTAGCACTGTGGATATATCTGCACGTTATTGCCAAGCTTTGCTCCACTCTCGACAACCGCAAAGTCACCGATGTAGCAATCCTCGCCCACGGTAGCACTCTCGGCGATAGAGGCGAGCTTTGAGATACCCTTTTTACGAGGCTTTGCCGCGTTGTACATCTCGAGGAGATTGAGGACACACTCTCCCACGTTCTCCACCTTGATAAGCGTAGCCTTGACACTCTCCTTTGGCTCAAATGTCTTATCTACAAGCACTATGCTTGCCTCCGTTGTATATATATACTGCTCATAACGAGGGTTTGTAAGATAGGCCAATGACCCTGCCTTACCACCATCGATAGATGATACTGTAGATACTGTAGCCTCTTTGTCGCCTACAATTTCGCCGTTTAGTAATCCGGCGATCATCTCTGCTGTAAACTGCATAATATTGAGTTAGTTATAATGATTTATTGTTTAATGCTCTATGAAATCCTCTAGTGTAATACCTTGTGGTAGTAGGGTAGAGGTGTCGTGACCAAAGGCGCGTAGCTCCCTGACTAGTGACGAGGATATATGCTCCACCTCTGCAGGGGCTATGATGATGATTGTGCGAAGCTCGGGAAAGATCTCTCTGTTAGCATGATCCATCGTGCGCTCATAGTCGAAGTCTGTAGCATTGCGCACACTGCGAATAATAGTCGTAGCACCCACGCGGCGTGCCTCATCTCCTGTAAGTGTGGAGTATGTCGTCACCTCCACCCTTGCATCGCCGTTGTATATCTGCTCAATAAGTCGTTTGCGAGCCTCGGGGGTCAGAAGACCACGCTTGGCGCTGTTATGTCCTATGGCGACAATCACCTTGTCGAACATGCGCAGTGCCTCCGTAACGATGGCCTCGTGTCCACGTGTGAATGGATCAAACGACCCAGGAAATATTGCAACTCTCTCCATAGTTTCTGTATGCTATATCACACAAAGATATATAAAAATTTATGAAATGCGAAAAATCGTTTGAAAAAACTGCGCGTTTGATGGATAATTGTAAAAATATTGATAAATAATTGGCTGATTTAATAAAAAGTGCTATATTAGCATAATATTTCGTGCGATAATAATAAACACAAACATAAAATAATCATAAACCAAAAAACTATGGCTACTATTTTTTCTGGTAAAACTCGTATTGAGAGTGACCTTATTGGCGAGATGGAGGTTCCTGTAGAGGCCCTCTATGGTGTTCAGACATTGCGCGGTATTGAGAACTTCCCAATCAGCCGCTTCCACCTCTCTGACTATCCATTGTTCATCAATGGTCTAGCAATTACAAAGTTGGCTGCTGCAGAGGCTAATCATCAGCTAGGCCTTCTTACTGATGAGCAGTTTGATGCTATCTCAAAGGCATGCCTTGAGATTATGCAGGGCCAGCACCACGACCAGTTCCCATGTGATATGATTCAGGGTGGTGCAGGTACTACAACTAACATGAATGCAAACGAGGTTATTGCTAACCGCGCCCTTCAGATTATGGGTCACGAGGCTGGTGAGTATCAGTATTGCTCTCCTAACGACCACGTAAACTGCTCACAGTCTACAAACGATGCTTACCCTTGTGGTATTCACCTTGGTCTTTATGCTACACATCAGGTGTTCATGAAGCACTACGATGCACTTATCGACTCTTTCGCAAAGAAGGCAAAGGAGTTCGCTCACATCCTTAAGATGGGTCGTACACAGCTCGAGGATGCTGTGCCTATGACTCTTGGTCAGACATTTGGTGCTTTTGCACAGATTCTTCGCGAGGAGAAGAAGAACCTTGAGTTTGCTGCCGAGGAGTTCCTAACAGTAAATATGGGTGCTACAGCTATCGGTACTGGTATCTGTTCAGAGCCAGAGTATTCAGAGAAGTGTATCGCAGCTCTACGTCAGATTACAGGTTGGGATATTAAGCTAGCCGAGGATCTTGTAGCTGCAACATCTGATACTACTTGCATGGTTGGTTACTCTTCAGCTCTTCGCCGTGTAGCTGTTAAGCTCAACAAGATTTGTAACGACCTTCGTCTTCTTGCTTCTGGTCCACGTTGCGGTCTTCATGAGTTTGACCTTCCAGCACGTCAGCCAGGCTCTTCAATCATGCCAGGTAAGGTAAATCCTGTAATCCCAGAGGTTATGAACCAGATTTGCTATAAGGTTATCGGTAACGATGCATGTGTTGCTATGTGCGCACAGGAGGCACAGATGGAGCTTAACGCTATGGAGCCAACAATGGCACAGTGCTGCTTCGAGTCTGCAGAGATTATGATGAATGGTTTTGATACTCTTCGCGTAAACTGCGTTGATGGCATCAAGGCTAACGAGGAGCAGTGCTTGAAGTATGTTCAGGATAGCTTCGGTGTAGTAACAGCTCTTAACCCTGTTATCGGTTATAAGAACTCTACAAAGATTGCTAAAGAGGCTATGGCTACAGGTCGCCGCGTATATGACCTTGTTCTTGAGCATGGTATCCTTACACAGGAGGAGCTTGATATCATCCTCTCTCCAGAGAATTTGATTAAGCCTGTGAAGCTTGATATTAAGCCTCGCCGCTAATTAGTTCGATTATAGGTTTTCCTATATAAAAAATATTCCCTCGGAACCCCGAGGGAATATTTTTTGTTCTCTTAAGGAGAGCCTCGGAGAACACTATAAAAAAACTGACTGCCCCCAAAGTTAGGAGGCAGTCAGCTCTTACTCTATCTATGATGTTTACTACAACGTAGACTTTGACTCTGCATGAACATCGCGGCTAACCTTCGATACAAGACCCTGAAGTACTGTGCCTGGGCCAACCTCGGTGAACTCTGTAAAGCCATCTGCAATCATCTTCTCAACAATCTGTGTCCAGCGTACTGGAGCTGTGAGCTGTGCTATGAGGTTCTTCTTTATAGTCTCGGCATCGGTATATGGCTGTGCATCAACATTCTGATATACAGGGCATGTTGGGGTCATAAACTCTGCCTCGGCGATAGCGGCCTCTAGCTCCTGACGTGCTGGCTCCATAAGAGGTGAGTGGAAGGCACCGCCTACAGGAAGACGCAATGCACGTTTTGCACCTGCCTCCTTAAGTTTTACACAAGCCTCATCCACAGCAGCATCGGCACCCGAGATAACGAGCTGTCCTGGGCAGTTGTAGTTTGCGCCGATAACAACGCCATCTACAGATGCGCAGACATCCTCCACAGTCTTATCGTCCAAACCGAGTACTGCGGCCATACCTCCAGGCTGCTGCTCGCAGCACTTCTGCATAGCCATAGCACGCTTTGAAACGAGCTTCAATCCATCCTCAAACGATAATGCTCCAGCGATAACAAGTGCCGAGAACTCTCCAAGGGAGTGTCCTGCAACACCATCAGGCTTCACGCCAAGCGCTTTAGCCAAGATTACAGAGTGGAGAAATACGGCAGGCTGCGTAACCTTTGTCTGCTTGAGATCCTCTGCGGTACCCTCAAACATAATATCTGTGATGCGGAAACCGAGAATCTCATTAGCCTTCTCGAAAAGCTCCTTTGCCTCTGGGATATTGTCGTAGATATCCTTACCCATGCCTACGGCCTGTGAACCCTGGCCTGGAAATACGTATGCGTGTTTCATATTTATAGAATTTAACTATTAATCATACCTTTCGGTGCAAAAGTAAACATAATTTATGAAAATACAAAATGGAGCATTTTTCCACTACGAAAATAATGCTCCATTTTATAATCCGACATCTCCTCTTTAGCGCAATATCGCCTGATAGATGTATACATCGTGATACTCTCCACCTATGCAACACCAATCCTTGAGTACTCCGCAACGCTTAAAGCCACAACCCTCAAATAGTGCAATGCTTGCCTCGTTGAAGTCATCTACCTCTGCCCATATCTGCTTTACATTTAATGTGTTGAGGCCATACTCTTTTATCGCCTCAATTACCTCTCGCGCATATCCATTGCGGCGATTCGTTTTGTCGTAGATGAGTATTCCAATGCCGAAGCGTAGGTGCTGTGGGTCAAATTCAAAGATGTCCACAGAGCCGACAACCTTCCCCTCTGCCTCTATTATTAGTCGCCTCTGTCGAGTGGCATAAATGTCGTACGACTGATGCCTTATCCACTCCTCTATTCTATTTCGTGATATAGGTTCGGTTGTAGCACCTACACGCCATATCTCGGGGTCATTCTCCCATAGGTATATATGGTCTATGTCCTCGTATTCCATTGCCCTTAATCGGCAACGCGCGGTGTTAATCTCCCTCATGACACAACCTATAGTCCTATGATTTTATTACGTATGAGCATCGCTACACCCCACGCATTTGCGCTATCGGTCATCTTTGATACTCTAAACTTTGTATCCTTGTATACAAGGTTTAGGGAGTATTTGTTTGTTGATGATTTTAGTGGAAGCATGAGATACTCTCCTGCCAGGGCTAGATTACCACCTACGATTACTGTCTCTGGGTTAAAGGTGTTGATGAGGAATGCTACAGCCTTACCAACCTTCTCGCCCACCTCCTCGATAAGCTCTATAGCTAGGTTATCGTCATTACGTGCCGCAGCAATGATGTCGTTGATGTGTATGCTCTCACCGCGATCGTACATATCGCGAAGATGGGTGTTTACGCCATTCTTGATGAGTTGAACAATCTTCTCCTCAACAGCAATACCCGACACCTCTGTCTCGAGACATCCCTTCTTGCCGCATGCACAGATAATCTCATTGTCGAAAAATGGAATGTGACCAAACTCTCCAGCAAAGCCATTCTTGCCATAATAGAGCTTGCCATCTATGACAATGCCAATGGCAACGCCGCGGCCCAGGTGGAGATATATAACATTGCTCTCGTTCTTCGACTTACCTGTGGTATACTCGGCATAGCAGCGTGCGCGAGTGTCATTCTCGAGCATCACACGAATACCTATGCGTGAAGAGATGATATCTCTCAACGACTCCTCCCATGAGGTAAAGTACTTGTATGAGCGTCCTGTTTCGGGGTTTACACGACCTACAATAGATACTCCTACACCAAGAATCTTGTCGCGGTCCACGCCACACTCGGCGATAAACTTTTCGATGTTTTGGCATATACGCTCCAGACATTGTGGGCGGTCTACCAACTCAAAAGACTCGTCTGTGTACTCCTTGATGATATTATTCTGTAGGTCGGTGATTACAAACGTCATATTATCACGTGCCACGTTGATACCTGCAAAATATATCGCAGAGTTGGCTAGTCCAAAGACATTGGGGCGGCGACCACCAGGAGTCTCTACCTTTCCGAGGTCGATTACTATTAGGTCATCAACAAGCTCCTGCACAAGTTTTGTCATGGTGGGGACACTGATATGAAGCTCGCGTGTAAGCTCCGAGAGTGTGCTGTCTCCATTTATTGCCATGTAGGCAATGATGTTGCGCTTGATGATATTATTTTTATGGGAGATGCCCTTGAGATTCTCCGTTGGTTCAATATTGAAAAACTTGGCTAATGAAGTCATATCTTTGTATTATATTTATGGATATGTTATCACTCATTTTAATTTCTTAACACAAAGATAATAAAAAATTTTTAGAAATAACTACAAAATTTGAAAAATATTAAATTCATTATGTCTTCATAAATGGTAGTTCTAGATGGCTGATGGGGTTATATTGTTGGCCCTTTGTCGCTTCTCTATGAAATAAAAAAAAGTGGCCTAAAGCCACTTTTTAAATTTGAAGAACCAGAATGTCAATCCCGAGACTATCAGCATCAGGGCTATAGCCCAGAGATATCCATACTCCCACTGAAGTTCAGGCATAAACTTGAAGTTCATGCCATACATACTCGCCACAAGTGTAGCAGGCATGAAGATTACTGCGGCCACCGAGAAGATTTTTACAATCTCATTTTGCTCGATATTAATAAGACCCAACGCCGCATCCTGAATATAGTCCAAACGCTGGAAGCTAAAGTCGGCGTGGCTGATAAGCGAATTAACGTCCTTAATCATCAGCTGTAGGCGTGGGTAGATATCATTTGGGAAGCGCTCCGAACGTAGAATGCTCGATAGTACACGCTGGCGGTCAAAGATATTCTCACGAAGCAACATGGTGTTCTCCTGTAGTGCATTGATGCGATAGAGAACCTCCTTGTCGATTTTAGAACCGCTACTTATCTCCTTACTTACGGCAGCTACCTGCTTACCCACCATCTCCACAAGGTCGGCATCGTAGTCGATACGCACCTCGAGTAGCGATATGAGGATGTGGTAACCCGTAGAGTAGGAGCGGTAGTTCATCTGTAGGCGCTTCTCCGCCTCGCGGAATGTGCGAAACTCTGCCTGTCGCATCGACACAAGCACACCCTCGTTAGAGATGATAAACGACACAGGCTCCACGGTGAAGCTCTCACCCTGGGGTACGAAGAAGTTTGAGTTTGATATTATGGCATTCTCGGTTTCGGAGTATTTCGCTGTCGCCTCAATCTCCTCTACCTGCTGCTTGGTCTGCAGACTCAACTCCATAAAGTTCTCTACGGCTTTCTGCTCCTTAATAGTAGGCTCTAGAAGGTCGATCCAGAGGATATCATCGAAACCAAGCTCATCAAAGAGGTCGGTGTCGGCATTGCGGATAATCTTGTTGTATTGCTTAAGATAGATAGTGATCATATCTCCTCCAAAGTTTTCGTCTATCGGGCTAACTTGTGGCGAGAGTTATCTTTATAGGACCTCGCTGTTTAAGTTTTGCCCCTAGTGTTAATATTCAACTTTACTCCCTTGATGCTTCGTGAGCATCTGTCGGATTTTAGTGAGGCGACAACCTTATAACGCCTCAATTTACGGAGGTAAGAAGTCGTGTGGTGATTATCAAGGATTAGAATTTGCTATTTATCCCCCCCCCTGTAATCTATCACACGGCCTCTTTAATAGGATCGGGGTACGATGCGTATTCCAGCGTCCCAGAACTTCTTAAGTGCCTTGTGCTTCTCTTCGTCAAGAATGAAGTCTATGTTGCGGGTGAGATAATCGTAGGCTGTGATGCCATTATCCTTGCCCATGTAGTTTGACTCTGTTACTGCCTCCCAGATATGCTCTACGCCAAATGTGAGTGCGCGTTGCAGCTCGTCTGTAACTTCATAAGGCACACCCTTGCGAGCTACCCATACCGCGAAGGCAAAGGGAAGCTTCGTAATCTCGCGCCACTCTATGGCCAAATCATATACATAGCGGAACATACCCTCGTAGCCAAAAACCTTGTCGCCAATAAGTAGGAAGGCATCCCCCTCTTGAGCGCTATCTACGATAGTGTAGTCAGTCATGTGTAGCCACTCTGGCTCGATGTGCCACTTGTGCTTTGCTAGATAGCCACATAGCTGTACCGAGGTACGAGAGTGTGCGTCTAGCCAAATACGCTTCACACGACCAATAGGTGTGTTTGACATAACTGTCACAGTACGCACTGCGCCCACAGCACCTATGCAATAGTCGGTTATGATGTTTGTCTGCTTTAGTTCTGGAACAACAGCCGCGGGGAGTAGGGCTATATCCGCCTTTCCCTCTATGTAGTTTTTAGCGCACTCGGCTGGTGGTGCCAACAGCAAATCTGCACGAAGATTATCTGCGTGCTTTAGTCCATAGACGAATGGTATCGTATTGAGATACGATACGGCTGTTATTGTTGGAATGATAGCCATCGTCCATACTGTTGTTGATATTTGTTAAACATTTGTGGCGATTCTCCTACACCACAATATCAGTGCAAAGGTAGTATTTTTTTTCTTGACGAGCAAGAGAAAAGATGAAAAATAGTCTAAAACTATGCTCTCTACATATAATAATAGTATATAAGGTGAAAAATATTCTAGCAAAAGTGTTGCACGTAAGGAAAAAAGTATTACCTTTGCCGCCGAATTAATTATTGCAATATTAATTATAACAAAAAGACGAAAATGAAAAAGGGTATTCATCCAGAGAATTATCGTTTAGTGGCATTCAAGGATATGTCGAATGACCACGTGTTTTTGTGCAGGTCCGC
>JAGBWD010000014.1 GCA_017629985.1 Alistipes sp.
AACTCTGCTATCGGTCCTTACAAGGGCGGTTTGCGTTTCCACCCAGCTGTTAACCCTTCAATGTTGAAGTTCCTCGGTTTCGAGCAGACTTTCAAGAACGCTTTGACTACCCTTCCTATGGGTGGCGCAAAGGGTGGTGCTGATTTCAACCCAGTTGGCAAGTCTAACGGTGAGATCATGCGCTTCTGCCAGGCATTCATGCAGGAGTTGTGGAACAACATCGGCGTAGATACTGACGTTCCTGCTGGTGACGTAGGTGTTGGTGGCCGTGAGATCGGTTTCCTTAACGGTATGTATCAGAAGCTTGCTCGCAAGTATCACACTGGCGTTTTGACAGGTAAGGGTGAGACTTGGGGTGGTTCTATCCTTCGTCCAGAGGCTACTGGTTACGGTGCGTTGTACTTCACAGAGCACATGTTGGCAAAGGCTGGTAAGAATATTAAGGATAAGACTGTTGCAGTTTCAGGTTTCGGTAACGTAGCTTGGGGTGCATCACAGAAGGCTGTAGAGCTTGGCGCAAAGGTTGTTGCTATCTCTGGTCCAGACGGTGTATGTGAGATCCCTGGTGGTATCACTAACGAGATGATCGACTACATGCTTGAGATGCGTGCTTCAAACCGCAACAAGGTTGAGGATATGGCTACAAAGTACCCAGAGGCATGTAAGTTCACAGCTGGTAAGAAGGCTTGGTCTGTAAAGTGTGACATCGCTTTGCCATGTGCATTCCAGAACGAGTTGAACGAGGCTGATGCAAAGGAGCTTTTGGCAAACGGTACATGGTGTGTTGCTGAGGTATCTAACATGGGTTGTACTCCAGAGGCTATCAAGGCATTCCAGGACGCAGGTATCCTCTTCGCCCCAGGTAAGGCTGTTAACGCAGGTGGTGTAGCAACTTCAGGTCTTGAGATGACTCAGAACTGTATGCACATCTCTTGGGCAGGTAAGGAGGTTGACGAGAAGCTTCACTTCATCATGGAGTCTATCCACGAGGCATGTGTTAAGTTCGGTCAGCAGCCAGACGGCTCTATCAACTACGTGAAGGGTGCTAACATCGCCGGCTTCATGAAGGTTGCACAGGCTATGCTTGAGCAGGGTATCATCTAATAATTAGTTTGATAAGGGTCGTGTGACCCATCCCAAAGAAGAATCCCGAGGGTTTTCCCTCGGGATTTTTTTGTTGTGATATTTGTGTGCTGGTGGCTCGTTAGAGGCTCTTTTCATAAGGTAATCCCCTCTGGCGAGAGGAAAAGTTTGTGATTAGGGAGTTTAGGGAATTTAGGGAATTTAGGGAATTTAGGGATTATGCTTTGCCGCCCTCTCCCCAAACTCACTATAGTTAGAAGCTTTAAGCCTAAATCTTAAAAAGCGGACACGGCACGCACAGAGACGATGCCGTCGTGGTACTTTAAGTTGTTGAAGGTGGTGGAGCCGTCATTCATATAGACACCCCACGCACGAATCTTTTTATTCTCCTCATACTCTGTTGAAGACCAGTACCACTTGCTTTCTCCTATATCAATTAATCTAACGCCTCGCCACTTAAGAGTGCGATTTACGGCTTCGTGTACACTTCTATCAAGTAGCAATAGCTTCAACTCATCCCTAGCTGGCAGATACCAATCCTTACCCTTGGCTCTGCACCACACAAAGGCTGGATACTCCGCACTATCCGAGCGCGACATAACCTTATCGGTATTAGCCTTACCATCACTCATGCTTGAAGCACCCGTTACAACTCTCCTTTTGTGTTGCGCACGACTACACCACTGCTTCTCAACTTGGTCGAGGCTCACAATCTTGCCATGCTGACCTGTGGCATCTACATAGAAGACAACACCCTGCTTTGTGCCATCATCGTAGTAGTCACCGACTTTATATACTTTGGTTGATTTGCCCGAAGTACTTGATGCCTGTGCTACAGGAACTATGCTCTTCACCTTTAATGACACACTTATCTCCTCGCTACCACCCTTGGCAACAACTATCTCCTTCTCGTAGGTGGTATAGCCATCGGCAACTATAGAGAGCTTATGCTTGCCTATTAAAACATTTTCTGTGAGGGGCGTGGTGCCTATCTCCTTGCCATTTATCAAAACGTGGGCTAGTGATGGCGTACTACGCACAGTGATAGTGCCGTAGATAGGTGTAGGCGCGGGAAGGGTAAACTGCTGGTTCATTGGCTCGCGCGTGAGCGTCTGCGACAGCTGCATGCTACTATGTCCCTCCTTGCGAGTCTCGAAGATGTAGCTGCCTAGTGATAGCTTACCACTCCATGGTGACGGGCCAAGTAGCTGATTATTAGCATATATATCGCAGCTCGTGCCAGCATCGAGTGTGATATTCACATAGTCGGCAACAAGTGTTGGTGATAGGGTAAATGTAACCCCATCATCGATGGTGATATTCTGCTCATATACCTCGTAATACTTCTGTATCACGCGCACCCTATGTTGGCCACTAGCGAGCTTATACTCTTTAATAGGCGCAGTGCCGATATTTTCGTCATCAACAAAGACCGCAGCACCGTGGAGTATCTCCGATTCTGGGGTATAGAGCCAGCCGTGTGCTGGGCGTAGCGAGATACTAGACTGAAGCTTTGTGCCTGCAACAACAAAGGTGCTACTCTCTGTGTAATAATCCTTTGCAGAGATGGTGTAGCTGTATGTGCCATTTGGTAGTAGAAGCTCCACTATACCCTGTGTATCAGGTATATACATCTTTTTATCTATGGTTACCGTAGCCTCTTTAGGCTCCACCTGCAGCACCACCCACTGTGGCTGCGACTGTGCGGTGTTCACCTCCACACGAAAGTGGATAGAGGTGGTAGTAACATCAATGTCACTCTCCGTGACGGCGCTACCATGCACCACGCGCACCTTATGGCTACCCATGGTGATACCCTCCACGGTAAGCTCCGAGGCGCTATTGGTGATGCCCTTGTACTCGCCATCGAGGTATATCTCGGCACCCTCGACACCGCCATTTATGATGATAGATTGCTGAATTCTCAACTCCGCCTCGAGGCGATACTCCTTATTACCCTCCAGATTTAGGGTTACTTCGTTAGAGTCGCCATACTTGTCGTGGTGGAGGTAGAAGCGTGTCTGCTCCTTGGCGGTCATCTCTAGGATAAGGCCGTTGCCCTCGGTGGCTACCTCGCGGCGCATAAGAGCTATGTTACCTCCCACAATCTTCACCGAGAGCTGGTCGATATCGGCTCTCGACATGCGGTTGATGCGCATCTTGATACGCGCACAGGGGCGCTTCGAGTGGTCGGGCTGAATCTTGTCGATAGCCACGCCCGTAAGCGCTCCCTGCTGCACAGGGGCAAAGCTCTGGGCGTCTATCTCGATGCTACGCTGTTGTTGCGCCATGACGACAACAGGGGCAATAATACTTAATAGAAGTATGATTAGTTGTTTCATATTTGCGCTAGAGTACGATTTATCTTCGTCTGAATTCCGATAGGATGATGCCTGTTGCCATAGCCACGTTTAGTGACTCCGAGGTGGGGCAGTCGGCAGGAAATGGAGGTATTAGAAGCTTGTGGGTGAGCATGTTGCGACACTCATCACTAACGCCACGACCCTCGTTGCCCATAATGATAATACCCTTATTATCAAGTTTTTCGTGATATATATTGTTGCCATCGAGGAGCGTACCATATATATTCATGCCCATATCACGCGCCTCGTGGAGAAGTTTCGAAAGATTATCTACGTAGTGGATGCGAACACGAAGTATAGCACCCATTGTAGCCTGCACAACCTTTGGGTTGTAGCAGTCGGCACACTCCCTGGAGCAGATTATCTCCTCCACGCCAAACCAGTCGGCAAGGCGGATTATGGTGCCTAGGTTTCCGGGGTTTTGCACCCCGTCAAGTGCCACAACAAGCTTGTGGCAAAGCTTATCAATGGATAGTCGATTGTTAGGCTGCTCAACAACGGCAAGCATCGTGGTAGGCGTGGTGAGCTGCGAGATGCGCTCCATCTCCTGTTTTGTGATAAGCTCGATGTTTGCGCCCTTATGTTTCGCATCGGTGGTTAGCACTCTGCGCACCACAAAGTGTGAGTCAAGAATCTCCTCGACAAGTTTCTCGCCCTCGGCGATAAATAGTCGCTCTCTGTCGCGCTCACGTTTATCCTTAAGCGCACGAAGTTGCTGAATCTCTGCCTTTGTCATCGTTCTCCGATATAAAATGTCTCGCCCTCGGTGGCGATATCCGTATTTGGAAATATGGTGCGACACTCCTCTACAAGCTCCTCAAGATTCTTATATCGCGATGAGAAGTGTCCTATAATCAGGCGTTTAGCCTCGGCAAGTTCTGCCACACGTGCCGCCTGATGTGTTGTGGCATGACCACGTCCCTTTGCCCACTTATCCTCCTTTGCCGAGTAGGTGGTCTCGTGATAGAGGAGGTCTACGCCATGTACACGCTCTGCGGCCTTTGCCGAGTAGTTAGTATCTGAAAGATAGGCGTAGGAGCGTGCATCGTAGGGCTTGTAGGTGAGTGTGCTATTGGCTATCACCTCACCGCTCTCGAGGGTTATATCCTCGCCACGCTTTGCCGCAACAATTTGTGCTATGGAGAGTCCATAGCGCTCTATTTTGAATTTATCGACATTTAGCCCTGGCTCCTTCTCCTTGAATAGGTATCCTGCAGTGGGTATTCTATGTCGTAGGGGTACAGCCCACACCTCAAGAGTGCTATTCTCCATGACTATATAATGCTCCGTGGTGCGTACCTCGTGCCACTTCACTTCGTAGGGAAGGTCGTCCCAGAAGTATTTGCGGTGGTACTCCAGAATCTCACCCATAGGCGCTGGGGCATATATATCCAATGGTGTGCGCTTACCCTCTAAACCTAGCGTTGCGATAAGCGGAAAGAGACCAAAGCAGTGGTCTCCGTGGAGATGTGAGATAAAAACAGCGCGTAGGCGTAGCGGATTAATGCCACGCCTTACGAGCTGTTGCTGGACGCCCTCACCAGCATCAACGAGGTAATACTGCTCGTTGAGATTTACCACCTGCGCCGAAGGGTGTGCCTTGGGCGTAGGCTTTGCCGATGAGTTTCCAAGTATCGTTACGCTAAACGACATGTGTGATTACTGTGCAAGCAACCAACGCTCACAGTCAAGAGCTGCAATACAGCCTGAACCTGCAGCAGTGATAGCCTGACGGTAGTGTGGGTCCTTCACGTCACCAGCAGCAAATACACCCTCTACAGATGTCTTTGATGTGCCTGGAATAACCTTGATGTAGCCCTGCTCATCAAGCTCAAGCTGACCCTTCAACACCTCTACGTTAGGGTGGTGACCGATAGCTAGGAAGAAACCCATGATGTCGAGAACACGCTCCTCACCCGATGTGCTTACTACGCGAACACCTGTTACGCCATCCTCATCGCCGAGAACCTCTGCTGTGTTATGCTCGAAGAGAACCTCGATATTTGGAGTGTTGAACACACGCTCCTGCATAGCCTTTGATGCGCGGAGGTAGTTCTTGCGTACGATAAGATATACCTTCTTGCAGATAGATGCAAGGTATGTAGCCTCCTCACATGCTGTGTCACCGCCACCAACAACGGCAACATCCTGCTTGCGGTAGAAGAAACCGTCACATGTAGCGCAGGCACTAACACCCATACCACGATACTTTGCCTCTGACTCCAAGCCGAGGTACTTTGCTGAAGCACCTGTACATACGATAACAGCATCTGCCTCAATCTGATGCTCGTGGTCTACGGTAGCCTTGAAAGGACGCTGTGAGAGGTCGATGTCGGTGATGATGCCGCGGCGTACGTCAGCGCCAAAGCGCAATGCCTGCTTACGCAAGTCCTCCATCATTAGAGTACCTGTGATACCCTCTGGGTAACCTGGGAAATTCTCAATCTCGGTAGTAGTTGTAAGCTGACCACCTGGCTCAATACCCTCATAAAGAACTGGTGAGAGGTTAGCACGTGAAGTGTAGATAGCAGCAGTAAAACCTGCAGGGCCGCTACCAATAATAAGAACTCTTACTTTCTCCATAATTTTTAGTTTTTAGTTAAGTTGTATATAGTCTGAAACTCTATCGTGTATTTCTGAAGTCCGCCACTTGCTCCGCCTCCTCGCGGTAGTCGTAGCCGTAGCCCACCATCATATCTAGTCCTGTGTCGCGCTGTCGGTCCGCCTCGGTCGCCTCGCGCATGTGGTTCAGGATGTTGTGTGATGAGGCGATGATGGCCTCCACCTCTCCGTCATCGGGCTGCGAACCTGTGAGTTGTGAGAGCAGGCCGTAGGCGTATGCCGCAGCCATATCTCGGTACTCTAACATCAACCTATCAAACTCCGCCTGAACCTGCTGAAGTGATATTTGTGATGTGGCTATTCGCTCCATTATCTGCTCAACAATGCCGAGGGGAAGATATTGTCCTGCAAGGTCTATCCACTCTGTGCCGTCATACCTGCCACTGCGATAATCACCACCCTCGAGGAGCGAGCCTATAGATGCGGCGATGGCACTATTGTAGAGCTTTATACCGCGCGTAACCATCGAGGCGCGTATCGTGGTGCGGTTATAGTTGTAGCTCTTTGCCTCGGGGTCCTCCTCCTGAAAGCGTGTGAGAGTGTCAATGCCGCGTAACATCTTACCAAGGATGAAGGGGTTAAACTCCTCGAAACAGATGTTGTCGCGCTTCAAGGTACGTTTGTCACGACTCTTCCACTTCTCAATATCGCGGATAGTACCATAACTCTTTAGCGCTAGAGCTGGCATAAGCAGCGACTCTCCACCCTCTTCGATGAGGTATGAGAAGGGCATATCCTGTGTGTCGTGATGTCGTGTGTGACGTCCTAGAACTACGGTATATGGGCCCTCAATGGCTGGTGACATCACGTATGCGCTACTTCCAAACTTTGTACCTCGCTGATGCACAGCCTGATGCACAGCGCCACTTTTGAAGAGGTGGTTAGATTGGTTAGTGCCGCTACCAGCGTTAAAGAACGAAAAGATACCAGCGATAAGCAGCGATGACTTATGGTGTG
Organism: Alistipes sp.; assembly: GCA_017629985.1. GTDB lineage: Bacteria > Bacteroidota > Bacteroidia > Bacteroidales > Rikenellaceae > Alistipes. The sequence continues at coordinate 7,026 of JAGBWD010000014.1, forward strand.
ACACGGTGAAGGGCCCTGCAAAGACCGATGCCGCCTCTCCATTCTCAAAGTGGCAGTTGGCAAACATAAGGGTATCAACAGCCGTAAAGCCATTGCTCACAACGCTATTCTCACCTACGAAGCAACGCTCGATGCTCGAAGCTCCATCTACGCGAGCGTTGTTGTCGATGATAAAGTCTCGCGCACGAACATCAATACCCACATACGAACCTTGTCCCACTGTGCCATTCTCAAGGTGCGAGGTACCCTCAATGGTGCAGCTCTCCTCTATGGCCACCTCGCGAATGAAGCGAGCGCCAACAACGGAGCTATTGTCACCTATGCGTCCCATCGAGGCTTTGTGCTTTTCTACACGCTCCATAACTAGGCTTTGTAGGCGCTCCACCATCGCCGTACGATTGCGCATCATGGTCATTAGGTATGCAACCTGTGACGACAACTCCCTGAAGATAAGTATGGCGCGACCCCCATTTTCATTTACCGCAGCGACCCTAGTACCCTCGCCAAACGTAGTGCTATGGCGACACTCCATGCGTAGCACATCATCAACAACGCAGTTGCTGCCTATCACATAGTTCGAGATTGTGGAGTCTATAATACGTGTATTGCTGCCTATAGTAACATCACCCTCGAAGCGCACATTACGTAGTTGCTCCGCGCGAAAGTCCTCGGAAACAAGAAGTCGCTCCCAACTCTCGGCGTGGCAACCGCGCGAGGTAAGCGCCTCACGCTCGGTATCTGTTGTTACTCTATACAGCATAGCTACTTAAATGGAGTGTACACCACTCTCTTTGTGTCGAAAAATTCATCCTCAAACATGGTACGTATGTCGTAGATATCCCATCTGCGGTGTGTCGCAGCAAGCTCCTCGGCGAGGTCGCCACCCTTGAGGTATAGGATACCATTGGGGAGTGTGCCTTGATGCCCCTTGCGGAGTAATGGCCATGCCCAAGGCATAAAACGTGCCATCTCTGTTACGGCGCGAGATACCACATAGTCAAACTTCTCGCCAACGCTTTCGGCACGGCAGTTTAGTGCGCGAAGGTTCTCAATCTTTGCACCCTCCTTAACGCCCTCGACAACACGAATCTTCTTACCTATAGAGTCTACACCTACAAACTCCACCTCGGGGAAGAGTATGGCAAGAGGTACTGAAGGAAATCCTCCTCCGCAGCCGATGTCGATAACCTTTGCTCCAGCCTCGAACTGACACACCTTGGCAATAGCCAATGAGTGGAGGATGTGGCGAGTATAGAGGTGTTCCATATCCTTGCGCGACACTACGTTTATGCGTGTGTTCCACTCCTCGTATAACGCACCAAGGGTCTTAAATTGCTCTCGCTGATAATCCGTAATGTCGAAATATTTCTCTATAATCTCGTGTTTCATAGTAGGTTAGCGTTACTCCTTATCAACAATAATTTTGCAGACAGCAGCACGCGCACGGCGTATTTGTGTCTTTATGGTATTTAGGGGTTTTCCCAATTTTTCAGCAATCTCCTCGTAGGAGTACTCCTCCAGGAAGCGCATCTCAATCACCTGGCGATACTCCTCTGAAAGCTCATCCAGAGCAGCGTAAAAGTGGTTGCGGCTCTGATTTATTATCACCGACTCCTCGGGAGTGGGCGTTGTAGCCTGTGGTGAGCGAAAACGCTCATCTATGGAGATGTCATCCACGCGGCGGCGTAGGTGGTCTATCAACGTGTTGCGAGCTATGGTATATATCCACTGACCAAAGGAGTAGTTGGTGGAGTACTTATCGAGGTGTAGGTATACCTTGATAAAGGTCTCCTGCAGCAGGTCACTTGCCATCGCCTTATCGCCTAGACGCTGCTCAAAGAGGAGTGTCAGAGCGTCACGATAGCGTGTGAAGAGGTGCTCAAAGGCCTGCTGGTCCCCCGCCGAGGCTAACTCCACAAGGTGGGTGTCCGTAGCTACGATATAATCATCTATCTCCATAGCTTGGGTGTGTTGTGGCTCTCGTTAGAGCTAATTATCCACTCCATGAATGGCCCTAGGAGGTCGTATATCCAATACTTCAGAGCTACGCCACGCTCACCAAGCTTGCGTGCTGTGCGGTGTGATGACCACACTACAACCATGTATCGTAAGGCGATGAGTGCCGCAGCACCTAGCTTAAGCTCCAAAGGTAGTAGCGCAATGGCTATGATGGCAGTGAGAAGGAAGAGTACCCTGCTGCCGCGCTCGCGACTAATGAACGAGCGAACAGAGAGCGGATAGCTCTTGCGTGTAGCGCCATAGTAGCGTACATACTCCAGCCACTCACCCCACTTATCGGGGCGCTCCTCCGCGATTACAGAGTGTGGCGACATCACCACAGCAGTTGTCTCGGGAGTTACAATATCCTGAAGATAGAGGTCGTTGTCGCCAATATCTATGCCGAGGTGGTTGTAGCCACGCGTAGAGTTGTAGAGTCGGCGTGAGAAGCCATAGTTGCCACGTGGGGCGTAGTATAACTTGTCTACTACGGCACGCGACATGGCGTTACGCAGGCGATGAAACTCCACCATGCGCATTATGAATGTGCGTAGGTTGCTCTGCTCGAATTGTGGCACTGCCGAGCCTAAAACAACCTCACCACGCTCAAAACCCTTGGCCATGAACTCTATCCAATGTTCCGAGCGGGGCATGGCGCCTGTGGTGGTAAATAGCAATGAGTCGTATTGTGCCGACTTTATACCAACGTTGAGAGCCTGCTTGGTGGTGATATATATTCTGCCACTTCCCGACATCTTTGTAAGACGCATGTAGGAGTAGTTGTTGCGGATGTTTTGCAACTCATCGTAATACTCCACATCGTTGCCAATGTATACCACAACTATCTCATAATGATTATATTGCTGGTGTAAAAGCGCAGGAAGCTCCTGTGTTAAGAACTGCTCATCTTCGCCACGCACAGTAACGATAACAGAGATAGGTGGGTTCTCGCAAATCTTATCTCTATGTCGCATTAGCTTAAATCTGTAGATGCGATAATAGGCTATGCCATAGTAGTAAATTTGCACAAAGAAAAGTATGATAACAATAGCCGACAAGGCTACTCCTTGCCAGGTGTAAAACTCGAGTATTTGGTTGAAAAAGTGTGTCACGTTTTATAAAATATATAATCGCACAAAGATACTAAAAAAAGTGGAATATTTCTCCAACTCCATACTTTTATTGCATAAACATTTTTGATGCCTAAAATAGAGGGTGTATTTCAATTATTTTTCCTATCTTTGTACGTTATATATACGTTTATGAAATTTACATTGCAACATACGGCGTCTAGTACAAAGGCGCGTGCGGGAGTTATCGAGACAGATCATGGCAAGATAGAGACTCCTATTTTCATGCCGGTAGGAACTGCGGCGGCTATGAAGGGTATCTTCCACCGCGACATTGAGAATGAGGCCAAGGCGCAGATAATCTTGGCCAATACGTACCACCTCTATCTACGTCCAGGTATGGATATTATTGAGCAGGCGGGTGGCGTTCATCGCTTTTCATCGTGGAACAAGCCTATGCTTACGGATAGCGGTGGTTTTCAGGTGTTTTCATTGGCGGCATGTCGTAAAATCAAGGAGGATGGATGCCACTTTCAGTCTCACATTGACGGTTCGCGACATATCTTCACCCCCGAGAGTGTCATAGATACGGAGCGTACCATAGGTGCTGATATCATGATGGCTTTCGATGAGTGTCCTCCAGGTGATGCTCCATACGACTATGCCAAGAAGTCGTTGGCACTCACCGAGCGCTGGCTCGAGAGATGCTTCAATCGCTATCATCAGACACAGCCAAAGTGGGGTCACTATCAGGCGTTATTCCCCATTGTTCAGGGTGCAGGATATGCTGATTTAAGAGAGAAGGCGGCACGTAACGTCTTGCAGTACAATGCTGATGGATATGCTATTGGAGGATTGGCTGTGGGTGAGCCTACAGATGTTATGTACTCGATGATAGAGGTGTGTAATGCTGTGCTTCCCGAGGATCGTCCTCGCTATTTGATGGGAGTTGGTACACCAGTGAATATTCTCGAAGCCATAGATCGTGGTGTCGATATGTTTGATTGTGTGATGCCAACGCGTAATGGTCGTAATGGTCAGCTCTTTACCTCGGAGGGAGTTATAAATATCAGAAATAAGAAGTGGGAAAACGACTTCTCGCCAATCGACCCTAATGGTGTTACGTTTGTCGATCATCAATATACCAAGGCATATCTTCATCACCTTGTAGTATGTAAGGAGATGCTTGCTGCGCAGATAGCTTCGTTGCATAATACGGCCTTCTACTTGTGGCTTGTTGGAGAGGCTCGCAAGCATATTATATCTGGTGATTTTAAGAGTTGGAAAGAGGAGATGGTGATAAAGCTATCTCGTAGATTATAAGTAATTTAAAGTATAAAAGCGTGAGGTTAATACCATCAATACCAGGTTACAGAACTCTTGATCGTTATATTCTCAAGAAGTTCCTGATGACATATATTTTTGGTCTATTGATGATGTCTGTCATCATCGTTGTCTTCGACTATGTGGAGCGTGTTGATGACTTTACGGAGTTGCATGCTCCTGTAGATGCTATCATCTTTGACTATTATATGAACTTCATCCCTCATCTTGTGAACCAGTTTAGTGCGTTGTTTACCTTTATCTCGGTAATCTTCTTCACCTCGAAGCTGGCTATGCAGACCGAGATTGTTGCGATACTCTCGGGTGGTGTGAGCTTCAGGCGCCTTATGTGGCCATATATGCTTGGCGCAGGTATCATCGCTACAGTGAGTCTCTCGTTGAGTTTGTGGATAATCCCCGAGGGTCAGAAGGATAGCGTAGCATTCCAGGCGCAATATTTCAAGGGTAACCAGCTCATAGATTACGATGAGCATATCTATAGACAACTCGAACCAGGCACCTATGCCTACATCCGTGGCTACTCACCTGGCACAGGGCGTGTGCCATTCTTTGCCATAGAGCGTTACGAGGGTTCGGAGATGGTAGAGGTGTTGAATGCCGCGAGTGCAACATTTGAGGAGGAGACAGGACGTTGGACAGCCCCACGATATGTGATATACACACGTGGTGAGGATGGCACTATGGGCTATGAGCAGTTTAGAAATCTTGATACACTTATTAATCTAGAGGCTAGGGAGTTAGCAGGTACAAAGGGCCTTGTGAAAACCCTTACATTCGATGAGCTTAATGATTTCTATGTTCAGCAGCACCATAAGGGCTCTGATGACCTTTTCCTTATCGAGGTGGAGCGTCACACACGCTTCTCTTACCCCTTCTCAACATTTATCCTGACGCTTATAGGTGTATCTGTGGCATCGCGTAAGGTGCGTGGAGGTATGGGTATGCACATCGGCTTGGGTATCACGCTATGCTTCACATATATCATGCTTGGACGAGTCTTCGAGCAGATTGCCCTTGGTGGCACGATGCCTCCATGGCTGGCGGTGTGGATTCCAAATATTGTCTTTGCGTTCATAGCTATCTACGTTTATATTAAAGCTCCAAAATAGACATGCTTACTATTAATGATATATCGGATGCTGTTCGCCGCGGTGAGCGTATCACCACCGAGGAGGCAAAAATCTTATGGACGGAGGCTCCTCTATGGCTTCTTGGAGAGCTAGCCTCGGAGCGAAAGCGTCAGGCTAGTGGTGATGCTGTTTACTACAACCGCAATGTACACCTGGAGCCTACAAATATATGCCTCTTTAACTGCGAATTTTGCTCGTTTAGGCGCCGTGAGGGGGACCCCGATGCGTGGTATATGTCGCTCGACGAGATTGAGGCTCGTGCCAAGGAGCTGCGCGGTGCAGATATCACCGAGGTACATATCGTAGGTGGCGTACATCCCAAGCACGACCTAGACCTATATTGTGCCATGATACGCCGCGTGAAGAGCGCCTTACCACATGTCACCGTAAAGGCATATACGGCAGTGGAGATTTTCTATATGATACGTCATGCTGGGGTATCCATAGTTGAGGGCCTACGCCGCCTAAAGGAGGCAGGCATGGAGTGTATCCCTGGTGGTGGCGCCGAGATTTTTGATGCCACGCTACGTCAGAAGATATGTCCCGATAAGTGTAGTGCCGAGGAGTGGCTGGCAGTACACCGTGCGGCACACAACATGGGCATCGCAACAAACTGCACGATGCTCTATGGACATATAGAGACTCTTGAGCAGCGCATAGACCATCTAGACCGCCTGCGTAAGCTGCAGGATGAGGCCCCAGGTTTCGATGCCTTCATACCGTTGAAGTATCATAGTCGCAACAACCGTCTGTCGGAGGCTGGGGAGTGTAGTGTGGAGGATGACCTACGCATGATTGCCATGAGTCGTATATTCCTCGATAATATCCCACATATCAAGGCATACTGGGTCTCTTATGGTCGTGCAACAACAGAGATGGCTCTGATGTTTGGTGCAGATGATATAGATGGTACTATTGGTGATACCACCAAGATATACTCTATGGCTGGTGGTGTGCCACGCCCCTCTATGAGTGTCGCCGACTTGGAGGCTATGGTTGCTGCCGCGGGGTTCTGCCCCGTAGAGCGAGATTCGCACTATAACATCGTGGAGCGTGATAGGGATAACTCTGCTGCGGAGGATGTGGTTACAGAGCAGGAGAGAGAGATTCCACAACAAGAGAATGAAGATATTATGCAGAAAGATACTAAAAGAGAGACGCCAAGGCGTAAGGCTACACCCAAAAGCAAGGATGGCTTCTTCGCACGAATAAAGAGTTTTTATGGCCGCAGGCCTATTATTTCGCACATCATACTTATCTGCCTCTTTGGACTATTGCTAATCTTTGGCCTCAATATAGGCCTTAAGCGTGGCACACGTCTAGGAACAGCAATCGAGGTGCCTAATATGTTGGGTATGAACGTAGAGGAGGCTCGAAGATTGGCCGATATAGAGGATTTTCGTATCGTTGTCCGCGACTCTATATTTGATGTAGACCTCCCTGGAGGTACGATTGTCGATCAGCTCCCGCACACCTCTGCCGTGCGCAATGTTATGGTGAAGCCAGGACGTAAGATTTATGTCACTATAAATGCCTACAATCGCCGTGTTGTAGATATCCCATTTGTTGCAAAGCAGACGTTGCGTCAAGCAATAAACCAGCTGGAGCGTGCCGGGCTTACCGTTGCGGAGATTATCTACGAGCCAGATATGACATCTACAGACTATGTCCTTCAGCAGTATGTAGATAATACGGAGATACTACCTACTACGAAGCGTAAGTGTTATGTGGGTACGGGTGTTACCCTTGTGGTGAGCTATCGCTATGAGGAGCAGAGAGCCTATGCACCACGCCTTACGGGGTTGTCGCTACAGCAGGCGAAGGGAGCATTGTGGGATAATGGCCTTAACGTGGCACGTGTAGTCTACGATGATAGCATCGAGGATATCGTATCGCAGCGTAAGGCAAAGGTATATAGCCAATCTCCGAAGCTCGGAACGGCGATGAGTCGTGGCGAGGAGGTGACTATCTACTTAAGTTGCGATGAGCGACTTATCGACTCTATGAATGTCGTTGCACAGCAGGAGCAAAAGGCCTTTGAGAAGCAGCACCGTGAGGCGATGGAGGAGCCTGCAGATTCTCTAAATAATGAGACCGAATTTTATGAATAGTAACGAAAAATATATCGAAGACGAGCTACTAAATGATGTAGATATCGAGAACCCCGAGGGTGATGGCGAGGGTGATGAGATGTACGAGCATTTTGCCGTGACCGTAGATAAGGGACAGTCGCAGATGCGTCTTGATAAGTTCCTTACCATACGTCTTGAGAATACCTCACGTAATCGCATACAGACAGCTGCCGATGGTGGTAATATCCTGGTAAATGGTAAGCCCCAGAAGTCTAGTTATAAGATTAAGCCTCTCGACCAGATATCTATCGTGATGCCATATCCTCGCCGTAAGGAGGAGATTGTGCCAGAGAATATCCCTTTGGATATTGTCTACGAGGATGATGATATTATTGTGGTAAATAAGGCTGCAGGAATGGTTGTTCACCCTGGCGTAGGCAACCATAGTGGAACACTTGTCCACGCCTTGTCGTATCATCTGAAGCACCTCGAGATGTTTAGCGAGGGAAATGCTCGTGCAGGCCTTGTGCATCGTATCGACAAGGATACCTCGGGTTTGCTTGTAGTGGCGAAAAATGAGAAGGCTCACGCACATCTTGCAAAGCAGTTTTTTGACCATACCATCTATCGCCGCTATGTGGCCCTAGTATGGGGAAATCTTGCTGATGATGAAGGTACTATCATCGGCCATATAGGTAGAAATCCGAAGGATAGAATGCAGATGTATGTCTTCCCTGATGGTGAGGAGGGTAAGCATGCAGTGACACACTTCAAGGTTCTCCGCCGTTATAACTATGTTACGCTTGTAGAGTGTCGTCTGGAGACAGGACGTACACATCAGATTCGTGTACACATGTCATGGCAGGGTCATCCACTCTTCAACGATGAGCGTTATGGTGGCGACCGCATCCTTAAGGGTACTACATTCCAGAAATATAAGCAGTTTATCGAGAACTGCTTTAAGCTCATTCCACGTCAGGCCCTTCACGCCCGCGCCTTGGGTTTTGTGCATCCCAGCACAGGGGAGTATGTGCAGTTTGAGTCGGAGATGCCCGAAGACTTGAAGGCTGTACTTCAAAAGTGGGAGGGGTATACCGCCTCCACAGGTCTAGACTTGGATGAGATTTAATTAGGCATTGCAGATACCATATTTTAATTTTTACTATAATATGTTTCTACCAACAACAATGAAAGAGGTCGAGGCTCGAGGCTGGGATGAGCTAGATGTTATCATCTTCTCGGGCGATGCCTATATCGACCATCCTGCCTTTGGCCCTGCAGTCATAGGACGTATCCTCGAGGCAGAGGGTTATCGTGTGGCTATAGTGCCACAGCCAAACTGGCGTGATGACCTTCGTGATTTTAAGAAGCTGGGTAAGCCACGTCTCTTCTTTGCTGTTACCGCTGGAGCGATGGACTCCATGGTTAATCACTATACGGCAAACCTTCGCCTGCGTTCCAACGATGCCTACACTCCATGTGGAAAGACTGGCTTTCGTCCCGACCGCACGGTAGATACATATACGCAGATTCTTAAGAAACTCTATCCACATACGCCTGTTGTTGTGGGTGGTATAGAGGCATCGTTGCGCCGTTTGACGCACTACGACTATTGGAGTAATAGCCTGCAGCGCTCTATCCTTGCCACTTCGGGTGCCGATTTGCTGATATATGGCATGGGCGATAAGCCTATCCGTGAGGTGGCGAAGGCTATGCGTAATGGCTTTAACATGAAGCTGTTGAGAGGATTAAGGCAGGTGGGATTCTTGGCGGATAAGGAGTATGTAGAGCGTCTTTATAATAGCAGTAGCCAGGTGTTGAGCAGCTATGAGGAGTGTGTGGCAGATAAGGCGAAGTTTGGTAAGAACTTCACGGTTATTGAGACGTTGAGTAATATGATGGAGTGTAAAACTACACTCATAGAGGGTGTCGGAGATAAGTATGTTGTCGTCACCCCACCACACGAGACCCTCACCACCGAGGAGCTAGACCACTCGTTTGACCTCCCCTATGAGCGTGCGCCACATCCACGATATAAGGGCAAGGGCGATATCCCCGCGTGGGAGATGATAAAGCACTCTATAAATATCCATAGAGGGTGCTTTGGTGGTTGTGCCTTCTGCACTATCTCTGCGCATCAGGGTAAGTTTATAAACTCTCGCTCCGAGCGCTCTATCCTCGAGGAGGTGAAGCGTGTTGTTGCGATGCCCGACTTCAAGGGTACTATCTCCGATATTGGCGCTCCCTCGGCAAATATGTATGGCATGAGAGGTAGGGATGAGCAGCTATGTAAGAGGTGTAAGCGCCCATCGTGTCTTCATCCGAAGCTATGCCCAAATATGAACAACGACCACTCGCGACTCATAGAGCTATACCGCAAGGTGCGTGAGACAAAGGGTGTGAAACGAGCCTTCATAGGTAGTGGTATTCGCTACGACCTATTTGATGACTCTAACTACTTTGATATAGTTGTTAAGCATCACACCTCGGGACGTCTCAAGGTGGCCCCAGAGCATACAGAGGAGAGCGTGTTGAAGCTTATGCGTAAACCCTCGTTTACGATGTTCGAGGATATGCATCGCCGCTTTAAGCAGATATGCCGCCGCGAGGAGCTTAGCTATCAGTTGATACCATATTTCATATCGTCACACCCAGGGTGTACGGAGCGCGATATGCAGGCCTTGGCAGATAAGGTACTTGGAAAGTTGCACTTCAACCTCGAGCAGGTGCAGGATCTTACCCCTACGCCAATGACTCTCTCATCGGTGATGTTCTATATGGGTGAGAACCCTTATGATAATAAACCACTCTATGTAGCACGCTCACAGGATGATAAGCGCCGACAGAAGAGCTACTTCTTTGGTGGAGAACTGCCAAAGGATACCCACCATAGCAGGCCATCACAGGGCGATAAGAGAGGAGCGTCACGTAGGGATGATAAACCATATAAGAGGAGTAAACGTAGAAATTTTAACAGTTAAGTATATGAAGAGAGTATTACTTGTAGCGCTGCTCGTTATTGCAGTTTCGTGTGGTAGCGATAAGCAGGGCAAAGACCAGAATGGTCAGACGTTGGAATTTCCTTCGGCGAGTGCTTTAGAGTCTACAAAGAGTAGTGGCTTTAGGGCGAAGAGTGTTGAGTTGATAGATATGTCCGAGAAGATGAGGGCAAAGGCGGAGCGTGAGACTGTGGAGAATAATAATAACAACAATAACAATAAGTAGTGGTATGAAACGTATATTAGTGTGTATTGTATTAGCGCTATTTGGCATCTCTTGCTGTGGCGGTAATGGCGCAAGTAAAGAGGCTAACAAGCAGGATATTGAGGAGATTACAGATGCAGCAGCAGATGCTATCGAGAGTGGCTCCAAGCACCTTGCAGGGTGGATAGAGGATGCTGGTGAGGCGATATCTGATGGCGCCAAGGATATTGTGAAGAATAGAGATAAATACCTTGAGCAAGCAAAGGATGGTGCCGAGAAGGCGTGTGATAAGGTTGAGGAGGTATACGAACTAGCAAAAAATAAAATCGAGGAGAGTAAATAACTCTTCGTCTAGGATGCTATATAAAAGATGACCCCTAAAGTTGAAACTTTGGAGGTCATCTTTTTACCTATGGCAATGCCTATGTTAAAAGAGATACCTATTGCTACGCACTTGCTCGATAAGTCGCAATATCTCGTGCCATGTCTCCTCGCCTAGTGTTGTACCGACAATCTCAATCACCTTACCCGCGGTGATGGCTCCTACAGTGCCACACTGACGGAGGCTCATACCCTCACATAGCGCAGCAAGGAATCCCGCAGCGTAGAAGTCTCCAGCACCTGTGGTATCTACTCTCTTTGCCGCAGCCATGATGCCAACCTCCACAATCTCATCACCGCGCTTGATGAGCGCACCCTTCATGCCTGTCTTAACTATTGTAAGCTCACACATATTGCTAATGTAGTGTAGTGAGTCAATAGCTTTGGCACAGCCGCTAAACTCGCGAGCCTCCTCCTCATTAGCAAATATGATATCCACGTAACGCTCTACGAGGTCGTGCAGAAACTCTCGGTTTTCGCGTACTACGTTAAACGATGCTAGGTCTATGGCAACCTTTAGACCATGCTCCTTGGCGCGAGCCATCGTAGTACGTATCAGGTTATGATCCTGCACGAGATACCCTTCAACATAGAGGCAGTCATAGCCATTAAACACTACGGGGTCTATATCTTCGGCTTGTAGCTCTGCTGCGGCGCCAAGGTGTGTGACAAACGTGCGCTCTCCATCGGGCGATACCAGTGCTAGGCACTTTCCCGAGCGATGCTCCGAGCGTAAGATAAATGGTTCAACATTTACGTTGCGAAGCGCCTGAATGTAGAAATCACCTGTGGTATCTTCGCCAACCTTACCCATAAAGCCAACTCTGACACCTAGACGTGCCATGGCGCGGATGGTATTTCCTGCCGAGCCACCTAGCGATAGGGTATATGGGCAGCCCGCAACAGATCTAGAGATATCGGTCTGAAATTGGCTATCTACAAGACTCATAGAGCCTTTGGCAAGCTGATACTCCTGAAGAACGTCATCGCTCGACAGCGTAACAAGCATATCTGTAAGCGAATTGCCAATGCCTAAAATATGTTTCATAGTTTGGGTAGTATGATGTTTATCTTATATGGAGAGAATCTTTACAATCTCAACATCGTGGCGGTCTATGGTGCTAGAGTGGTGTGTCGCCTTCGAGAATGGCACATAGACCAACTCGCCATTCTTTATTCCTATCATCACGTTGCGCTGCCCCTCCAGTAGCGCTGTGATAGCCTGCGCACCCATGCGCGATGCGAGGATACGGTCGGCAGCCGTAGGGGAGCCTCCACGTTGCAGATGTCCGAGGATTGTTACACGAGCATCATACTCGGGAAACTCCTCCTTGATGCGCTGTGCAAGACCCATAGCACCTCCTGTTGATGGATTCTCCGCAACAAGGACTATTGCTGAATTTTTGCTCTTGCGGAAACCGCGATTTATGAGGTCTCCAAGCTGATCTATCTCTGTCTCCATCTCTGGGATTATGGCAGCCTCGGCACCCGAGGCTATAGCTCCGTTGAGGGCAAGATATCCTGCCATGTGTCCCATAACCTCCACGAGGAAGAGTCGCTCATGGCTTGTTGCCGTATCACGAATCTTATCCACAGCCTCTACGATGGTATTTAGCGCGGTGTCGTAACCTATGGTCTCGTCTGTTCCTCCTAGGTCGTTGTCTATGGTTCCTGGGAGTCCCACGATAGGTATGTCATACTCCTCGGCAAAGATACGCGCTCCGGTCAGTGAGCCATCGCCACCAATAACCACAAGAGCATCTATGCCCATCGCCTTCATATTAGCATACGCCATGGCACGTCCCTCCTTTGTTGCAAACTCCTTGCAGCGTGCGGTTTTAAGTATCGTGCCTCCCTGCTGTATGATGTTACTTACAGACTTTGAAGAAAAAGCCTCCATCTCGTTGTATACCAATCCGTAGTAGCCGCGCTTAATGCCTACTACGTTCAGGTTGTTGTAGATAGCAGTTCGTGTCACGGCTCGTATCGCTGCATTCATACCTGGAGCATCACCTCCCGAGGTAAGCACCCCAATACTCTTTATCTGTCCCATACCATTTGTCCTATTTTCTTGCGATAAAGATACTAAAAATATACCAAAACTATTCAGCCCCCGCGCCAATTATTTGCAGATAGGTGCATGACCAAACAAAAAAGAGAGTCTGTTCAACCGATGAACAGACCCTCTTATTTAGCTGTTATTGCCTAACCTCTATTAGATCTCGCCCTCGCCGCGGAAATCCTTGATGTCAGCCTTTGATGTAAGAACATCCACTGCAGCACGACCCATCTCGCTCTCGCGCTGTGTCATATCTGGAGTGCGCTCTGTGTCGATAGTTGCTGGGTCTACCTCGCCATTGATAGCATCAACAACGAAGATGTATGCACCTGCATTACCCTTAACCTTTGTCTCTACGCCTGTAGCACGTGTAGCTGCGATAGCACCTGCCAATGCTGGCTCGTAACGCTTGTCGATAGAGTTAGTTGTGAACTTAACATCGGTGAATGTGCCACTCTGTGCGCCCTCAACAGCTGCATCCATTGCGAGCTGTGACTCGAGTGCTGCATACTGCTTGTTACGCTTTAGGAGTGTCTCGATAGCCATGTTGTTCTTAAGCTGATACTGGCTCTCATCGATGCTTGCTACCATAACAACGTAGATTACGTTCTCGCTGTGGAAACTCTTGATATCGCCAACATTAGCGTTGTATGCCCATACTGCGATGTTGCGTGAGCTAGGGATGCCACGTGCGCTACGCTCACGGCTCTGCATAGGTACATAGTCGTTGCGGTTAGCTACTGATACCAATACCTGGTAGTGTGCGTTGTTAGCAGCCTCGTTGAATGACTCTACGCTGTTACCTGCCTCGGCCATGAAGCTATCTACGCTCTTAACGATGTTGTTGTTAGTAAGCTGGCTAGCCTTAACCTCCTTCTTTACATCTGCTGTGAGTACGAAACGCTCCTTATCACCAACCTTTGTAATCTTAACAACTGCAGGCTTGTGGTTATAGGTATAGGTGAAGATATCACCAACCTTTGCGCCGATGAAGTTCTTTGCATCGCTCTCTGTCATGCTTGTCATCTGGCGGCTATCTGTAGCAACGTCTACTGCAGACTCCAACTTTGTGAAGTCGCCACCATTAGCCTTAACCTCCTCTGCCAACTCCTTGGCATCGATGATGTTAGCTGCTACAACAACCTCAAACTCATAAGATGCAGGAACAGTAACATCAGAGATAAGGTAGCTAGCGCTCCATGTCTTATCCTCCAATACAGGGCCATAGTTCTTCTTTGCCTTGATAGCCTCCTGAACCTTTGGATCTACATCTGCCCACTTCTTATAAGTATCAGCCTTGCCACCTACAGAGCGTACTGCCTGCTTGATAGCTGCGCCATCACCCTTTGCCTCTGCAACAGCCTTGTCTACAGCCATAATCTGCTCCTCTACAGCTGTCATATCCTCTGCTGTAGGCTCAATCTCAAATGTTACATAGCGGAGAGTACGTGCGCCATAGCTGTTGTTCTCAAGCTTGTTCTGCTCGTAGTATGCGTCAATCTCCTCCTGGCTAACCTCTACATCTGCTACGGTGCTGTAAGGAATCATAACATAACGACCGTTGAATGTAGTTGCTGCGTTGCGCAATGACTCCTCAACCTCAAGGCGATTAACGTAGTTTGCTGCGCTATATGCTGCAGAGAACTTCTCGTAACCGAGGTTAAGACTCATTGTTGGGAGGTTAGAGATCCACTGGTTCTGAATCATCATCTCCATCTGCTCTGTAGGAACACCATACATGCGATACATCTCTGTAATGCGCTGGCTATATACCTTTGCGTAGCTCTTAAGGTCGAGATCTGAAACGCCAAGACCAACCTGCTCAAGAGCCTCCTTTGTGAAGGCGTTGTAGATAGCAGTCTGGTATGCGTAGTCAGACTTGTTGTCATCAGAGAGGTTAGCATCGCGGAAAATCTCCTGATACTTTGCATACTCCGATGCCTTAATCTCCTCACCGTTTACTGTAATAACAGTCTTGTCCTCTGGCACAGCGTTTGTGCGATTCTGCATTGAAAGCTGGTCGCCAAGAATAAATGCTACAAGTACCAATGCAATGACCACTGAGAGGACAATGCCGTACTTGGTTCTTAATGTGTTTAATGATGCCATAAAATTTATTGTTTTTATTGTTTTGTCTTTGTATCAAAAAAGCCTTCAAAGGTAGTAATTTTTTATTAAACAATACTATATTAGAGTCAAAAAATGCGATTATACCTATCTATATAGTAAAATTATGGATGTAAATGGAGTGGAGAGTGCATAAAACAATATAACCTAGGATACCGAGGTTATATTCTAAGATATCTTTTAAGGCTCTATTTGCACCTTATCTCCACAAGATCGAGACGTGAGCCTGTGCTACGGACTATCTTAATTGAGAGGTTGTCGTTCTCAAAAACATCTCCCTCGTGAGGTATGTCACCCCTCTCGGAGATGATATATCCTGCCAACGTATCATACTCCTCATCCTCGGGAATAGCTAAAGAGTACTTCTCGTTGAGATACTCCACCTCAAGACGTGCCGAGAGCAGCCAATGACGCTCATCTATCTGCTTCTCAACAAGTTCCTGAACATCATGTTCATCCTCAATCTCTCCAAAAATTTGCTCTAGGACATCCTCCAGTGATATGATACCTGCCGTGCCACCAAACTCATCAATAACCACGGCAATACTCGCCTTACGTTTTGTGAAGGTCTCAAGCATCGCCTGTAGGGGCATGGTCTCGGCAACATATATTGTCTTTATGATGACGTCAGAGATAGATGCTGGACGCTCAAAGAGACTTTTAGAGTTTACATATCCGATGATGTTATCTATGGAGTCGTGCCACACAAAGATTCGTGAGTATTTGCTCTCAACAAATCGCTCTGTAAGCTCCTCTATGGTTGTTGATTCTAGGTCTACAGCCTCCACATCTACGCGCGATACCATGCAGTCGCGGACACGGAGGTCGGCAAAATCGAGGGCATTTTGCAGTAGGCGGATATCCTCCTCACTCTCGCTATCTACCGATACGTTGTCAGCTTCAACTAGCGATGCTAGGTCATCGCGGTTAAACTCTGTAGGCTCCTCACGCTCCTCTATGCGGTTACCCGTTAGGCGAATAATGCCATAAGAGAGAAGTGTGGTGAGACGTGAGATAGGGTATAACACTATGTAGAAGATGTACAGTACAGGCGCAAAGAGTGTATAGTAGAAATTTGGGTTATGGCGTACTATAGACTTTGGGATATACTCTCCTATGAATATGATTAATATTGTTGAGATGATGGTTTGCCCCAGGGTATTCTCTATGCCGAGGCAGTAGAAGAGCATCTCGGACATAAACATAGAGTAGACTACAAGGGCTATGTTGTTACCTACAAGGATTGTGGTGATGTAGTTGCTAGAGTTGCGCGAAAAGATATCCGCAATGTAGTTAAATAGTGGGCTCTGCTTACGGTCTATCTCCTCGCGTAGGCGGTTACGCCCGAGGAATGATATCTCCATTCCCGAGAAGAATGCCGAAAAAAGCAGCATTATAGCTATGGTTACAAATGTAGTTATAGTTACCTCTCCCATGTCGTGTGGTCTTGAATGATGACCCGGTGATGACTATTGTTAATCTCTCTTGACTACTGCTGCTTCAGTATCAACATTTAGATTTAGGCTTTCGTTTCCAAAGGTAGTGGTGCGCATCTTTGCTGCGCCATTTGGGGGTGCTACCTCCGATTCGTTTTTCAGTGTACTATTTTTAATATTTGTTGGGCGTACGGGAGCTGGTGAGAATTGGTTGTTTGCTGGTCTCTCGTTTCGCTTATTTGCAGAGTTGTTTATGCCCCTAACGGTGTTATTATTAACTCTTTGCGACATATCCTTTGTCTGCTCCTTCTTTTTATCCTTCTTCTCTTTATCCTCCTCCGCACGCTTTGCTTCACGCTCCTCGCGCTCCTCCTCTGTAGGCTGGCTCATGTCAAACTCCACCTCGGAGCTATATTTGCGGAAGTGGATATTTTTCAAATCCTCGTCAGCATCGAAACCTACGCCAAAGTGCCACCCATCAGGTTGCAGTACCTTGGTGTCTACGTTTGAGTATATCTTCTTTGTCGTTGCGTTCCAGAATAGCTGCTGGGTATATATCTCGGTATGTCCTGTGACGGTGGTGTCACCCTCCTCACGGTTATTTTTTATGATAACCACATTTCCCTTTGCCTCCCATAGCTTTTGGCGCTCATAGTAGATGGCATAGTTGGATGTGATTGTAGCATCTACAAGCGATAGAGTATCGGTGTAGGTTGTTAGCTTGATGCCACGGCGAAACTCCTGATAGGGGTTGGTCGCCATGCTATAACCCTCCATAAGAGGTGTTGTGAATGTATATGTGCGTTTACCATTCTCCATCATGGTTATCTCGCGCTCCTCACTAGACTCGGTTATGAGGGACTCAAGGTCGTATTCTGTAGTGTTAGCCTTGGAGTCACAAGAGAATAGCAATGTAGCACTTGCCACCATGGCAAGTGCTATCATTGCATATTGTCTTATACTTCTATACATTTACAATAATGCTGTAGTAGCTCTATTATCTGTATCGAATTGTTGTTGTCTGACCAGCTGCAAAACCGCAAAGGATTGTGTAACGCTCATTCTCCTTAAGCTCTGCGAAGAAGCAGGTCTCCTGTGGAGGGAACGCTGAGCGGTATGAGTTCATGAAGTGCTGTGCTGCCTTCTGAAGCTCTGGCTCATCCTTAAGGAAATTAACAGCCTGTGCCATAGCATCATAAGCTATCCAGTATACTGAAGCACCGTTAATCTTATCATCCTTACATGGTGTAGATGCGTAGCACTGACCAAGGATGAAGAATGCGATACCATTCTGTGGGTTGATGCTACGAAGCTCACGTGCCGCATCTGCCGCAGCCGCGAAGTTCTGATTTGTAACCTCGATAAGAGCAATCTTTGCGTAGAGAGGCTCCTTCTTTGATGGGTCAGTCTCTACAGCAAGGGCCTCGCGCAAATACTTGAGAGCCTTGTCATTCTCGCCACGGTTCTGGAATCCCTGTGCAAGGAATAGAGCGATCTCTGATGATGGCTTTGCGATGTAATACTTCTCGGTAGTTGCGAAGAAGAAGTCGCTAGTACACTGTGCGCGTGACATAAGCTGTACTGCCTGTGCCAATAGAGCCTCGTTGTCAGGGTCTGCCTCAAGCTTTGCAGAGAACAATGTCTCAAGGTTCTCGCAGCTTGCAGCACCACTATTACCAAAGCTAGTCTCAAAAGCCTCCTTGAACTGCTCATCCTCGGCAGAGATCTCTGCGAAGAGTGGTGAAAGACGCTCATACTCTGCAAGAATCATCTCGCTAGTTACGTTATCATCATACTCAAAATCCTCGCAAAGGTAGCGGTAGTATGATGCTACGATATCGAGGTTGATATTTCCGCTCTCGATAGCAGCATCTACAGCATCCTTCAAACCAGAACGAAGAAGAGGACGGTCAGTGGTGCAGTAACGCATCATATCACGAGCCTTCATATCGAGGATATAATCCTTACCATTCTTTGAGTGGTCACCAAAGTATACCACACGCTGGTCGTAGATGAAGAGGATAGAGTCGATGTATGTGCGGCGCTCTGCGACACTACGTGCGCGCTGTGCCTTATTCTTGTAGATTGTCACACCACGTGCAAATGTCTGCTGTGATGCAGCTGGACAGTTGTTGAGCAACTGCTGGAAGTACTGTGTTGCAAGGTTGAAGTCTTTTGCATCAATAGCCTCCTTGAGGTAGTTACTTGCAAGGATGTTCTCCTTACGCTCTTCTAGTGTGTTTCCCCACTTACCATAGGCCTTGTCATCGCTGAAATCCTGCGCTGAAACTGAAAATCCCACAGCTAGCGCAAAGATAGCCAAAAGAAATTTTACACTTTTCATAGTTTTGTTTTAGTTTATGTTTGTTCCTGTATTAATTATTCAAGTGGTCATTAGTCGAACTTCTGGCGCACAAACCAATAATCCGAAGTATCTCCCGAGAATAGCGAGAATCCTATCGAGATTTTATAGTAGTTTTGTGTCACAAGACCCACCTTTTGAGCATTGACCATAACATCTCTATTAGATGATATGCGGCCATACTCAAATCCGAGGTTTATGGATGATGCTCCCCATATCTTTACGGGAAATCCCAAACCTGCGGTGATGGCTAATTGGTTGAGGCCCTCGCCACCAAATGTTTGGTAGTAGTTACCTAGGCGCGCTCCCACACGATATGAGATACGGTTTAGGTAGTTACGAACATCCGTAGGGCGTGGTGTAATCTCAAAACCTAGCTTGAGAGTGTGAGTATTGGTATATGCTACGGCAATACTATTCACGCCGCTACTTTCAACGTATGAGCTATTGCCGCTACCCCATGCTGCGAAGGCATAGTCGGCACCTACAGCGATAGTGCGGTCACGGAAATATACTCCCACGCCAACCTCATGTGGCACACGAAGCTCAAGGGTGTTATCATCATGCAGCACGTTATCCGACTGATTTATGTTGTTGCTGGTGCTTATCGATCTTCTCATCTCGGGGTTAAGGTTTCCACCAAGGTCATATGTAGCACCAAGGGTCAAGATGCGTGTCTCGTTGTGGATGATGCTCCACTGTATACCCGCCTGAAGCTTAAAGTTGTTCACAACATACTTGTCGTTGCCGTATGTAGAGCTATAGTTTCCAAGACCTATAATCTGGTCGGTAACCGTTGTCTGGTACTTACGCTCTATGTATCCCCAATAGTATTTTGCTGCCAAACCAATAGAGAGCTTCTGTATTGGCGCCCAGCCTATTGATAGCTTAACCTCCGAGATATCACCGATACCCTCAAAGCCATACTGCACTCTACCAATGTTTGCCCAGTTATCCTCATTCTGGTCGGTGGTGTTTACCTTGTAGGCAACACTACTATATGGCGAGATGTTGAGTGACATTCCCAGGCCCTTTGCTAGTGGAAATGCAATAGCGATATTGTGGATGTTGCCACTATTGATAACTCCCATTGATTTGCCCATAAACTTGCCATTGCTGTCGTACTTTGGCTGGCTATTGCGATAGTGGGTACCATCGAGGCTAACATCAAAGATGAAGCTCTTGCGAGGAGTAACACTTGCCGATGCAGGGTTGAGAGTATTTACCTGACCTGCGGTGCGCTTGGCAATACCAATACCACCCATAGAGCGTATCTGCACACTACCAGGGGTGATAAGCTCGCCTGGGCCATACATCGAATATGGCGAGTAGGCGTTGATGCTACTGCTCTGCGCCATGCCACACAACGGCACTAGCATTAGTAGTAAAAGTATGAGGTATCTATATTTAAAACTTCTCTGCATTGTAATCTAAAATTCTATTGAGACCAAATAATACTGGCTCACAGTCTGCAAATATCGCGTTTTTAATTCTCTTTACAAAATATTTTGCATCACCTCCGGTGAAAATAATGCAATTTTCATGGTTTTTTAACAAAAATTGCTCAACATAACCCCTAATCTCATGCTCAACACCTCGCATAACACCCTGTTCTATGGCCTCAGCTGTTGTGCGGCCATACTCCAAAACCTCCTCGGTAGGTGTGCAAAGAGGCAGGCATGCTGTGTAGTCGGCAAGGGCGCGAAAACGTGTGGTGACACCTGGCGAGATGTTACCTCCACGAAAGGTGTTGTCTATGACAAAGTCTATGGTTATGGCTGTGCCAAAGTCTACAATCATAATCTCCTTGTCGGGGTATAACGCCGCGGCGCCCACAGCTGCAGCAAGCCTATCAGGGCCCAATGTTTTTGGGGTGTAGTAGCTGTTGCCAAGGGGTATTGGCGTTGTCGCTGGGTTGAAGAGTATAACCCTTTGAATTAAGCTTTGCAGTAGGGCTGCCACATGCTCGCCATCTCCACGTGTCGAGGCTACTATAGCTCGGGAGATAGTGGGGTAGCGCAGAAGAGTGTCATCTACAATCTCCTGCGTAATTTCGGGGTGTGTCTCTTGCATTATCACCTCCCCCTGTTCAAGAATCGCAACCTTCGCTCTGCTATTTCCTATGTCTACGATAAGATTCATACATTCAAGATGTTATGCTTGTTGTGATGCAGACGCTAATTTGCGTAGCATCTCCACACCTTCGGCAACAGAGTATATCTTCCTAACGGTCATCGATAGGCGATTATTGTATTGCTTAACAACAAAACGCTCTGGGTCAGAGACCACATATCGCAACATATTTAGGAAGGTGTCGGTCTTGAAGAATGGTGAGTTGTTGTCGCCGACAAAGCGCACAATCATCAAGCCATTCTTTACCTTCACATGTTCCATGCCTAGGTTTACAGCCTCATGGCGCAGACGCACCACATCCGTAAGCACTCGCACGGGTTCGGGGATGGCGCCAAAGCGGTCCTTGAGGCGTACCATGAGCGAGTCAAATTGTTCGTCAGTGTGCATTGCGTCAATTTCGCGATAGAGGCGTAGCTTCTCACTTTGTGAGCGTACGTAACTATCTGGGATAGAGGCGTCTACGTCAATATCTATGGTAGCATCATCAACAAACGAAATCTCCTTCATAGCATCATTCTCGGCCTGTGACAATCCCGATGTGTCGAGACCCTCGGCACGAAGCTCCGATATAGCCTGATTGAGAATTTTTTGGTAGGTCTCGATGCCGATGTCGGCGATGAAGCCACTCTGCTCGGCACCTAGGAGGTTTCCAGCTCCACGAATATCGAGATCCTGCATAGCTATATTGAAGCCAGAACCTAGGTCGGAAAACTCCTCGATAGCCCTTAAGCGGCGCCGCGCATCGTCACCAAGAAGCTCGTTAGGTGGTGATAGCAGATAGCAGAAGCCCTTCTTGTCGGAGCGTCCTACACGTCCTCGAAGCTGATGAAGATCACTCAAGCCGAAGCGGTGTGCATCGTTGATAATTATGGTGTTAGCATTGCCAATATCGATACCATTTTCGATGATTGTCGTAGCCAGAAGCACATCAAACTCCCCATAAATAAAGTCCATGATGAGCTTTTCGAGCTGCTCTGCAGGCATACGTCCGTGTCCCACGCCCACACGTGCCTTGGGGCAGAGACGTGTGATGAGGCCCTGTATCGTTGTGATATCCTCCACGCGGTTATGCACGAAGTATACCTGTCCGCCGCGCGATAGCTCCTCCTCTATGGCATCGCGGATCACATCCTCGGAGAAGACGTGCGACTCGGTCACTATAGGTTGTCGGTTTGGTGGCGGTGTTGATATCACCGACAAGTCGCGAGAGCCCATCAGCGAGAACTGTAGTGTACGAGGAATAGGTGTAGCTGTGAGGGTTAGCGTATCTACAGCTATGGAGAGCTGTGTGAGCTTCTCCTTTGCTGCCACGCCAAACTTCTGCTCCTCATCGATGATTAGCAGACCCAGGTCGCGAAACTCTATCTGCTTCGATAGCATCTTATGAGTTCCGATGAGGATATCTATCTTTCCCGCCTTTAGGTCATCAGCAATGCGGCGAGCCTCCTTGGATGACTTGGTGCGATTTATATACTCCACCGTTACGGGGAGGTCGCGAAGTCGCTCCGAGAATGAGCGGTAGTGTTGCAGTGCCAATATCGTAGTAGGCACAAGGACTGCTGTCTGTTTGCCGTCACAAGCCGCCTTGAATGCAGCACGTATGGCCACCTCGGTCTTTCCAAAACCCACATCGCCACATACAAGACGATCCATAGGTTGCTCCGACTCCATATCCTTTTTTACTGCGGCTATGGCTGTTATCTGGTCGGGAGTATCTTCCCACTTGAACGAAGCCTCAAGCTCCTGCTGAAGATATCCATCCTCGGAGAATGCAAAGCCCTTCGAGGCCTTGCGCTTTGCATACAGAGCTATAAGCTCACGCGAGATATCTTTTACAGCCTTCTTGGTTGTCGCCTTTAGCTTTTGCCATGCGCCATTGCCTAGTTTGTATATCTTGGGAGGCTCGCTCTCGCCACTCTTGTAACGCGAGATGCGATGCAGGGCGTGTACATTTACAAATAGGATGTCGTTATCCTTGTATATCAGCTTTATAGCCTCCTTTGTTCGGCCATTCTCTTGTAGCTTTACAAGGCCTCCAAAGCGACCTACACCGTGGTCAATGTGTACCACGAAATCACCAACCTTAAGGGCATTAAGCTCTGCAACGGTCATCTGCTCATCGCGCTTAATCTCGCCACGGATGCGGTAGCGTTGGTAGCGATCAAAGATTTGGTGGTCGGTATATATACACACCTTGAGGGTGTTGTCTATAAAGCCTTCGTGGAGTACTACATCCTCGGCGCGAAACGCCACATTGCGGCGACCCACCTGATGGAAGATGTTTGTAAGACGCTCTATCTGCGCCTTGTTATGCGAGAGTATGGTTGTTGTATATCCGCGCTCGTTGTTCCAGCGAATATCATCGGCAAGCATCTCAAAATTGCGGTTGAAGGCTGGCTGTGGCGCTGTGTCAAAGGTTATTGTTGTTGTGGCCTGACGCTCACGGATGTTGTCTCTGCGAAGTACAATAGAGCTTGACTCTAAATCCTTTAGCACTATTTGGCGTGAGGTGACCTTGTGTGATAGACGCTGTGCATCCTCCTCGCTCTCGGCACTCTCTAATACCTTGCGTCTTATCTCCGATATCTTGCGTAGCGCAAAGTCGCCATCGTCAAGCCACCACGTGGCACGTGTAGCAAATCTGGCTAGCGATACTCTCTCGGCGTTATCGGCCGATTGGTGAATGTTGGGGATTATATCTACGGCATCGGGGCGCTCTGCAGAGAGCTGGCTAGAGATGTCAAAGCGGCGAAGAGAGTCTACCTGATTGCCAAAGAAGTCTACACGATAGGGCTTCGACTCGGCGTATGAGAATATATCGACAATACCTCCACGTACCGAATATTGTCCTGGCTCGTATACGAAGTCTACGCGCACAAAGCCCTGCTCCATGAGCCACTCTACAAGGTCATTTTGCTCGATGGTATCTCCCGTAGCGATATGTAGCGACTGCGCATTGAGGCAACGCTCGTCAATCACCGTTTCGGCAAGGGCCTCGGGGTAGGTGCAGATGGCAAGATAGCCATCCTTGAAGTTGGTGATGGCATTTAGTGCGCCTGTGCGGCGTACGATGCCTTGAGGGTCCTCGGCGCCATACGCCACCGAGCGTTTGTAACCCGAAGCAAAGAATGCCACGCGCTGCTCATCGAGAAGCTCGTAGAGGTCGTTTACAAGGTATGCCGCAGCATCGCGGTCATCAGCAACGAAGATATGGATACCTCCCATACGCTCTACGATATCTGCTGCATAAAGCGAATAAGCTCCACCGACCATCTGTTCTAGATGGACGGTAGAGCCTATATTTTCCAAACTTTTTTTAAGCTTATCCGCATGTTTGGAGTTGCGGACAAGACTCTGTAAGTAGTTCATATCGCTTCAAAAAGTGGTTACTCTTTAGAGTTTGTGAGAAGCGACTCCCCCTTTTTGTCGAGGTAGCTGACATCAATCATACCTATACTCTGGTCGGTGGTTATCTTGATGTGTAGCTTGTACTTGAAAATCCAACGAAGTTTTCGTGATAGGAGACCCTGTTCTAGGTATGCCTTAACATAAGGACTCACTCTCAAGTTTACGTAGCGCACTCCCTTGTCTGCGAGGTTATGTATCTCTCCCTCAATCTTCTTCTCGAGGAGTATTGTTGGTTCGACCTTACCTGTGCCGTGACATGTAGGACAGGTGTCCGAAATCTCGTTAATGGCAATAGGACGCACTCGCTGGCGAGTAATCTGCATAAGGCCAAACTTGGTAATGGGGAGTATGGTATGCTTTGCCTTATCCGTAGCCATTAATTTCTGCATCTCCTGATATAGGGTCTGTCGGCTTTGCTGCTGGCGCATGTCGATAAAATCGACAATGACAATACCTCCCATATCTCGAAGACGTAGCTGGCGTGCTATCTCTGCTGCTGCTGCGAGGTTTACCTCGAGAGCTGTCTGCTCCTGATCATCCTCCGCCTTGGTACGATTTCCCGAGTTTACATCTATGACGTGCATAGCCTCGGTATGCTCAATGATGAGGTATGCTCCACGGCGTAGTGATACATATTTTGCAAATAGCGACTTAATCTGCTTCGTGATGTCGAAATTATCGAAGATAGAGACCTTACCTTTGTATAGCTTTACCATATGCTCCATCTCGGGCTTTATGGCATGGATATAGCTCTTAATCTCCGAATACATCGTCTCGTCATCGACAATTATCTGTGAGAATGTGTCGTTTAGCGAGTCACGAATTATAGTATTCACACGGCTCATCTCGCTCATTAAGCGAACTGGAGCCGCGCCCTTACGCAGTGCGTCAAGGGTTTTGTTCCATCTCTCAACAAGAGAGAGTATGTCTTGCATAATATCGATGTCTTCAGCCTCGGCAGCTGCCGTACGTATTATGACACCGAAGTTTTGTGGTAGAACCTCTAGGGCTACCTTTCTGAGTCGCTTCTTTGTGCTGTTTGAGCGAATCTTCGCAGATACATAAACATTGTTCGAGAATGGTACTAGCACCACGTTTCTACCCGCTAGCGATACATCGGCCGTGAGGCGTGGTCCCTTTGTTGATATCGCCTCTTTGGATATCTGAACCATTACCGTCTGTCCCACCTTTAGGTGGTCTCCGATACGGCCCTCCTTTGCTAGCTGTGGCTCGAGCTTCATGCTCTCCACGCGCAAAAGACGCTTCTCGCGGCTATCTACTATGCGCTGTAGTGAGGTGAAGTTTTGACCAAGGTCGAGGTAGTGGATGAAGGCATCCTTCTCGTGTCCTATATTCACGAATGCTGCATTTAGACCAGGCATAATCTTTCGTACGCGACCCATATATATATCGCCTACGGAGAACCCTGTTTGGCAGCGCTCCTTGTTTAACTCGACAAGCACCTTGTCTTCGCAGAGTGCTATCGATACCTCCGTTGGATTTACATTGATGAATAATTCTCTGTTCATAACAGCAATGTAAATCAGTTAGAAAATCAGAAGCATGGTTAGTGCTTCTCTCAATCACACATAGTCGATGACTATGCTAAAATGGCTGAAGCAAAGGTCTAGTCTACCGAAGTTGGAAACCTGCCTTTGCTCCAGCGATGTGTCGTAGAAGAGTTATTACTTCTTCTTATGACGATTCTTACGAAGACGCTTCTTACGCTTGTGAGTCGCCATCTTATGACGCTTGTGCTTCTTTCCGTTTGGCATAATTTATAATATTTAAGGTTTGTAACTATCTATATCAATTATTTTACCTCGCCAGCGAAGCTCTTTGCAGGCTTGAAAGCTGGGATGTTATGCTCTGGGATAGTGATAGTAGTGTTCTTTGAGATATTACGAGCTACCTTCATAGCACGCTTCTTGATGATGAAGCTACCGAAGCCTCTCAAATAAACATTCTGACCATCCTTCATAGCATTCTTAACGCTCTCCATGAAAGCCTCAACGATAGCCTGAACCTGGATCTTCTCTACGCCGGTTGACTTTGCAATCTCGTTTACGATATCTGCCTTTGTCATAGTTGTAAATTGTTTTATTTAATCTATTTTTAATAACAAGTGTCAAACAATCTTTGCCCAAAAATAGGGGCTTTTAGCAAAAAATGTCTGCAAATATACGGCAACTTTATATAATTTGCAAGTAAAATGCTAAAAATAAGATAATTTCTTATTGTTGAGCAATATATATGATATGGTTGCTATGACAAAAACCTCGGTGATATGTCCTAAAACTTATCACCGAGATTTCTATGTGTGTTGCTCGTGCCTCCCTCTAGCGGAAGTTGTTGAGGGCTGTAGCAAGGCCTGTCACAGCTTGATCAAGGCCATCCTGTATTTTGCTACCTATCATCATCTTCATCATCATATTTAGCTCGGCGTGAAGCACCATGCGGATACGTGTGTCGTGTTCTGTAACCTCCTTAAGCTGAATCCAAAAGCTAAAGTCGATGGGAATGCCGCCCTGGTCTGCAACAATCTTTACATGTTTGTTCGTAACCCTCTCTGCAATGCGAAGCGCAACCTTCATACCCTTCACCTTAAATGAGCAGCTGTCGGGTGTAGCCTCCCACTCCTCAACCTTATCCTGCATAGCTGGGGTCATAAGATCCATGCGTGAGATGATTGGGAATACCAATGCTGCGGGGTGGTTTATCTGTTGCTGTTTTGATTCGTACTTCTCCATAGTTTAATGTATGTTGCTTAATAGTGGTGCAAAGGTAGTAAAAATTAGCGAATCACAAAACGGCGTGCTGTATCCGAGAGAATCTCAATCTTTACAACCATGGTATCCTCCGGAAGTAGGGCCTCAATCTTCTCGGGCCACTCAACAAGGCATAGCTCTCCAGAGCTTAAATACTCCTCCGAGCCAAAGTCCAACGCCTCCTCGATGCGCTCGATGCGGTACATGTCGAAGTGATATATGGTTCGTTTGCCCTCATATTGGTTTACTATGGCAAATGTGGGACTTGTGACATCATCCTCGGCACCTAGGTATGCTGCAATGCGGCTTACAAGGGTGGTCTTGCCAGCGCCCATGGGAGCATCGAGGGCCACCACACTCCTTCCGTTGAGGGACTCTACTACAGCCTCGGCAACCTTATCTAGTTCATTTAGAGACTCAATCTCAATAATCTTTTCCATTATTTATATATATGTATTAATTCGTTATCGTTTTTTGGGTTTTAGTAGCGCAAATGGCACTATCATCTCCTCCATCGAGATACCGCCATGCTGGAATGTATTTTTGTAGTAGCGGATATACCTATTTGCATCGTTGTTATATACGAGGAAGTCGCGGTTATAGGCGAAGATATAGCTCGAGGTGAGGCGTCCTGATGGTAGCTGCACATCCTCTGGGCGTGTGACCTCATACACCTCGCGTGGGTTATATGATAGGTTGCGGCCAGTCTTATAACGTAGGTTTGGTGAGGTCTCCTTGTCGCCTGTGACACGCACAGGATTATCAACGCGAATGGTGCCATGGTCGGAAGTGATGATCACCTGATGTCCATGCTCTGCGAGGAGCTTTAGCAGGGTAAAAAGCTCCGAATGTTCAAACCATGAGCGAGTTAGAGAGCGGAATGCCGCCTCGTCATCGGTAAGTTCGCGGATGATATCTGTCTCGGTGCGGGCGTGTGAGAGGATATCCAAAAAGTTATATATGATAACCGAGAATTGGGCATCGTAGATACGTTGCATGTTGTCCAATAATCGGCGTCCTGCCTCGGGGCGTACCAACTTATCGAAGGAGAGCTTATACTGCTTACCCGACTGTGTTATAAGGCGCCTCAAGAACTCCTCTTCGTACATGTTTTTTCCACCATCCTCATTGTCGTTGAGCCACTTGTCGGGCATGATGCGATCTATAGCTAGTGGCATAAGACCAGCAAAGAGCGAGTTACGAGCATACTGCGTTGCTGTGGGGAGTATGGCGCAGTAGAAGTCATCTTGGGCAATGTCGAAGAGACCACGTAGCATAGGCTCTATGGTGCGCCACTGGTCGTAGCGCATGTTGTCGATAAGAAGTAGGGTGGTGTGAGGGGCGTTATCCACCACGGGGAATATGCGGCGGCGCATCAGCGTATGCGACATTGTTGGTATCTCCTCCTCCGCGGCTCGCTGATTTATCCAGTTGAAGTAGTTGCGCTTAACAAATTTTGAGAACTCCTGATTTGCCTCATTCTTCTGGTATGACAGCACCTCGCGGATGCTCTTGTCTGATGACCCCGAAAGCTCTATCTCCCAGCCTACAATCTTGCGATATAGGGCGCACCAATCGGCAAATGTTGAGGCCGTCATCTGCTGTGTGGCGATACGTCCAAACTCGGCACGGTAGTCTGCTGTCGTCTGCTCCGTAACTAGCTGCTCGGAGTGTAGGTTCTTCTTTATCGATAGGAGTACCTGATTGGGGTTTACAGGCTTGATGATGTAGTCGGCAATCTTCGAGCCTATGGCCTTATCCATGATATTCTCCTCCTCGCTTTTGGTCACCATGATAACAGGAAGTGACGGGTGTGCATCCTTAATGAGGGGTAGTGTCTCAAGGCCTGTCATGCCGGGCATCATCTCATCCAGTATAACAAGGTCATAAGATGCGCTATTGACCATCTCCACAGCATCATAACCATTGTTACAGGTCTCCACCTCGTAGCCCTTGCTTGTGAGGAACATCACGTGGGGTTTTAGGAGGTCTATCTCATCATCAACCCAAAGTATCTTATTCATATTTCACTCTCTTTTACATCTTGTTGTATAACGCATCTATGACGCGAATAATTGTGGGATAGCTTGTTTTTAGGGCCTCGGCAAGCTCCTCACTCGTAAACCACCTTGCCGTTGTGATGCCCTCCTCATGTTGTGCGGTAAGCTCTCCGCGGAGCCTTCTCATCTGCCACCAATCGGTAGATTTAAGCTCCCACTCACCATAGGTGTCGTAGGCATGCCATGTGGTTATGATGGGGCTGTCGCCAATAATCTCGCCACATATACCTGTCTCCTCCTCTACTTCGCGCAGGGCGGCGCTGCGGCTGCTCTCGCCACTCTCGATATGTCCCTTGGGGAGGTCCCAGTGGTTACGTAGCTCTATGAAAAGCATCTCTCCTAGCTCATTTTGTAGTACGCCACCCGCAGCTCTCACAACCTTAAACTCGCTGGCTAATAATGAGAAGGTGCGCTCTACATCGGGTGTAATTATAGCTATATATTTGTAGGTCTCGACTTTTTTTAGTAATTTCGCTCGCGAAATCGCTTTGTAGGTATCACACTCTACTATATGGTAGTGAGGTGCAGGGATAGTTCTTGATATAACTACCTCTGTACTACCGAAATATATAGAATATGCACACATGGCGACTGATGGTTTGCAACCACAAAGATAAAAAATATAAGGAACAAACTAAACTACAACACAATAATTTATGAAAAAAATTCTCTTTCTTATGACATTTGCAACAATGCTCGCTATGGGTGGTTGCGCTGTGGAGAGTGGTTCTGCACCAAAGCCTCTCCAGATCGATAATGCCCTTACGGCACAGGAGAAGGCAGAGGGTAAGTTTACCCCAGAGATTATGTGGAAGATGAGCCGTATTGGCGCACAGACACTCTCTCCCGATGGCTCAAAGCTTGTATATACCGTAACGCAGTATAACCTTGCGGAGAACCGTGGTGTGACCTTCTTGTGGTTGCGTGATATGGCTACAGGCCAGGAGTGCGCACTTACCGACAACACCTCTACAAACACCGCTCCACAGTGGCTTGACGACACCACCATCGCATTTATGTCTAACCGTTCTGGCGCTATGCAGGCATGGACAATGAATCTCAATGGCAGCAACCTCACACAGGTAACAGACATCGAGGGTGGCATCGAGGGCTTTGGCATCGCTGGTGACCACGCCTTCTATGTGCAGCGCGTTAAGGTTGCTCCTCTAAAGGGTAGCGATAAGTATGCCGATATGGATAAGTCAAAGGCTCGTATCTATGATGACCTTATGGTACGTCACTGGGATTATTGGGATGATGGCTCATACCTTCATATCTTTGCCGCAGACTATGCTAATGGTAAGATTGTAAATGGCAAGGATATCATCGGTGCAGATAAGGCATACGATGCACCTTTGGCGCCATATTTCGACACTGCGGAGATTCGTCTTTCACCAGATGGCTCGCAGCTTGCTTATACATGCAAGCCATTGACAGGTGTAGATTACGCACTCTCTACCGACTCGGATATCTTCCTCTATGACTTTGCTACAGAGGCTACACGTAACCTCTCAAAGGAGGCTGCAGCAAAGGGCGCAGATAAGTTTGTGGGCTACGACAAATACCCTGTATTCTCGCCAGATGGCAAGAAGATTGCCTTCCGTTCGCAGCGCCGTCCAGGTAACGAGGCTGACCAGCAGCGTTTGTGGGTATATGACCTCGATACAGATGAGTGTACATACATCACACGTGGTCAGGATTACTGCGTAACCGAGGTGGCATGGGATGGCAACGAGGCTATGTACTTTGTTCTTCCATGGCGTGGTACTCACCAGGTGGCTCATATCGACCTAGCGGGAAATATGAAGCATGTCACAAAGGGCAACCACGACATCAATAACTTCACATTTGCTGGAGGTAAGATTGTTGCAAACATGAACACAATCTCGAAGGCTGTTGAGCTTTACGATGTAAACCTTGAGAGTGGCGAGCTTACACAGCTTACAGATGTCAATCGCGAGGTTTACGACAACATTAAGTTTGGCGAGGTTCAGGAGCGTTGGATTACCACTACCGATGGCAAGAAGATGCTCACATGGGTTATTCTTCCTCCAAACTTCGACCCTGCGAAGAAGTATCCTACACTTCTCTACTGCCAGGGTGGCCCACAGAGTACCGTATCGCAGTTCTGGAGCTATCGTTGGAACTTCCAGCTTATGGCTGCCGAGGGATACGTCATCGTAGCACCTAACCGCCGTGGCTGTCCTTCATTTGGCCAGGAGTGGACCGACCAGATCTCTGGAGACTACTCTGGACAGAATATCAAGGATTACCTTGCAGCTATCGATGAGGTGTCAAAGGAGCCATGGGTAGATACCGAGCATCGTGGTTGCGTAGGAGCATCTTATGGTGGTTACTCTACCTACTACCTAGCTGGTGTACATGAGAATCGCTTCAAGGCGTTTATCGCGCACTGTGGTATCTTCAACTTTGAGTCTATGTATGGCCACACCGAGGAGCTATTCTTCGTAACTAATGACTATGGTGGTGCATATTGGCAGACCGACAACGCTACAGCGATGCGCTCATACGCTAACTCTCCACATAAGAAGGTTGCTAACTGGAATGCGCCTATCATGATTATCACAGGTGAGAAGGATTACCGCATCCCATATAGCCAGTCTCTTGAGGCCTTCACCGCAGCACGTGTTCAGGGTCTTGATGCACGTCTTGTGTCGTTTGAGAATGAGGCACATCAGGTGTTCCAGCCACAGAACTCTGTAGTTTGGAACCGCGAGTTCTTCAGCTGGCTTAACAAGTATCTCAAATAATCCTTGAGTCAAGGCTCTTTTGAGAGTAGGTATATTGTTAATTTTTCTACCTTATGTAGAATCAAATCAAACATTGAATAACATAATTTATAAACTAAAACTATTTGCTATGAAGATTAAGAATCTATTATTGGCGCTTCTTGCATTGCCACTTCTCTTTGTGGGTTGTAAGAATAGCGATCCTGTGGTGGATGAGACCCCAGAGATTAAGCAGCCTACTGTAGCTGTTACCGCTGGTGAGGCTACAGAGAACACTATCACCTTTACCATCACATCTACTGATGCTGATAAGGTGGCGTATGTTGTTGTTGAGGGTACCGAGGAGCCTACAGCTTCAGAGGTGTTGAGCAACGGTACCGAGGTTGATGCTAACAAGGCTGTAGCACTTACTGCTTCGGAGCTTGAGGCAGAGACAGAGTACACTATCGTAGCTGCTGCGAAGAACTCTAGCGCAGTGGTTAAGGCCTCTGCAACAAAGAAGACCTTGGCAGAGGGCGATGAGCCAGAGCCAGAGCCAGAGCCAGGTGACCCAAAAGAGTGGAAGGCTAGCTACATTATGACAGATTTCGATGACTCGGAGGGTATTAACATATATGCTATAATGCTTGGCGATAAGGAGTTTGGTGATTCAGGCTGGGGTGTTGATGGCGGTACATACTACTCAGTTTACTTCGTGTCATCATCAAAGGGTAATGGTAAGCTCCCTAACGGTATCTATACTCTAGACTCTACATACACTCCAGGTACTATCATCGAGGACTACTCTTTCTACTACATCATGGAGAATGGTGAGCCAAAGAATGGTTTTGAGCTCTTCAAGAGCGCAAACCTAACAATCAGCGATGGCAAGGTTGTGCTTGATGTTGAGCTAGCGAAAGATGGCTCTGTTCACAAGGTAGTTTACGAGGGTGATCTCTCTGTTGAGGATGGCACTTCTGCAACTCCTGATGAGTTTGAGGCTACACACGTTGCTGATAAGTGGTACTGGGGTGGTAGCTCGATGTATGGTAACAAGTACTCTGTATCTGGCGAGAACTTCTCTGTGGATGTACACTTCCAGCCAAAGAACGCTACAGAGGAGGCTATCGTAGCTGGTGAGTACATCTGGACTACAACCACTATGTGGGGTTATAACGACTTCGAGGAGTTCACAACACGCACCTTTACCGTAGATGGCACTTCGGTAGCTGTTGATGGTGGTATTGCTGTGGTGAGCAACGAGGGCGAGGAGTACCATATCGAGATGACCTTGCAGGGCCGCGATGGCTTTGTATATATGATTGAGTACAATGGTAAGATTAATGACAAGGGCAACGAAGGTGGTGATACACAGTTGGCTATCACCAAGCTTTCGGAGGGTACCTACAACGCATCATACTACTTCTATACCTTCAAGGCACAGGGTGATAACTTCTCTTTGGATCTTGTTGTGAACGAGTCTCAGGCAAAGCAGAACCAGATCCTTGCAGGTAGCTACCAGGGTGCTTCATCAGTTAGCATGACTGGTAACAATGGTTACTTCTATGCAAACAACTTCAAGTATGATGGTGTGTCGTATAAGCCTGCCGAGGCCTCTACAATGGTTGTCGAGGGTGATGGCACTAACGTAAATATCACCATGAACCTCACAATGCAGTCTGGCGATAAGTTTGTTGTTACCTACGCAGGTACTATTGGCGAGAGCGCATCAGGTGAGCCTACAAAGCTTGCTACACCTACTGTAAGTGGCCTTGTAGCGGGTAATGCAGCTACCGTTAGCTGGAATGCTATTGCTGGTGCAAAGGACTACACTGTAACCCTTAACGGCACCGATGTACAGACTGTGGAGACTGCATATATCGTATATCAGAACCTTGAGTACTCAACAACATACACCGTATCTGTTGTTGCTAACCCTGCAGATGCAGCCGCAAACCTCGCTTCAGATGCTGGTACTGCAACATTCACTACCGAGGCTGACCCAGGCACAGGTGGTGGTGACGACAGCGGTGACGACAATGAGGATGATGACCAGGGTGCTAGTGCAACACTTAAGTTCGTAAAGGACTATAGTGAGGAGTATGGCTCGGAGTACTCTATCCTTTGCTACTACGAGATTACATCTGGTGATGATGTTATCGGCTTTACAATTTTCAACAATAAGTCTGATAGAACATCCCTCTACGATGGTACATATAACCATGTGTCGAGCCTTAACTCTTTGATCATGAATCAGGGTTCAGCAATCGTTATTGACAAGGTTATTATCGATGGCGTGGATAATGGTGGTGCGCAGTCATCATCAACTCTTGTAGTTGAGGGTAGCGGTGCTACAGTAACTCTTAAGCTTGACTACAATGTTATCAACGTAGGAGTTGAGAGCCGTACATACGTATGTAATGGTATAAGCTTGTAGTATATTGCTCAATTTATAAGGTCGAGGCTGACTGAAGATTCCGTATGGGACTTCAGTCAGCCTCTGCTGTATCTATTCATCTGATTATAATTTGGATGGCACTTGTTGTATCAAAATATTTTTGTAAATTTATACCGCAAAACATAATGTGTAAGATATTTATACATGAGTCTTTTAATTAAATATGGGTATTATGAATAGGATGCTTAAATTTGGAGGATTAGTTATAGTGACTATTATGTCATTGGTATCGTGTTCGCGGAGCAACTCTAATGATGATGTCTCGGGCTCACAATATAGTAAGACGTATATAACTGGATATTTAATACCAGAGGCTTTGACAGCTGATAGTAGTGGCTCAAGTGTGGGCTTTACCATCAGTGGTGATGTGCTGACGCAGGGCGAAATGTTCGATGAGTTATCGAAGGCAAATAATGATACATCCTACAACAGAGATAATGTTTCGGGGCCTCGCATAGCCATTGGTGAGACTATATCTAGCATGAGGGTTGTTGCACTCGATAATTTCGATAGCAACCATCAATCTGGTAGTGATATTTCAGATTTGATAGAGTGTCAATATATCTCTTACTACGACTATGTGCAGAGTGGTTATCAGAATCAGGAGAAGAGTGTTGATGACTACAAAGATTGCATGGAGTATTACAACATTGATGGCGCTAAACTATATCGTGAAACGCTAGCTGATATCGAGTTTGCGAATATAAACTTATGCGCTCCATATCTAATTCTAAAATTCAAGGCGGAGCCAGAGAATATGGGTACTCATCAGTTTAAGTTGATACTTATGACACAAACACGAGAGATAGATATCACCTATTCTTATGAATTTTAGATATGCAAACAGTAGCAAGAGAGTGAATAAAAAGTGTATTTTGTCGTTCTTTGTTGATATAACAGCGCATCTACTTCCGCTAACGAATTATCTCATCAATGGGCAGTACGCCTAAGTACAGCCCATCGCCTCGAAATTCGCCGAGCGAAAGTATCTGCA
>JAGBWD010000003.1 GCA_017629985.1 Alistipes sp.
TATGCACCGAGCAACAACTGCTGACCGGTCTGACCACGAGCATAGAAAGTACGAGATACCTGATCACCACCGAATGAACGGTTAGCCAACAAACCACCGTACTCACGTGCAAAAGGTACACCCTGTGCTACGCACTGGTCGATGATAAGGTTAGATACCTCAGCGAGACGATATACGTTAGCCTCACGTGCACGGTAGTCACCACCCTTGATAGTATCGTAGAAGAGACGATATACAGAGTCGTTATCGTTCTGATAGTTCTTTGCTGCGTTGATACCACCCTGTGCAGCGATAGAGTGCGCACGACGTGGTGAGTCAGAGATGCAGAAAATCTTTACGTTGTAACCAAGCTCACCAAGTGAAGCAGCTGCAGAAGCGCCACCAAGACCTGTACCTACAACGATAATATCCAACTTACGCTTATTAGCTGGGCTAACAACCTTGATAGCTGCTTTGTGGTTGCTCCACTTTTGAGCCAACTCACCAGCTGGGGTTTTTGCGTCTAATTTATAAGCCATATTTATTTAGTTTTTATTGTTATCGAATCATGATATTACAAAGCAGCCAAGAACTCGCCACTCTTGAGGAAGCAGAATACTGCAACAACTGCGAAGCCCAAGAAGATAAGTGTAGCAACGATATTTGCA
The DNA here is from genome assembly GCA_017629985.1 of Alistipes sp. Taxonomy (GTDB): domain Bacteria; phylum Bacteroidota; class Bacteroidia; order Bacteroidales; family Rikenellaceae; genus Alistipes. Next base: position 648 of record JAGBWD010000003.1, read on the forward strand.
GCACACTTCAAACGTGGGTACCAAGTGTCGTTAGCCCAACCTACAGTCTGGAACATAGACCATACGCCGTGTGTAAGGTGGAACCACAACGCTGCAAACCATACTAGGTAAAGCACTACGTTGTACCACTTTGAGAAGGTAACCATCATAAGTGCAGCACCACTTGTAGCAGCAATCTCATAACCATCAACTACAGATGCGTGACCACCCATAATCTCAACAAGCTGCATCTTCGACCAGAAGTGTACAAGGTGAAGACCAAGACCCAAGATTACGATAACGCCCAAAACGAGCATATTCTTTGATGCCCAGCTAACACCCTTCTCCTGTACGGTAACAGCATAACGCTGCTTACCACGAGCGCGGTAGTTGTCTACTGTGAGGATGAATGCATACACAAAGTGTACAAAAACACCCAAAGCCAATACTGCTGTACCTGCTAGTGCATACCAGTTAGCACCCAAGAAAGCACAAATTGCATCGTAACCCTCATAGCTGAAAAGCATTGTAAGGTTCATTGACATGTGGAAAAGAATGAAGAGTACGAGGAAACATCCTGAAATACTCATAACGAGTTTCTTTCCCACTGATGAATTAGTTAAAAAACAGCTCATAGTGTAAAAAATTTAGATTATATTTGTAAATAGTTTTGGCGATTAATGGGTTTAGTTTCGTAACTTTAAACAAGTTTCACGCTACAAAATGCTCATCCTACGTCATAAAACGCAACATTGCTACTGCAAAGATAAGAATTGTTTGCATAATAACAATACCAAAATCTCTTTTTTAGAGGTTAATTTTAAACTTTTTTACGTTTTAGCACAAAGATATTTGAGATATGGAGGACAAAAAGGAGATTAGACGCATTGTGCGTCAGCGAATAAAGGATATTCCCATGGAGGCTAGAGCCTCGGCAGCGGAGAGAATCTTCGAGCGTATAGAGGCACGAGAGGCCTTCCAGAGGGCCAAAACCATAGCCCTCTTTGCGGCGATGAATGACGAGGTACCTACCGCCATGGCGCTGCAGCGTTGGCTTAAGATGGGAAAGCATCTGGTCGTGCCACGTGTGGAGGGCGACATAATGCGTTTCTACAGCTACAACCCTAGCGAGATGGTCATCGGAGCATTTGGAATCGAGGAGCCTACCTCTACCCTTGAGATACTTCCCGAGGCTATAGACCTAATCATAGTCCCTGCACGCGCCTTTACGCGCCAGGGCATACGCCTGGGGCGTGGCGGAGGATTCTACGACAAGTATATGTCGTTGCCTACGTTTCGGGCATATAAGATTGGCATCGCCTTTGAGTGCCAGATTTTCGACTCACTACCCCACGACCCTCACGACATTGCGGTAGAGGAGGTCATCACAGAGCTATAGCTAGACAAAAAAATGGAGTGTCATGAACACCCCATTTTTTTTACATTTTTACAGCTTTACTTGTGAATTGGTAGCGTTAGCGTAAACTCCAAGCCTCCAATCTTGCGATTCTTAACCGAGATATCTCCACCGTGGAACAGCACAGCATTTTTAACAATCGAGAGTCCTAGGCCTGTGCCTCCCAACTTGCGAGAGCGACCCTTGTCGATACGGTAGAAACGCTCAAAGATATGTCCTATATGCTCCTCATCAACACCGATGCCATTATCGGCAAACGATATGGTGTAGAGCGAGTCATCCTTATCTATCAATCGGATATATATATCTCTACCACCAGAGTAGGCTATAGAGTTATCCGTAAGATTCTTAAAGATTGACATAAGGAGTGTGGAGTTACCCCTTACAAGAAGTTCATTGGGAAGCTCTATATTCATGCGCATACGTCTATCATCTGGCAACAACGCAACATCCGAGGCTATCTCATCAACAATAGCTCGAAGATCAACGCTCTCGCAGACTATATGGTTGCCGCCATCCTCAAGACGTGTGATGGTTGATACATCCTGCAACAGCTGCGTGAGACGCAAGCAGTGAGCATAACTCTTATCTATAAACGACTTACGCTCCTCATCGCTCATATCCGTAGAAGTTATCATAGTCTCGAGATATCCACGTATGGCAGCCACAGGGGTCTTAAGCTCATGGTTTATGTTGTTGGTGAGCTGGCGCTTGATGCGGAGCTTCTCCTGCTGCTCGTGAAGCCTACGATCATGCTCTCGCTCCAGGTCGGTTGTTGTCTGGCGAAGACGGCTATATAGGCTAATGATGTGGCGCGATAAATCACCAAGCTCATCGTTAGAAAACTCGGGCATAGAGTCTATATCTGCGCCAGCCTCCATAGCCTTGGCCACACGCCCCAGGCTACGTAGGTTGCGGTATAGACGCACTGCAAGCAGCAGCGCAACCATGACCGTAGCTACGGCAACACCAATGATGATGTAGAATAAAGCCTCGTCAAAGATATTATCCCTATTAGCATGGTGAAGCAGCGAGTATCGGTAGATGATAAAGCCACCTATGAGCGACAATATTAGCAGCGTGAGGAGCAGATACATGCCACCACGATAGCTGATAACTTTAGTTTTCGAATCCATAGCCATATCCTGTACGTGTTATAATGTTATTACCATAGTGTTTCAACTTCTTTCTCATGCGTGTTATGTTTACATCTATGGTGCGGTCGAGGACCACCACCTCATCACGCCACACCTGACGCATAATCTGCTCACGCGAGAGTATAGTACCGCGATTAGAGAGTAACAAAACCAAGATATCGAACTCCTTGCGCGTAAGGGCCACCTCCTCGCCATCCACAAAGCAGCGCTTGCTCGAGGTGTTTACCTCCAAACCCTCATAACATATCATAGACTCCTGCAGAGGCTCTGCCACCACACCGCGCCTAGCACGGCGCAACACGCTACGTACACGAGCGAGAACCTCGGCAACGGAGTAGGGCTTGGCGATGTAGTCATCAGCACCCATATCCAACCCCCTAATCTTATCACTCTCGCCATCGAGAGCCGAGCAGAAGATGATAGGTATCTCGGAAGTATCGGGGCGGCGCTTGAGGATTCCAGCAAAGCCAAAGCCACTCAACTCACCCATCATAATATCGAGGATTATAAGGTCTACATCTTTGATATCCAACGACAAAGCCTCCTCAGCGCTATATGCCGTGATAACCTCGTAACCCTCCTTAACGAGATTAAACTTAAGGATTTCGCAGAGCGACTCCTCATCATCAACAACCAATATCTTGTACTTACTCATAACATATTCAAGGGCCATAAAGAGCCATTAGTACTACAAATATAGCAAAATTTATAATCTAAAGCAACAAATCTCTAAAATTATCGTCACCACAAGGGGCAAGCACAAAAAAAGAGCAGGGTCACAAAATCGTAGTGACCCTACTCATTAGATGTGGCAGGAGAAGAACACAAAAGGGCTACAGCTCCTACCCCACAACTCTACATCGGCTATTCAGCCTTCGACTCGCAATATACGCAACGTACCACGCCATCTACACTCTCGAAGCGAGGACGCACAGGTTCTAGATTCGAGATACACAACGCATTAGGACATTTGCATCCCATAGCTACGCCATGCTGCACAAACTGCTTATCATCCTCCTTCTGCCACTGCAACAACTTAAGGATGAGCGCCATACGCACAAACTTACCATTCTCAACCTGACGGAAGTAAGCAGCACGAGGGTCGGCATCTACATCTATAGCTATCTCATTAACACGTGGCAATGGGTGAAGAACCGCCATGCGCTCCTTGGCAAGACGCATCCTCGCAGCATCAAGCACAAAGCAATCCTTAACACGCTCATACTCATCGAGATCCGTGAAGCGCTCCTGCTGCACACGTGTCATATAGAGGATATCTACATCGCCGATAACGCTCTCTATATCTGTAGACTCACGATACTCCACGCCCAAGCGGTCAAATACATCACGCTTTATATAGTCGGGAAGCGCCAACTCGGGTGGCGAGATAAGCACAAACTTGGTATTCTCGTAGCGAGTCATAGCCTTGATAAGCGAGTGTACGGTGCGGCCATACTTCAAATCACCCACAAGGCCTATTGTAAGGTTATTGAGCGTACCTAGCTCACGCTTGATGGTGAGCAGGTCGGTCATCGTCTGCGTAGGGTGGCTATGTGAGCCATCACCAGCGTTGATGATTGGCGTTGAAGAGACCTCCGTAGCGGCGAGGGGCGCACCCTCCACCTTATGGCGCATTGCGATAATATCGGCAAAGCAGTTGATGACACGAACCGTATCCTGCACCGTCTCACCCTTCGACACAGAGGATGACTTGGCATCAGCAAAGCCTAGGACATTACCTCCTAGCTCCATCATTGCCGCGGTGAAGCTCAAACGTGTGCGCGTGCTAGGCTCGTAGAAGAGCGTTGCCAGCTTCTTACCACGACATACCTCGCTGTACTGCTCACGGTTAGCGATGATATCCTCGGCCAAAGCTATAATCTCGGCAATCTCACCTACTGTGAGATCTGTAGGGTCTATCAAATGCTTCATCTTCAATAGGTTCAAATCCGTTACTACTTAATCCAGCTCTCGTCAGATGGGTTGTTACGGAACTTAAGGATACGCTCCTTATCCTCCGCCTTGATATAACCCTCCTCGGCAGCAACCTCAACAAGTGCATCGAGGTTAGAGAGCGAGAAGTTCTTTACCTCGGCAGCAGCCATACGGTCAAGACCCTTCTGCATGCCATAGGTGAAGATGCTCACAATACCAAGAACATCAGCACCAGCGTTACGCAACGCCTCAACAACCTCTATACAGCTACCACCTGTAGAGATAAGATCCTCCACAACAACAACCTTCTGACCTGGCAACAGCTTACCCTCAATCTGGTTACCGCGACCATGATCCTTCGAGCCAGAACGTACATAACCCATAGGGAGGTTAAGGATTGTTGCGGTGATAGCAGCATGTGCGATACCTGCTGTAGATGTACCCATCAACACCTCCACCTCGGGGTAGTTCTTGCGGATGAGGTCGGCAAGACCATCCTCAACATGGTTACGTACCTCGGGAGCGGTGAGAGTTAGACGGTTATCGCAATAGATAGGGCTTTTAATGCCACTTGCCCATGTGAAAGGCTGCTCGGGACGCAAAAATACTGCACCAATAGACAAAAGGTCTTTAGCTATCTTCTTCTCCATAATATCTCTGTTTTTAATATGTTATGCTTCAATAATTTACTCTGCAAACTCACGCATGCAACGCTCATAAGCTGCAACAGGGTCATCGGCAGCAGTAATAGGACGACCTACAACGATGAAGTCAGAGCCAATCTCCTTGGCACGCTCGGGAGTAGTAACACGAACCTGGTCACCTACATCACCATCAGCAAAACGAACACCAGGAGTAACGGTCATAAACTCCTTGCCACAAGCCTCCTTAACCATAGCGGCCTCAAGAGGTGAGCATACCACACCATCCAAGCCTGCAGCCTTCGCATTCTCGGCATACTTAACGATAGTGTCGTTGATAGATGCTCCAATGAGCAACTCCTTCTGCATGCGCTCCTCCGATGTAGAGGTTAGCTGCGTAACGGCGATAAGCAAAGGACGTGTGCCATCCTCGCGTGTGAGGCCCTCGATAGCCGCCTTCATCATATCTACAGTACCTGCGGCATGAACATTGGTCATATCAACATCCAAGTTACGCAATACGGACATCGCCTTTTTCACCGTATTTGGAATATCGTGAAGCTTGAGGTCTAGGAAGATACGGTGACCACGCTCCTTAATAGTGCGTACAATCTCTGGGCCCTCGGCATAGAAAAGCTCCATACCTATCTTCACAAATGGTTTACGACCAGTAAACTTATCCAAGAAGTTCAAAGTCTGCTCCTTGCTGCTGAAATCGCAAGCAATAATTACATCGCGTTTGCTCATATTTAGTAGTTTTATTTTTAAGCTCGTGACAATCACCGCCCCAGCATGTTTTAGGTGCGGGAGGGTCACTGTCAATTACAACAATTATTTTACAATGCCAATGATATCGCGAAGACGCTCTATACCAAGCCTCTCCATCTCCTTTGGCAACGCCTCGATAATCTCCTTCGAGGCATAGGGGTTACGTAGGTTTGCCGCGCCAACCTGAACAGCCGTAGCACCAGCCATCATCATCTCGATAACATCCGATGCCGAGCTAACGCCACCACAACCCATAACAGGGATGCTGCAAGCATTAGCAACCTGATAGACCATGCGTAGCGCAACAGGGAAGATAGCATCTCCCGAGAAGCCCCCCATCTTATTGGCGATAACAGGCTTACGGCGAAGAGTGTCGATGCGCATGCCAAATAGCGTATTTATCAAGCAGATACCATCGGCACCAGCCTCCTCACAAGCGCGAGCTATGGCTACGATATCGGTAACATTAGGGCTTAACTTAATAAATACGGGCTTGGTGGTGACAGCCTTCACGCGGCGTGTAACCTCCGCAGCAGCCTCGGGCTGTGAGCCAAAATTAACACCGCCCTTATGGACATTAGGACATGAGATATTCACCTCGATAATCTCCACCTGCTCCTCCTTATCAATCTTTGCGCAACACTCCTCAAACTCCTCGTACGAGAAGCCGCTGATGTTTGCAACAATAGGCTTATGGTATATCTCACGTAGACGAGGAAGCTCCTCCGAGATTACCCTATCGATACCTGGATTCTGGAGGCCTACGGCATTGATAATTCCCGACTTACACTCCGCAATACGTGGTGTAGGGTTACCAAAACGTGCATCACGTGTAGTACCCTTAATAGATATAGCTCCCAGGCAGTTGATGTCGTAAAACTCGGCAAACTCCTGACCAAAGCCAAAGGTTCCCGATGCTGGGACTATAGGGTTGTCGAGCTTCACACCGCAAAGCTCAACAGATGTGTCATAGTGCTTTACCATATTATCTCATCACGTTTTAGTACAGGGCCCTCCTTGCAGATGCGCTTATTGCCATACTTGGTCTTGCAGGTGCATCCCACGCAGGCACCAAAGCCACAACCCATACGCTCCTCGAAGCTATACTCACCATCTACCTCCGTAGCATCGTACAACGCCTTGAGCATAGGGAGAGGACCACAGGTGTAGAGGTAATCAAACACCAATGCCTTCTCGCGAATGACATCCGTAACAAAGCCCTTAACGCCATGGCTACCATCGGCCGTAGAGCAGTATACATCTACGCCCAACGCCTTAAACTCCTGCTCGTAAAATATCTCATCCTTGGTGTTGAAGCCTAGGATTACCACAGGACTCTTACCCTCACCAAGCAACCTCTTACATAGGTTGTAGAGCGGTGGAACACCAACGCCACCACCCACCAATAGTGGTCGCTGGGCTGCGTTGTCGGTGTTGAAGCCATTGCCAAGACCTGTGAGAATATCTAGCTCTGTACCTGGAGCCATGTGGCTCATCTGGTCGGTACCACTACCCACTACCTTATATATAATAGTGATGCTCTTCTCATCGTAGTCCGACACCGATATTGGGCGACGTAGGAACTTACCCTCAAGCTCTATGTTTATGAACTGTCCCGAGCGCGTAATATACTGGGTATCGCCCTCCAACACCATGCGGTAGACCACAGGTGTTAGAGGCTCGTTACTCAAAACTTTATATATGTCTCTCTTATACATTATTCTGCGTCAATAGTAGATACGCCAAGAGTTATCTCCTCCAATACATCAAGAAGTACACTCACGGTCTCCAATGCTGTGAAGATTGTCACGTTATTCTCAACGGCGCAACGGCGAATATCATAGCCATCGAGACGTGAACTGCTCTGGTTGATATCTATGGTGTTGATAACATAGTTTACATGGCCCTTGCGGATAGAGTCGAAAATCTCGGTAGAACCCTCGCTGAGCTTCTTCAAGCAACGTGTGCGGATGCCATTCTCGCGCAAGAACTTTGTTGTGCCACTAGTAGCCTCAATGTTGAAACCTAGCTCATAGAAGCGGCGGATGAGAGGCAAGGCACGCTCCTTATCAGCATCGGCGATGCTTACGAAGATAGTACCATAGTTAGCGATGGTCATACCCGATGACTGCAACGACTTATACAACGCACGGCGCAATGATGAGTCATAGCCGATAGCCTCACCCGTAGACTTCATCTCTGGAGAGAGGTAAGAGTCTACGCCACGAATCTTGGCAAATGAGAAGGCTGGGGTCTTAACATACCAACGCTTCTTCTCATCGGCGATAACCTTCGTAACACCCTGCTCCTTAAGGCTCTTGCCAAGCATAACATTTGTTGCGATGTTTGCCATAGGCGTTCCTGTGGCCTTCGACAAGAATGGAACAGTACGCGAAGAGCGTGGATTAACCTCAATAACATATACCATGTCGTTATCATCGGCGATAAACTGGATGTTATAGAGACCTACGATGCCAATCTCCTTACCAAGGCGAATGGTGTAGTCGATGATAGTATCCTTAACCTTCTGGCTAACGCTAAAGGTTGGGTATACGCTGATAGAGTCGCCAGAGTGGATACCTGTGCGCTCCACATGCTCCATGATACCTGGAATGAAGACATCGGTGCCATCACAGATAGCATCTACCTCCAACTCCTTACCCATGATATATTTATCTACAAGCACTGGCTGATCCTCGTTAATCTCCACAGCGGTCTTGAGGTAGTGGCGCAAAGCCTCCTCGTTAGAGACAATCTGCATAGCACGACCACCCAACACATAGCTAGGACGCACCAAAACAGGATAGCCAATACGCTCTGCAGCAGCTACACCGCGCTCTATATCGGTGATAGCCTCGGCATCGGGCTGTGGGATACCTGCACGGCGCATGATAGCCTCGAAGCACTTACGGTCCTCGGCATTGTTGATAGCCTCGATACCTGTACCAATAATCTCAACACCAAGGTCGGCCAAAGGCTTGGCAAGGTTGATAGCTGTCTGGCCACCAAGAGATACCACAACACCTGTAGGCTTCTCCAACTCTATAACATTCATAACATCCTCAACGGTGAGAGGCTCGAAGTATAGCTTGTCGCTAGTGGTGTAGTCAGTAGATACGGTCTCGGGGTTGTTGTTGATGATAATAGCCTCGTAACCAGCCTCGCGGATAGCCCAGATGGCGTGTACCGTAGAGTAGTCAAACTCCACACCCTGACCAATACGGATAGGGCCTGAACCAAGCACCACAATCTTCTTACGGTCGGTGACGATAGACTCGTTCTCCTGCTCGTAGGTAGAGTATAGGTAAGGCACGTCAGAGTGGAACTCCGCAGCGCAGGTATCAATCATCTTATATACTGGGAAGAGGTTATTGGCCTTACGGAGCAAGAATACCTCGCTCTCGGTCATACCCCACAACATACCGATATACTTATCGCTGAAGCCTAGGCGCTTGGCATCGCGCAACACCTCAACATCGCGAACACCAGCCTTGACAACCTTCTCCATCTCCACGATATTCTTCAACTTCTCGAGGAAGAAGAGGTCAATCTTCGTATTGTCGTATACGTGCAACAAATCTACATCGCGGCGGATAAGCTCGGCGATGGCGTAGATACGATCATCGGTACCCTTGCGGATATATGCCAAGATGCCCTCAACAGACATAGTGTCAAACTTCTTGTGGTAGATGTGGCATACGCCAGTCTCCAACGAGCGCACAGCCTTTAGCAAGCCCTCCTCGAAGGTGCGGCCAACGCTCATAACCTCTCCCGTAGCCTTCATCTGTGTACCAAGCTCGTTTGAGGCATCGCTAAACTTATCGAATGGGAAGCGAGCTACCTTGGTTACGATATAGTCCAACGTAGGCTCGAAGCTTGCTGGGGTGTTGGCGATGCGAATCTCATCGAGGGTCATACCTATAGCGACCTTTGCTGTAACACGTGCGATAGGATAACCACTAGCCTTGGATGCCAACGCTGATGAGCGGCTAACGCGAGGATTAACCTCAATGATGAAGTACTTAAACGACAATGGGTCGAGGGCAAACTGAACGTTACATCCACCCTCAATCTTCAAGGCACGGATAAGCTTCAAGGCACTAGAGCGCAACATCTGGTACTCCTTATTTGCCAAGGTCTGGCTAGGAGCCACAACGATAGAGTCGCCGGTGTGGATACCCACAGGGTCCACATTCTCCATAGAGCAGATGGCGATGGCGGTGTCATTCTTGTCGCGCATAACCTCAAACTCAATCTCCTTGTAGCCCTTGATACTCTTCTCAACAAGCACCTGGTGGATAGGTGACAACGCCAAAGCATTACGCATAGTGTCGCGAAGCTCCTCCTCGTTGTCGGCAAAACCACCACCTGTGCCGCCCAACGTAAAGGCTGGACGCAACACTACAGGGTAGCCAATCTCCTTTGCAGCCTCAACACCCTCCTCGATAGAGTTTGTGATGCGTGAAGGGATTACAGGCTCACCAATGCGCACGCAGAGATCCTTGAACAACTCACGATCCTCGGCCTCCTCGATAGAGTTAAACGAGGTACCTAGAATCTCCACACCACACTCCTCCAAGATACCCTTCTTGGCGAGCTGCACAGCGAGGTTCAAGCCTGTCTGACCACCGAGGCCTGGAACGATAGCATCGGGACGCTCATAGCGGATAATCTTTGCCACATACTCAAGAGTCAATGGCTCCATATACACCTTATCGGCGATATGTGTATCTGTCATGATGGTTGCAGGGTTAGAATTAACAAGGATTACCTGATAACCCTCCTCCTTAAGAGCAAGACAAGCCTGTGTACCAGCGTAGTCAAACTCTGCAGCCTGGCCGATAACGATAGGGCCAGAGCCGATAACCATTACTTTCTTAATATCTGTTCTCTTTGGCATAGTTTACTTCTCCATTAGTTTGATGAATTTATCGAAGAGATATGTGCTGCTAGCCTCGGGCGAGCAGTCTGGCTGATACTGCACCGAGAATACCTTATCAACAACGGACTCGACACCAGCAACGGTATTATCCAAGAGGTTACGGTGTGTGACCTCCAACGATGTTGCCTTCAACGACTCCTCATCGATAACGTAGCCATGATTCTGAACGACAATCTCCAACTTGCCATTCTCCAAGCACTTCACAGGGTGGTTTGCGCCACGGTGTCCCACCTTCATCTTCACGTTCTTTGCGCCATAGCTGATTGCCAAAAGCTGGTGACCGAGGTCTACGCCAAACATTGGCAACTTACCACGCAACGTCTTCAACGTCTCGCAGATAACCTCCGCATCGGCAGGGTTACCAGGGCCGTTAGAGACAAAGATACCATCGGGGTTGAAGGCCATAATCTCCTCGGCAGTAGAGTTATAAGGCACAATAGTTACGTTACAACCCTTGGCGTTGAGCTGACGGATAAAGCTATACTTAATACCGCAGTCTATAGCCACAACATCCCACTTATGGTTTGGGGTACGTGAGAACCAACGCTTCTTGCAGCTTACACGCTCTAGGAGGTTGTGACGAAGCTCCGTAGTGCGGAGAAGCTCCATAACCTCCTCATAAGGCATGCTGTAGTCCACGATAGCTGCCTTCATAGTACCCTCGGTGCGAATGATACGTGTAATCATACGTGTATCAACGCCGCTGATACCTGGAACATCTAGCTCCTCGAAGGCCTCATTGAGGGTCTTGGTATAGCGGAAGTTGCTAGGCGAGTCACAACACTCGCGAACCACCATACCTCCCATAGATGGGAACTTACTCTCGTAATCCTCATCTGCAAAGCCATAGTTACCCATCAACGGATAGGTCATAACCACAATCTGGTCAGTGTAGGTTGGATCGGAAACAATCTCCTGGTAGCCCACCATAGAGGTATTGAAGACCAACTCGCATACTGCGATACGATTTGATCCGAAGCCGTAACCAGGGAACTCCTTACCGTTCTCAAGCACAAGTTTCTTTGTAAAATCTTTCATCTACTTACTCGTTTTATATTATTTTGTTTTGTTGTCGTATACTACTGCTCCACGATGGATGGTCATCGCCACATCACCTATCATCTCCCTGCCATCAAACATCGTAACCTTACCCATAGAGAAGAAGTTATTGCTATCTACTCTCCACTCACGCTCTAGGTCGAGAAGCACAACATCGGCACGCTCGCCAACCTCAAGGCCTCCCGCGATGCGGAACACCTTACGAGGATTTAGGCTCATAATCTCCACAAGACGCTCCAAAGAGATTATGCCCTTACGCACCAAGTGGGTGTTGAGAGCCGCAAAGGCGGTCTCCAAGCCCACGATACCCATGGCACTATCCTTCAAGCCCTTTGACTTCTCCTCGATGCTATGTGGGGCATGATCCGTAGCTATCATATCTATCGTGCCATCTACGATGCCGGCCACCAACGCCGCACGATCCTCCGCAGAGCGCAACGGTGGGTTCATCTTCCAGCGAGCATCCTCCTCGAGATCCATATCCGTAAAGATGAGGTAGTGAGGGCCTGTCTCGCAGGTAACCTTAACGCCACGTGCCTTGGCCTCACGCACCAACTGCACAGTCTCCTTTGTAGAGATGTGACATACATGGTAGCGGCAACCTAGACGCTCGGCAATCTCTATGTCGCGCTTCACCTGCTCCCACTCACTCTCCGAGCAGATGCCGAGGTGGTTATGCTGACGGGCATACTCGCCATCGTGGATGTAGCCACCCTTGAGCAACTCCTCCACCTCGCAGTGTGCTGCGATGAGAGCATCATACTTCACAGCCTCGGTCATAGCACGCTCCATCATGCCATCTACCTGAACACCACTACCATCGTCCGAGAAGGCACACACCTTGTCGTGCAACGCCGCCACATCTACCAACTCCAAGCCCTTGCGACCTACGGTGATTGCGGCATATGGCAACACCTCAATCTTGGCATCCCTGTCGATGATATCCTGCTGCATCTTGAGGTTCTCAACGCTGTCGGGTACTGGGTTAAGATTTGGCATAGGGCATACTGTGGTATATCCACCGCGCGCAGCAGCCATGGTACCTGTTGCAATGCGCTCCTTATATCCAAATCCTGGCTCGCGAAGATGCACATGAACATCTACAAATGCTGGCGCTACAGCCAACCCCGTAGCATCTATTACCTCATCACCATCCTCAACAACAATGTTTACACCTCGCTCCGAGATATATCCATCGACAATGGCGATATCCTCCACGCCGCGACCTATGACGTTTCCTCCTTTGATGATAGTTCTCTTCTGTCCCATATATAAAAAAACAGGCGGCCCATGAAGCCGCCAATATCAATTAAAAACAATGATTCCCAATGAGTTGAAACGTAGAGAGTTATTCCCAACCTGATTGTACTGTCGTACACATGAAGACTGATTATTTACCGCACGTTTCATATATAATCCCAAATTTGTGCAAAGATAAGTATTTTTTGTGAACCTCGCAATACCTTATACCTATATTTTATATAAAAAGAGCCTACAAATTTGCAACTATAACTCCCTCGATAAGCGCCCAGCAGATATACCTGCCACACTTACCCACAAACATCCAAAATGCCGAGGGCAGAAACCGCGCCTTGTAGAATCCGAGGACTATGGCAAAGATATCTCCGACAAAGGGTGTCCATGTGAGTAGCGCCAGAAACGAACCCCACCGCTCCACCTTCGCTTTGTGTCGCTCAATGGTCTCATGCTTAACATGAAACCACCTCTCTAGCCACTCCAGCTTTCCGAGCCACCCCATCCAATATCCCACAAGGCCTCCTACCCAGTTGCCTAGCGTAGCCACGACAACGGTGGTCACAGGGTCGCCACCCGCAACGAGCATACCCAGCAACAGCACATCGGAGCTTAAGGGGAAGATTGTTGCGGCAAGCAACGACCCCACAAAGAGTCCTATATATCCAAAATCGAGAAGCCACTCCATAATCGGCAAAGATACGAAAGAGTATTGAGATTTCAACATTTGGGAGGCTCAATTTTATAGAGGGGATGCCTCATCAGTGGGGAGGGGGCGTAGTCATTGTTAGGGAATTTAGGGAATTTAAGGAATTTAGGGAGGGGTGGGTATGTCTTATCCCTAATCTCCCTAATCTCCCTAAACTCCCTATTAATCACCACTACCCCCCACAAAAAAAGGGCTGACTAAAAAGTAACTTTTCCTGCCCGATAATGAGAGTGAATAAAAAGATGTAGTTTTAGGCTTGCGAAGCCCGAAAAAGCGGAGTTTACTGAGCGTAAATGAGCATTTTGAGGGCAAGCCAATTTGTTGAGAGAATAGTGCAGATACTTTCGCTCGGCGAATTTCGAGGCGA
>JAGBWD010000015.1 GCA_017629985.1 Alistipes sp.
AAATAGTAGTCGTTTCATACTAAAATTTTTGTTTCCAATACAAAGATAACTTATATTTTTCGTTGTGCAAAAGAATGCCACCATAATGTCAAACACTATGGTGGCTGCATATGAAGATAGTTTTATGTATGTAGGAACGCGTAGAAACGGGGTCGGTGTGTCTGTTGTTGAGAGCTTGCTCTCAGACATAAAGACACAAAAACAGAACGGATGACTTGCGTCATCCGTTCTGTTTTGTGATCGAGCGGAGAGGGAGGGATTGGCTACTACGCTCCCGATGGTCGCTCCGCTTAACGCCTTTCCCTTCTGCTCGCCGCAGGGGCCCTTGCAAGCCCACTGCGCAAAAAAGCGGCACGCCGCCATCTTTTGTTTTCACACCTTCGTCTGCAAGTGAACTTGCGCCAAAGGTATAAAAACAAAAGGTATCGATTTCTCGATACCTTTTTGCTTCGTGGTCTAGCGGAGAGGGAGGGATTCGAACCCCCGGAGCCTCGCAGCTCAACGGTTTTCAAGACCGCCGCAATCGACCACTCTGCCACCTCTCCAAGGGACAAAAGTAGTACAAGTTTTTTAATCTACCAAATATTTTTAGAAAAAAATTATAACTTTTTTTAGCCTATGTTAGTTAAGTGTTTGTTTATTAATATGATATATGAAAAATAAAAAATCAACAAAATTTAGTTTTTTTAGCCTTTACAGCTCAAAAATACAAAAATCGGGAAACTTTCCAGGCGCAAATATCGTATAAATAAGAGGTATACTTATAATTATTATCGAATTTCACATTGATTATTCGTGCATTTTTCTTACATTTGTACGATTATAGCTACTTATGTATAGCTGTATGGGATTGATAAACAATGTATAACTAAAATATAATTACTATGTTTGCTATTGACAACTACAATTTCGAGGGTAAGCGAGCTATTATTCGCGTAGATTTCAATGTGCCTCTAAACGGCGAGGGTCAGGTAACAGATGATACACGTATTCGTGCTGCGATACCTACAATCAAGAAGGTATTGGCAGGTGGCGGTGCTGTGATTCTTATGTCACACCTTGGTCGTCCAAAGAAGAATCCAGATCCAAAGTACTCATTGGAGCAGATTGTAGCTGCTATCGAGGAGCGTCTTGGTGAGAAGGTTCTCTTTGCTGGTGACTGCATGGGTGAGAAGGCTGCAGAGATGGCTGCAAACCTCAAGCCTGGTCAGGTGATGTTGTTGGAGAATCTTCGCTTCTATGCCGAGGAGGAGGGTAAGCCTCGTGGTCTTGCCGAGGATGCTACTGACGAGCAGAAGGCCGAGGCAAAGAGTGCTGTGAAGGCGTCACAGAAGGAGTTTGTGAAGCGTCTTGCATCGTATGCTGATTGCTACATTAACGATGCTTTTGGTACTGCACACCGCGCACATGCCTCTACAGCGCTTATCGCAGATTACTTCCCAAATGATAAGATGTTTGGCTACGTAATGGAGAATGAGTTGAAGGCTATTGATGGCGTTATGGAGAACCCAGAGCGTCCATTCTGCGCTATCATTGGTGGCTCGAAGGTATCTACAAAGATCTCGATTATCGAGAAGCTTATGGATAAGGTAGACTCTATCATCATTGGTGGTGGTATGACATATACCTTTGCTGCTGCCGAGGGTGGTCAGGTAGGAAAGTCTATCTGCGAGCCAGATATGTTCCCTGTGGCTCTTGACATCTTGAAGAAGGCCCAGGAGCGTGGTATTCAGATTCTTCGCTCTCCAGATGCTCTTATCTGTGATGATTTTGCCGAGACTGCAAATACACAGGAGGCCTCTGTATTTAACATCCCTGAGGAGTGGGAGGGTGTCGATATTGCTACAGGAGGTAAGGCAAAGTTCCGTGAGCATATTCTTGGTTGCAAGACTATCCTTTGGAATGGCCCTGTAGGTGTATTCGAGATTAATAAGTTCTCTACCGGTTCTCGTGCTGTTGCCGAGGCTATCGCCGAGGCTACCGAGAAGAATGGCGCATACTCGCTCATCGGTGGTGGTGACTCTGTAGCTTGCATCAACAAGTTTGGCCTTGTAGATAAGGTATCGTACGTATCTACAGGTGGTGGTGCGTTGTTGGAGTATATGGAGGGTAAGGAGTTGCCAGGTGTGGCTGCCATCCGCAAGTAAGGAGATTCGATTACTAATCACTAATTTACAATAGATGAAAAGATTAACATTATTTCTTGCAACTGCACTTATGATGACAGCTTGCGCCACTGCCGATAAGCAGGTTCCAGCTATCGACAGTAACAATTTTGATGAGAGCATCGTACGCAACGATGACTTCTACCAGTGGGCTACAGGTGGCTGGCAGAAGAATAACCCTCTCAAGCCAGAGTACTCTCGCTATGGCTCGTTTGACGTGTTGCGCGAGAACAACGAGATTCGTATCAACGACCTCTTCTCGCAGATGATTGAGACCGAGGCAGAGTTTGGTACTATCGAGCAGAAGATCTCTGATCTTTATAAGATGGGTCTTGATGAGGAGCGCCTTAACCGCGAGGGTGCAGAGCCTATTCGTGATGCTGTGAACGCTATCCTTGCAACCGAGGATCGCGAGGCTCTTATCGCCTCTATTTCAGCTCTTCACACTGACGGTATCGGTGTCTTCTTCGCAGGATATCCTGCTGCCGACCTTGCAGATAGCAACATGACTATCTTCTACCTTGAGCAGGGTGGTCTTGGTATGGGTAATCGTGATTACTACATCGATGAGAAGAATGCCGAGATTAAGGCTGCATATCGCACCTACCTCTCAACAATCTTCACTCTTGCAGGTGTTGAGGGTGATATCGCAAAGATGGTTGAGGATGTTGTAGCTGTTGAGGATCGCATTGCCGAGAAGTCATGGTCAAATGTAGAGTGCCGCGACATCGTTAAGGGTTACAACCCACTCACTATGGATGAGCTTCGCGCAAACTACGGCACCGTGAACTGGGATGCTTACTTCCAGGCTATGGGCATCGATAAGCTCGATAAGCTTGTTGTTAGCCAGCCATCATCATTCGCAAACATCATGGATGTTTTGGCAACCATGCCTGTTGATGTGCTTCGTTCTTATGTTGCTGCGCACTACATTGACGCTGCTGCTTCATACCTCAGCGAGGAGTTTGCTGTAGCATCTTTCGAGTTCTTCGGCAAGACAATGTCTGGTACACAGGAGATTCGCCCACGTTGGAAGCGTGCTATGGGTGTTCCAAACTCTGTACTTTCAGAGGCTGTAGGTCAGATGTATGTTGCGAAGTACTTCCCAGAGGAGGAGAAGGTGCGTGTGGAGACTATGGTGTCAAATATCCAGAAGGCTTTCTCAAAGCATATCGAGGCTCTCGACTGGATGGGTGAGGCTACCAAGGCAAAGGCACAGGAGAAGCTTGCTGCCTTCACCGTGAAGATTGGATACCCTGATAAGTGGAAGGATTACACAACCCTTGTTGTAGATCCTGCAAAGAGCTATTGGGCAAATGTTGTTGAGGCTAACCGCTGGTATACCGCAGATGCTATGGCCGAGGTTGGTAAGCCTGTAGACCGTGCAAAGTGGCTCATGCCACCACAGATGGTTAATGCATACTACATGCCTACAACCAACGAGATTTGCTTCCCTGCAGCTATTCTTCAGCCTCCATTCTACAATCCTAATGCTGATGATGCAGTAAACTATGGTGCTATTGGCGTTGTTATCGCTCACGAGATGACTCACGGCTTTGATGACCAGGGTTCGCAGTTCGATAAGGTAGGTAATATGAACGACTGGTGGACAAAGGAGGATCGCGCAGCATTTGAGAAGAAGACTAATGTCTTGGTTGAGCAGTTCAACGCCATTGAGATTCTCCCAGGCTTGTTTGCTGATGGTAAGTACTCTTTGGGTGAGAATATCGCTGACCAGGGTGGTCTTCGTCTAGCCTTCACAGGTCTTACTGATTACGCATGGGACGAGGGTCGTCCAGCAGATATCGATGGCTTCACAGGTGAGCAGCGCTTCTACATTGGTTATGCTACTCTCTGGGCGCAGAATATCACCGATCAGGAGAAGGAGCGTCTCACAAAGGTTGATGTACACTCACTAGGTCGCAACCGTGTAAATGCTACATTGCGTAACATCCAGAGCTTCTACGATGCCTTTGGTATCACCGAGCAGGATGCTATGTATATGCCTGTTGAGGAGCGTGTGATTATCTGGTAGTCGCTACGCCTCTAAATAAAGTTAGGGTCTGCTCAATCGAGCAGACCCTAATTGTTTTATAAGGGGAACTATTGTGCTAGAACGCGAAACCTACAGAGATTGTAGTTACGCCAAGCTTACCATCATAGCTTATCTCGTTAAAGTCTGTGGTGTAGCCAACGCCGATATTGAAGCCGCTGAATGCGAAATTAACACCTACGTTGAAACCAACCTGGAAGCGCTTGAATGCGCTATCACTCATCTCCTCATACGAATCATCAAATAGCTTAACTTCAATAGATTCAGAATATGATTCACCATAGTAATCATCTTCAATCTCATACTCTGTTTTCATGTTACCTGCAAGATTTACACGGAAATTAAGACCGAGGTATGGGGTAATCTCCACCTTATTGTCGTTGAAACCAAATCTAAAGGCTAGGTTTACAGGAACATTGAGTGAATACATATTTAGCTTATATTTAATTGACTCATAATCATCTTCAATCTCCTCTTTACCAAAAGAATACTGGAAGTTACCACCAAACTCGAGGTATAGTGGAAGGCTATCCACAACATTAGCACCATAAATATAGCCCAATGAGACACCATGTTTCAATGGGAATAACTTCTCTAACTCGCTTTGATTATCCTCCCACTTGATTTTAGTAGGGTTGTAGCCAACGTATATGCGGCTGTAGTTGTCGGTAGACATCTGGCTGAAGAAGTTGCCCCTCTGGTTGTCGTTTTTACTCTGGTTGTTTGCACCACTCTGTACAAACTGTGCGGATGCACTAGTTGCCATTGCCATCATGGCAATAACTAGAAAAAAGTAAAATTTCTTCATAATATTAGTTGTTAAAAATAGGGTCTACATATTATGTTTACGATGTAAACACTTTATTCAGTTGGTTAAAGTGGTAATTTTAGAACGCGAAACCTACAGATAGTGTGGTTACGCCAATCTTACCGTCAGTACCATATGCATCGCATATCTTGTTAAAGTCTGTGGTGTAGCCAACGCCGATATTGAAGCCGCTGAATGCGAAATTAACACCTACGTTGAAACCAACCTGGAAGTGCTTGAATGAACCATCTCCTTCAAACCAGCCCTCTTCTGAAGTGGTAAACAAACTAAATGATACGGAGTCACTTATGGATTCATACACATCATCACCTAGATTGTAATTACCCTCTTCGGCGCATACTATATTACCACCTAGATTGATGCGGAAGTTAAGGCCGAGATATGGAGTAACCTCTATCTTTTGGTTGTTGAAACCAAATCTAAAAGCCAAGCTTACAGGGATGTTTAAAGAGTACATATTAACTTTATGAGTATGCTCCCATGTCGTTCCATCCTCTTCGTCCCCATTCTCTACATTTTTGCCAAATGTGTACTGGAAGTTTGCACCAGCCTCTATGTACAAAGGTAGATTTTTGACTATATTTACTCCATACGTATAGCCAAGTGTAAGACCGTGTTTAAATGGAAGTTCTTGTTCAAACCCACTTTGATTATCCGTCCACTTGATTTTAGTAGGGTTGTAGCCAACGTAAATACGGCTGTAGTTGTCGGTAGACATCTGACTGAAGAAGTTGCCACTCTGGTTGTTGTTTATACTCTGGTTGTTTGCACCACTCTGTACAAACTGTGCTGAAGCACTAGTTGCCATTGCCATTATGGCGATAACTAGGAAAAAGTAAAATTTCTTCATAATGTTAGTTGTAAAAAATAGGGTCTACACAGTATGTTTACGATGTAGACCCTATATTCAGTTGGTTAAAGGGTTATGTTAGAAAGCGAAACCTACAGAGATTGTAGTTACGCCAAGCTTACCGCCCAAATCATCATTATCTTGATCTACACTGCATATCTTGTTAAAGTCTGTGGTGTAGCCAACGCCGATATTGAAGCCGCTGAATGCAAGATTAACACCTACGTTGAAACCAACCTGGAAGCGCTTGAATATGTTACCCATCTCCTCATCCGAATCAAATAGCTTTATGTCAGCAGAGTCAGAATATGATTCACCATAGTAATCATCTTCAAACTCATACTCTATTTTCATGTTACCTGCAAGATTTACACGGAAATTAAGACCGAGGTATGGTGTAATCTCCACCTTATTGTCGTTGAAACCAAATCTAAAGGCAAGGTTTACAGGAACATTGAGTGAGTACATATTTAGCTTATATTTATATGACTCATAATCACCTTCAGACTCATCTTTGCCAAAAGAATACTGGAAGTTACCACCAAACTCAACATATAGTGGAAGGCTATCCACAATATTAGCACCATAAATATAGCCCAATGAGATACCATGTTTCATTGGGAATAACTTCTCGAACTCGCTTTGATAATCCTCCCACTTGATTTTAGTAGGGTTGTAGCCAACGTATATGCGGCTGTAGTTGTCGGTAGACATCTGGCTGAAGAAGTTGCCACTCTGGTTGTTGTTTTTACTCTGGTTGTTTGCACCACTCTGTACAAACTGTGCTGAAGCACTAGTTGCCACTGCCATCATGGCGATAACTAGGAAAAAGTAAAATTTCTTCATAATTAGTGTGTTAAGTTAAAGTTATTTGTTATTAGGTTTATCTGTTTAGTAGGTAAATGGCATGCGCCAAATATTTGCTGTGCCAGCGGCGTTGCCACGCTGCGATATAAAGTAGATATACTCTCCATCGCGGCTCCACACAGGGCTTAAGTCATCGGCAGCGTGGTATGTGAGCTGCATCAGCTGACTAGTGCCATCCACACGACAAGCGTAGATATCTGTATTTTTATATGTGAAACCTGGGCCAGCAATCTCGCTCTCACCAACAAAGACTATCCACTCTCCATCTGGTGATAGAACAGGTGTGGTAAAGCTACGGAATGGGTCTGTAACGATACACTCCTCAACTCCAGTTTGGCCATTAATCTTCCATATCTCGCTGCGGTTGTTGCCATTAACACGAGTGCAGAGGAAGACATTTCCATCAGCCGTAGGGCATGGGTTCATACCCGATGTGTAGCTTGAGAGGATGTTAGTCTTCACTTCGTGACCCCATATCGATATTCCCTGTCCCTCCATGCGGGCAAAGAGAATCTGCGACATATCAGATGTGTAGCATGGTGAGTAGTCCTGGCTTGCAGAGGTAACCTGTCGGCATACATAACCAACATTTGCATCGGTAGTAAATATCTGATGTGCATTGCCGCGATTCTCTGAAAATACTATCTGCTTACCATCAGGCGAGTATGTGAAGTCTAGTACCGCTTGGCGATTGGTACGCTGAACAGAGCCACTCTGACGACCCAACTCCTTAATAAAGATATTGGTAGTGTTGTTTCGCGCTGATAGATAGGCAATCTTCTCACCATCGGGAGAGATATCTATAATTCTATTAGATAGCCAGTTAAATGGACCTTTTTTACTTCGATTAACAATAGGCATGCAAACATAGTCATTGGCCTGGGTAATCTGCACAAAGTTAATACCAGTCTCCTCATTAACACTTACAACGGAGTAATCTACAGATTGGGCGCATACCTCAACAAGTGATACGCATCCCACTAATAAAATAATAAATAGCTTTTTCATTCGAATTTGTTTTACTTAATACAAAGTTAGTAATATGTAGATGATTATTGGGGTATGTATGTTGTATATAACGCTATAGTAGTGTTGCTATTTCTGCAACAGTTGCTCGTCAATGGCGCTAGAGATGTCTTTGAAGAAGTTGTGATTTAGAACAACAGAGATACGCATAAGGAGTTCGGTGTCGATGCTCTCCTTGGCAAATATGCGGTAGATATTGGTACGGTCGCAACAGAGGTGTCGTGCAAGCCAAACTACGCTGCGCTCCTGGCGCTCGAGTTCCGCCTTTATGAGGCTGCCTATGGATGTATTGTTCATATCTAGTGCCTGTTTGGTAGTTAAGCAATGGGCTATAAAAAAAAAGGACGCGGTACTTTTCGGTGTACTCACATCCCAAGGTGTCTGGCATAACCTTCCCAATAGAATACCCGAAAGTCCGCGCCACAGGCACGAACATTCAGCCATATTCCTATTGGGATCCTTGAAAGCTGCCAGACTTTTGGGATAATAGAATAGAGCTAAAACGCTATAAATTATATGTTTAAATGTGTCTATGTTACATAGGCAAAATCGTTGGTTTCACAAATATAGTATATTTTTCACTATTCAACTAATATGCTCACTAGTTTAGTGGTCTTATGATATACCCATACTCATATCTATCTGCTTCGAGGCGGTAGTGTTCGTGTGGCACAGCACCCCACGAGTCGTCACCACCAAGGCCGCGCTGCGCAAGGTCTACATGTAGCACAACCTCGCGGCGTGGCTCTATATCGGAGTAGTGCATCTGCTTCTTCGTGAGGCCAGGGTCTAAATCCTCGGCGCGGTGCGGCATGGCGCTGATGCTCAACGGCTGTAGTCCCTCGATGCGGAGGCCTACACCCTGTGCATCTGTAAGCTCTAGCCAGCGAACATCTGTCTTATTACCCGACTCCTGTGGGCGCACGTAGGGGAAGAGCTGCTCATCGGTAGATTGCTCATAGAGGCCGATAAATGATGACTCGTTGCGGTCGGAGTAGTTCTCCCAGGGACCACGACCATAGAATAGGAGATTTTTGTGGTCGTGGGGGAGTATCATGCGCATACCAAAGCGTGGTAGCTCCGAGAGATGCTCGCTGCGGCGCTCCCATGCAACCTCAATCTTAAGCGCACCATCGGCCATAAAGGTATAGGTGGTGGTATATATCGATGGGGCATCCAGCAACTCGCGTACGGCAGTAACGACTACTCTATCCTTAAATTTTTCAACCTTTGCCTCCACGCTACGACTACGATTAGTGCGCCACACGTTAGCCTTGTAGTGGAATCCTGCACCCCAGTCATTATCTGTTGGTGCGCGCCAGAACCATGGCTCAGGAAGCTGTGACATGATATCACGGTTGCCAGATACGTAGCGTGATAGGGAGCCTCTCTTGGTGTTGAAGAGTACGCAGATATCTCCAGCATAGGCAACCAGCCACCCTTCGCCCTCCTCAATCTCCAACTCACCCTCGGGGGTGGTGTGGCTGAAGTTATAAGGGTTGAGTATAGACTGCTCTGTGGCAACTACTACCCTCTGCCAATTTCGCGCTCCGAGGATGCTTCGTTGCATCTGGCTAGCCTCAAAGTTGATGGTATACTCCTTGCCCTTATCAATATTTGGAGAGGGAAGCACAACATCCACGTACTCGCCAGGAGCGCAGACAACCTCTCCCAAAGAGTTACTATAGACCACCTCTCCCTCGCAATATACCTTATATCCTAATTCATACTCTGCGAGGTTGGTGAAGTTATAGTTGTTATATATGCGGAGGTTGCCATCCTTGTACTCAAACTCTATATCCTGATAGACCTTCTTCACCTCCATAATTCCTGGATGTGGGGTGCGGTCAGGTAGTACGATGCCGTTGCAGCAGAAGTTCTCATCGTGGGTATACATCCATGCTCCGAAGTCGCCACCATAGGCCCAGTAGTGGCGGCCATCGCGGCCTGTGGCATCTATGCCCTGATCTACCCAGTCCCAGATAAATCCTCCCTGCATGTGTGGGCTACGCTCAAAGATGTCGTAAAACTCGCGAAGATTACCCGTAGAGTTACCCATGGCGTGGGCATACTCACAGAGGATATATGGCTTCGAGAGCTTACGTGATGCGTAGCGCTCCAACTCACTAAATGGGGGATACATAGGGCAGATGATGTCGGTGTGAGGGCCGCCATAGCCCTGCTCTAGCTGCACGAAGCGTGACCTGTCGCGCTTGTGTATCCACTCATACATCTCTCCATATACCTCGCCATCGCTGCTCTCATTACCCATAGACCATATAATCACCGAAGGGTGGTTCTTGTCGCGCTCAACCATCGAGCGCACGCGGTCGTGATGTGTTCCCTTCCACTCCTCGCGGTGTGAGGGGTGAAACTCGGGATAACTCTCGTGCCAGCTAGTGCCGCAGCCATGAGCCTCGATGTTTGCCTCGTCAATAAGTAGTAAGCCATGCTCATCGCAGAGGTCGTACCACTCCGTAGGCTGTGGATAGTGGCTGGTGCGCACGGCATTGATGTTATGTTGCTTCATAAGCTCAATATCCTTAAGCATGATGTCACGATTTATGACATGTCCCGTGGCAGGGTTATGCTCATGGATATTTACGCCGTTAATCATCAGACGCTTGCCATTCAGCAGGAGTACGCCATCCTTAATCTCCACCTTGCGGAAGCCTGTGTTACATGCCGTAGCCTCCACGATATCTCCCTTCGCATCCTTAAGCGTTACAAGTGTGGTGTATAGGTTGGGCTTCTCATGGCTCCAGGTGTCGATAGCGCCTACGCTCTTTTCAAACTCTACATCAATCGTACTATCTCCTTTGAGTGTTACGCTTCGCGAGAACTTGGCAACCTCCTCATCCCCGTTGTATCTCTTTAGTGTAACCTCCACACTACCCTTGAATGGCTTGTCGCCGCAGTTTTCAAGTGTTACCGTAGTGTTGAAGATACCATTTTTGTAGCTCTTGTCGAGGTCGCCGATAGCAAACATATCTGCAATGCGCACATCAGCCACAGAGTATATCATAACACCTCTGTCGAATCCCGAGAGGCGCCAGAAATCCTGATCCTCGAGGTAGGAGCCATCTGCCCAGCGGAAACCCTTAATAGCCAACAGATTATCGCCCGAGGTGACGTATGGCGTTATGTCAAACTCCACGGCGGTCTTTGTACCCTCGGAGTATCCCACCTCATGGCCATTTACCCAGATGTGCATCGCTGCAAGGCCCGACTTGAAGTGGAGTATCGTGCGGCGTTCTGCCCAGCCATCGGGGAGCTTAAAGGTGTGACGATAGCACCCCGTAGGATTATCATCATGGGGAATATATGGAGGGTTCTTGGGGTGAGGGTAGTTTACGTTGGTATATATGGGGTAGCCATAACCCTCTACCTCCCAGTTTCCTGGTACGCTGATATATCTCCATGTGGAGTCGTCATATTCTACCCTCTCAAATCCTGCGGGGGCCTCGGCAGGAGTCTTTGTCCAGTGGAACTTCCACTCGCCACTGATATCCATAGCTAGTGATGACTCCCTATGCGACAGGGCGTCTGCCTCATTGTCATAAGGGAGTAGCGTAGCTCGCGCAGGGAGCTTATTTATGGCATATACCTCGGGTTGCTCCCAGTAGGGTGTTGTGCCGTCTGCTATTGCTGCTACAGCTGTGAGCAATGAGCATATTATGAGAAATATATTACGCATGGTTACTCTATTATTAGGTCGTTAAGGGTTATCTTCGGAACGTAGTGTATCTCATCCTTGCGGTAGTAGGTCAGGGAGTCGCCCTCGCGGCACTCCTTTAATTCTATATGCTCCTTTGGTCTGCCAATAGCTAGCACGAGAAGTGGCTCATAAGGTAGCTTTAGCTCCTCCTTCAGCTCCTTATGGTTAAAGGCTCCGATGCAGATACCTCCCAGGCCTATCTCAACAGCTTGAAGAAGCATCGACTGTGCTACAATGCCGAGGTCCATATCTACATATTTCGACTCCTCTACTGTTGAGCAGATGACGATAAAGGCGTTAGGCTCTGTACCTGGGAACGGAAGGTTTAGCTCGGGGAGAGCGCCCCCTAGACGAATGTTACGAAGCACTGCCTCTGCCTCATCTCCAAGCACAGGGCGAAAGCGTAATACCTGCTGGTTGCGAGCCGAGGGACAGAGTGTAGCAACCTCCATGATTCGGCGAAGCTGGTCGCCACGCACCTGAAATGAGGTGTCATAGCCACGGTAGCTGCGATTGTGGAGTAGTAGTCGGCGTAGTGTTGCCGCGCGGCGTTTCGCGGGTTGTGTCTGAAGGTAATCCTCCATCTTCTTCTCAAGGTAGTTATCTGCCATATCTTTGATGTTTATTACAAAGATACAAAATAGTATTTAGATTTCAACACTTGGGAGGTTCTATTTTGCAAGGAGTATCCTGTAGTAGGTGATAAAATAAGAGAGGAGTGTAACGATTACACTCCTCTCCAATATTGTTGGTAACAGCTGTTACCCTATGTCGCTAAATTATTTAGCAGGGAAATCGAAGCCGTACATCTGCTTGAACAACGCCTGAACACGTGCATCGAAAGCACCCTCCGAGTTGTCAATCTTCTCCTCGCGTACGATGCGCTTGATAGCCTTTGACTCGTCAATAGTAAGAGGAGTCATAGAGTATGTACGCTTCATAGGCTGTGGAGCCTTACCAAACGACTTGATAGATGTTGGTGCAGATGCACCAACAGCCTTGTTTGCTGCAGCACGTGTAGAGCCAGCCTTACGTGTGAGGACTACATCACCGCAAACGCGTGGGTTAAGTGGTGTTGCCTGGCCATACTGAAGCTGTGCTACACATGGGTAGTAGGTCTCAACAGCAGCCTCACCATACTGATCCTTGTAGTTGTAAACGATAGGCTTGATAGTAATGGTGTTGCCATCCTCCGATACCTCTACAGGGAAGCGAGAGTCGAGTACCAACTTGCCAGTTTTGTCATATACTGGAGCGCCAAGGTATGAGCTGTTACCGATAGCCAACATGTAGAATGAGTAGTCGATACCATAGTAGAATGCTGACATTGGGAACTCACGCTCGATGTTGATTGGCAACCATACATTACCCTCTGCATCAATCTCAAGGTTCCACTTTGGACCGAAGTCGTAGAACATATCTGCTACAGTTGCTGAAGAGAACTCCTGTGAGATGAAGAGGTCGTATGGAGTCTGAACTATGCCAAGGTTGTACTCTGGGTCTGTGAAGTTGTAGCCAAGGCACAAGAGACGGTTGAAACCGCGTGTACGCTGGTTGTACTGCTTTGCCATAGTCTTGAACTCGTCATATAGCTCATCAGTCTTATCGCGGCTGATACCCCACTCCTTGTAAATATCATATACGCTATTATCGAGAGACTCTGGGTACTCAAGGCCTGAAGCGATAGTCACGTCAGAGGTGTAGTTACCAACAGGCTTCCAGTATCCCTCCTGTGTCTCTGTAGCTGCTACGTATGTCTGCATAGGTGCTGTAGCCTCCCACTCACCGCAAAGAGTTGTGAAGAGAGCATTCTCAACGCGTACAGGGAAGGCAGCGTTAGGAGTCTTCGCCTCGGCAACAGCTTTAGAGCCTGGAGCGTCAGGGTTGTTGCATGAACCCTCCCAGTTGTAAACAAGCATTGCTAGACGTGTTGTGGCATTCTCGCGGCTCGCTACAGTGAAGTTGAAACCTTTTTCAGAGTTGATCTGCTCGATAGCAGTAAGGTCGTAGTGAAGAGGGTTACCCATCTCCTTAAGAAGGTCAGAGTATGAGTACTCCTTAAGTATGTTGTCATACTCACGTACATAGTTACATGCGAAGTATGCCTCGGAGATGTCGTTAGTGCCGTAGTTAGGGTTCTTGATGTTGAATGTAATAGAGTATGGGTCATCGCTCTCAACAGGGGTGATGATAACCTCTGGCTTATCCAATGTAACCTCTGGCAATGTAAATGTTGTGGTGTTGAAGCTCTGGAGCTTACCCTCGTTGTCGCCAATACCTGCTACGAATACGCGGAACTGCTGACCTGCTAGACCCTTGGTATCAACGAACCAATCTGTAAGCCACAACTCGCAAACGCGGTCTGCTGTAGTTTCAGTACCGAATGTCATAAGTGCGAAGTATGAGCCTGTAAACCAGCGCATATAATCCGCATTACCATCGAGCAAAGGCAATACATTTACCTGGTACTCGCTCTCGGTACAAATAAAGATGTTGTAGAGAAGAACCTCCTCGTCAGCAGTGAATGTCAAGCATGCGTTGATAGGGGTCTTTTCAGTAATCTTGATATCAACATTTGCATCCATGATCTCTGGCTCGATAGTATTCACCTGAAGCTTCTCGTAGTAACCTGTCCAGTACTTCTCGCTATCATACTCCTCTGAACCAACCTCACTTGCCCAGCGAACGAAATCGAACTGTGGGAGGTAGTAACCTGGCTGCCATCCTGCAGGGAATGCCCATATTGTTCTATCGAGGTATGTAAGCTCGTCATATACAGAGATAAGCTCATACTCACCATCCTCATCCTCATCTACAAGGCAGATACGCTCATCTGGATTCTCCATCTTTGCATATTCGCCGATAAGGAAGATACCTGGCTCTCCAGGAACCTTTGGATCGGCGTACTCTGCGCCATCTGGAACAAGATCACCCTCCTCGTCACGCTCATAGCTGTAGAACTCATCGTAGCGGATAGTCTTGCTGTCGGTGATGTACTGCTGGGCGTTGTAGAGCAACATGTCAATCTCCATAGCACCATTCATCTTGCTATAGTTGTACATAGGAAGTGATGTTGTAGAGTAACGCAATGCGTTGTTCTTTGCCTTAACCTCCTCTGGGAACTGTACGTGAATAGCAAAACCATCATGCTTCTGCTCAACAACTGTCAATACGCTGTCGCCATAACCGATAGTTGTGAACTCCACTTTCTTAATCTCCTCGTAGATCTTGTTATCAGCAGCCTTGCGGAATGCGAAGTATGCAGAATAAGTGGTAGTAGGCTCAAGACCCTGAATGTTAATGTTGGTCTCGGTTAGCTCATCAGTTGCCTCGATAGTGGTCTTGATACCACCTGCGAGGATTGCAGATGCCTCTACATCTTTGTCTACGATGTAGGCAAACTCCTTGATACCCTTTGTCTTAACAACAATGTTAGCACCAGATGGTGTAGCATCACCAACGGTAATCTCAATAGACACGTTGTTGGTGTTGTCTGGCTTTTTAGACTCCGTAGGAGCATCCTTTGTACACGAACTAATAGCAAATGATGCTACAAGAGCAACGATTGCTAAAAGCGAAAATTTAAAATTTTTCATAAAGTTAATAAATTGGTATTTTGTGTTGTATCTGTGTTATATTCATAACTATAAGCCTGCAAATATAACTATAAATTTTAGATTACAACTATTTATATGTTATATTTCTGCATACATTGCATTAATATTCAATATAATACCACTTGCCGCCACTCCTCGTTACGTGGGGAGAATGGGGTATATTAGCACAAAAACTGCCCCATGGTGTTAGCATGAGGCAGTTATTAAAATGGTGTTATCACTATTACTTAACCAATACGATGTAGTCGCTACCAGCTAGTGTAAAGGTGTGGCTAGATCCTAGCTCCACGGTGGCACCTGTAATTAGGTTTGTCCACTGGCCAGCCGATGGCACACTTACAGTGGTTGTGGTCTGCGAGTTTGTGAAGTTTGCAACAACGATGACACGATCCATGACGAGGGTCTTACCACCCATGTTGTTGTCGCCAACGAGCCATGATCTTACCGAGAGGTTATCCTGACCATAGTACTCCTCGTTGTCGGTACGCCAAGAGATAATCTTCGATACAGCATCGTAGAGTGCCTTACGGTTGCTATCCTCGAGGTACTCCCAACGTACAGGCTTGCGACCAGTACGACCATTCTGCTCGATAGATACGTCATAACCTAGCTCGCCAAACTGCCACAACATCTTTGGGTATGGGGTGAGGAAGTGGAAGGCGTAGGCAGCCTGAAGACGCTTGCTGATAACTGCCCAGTTGCTCTTAACATAGCTATCGCCGTAGGTGATAGCCTTGTATGCAACACGCTCCTCATCATGAGTCTCGATGTTGTTTATGCGGCCCCTCTTGAAGTCTGCAAAGTTGCTCTTGTTGTTACCTGTCCAACCCATCACCGACTCCATGTATCCGTTCATCTGATTGTTGTTCCAGCAGAGGGCTCCCACGGTGTTGTATAGCTCTGTCTCCTCCTTTTGGTCGCAGAAATGCTCAAAGATGATGTAGGCATCCTCCTCTATCGCACGGATAGTATTGGCGTAGTGGGTCAAGATGCCGATACGCTCTGCGGAGTAGCCGCCCGCGCTGAAGTTAGCAGGATTCTGCACAAAGCCCTTGGTGAGGTCAAAGCGGAAACCATCTACATTGTACTCCTCCAACCAATACTCCAAAACATCGTCAAAGTAGTCTACAGTACCCTGATATGTATGCTTGAAGTCGTGGAATACGCTAAAGTCGTGTGGCGCATCAACATTGAAGAATGGGTTGTTCGAAGCGGTCTTATTAGAGTTAGAGTTCCACCACATCTTTGCGTATGGGTGAAGGCCTGTAGCATGGTTAAATACCACGTCTACGATTACGGCGATGCCGCGCTTGTGACACTCATCGATAAATCTCTTATATGCCTCCTCGGTGCCATACGCCTTGTCGGTAGCAAAGTAGTAGCAAGGGTTGTAGCCCCATGAGTCGTTACCATCAAACTCCTGAATAGGCATAAGCTCTATGGCATTTACACCCAACGTGTCGAGGTAGTCGAGCTTCGCGGTAACAGCATCTATAGAGCTAGATGTTGTAAAGTCGCGGATGAGCAACTCGTAGATAGCCAAAGAGTTCTCTGCAGGGCGGTCAAACTCTACAACCTGCCACTGATACTCCGTAGGGTTTATCTCGAATACAGATACTACATCTGTAGTATACTCCGATGGATACTTCTTCAAGTTAGGGTATACCGTAGCTGTGATATACTTGTCGTTCCAAGGGTCGAGAATCTTGGTTGCGTATGGGTCACCAATCTTTATAGTTCCATCAACGAGATACTGATAGCCATACTCAACACCCTCCTCAAGATTTGTTACTGTAGTCCAGAAGTAGTCGCCATCGCGCTTCATCATATACTCGTTCGATGGAGCGTAGTTGTTGAACTCTCCCAATAGAATTACAGACTGCTTGCCTGGGGCGAAGAGTACAAATGTAGCCTCGTTACCATTGATGTTTACACCATTTGTCACGCCTGCAGGACGTGGCTCATTCTGTGTAGCGCCAAGAATAGATACTGCGATGCTATCCTCCACGCTGTCGATACCATCCGTTGCTACAGCCCTGAATACGATATCCTCCGCTACGCTAGGAGTAAATGTATACTCGAGTGTAGGCTGGTCTGTGGTCTCTATCTCCTCGTCATTGCGATAGAGGGTAAGAGAGGTTGCATGCTGCGCCTTCACCGATACGGAGTACTCTGTACCTACGGCGAGCAACGAGCCATTCTTTGGAGTCTCAATCATCACATTGAGGCCCTCCTCAACAGTGTCAATGAAGATGTCGTTGCCGTTGTCCTTAAGCTCCTTGTCGCCTGTCGCAGAGCGAAATACAAAGGCAAGCTTCTCAATCTTCTCACCAGCAGGAACGCCGTAGAATGCTCGTGGGCCACCCGAAATTGAGAGTGTCCAGAGGTTATTCTCATGCTTTACTAGCTTACATGCGGGGGTATTCTCTGTCCAGCTAGCCTTCACATACTTCCAGTCGGCAGTGCTACTGCTCTTCGAGGTGATAACTCCGGTGTGGGCGTAAAGATCTCCCTTGAAGCCATCAATAGCTGTTCCCTTGCCATTAACGATAACGGTTACGGTCTGCGTAGTCTCTGATGAGATAAATGCAGGGTCGGTAGATACCAAGGGGTAATCCTTGGTGGGGTCAAGGATGAAACCATCCTCTGGAGTAGGAACTTCCACAGTATCCTTCTTACATCCTACAACAAAGATTGTTGCCACAAGGGCAACGAGTAAATAACGAAACGCTTTCATCAGTGTAGTATATTAGTTAATTAATCATCTCCTCTATTTCGTATAGCAGGGGCCAACTATCGATTTTTTGACATGGAGTCTTGGCTCGGGTCAATAAAATATGGCATGCTAGGGAATGCAAAGTTACACAAAATTAATCATATACAACAACACCACCGAGAGAAATTGCTCGATGGTGTTATTTTCTATACGAGTGGAGTTATTACCCCTCTGAATGGACGAGGTACTCCTCCAATTTTTCTCGCCAAGAGTCGGGTATAGCCACAGTCTGTTGTGTTTCAAAGTCGAAGGCTACCATAACAGATGAACTCTCTGTTAGGCACTTATCGCCACACATGATGCGTTGGTGGAGTGTCATGCTCTTATTGCCGATGCGCGACACATCGGTAATTACTATGATATCATCCATTAGGCGCACCTGACCATAGTAGTCGGTGTGTGTCGAGGCGGTGATGATGCGAAGCTTGTCGAAGACACCTGTGATGCCCAATACCTGGGTGTAGAACGATGTCTTACCCATGTCGAAGTAGCTCTGCTGCCAGATGTTATTGACGTGCATAAAAGAGTCTACATCCGAGAAGCGCTTCTGTACGGGAGTTATAATCTGCTTTGCCATAGTCTATTACTGTCGAATTATCTCAATCTCCGAGCCCTCGCCAAACTTGATAATAGAGCTTGGCTTAAGCGTAGGCTTACCCTCGAAGCGTGGGTTTACAACATAATCTACGCCATCGATAATCTCCTGGGCTACCTCCTTTAGTCTCTTTGCTGTAGCCTCGCCAGAGATATTTGCCGATGTAGAGACTATAGGCTTGCCAAATTTGCGAAGTAATGCCTGGCAGAAGTCGTGCTGTGGGATGCGCACGCCCAATGTCCCTTCATCGGGGATGAGGCTGGGGGCAACACCTGTAGCACCCGGAAGAATAGCTGTGAGAGGCTTGTCGGATAGCTCCATAACCTCGAAGGCGATACCTGGGGCGCGATTAACATAGCGAACTATCATGTCGGCATCGCGGCATAAGCACAACATAGAGTGCTTATCGTGGCTCTGCTTGAGCGCATAAATCTTTTGTACAGCCGCTTCGTTGGTGGCATCACAGCCGATGCCCCATACTGTGTCGGTAGGGTAGAGGATTATGCCTCCTGCGCGAAGCACCTCAATACACTTTTCTATAGCTTTTTGCATAGTATATTGCTAGAAGTTTGTAAATAACTATTTTCTACCTTTGAGTTCGTTGAAGCAGTGGCGACAGATAGGCTGATAGGCATCCTGCGCACCCAGAAGCACCTGCTTGTCATCATCCGTAAGACGATGTGAGTGGTGTGCCAGGTCGCCACAACGTACACAGATGGCGTGAACCTTGGTTACATACTCTGCAGTGGCCATGAGTGCAGGCATAGGGCCAAAGGGGACTCCCATATAATCCATGTCGAGGCCTGCAACGATAACACGTATGCCACTGTCGGCAAGCTGGCGACATACATCAACAATGCCATCATCGAAGAATTGTGCCTCGTCAATGCCCACTACATCTACATCGGATGCTAGAAGTAGGATGTTTTGTGCCGACTCCACAGGGGTAGACTGTATGGCATTAGAGTCGTGTGACACAACCTCCACATCGGAGTAGCGCACATCGATAGATGGCTTAAAAATCTCAACCTTGAGGTTGGCAAACTGCGCACGTTTCATGCGGCGGATAAGCTCCTCTGTCTTTCCCGAAAACATCGAGCCACAGACAACCTCTATCCATCCTTTGTGTTTGTTATTCTCTAAAAACATAATCTTTAGACTCTTTTTTAATCATACCTTATATTACTCATCGAGACGAATAATCTTTGCGCCAAGGGCGTTGAGGCGCTTGTCAATGTCGCGGTAGCCGCGATCTATCTGCTCGATATTCTGTATGGTGCTTGTTCCCTCGGCGCTCATAGCTGCTATGAGTAGTGCCACGCCAGCACGAATATCTGGTGAGGTCATATTTGCGGCGCGAAGAGGCAAGCGGTGGTCGAGGCCTATCACCGTAGCACGGTGTGGGTCGCAGAGGATAATCTGCGCTCCCATATCTATCAACTTATCAACGAAGAAGAGTCGGCTCTCAAACATCTTCTGATGTATCAACACCGAGCCTTTGGCTTGTGTTGCCACAACGAGGAAGATTGAGAGAAGGTCGGGTGTAAGACCTGGCCATGGAGCATCAGCGATGGTCATAATAGAGCCATCTATGAAGCTCTCGATGCTATATGTCTCCTGTGCTGGGATGTAGATGTCATCGCCACGTTGCTCAAAGCGGATGCCCATACGTGCAAACTGCTGCGGAATGATGCCCAGGTTATCATACGACACATTCTTGATAGTAAGCTCCGAGCGTGTCATGGCTGCCATGCCAATAAAGCTACCAACCTCAATCATATCTGGAAGCATGGTATGCTCCGTGCCTCCGAGAGACTCAACACCATCAATGGTGAGGAGGTTTGAGGCTATGCCCGAGATTTTTGCTCCCATGCGGTTAAGCATCTTGCAGAGCTGCTGCAGGTATGGCTCACATGCAGCGTTATATATCGTTGTGCGACCCTCGGCCAATACCGCCGCCATGACAATATTTGCCGTTCCTGTCACCGAGGCCTCGTCAAGAAGCATATATGTACCCTTCAGGCGCTTTGCCTCTACGGTGTAAAACTCATCGCTGATGTCGAAATTGAAGTCAGCACCTAGCTTCTGGAAACCTAGGAAGTGTGTGTCTAGACGTCTGCGGCCAATCTTATCACCTCCAGGTTTTGGCATGAAGCCTACACCAAAACGGGTGAGCAGTGGGCCTATCATCATCACCGAACCTCGAAGGCGGCGACAGCGCTTATGGTAGTCTGCAGTGCGCAGATAATCCAAATCAATGGTGTCGGCCTGTAGCGCGAATGTGTCATCGCCAAGACGCTCCACCTTAACGCCCATTCGCTGCATAAGCTCCAACAGCTGCATCACATCGGCGATGATAGGAACATTGTGAAGAACCACACGCTCTGAAGTGAGCAACGTAGCGCAGATAATCTGAAGTGCCTCATTTTTGGCGCCTTGGGGAACAATCTCACCCTTGAGACGATGACCACCCTCAACAATAAATTTTGCCATAGCGATATCTTTTTTTATTTATATTTCTTAACCTCTGATGCCACTCCTTATTCTCATAGTTCAGGACTCTTTGCACGATATACCTCTGTAGTTGGTACTATCATCTATGATAGCCCAAAGATACAAAAATTTCGAGCAGAACTACAAATTATAGCGGCTAAAGTTTTCAACAAAATGGTCGAGAGGTATTATAGTATCTCCTCTGCAGGTATCTCCACCATAGGAGCATCTACGATTATCTCCTCTGTGGCGAGGCTATCTGTAACCTCAACTATTGGGAGATTCTCATCATAGAGGCTGTCGGGGACCATTATATCTGGCATCTCCACCTCTGTAGGCTCTGTGAAGCATAGAGAGCGATAGTTGCCATAGTTGAGTATTGCAAACACTATGATAGCAAGTGTCGCAATGGTAAAAAGTATTCCAATTATTCTATTCATTTTTACTCTTATTTATCTCCTTTACAGCACGTTGCAGAGCATCGTCAATAGGGAATATATTATAGTAGAATCCTGCCTCGTCACCCATCGTGTTACGGCCTATGTATGCACGTATCTGCGCCTCTATCACCCTACGCGACTTTGCTAGACCCTCCGCATCGCGCTCCACGCCATTGCGCTCGGCATACTTCACAAACTCCTCCACGAGGTTCTCCGATGCTAACAACGCATCTAGCTCCTCAAGGGTTGTGATGGCATCTATCTCCTTGCGATGACGGTCCGTAAAGTCTATAGTATAGCGATACAGCACGTTGCTATCCCACACCTTGTTGTAGTATGCCGATGTGTAGAGCGTATCGATAGGGATAAAGATGTCGGGCATGATGCCTCCGCCACCATACACCGTGCGTCCTCCAGGTGTTGTAAACTTCATCGAGTTGTCGAAATGTATGGAGTCTGCCGAGAATAGCTCATGGTGGTTGATACGATTTATAAGATCCATCTGGTATGACTTCTCATCTCCATTTACGTAGGGCTTCTGTATCGAGCGCCCTGTAGGTGTGTAGTAACGTGCTACGGTGAGACGCATTGCCGAGCCATCGCTGAATGGCACCTGTGCCTGCACAAGACCCTTGCCGAATGTTCGGCGTCCTATCACAAGGCCACGGTCGTTATCCTGCACCGCGCCAGCGAGAATCTCACTAGATGAGGCGCTAAACTCATCCACAAGTACTACAATCTCTGTGTCGGCATATCTGCCCAAGCCATTTGAGAACTCATTGACACGTTGGCCATAGCGATCTTCGGTGTAGACGATGAGCTTGCCCTGTGGCATAAACTCATTCACAATCTTTACAACCTGGTCGAGGAATCCACCGCCATTGCCACGAAGGTCTATAATGACGCTCCTCATACCCTCATCGCGAAGCCTATCCAACGCCTTACGAACCTCCTCGTATGATGTTCGTGAGAATTGTGAAAGACGTATGAAGCCTATCTTTTCGTTACGATCCAACATGAAAGCTGCCTCCACGCTGTGCATCTCTATTGCGGCACGTGTGATGGTTATATCTACTAGCTTATCCAACGAATTTCGCTTTACGGAGAGCTTCACCTTTGAGCCTCGTGGGCCACGCATAAGCTTAACCATCGAGTCTTGAGGTATCTTTTGTCCTGCCACAGGCTTGTTGTCTATGAGCATTATGCGGTCTCCAGCACGTACTCCCGCCTTGTCAGATGGCCCTTGGGGTATGACGTTAAGGACTGTGATGGTATCTGTCATGGCGTTAAAGACGATGCCTATGCCATCAAACTCCCCTTCGAGTGACTCGTTCACCTTGTTAAACATCTTCGCAGGGATATATTCCGAGTGAGGGTCTAGCTCCGAGAGTAGGGCGGGAATGGCCTTTTCGTAGAGGGTGTCTATGTTTATGGGGTCTACGTAGTGTGTGCGTATGGCGAAGAGCGTGTTAAGCATCTTATCTTTCCCCGATACCATATCTTCGAGAGCTGCGATATCCCCTACAACCTCCTGATATTTAGCAATATCATTTGTCATGTTGCCCAAAAGCTGACGTGTGCGAGCTGCCTCTACACCACGTCCAATGCCAACACCTATCCACGTAGAGACAACAACTGCGACAAGTATCATTATCACAGTTATCCAGCCTCTCGATCTCCTTCTCTCCTGTTGTTCCATGCGATTGTTAAATAGTGTGAAAAACAAGAGGTGAAAACTGAAAAGTGTGGTGTCCGCAACGCATCTTTAATCCTGCGTGAAGCTCCTTACTTTTCACCTTTCACCTCTCAATATTAGCTTTTATGCTACTTGTTCTTAAATGTATAGGTAAGACCTACGCTGAGCAAAGATGATACCTGAAGTTTGTCAATCTCCGCCTTGTTGTAGTAGAGCTGGAAGTATATCTGTGTAGAGATATGCTTTGTAGCCTTGATGTCGATGGTGTTTTCCCAACGCAACGTAGGTACTACATGCTCATACTCATCCTTATTCTCTGCCTTTTTGTATGACGCGATGTCGGTAATCCAACCATAGAATGAGAATGCTGTAGTACGGTAGCGCAACCAGCCATCCTTACCCCATGACTTGTCGAAGTCGAGCTGAACAGAGAGACCTCCCTCATACTTTGAGTGCTCGCCATAGGCAACGCCATAGGCCTTATCACGTGGCACGATGCGACCATCCTTCTTCTCCATAAATACAGCGTCATCCTGAACGTATGTAGCACTCATCGCTATAGGCGCGAGGTTTAACTTCAATGGGAGCTTCTCTGATGGAAGGACGTAGGTGAAACCGACAGATGCGTCAAGATATCCTGGAGACATGATGCCCGATACTGGTGGAACGCCATTGTACTTATCGGCACGTGCAGAGTATCCGCGTGCAAACTGTGTACGGAACTTGACGTTAGCACCATACTTCCAGTTCTTAACCATATCCCACTGTGGAGATGTCGATAGAACCAACTCATCCACATTCTTGAGCCATAGAGCCTTCTGCTCGCCGTTGCCAACATCGGTTTTCATGTTGTTGTAGCCAAACTTTGCCGATGCAGCGTTAGAGAGTGTGAAACGGCCCTTCTTGTATGTGTGCAGGAAGTTGATAGATGCGATAATGGTTATGGCATTGTCGCCAGCGGCCTGCCATGACTTGCTATATGCGGTGAGCGAACCCTGAAGGTTTGCAGAGAAATCGATGGTGTTGCGCTCCTTGCGTAGAGCAGCCTTCTCGGCGCGATGTGTAGCATCAGAGAAGTAGTTTGCATCGATTTTCTCGGTCTTCATGTCGTTCGAGAATTCTGGCTTCTCCTCTTTTGTATTTACCTCGTCAATAGATACCTGCGCAACGGCACATACCGTTGATAGCAGAGTAAGGGCGATAAGTGTGTAAAGTTTCTTCATAATATGTTATAATTAAAATCTATATCTCTATAA
This sequence comes from Alistipes sp., assembly GCA_017629985.1. Classification (GTDB taxonomy): domain Bacteria; phylum Bacteroidota; class Bacteroidia; order Bacteroidales; family Rikenellaceae; genus Alistipes. The sequence continues at coordinate 24,382 of JAGBWD010000015.1, forward strand.
ATATTTCCATTGCAAATATATAAAATTTTTCTTAAATTTTTCCTACCTTTGACATCAGAAAAATATCTCAACCGCGAGAAATGATAAAAAAGATGTTATGTTTGAGGTGGTGAGATATCGTTGCGACATTCGTCTCCAAGTAATTTGGGATGGAAGTTGGTGAGTAATAACACGATAAAAGAGTAAGATAATATGAAATATATAGGAGCGCACGTCAGTGCATCGGGAGGCGTTGAAAACGCAATAAACAATGCGAAGGCTATCGGAGCAACCGCCTTTGCGCTATTTACTAAAAATCAGCGACAGTGGCTCGCCCCAGCCCTTACCGCACCACAGATAGAGAGATTTAGGAGTTTGATGAGCGATGCGGGATATACAGCCAAGCAGGTACTTCCTCACGATAGCTACCTCATAAACCTCGGACACCCTGATAAGGAGGGTCTTGATAAATCGCGCGAGTCCTTCTTCGAGGAGATGCGCCGCTGTGAGCTTTTGGGTCTCGATAGGTTGAACTTTCACCCTGGAAGTCACCTAAAGCGTATTAGTGAGGAGGAGTCGTTGAGTCTTATCGCCGAGTCTATAAATATGGCTCTGGAGCGCACCAAGGGCGTGACAGCAGTTATTGAGAATACTGCAGGACAGGGTTCAAATCTTGGATTTAGGTTTGAGCATCTAGCATATATCATCGATAGGGTTGAGGATAAGAGCCGTGTTGGCGTATGCCTCGATACTTGTCACACCTTTGCCGCAGGGTACGACCTCCGCACACGTGAGGCTCTTGACGCCACATTCTCGGAGTTCGATAGGGTTGTGGGCTTTGGATATTTGCGTGGAATGCACCTCAACGATGCTATGAAGCCTTTGGGAAGCCGTGTTGATAGACACTCTCCTCTTGGTGATGGCGAGATAGGCTGGGAGTGCTTCCGATATATTATGGGTGATGAGCGTTTCGATGAGATACCTCTAATCTTGGAGACCCCCGATGAGGCTCGTTGGGCTGATGAGATTGCGGCGTTAAAGAGTTTTGCTAACTTATAAAGGATAATATTGTGGGAGTTGTTGAACTAATCCTTATCGCCATTGGTCTTGCGATGGATGCTTTTGCTGTGTCGCTAGGTAAGGGATTGACACTAAAGAGAGTAGATAGTAAATATGCGCTTGTTGCAGGTGCATGGTTTGGTGGTTTTCAGGCTCTGATGCCTATCATTGGCTATCTCCTAGGTCGCACCTTTGCGGGCTTTGTTATAAGTGTTGATCATTGGATTGCCTTTGTGTTGCTGACGCTTATAGGTATAAATATGATTCGCGATACGCTGTGGGGTGATAAGGAGCAGCATACTAGCGATTTTTCCACACGTTCCATGTTCTTGATGGCTGTAGCTACAAGCATCGATGCCCTTGCAGTAGGTGTTACAATGGCATTCCTTGATGTGAATATATGGATTGCCGCCACAGTGATAGGTGTCATCACCTTTGCCCTCTCTGCAGTAGGTGTGGTATTGGGATATCGCTTTGGCACTCTTCTTGGTTCCAAGGCTGGACTCCTCGGAGGTGTGATATTGATAGGCCTAGGCGTCAAGATTATCCTTGAGCACCTAGGCATCATAGCGTTGTAGAGGTTAAGGCGGCGACTATCTTGCAATAAGCTCCTTGAGTTTTTGTCCTAGCTCGGCATTCTCCATTATGCCGTTTATCTTCTCGGCACCTGTGCCATATAGGTATATCGGTAGCATAACGCCCGAGTGACCCTTTGTGGTCCACCTATACTCTACGCCCTGCTCCGAGAGGCAGAAGTCAGAGTCGCAGCTAACTATCGATAGACCTCCTGTCTCATGATCTCCTGTGACTACTACCAACGTACCTGGATTACTCTTGGCATACGCCACAGCAACCTCTATGGCGCCCATAAACCCCTGCATCTCTAGCTGTTGTGCTTTGGCATCGTTGGCATGGCCCATGCCATCTATCAGCGAACCCTCGACCATAAGTACGAAGCCCTCCTCATTCTCTAAAAGACGTAGTGCATCGCGAGTAGCCTCTGCAAGGTAGCTACCACTATTCGCCCCTATCTCCTTATCGGCTAGTAGAGCCATGATACGACCACCCTCCCTATGCTGCTTCAGAGCATCCATCGAGGTAATGACATCGAAGTTATGCTCTTGGAGTGTTGTCACGGCGTTGTCGCCATAAAGCTCCTTGAAGAATGACATGCCGCCGCCAATGGCTACATCGATGGAGCTTTCAGCAAGCTGCTTGCTGATGTTTAGGTAGTCGTGACGACTAGCTATGTGAGCATAGAATGCCGCAGGTGTGGCGTGCTGCAGATATGTCGTGGCGATGACACCTGTGGTCATGCCTCGCCCCTTTGCGACATCCATCAGTGACGAAACTGGAGTGCCATCGGCAAGAACACCTAGGTAGGTATTGTTGGTCTTATGCCCTGTAGCAAGCGCTGTTCCCGATGCTGCGGAGTCTGTGACGCGGTTATCTGCGGAGTATGTTTTCTGGAGTGCTATGTTCTCTGCTTGGTCAAAAATTGTTGGCTCGTAGTTACCCTCCAACTGCATCATCGACACTGAAGCGATGCCCATGCCATCACCAATGAGAAATATTATATTTTTCACCTCCTGTGCCGTAACACTCGATAGCACGACAAGGAGTGATACTAATGTAGTATATATCTTACGCATAATAGGTTGTTTTTATAATTCTACGAATTTGGCATGTTCCCAGCAGTGTGTTTTTATGCCATTTTGCCAGATGCCACGGTGCTGTTTTACGAACCTATCCTCGTAGGTAAATGCTACACCTAGGCCATGACGCTTGCCACCCTCCTGCATGCCACAAAAGATGATACGCTCCTTGTCATCGTACTCTATGAGCATCTCCGCAGGAATCTCGCCCTCCACAGCTATCTTCTCGGAGTACTCACTACGTTTTATGTATCTTATGCCCGATACTACGGTGTGGGTATTCTCTTTTATGTAGCTGTTCCACCTCTCCTCACCGCTGATGATGCCTACGCTATGTACTGTAAGAGGCATATACGCCCCCGAGAACTCTATGTCGTGTTCAATCCATCCAAATCCCGAGATAACACCCTCCTCCTTGTTGCCCCAAACTCTAAAGTCGTGGTACTCGTATAGGTCGCTCATAGCCTTTATATCCTTCTGAAAGCTCTCCGACTTGAAATTCTGAATAGTAGCGTTGATATTCATAGTAGCTTTAGTTTTTGCAAATGTAGGAAAAATATTCTATCTTCGCAATATACAAACGAAGTATCAAAACCTAATAATATAGCGATATGGCAGATGTTCGCATAGCCGAGGATTGGAAGAGGATTCTTGCTGATGAGTTTTCAAAACCCTATTTTGAGGAGCTTGTTAGCTTCGTGAAGATGGAGTATGCCTCGGGTACGGTCTACCCTGCGGGCAGAGATATATTCCGCGCCTTTGACAAGTGCGAGTTCGATAATCTGAAGGTGGTGATAATAGGCCAGGACCCTTATCACGGCCCAGGTCAGGCTAATGGACTATGCTTCTCCGTAAATGATGGTATAGCGTTTCCTCCCTCGCTACAAAATATCTTTAAGGAGGTTCATTCAGATATAGGCACTCCAATCCCCATCTCTGGCAATCTAGACCGTTGGGCAGAGCAGGGGGTCTTGCTCCTCAATGCCGTACTTACGGTACGCGCACATAATGCCGCCTCGCATGCTGGGCGTGGCTGGGAGCAGTTTACAGATGCTGTTGTCAGGGCTATTGCCGAGCGTAAGCAGGGTGTGGTATATATGCTTTGGGGAAGCTATGCCCAGAAGAAGGGTGCCATAGCGAGTCCTAGCTCAAATCTTATACTTAAGGCGGTACACCCCTCGCCACTCTCTGCCTATCGAGGATTTTTCGGCTGCAAGCACTTCTCCATGGCAAACGACTATCTGGAGAGCGTTGGTAAGGAGAAGATTGTTTGGTAGTGGCACGAGTCTAACTCTTGTATACAACACCAAAAAGGGGATATCCAATCGGATACCCCCTTATCTTATGGTCTGTGATGACCACCAATCTTTAATTACAAGCGCTCGAGCTTAACAGTGAAGTGACGCATCAACTCTGTCTCCCAAACGATCTTCACACCACGTGTGATCTCGTTGCGGCGATCGTATACGTTCTTCAATGCAGCTGCGATAACGTCCATGTGGTTGTTAGTGTATGAACGGCGAGCGATGCACAAACGAAGAAGGTCAAGACCACCAAAACGGTTCTCACGAGTTACAGGATCACGGTCAGCAAGGATGTAACCGATCTCGCAACCACGAACACCAGCCTCGAGGTAAAGCTCAATAGCAAGAGTCTGTGCTGGGAACTCCTCCTTTGGAATGTTAGAAAGAACCTTGTCTGCGTCTACGAACAATGCGTGACCACCTACAGGGCGCTGATATGGGATGCCATACTCGTCAAGCTTTGCAGCGAGGTACTGAACCTGCTTGATACGTGTCTCGATAGTCTCAAGCTCTGTGTTCTCGTCAAGACCTACAGCCAAAGCAGCCATATCACGACCGTTCATACCACCGTATGTCAAGAAGCCCTCGAATGGGATACAGAAACGCTTTGCACCCTCGTACCAATCCTCGTGACGTGTAGCGATGAAACCACCCATGTTCACAAGACCGTCCTTCTTTGAAGACATTGTCATACCATCAGCATAAGAGAACATCTCACGAACGATCTCCTTGATAGTCTTATCTGCGTAACCCTCCTCGCGGGTCTTGATGAAGTATGCGTTCTCAACGAAACGTGCAGAGTCAAATACTACGCGCTTACCATACTTGTCAGCGATAGCACGTACGTCACGCAAGTTCTTCATTGATACAGGCTGACCACCAGCAGTGTTGTTAGTAACAGTAACGATGATGAAAGGAATCTTCTCTGCGTTCTCTGCCAAAGCCTTCTCCAACTTTGCGCAGTCTACCTCACCCTTGAAAGGAATCTCGAGCTGTGTGTCCTTTGCTGCATCGATAGTGCAGTCCAAAGCTACAGCCTTACGGAACTCAATGTGACCCTTTGTAGTGTCGAAGTGTGAGTTACCTGGGATGATGTCACCAGCCTTTACAAGGTGTGAGAACAATACGTTCTCTGCAGCACGACCCTGGTGAGTAGGGATAACGTAGTCGAAGCCAGTAAGACGGCCGATAACCTCCTTAAGCTCGAAGAATGACTTTGAACCAGCGTAAGCCTCGTCACCAGTCATCATAGCTGCCCACTGACGGTCGCTCATAGCGCCAGTACCAGAGTCAGTCAAACAGTCGATGTATACCTGCTCTGACTTCAAGCCGAAAAGGTTATAATGTGCCTCCTTAAGCCACTGCTCACGCTCTGCACGTGTGCTCTTCTTCAATGGCTCAACCATCTTAATTCGATACGCTTCTGCAAATGGGATTTCCATAGTTGTTTAGTTTTTAGGTTATACTTGTTTAATAATATATTCTTTTTCAAATATCTATAAATAGCGAAATATAGCTATTTAAATATTATGCGCTACAAAGGTATGTAAAAATATGGTCAAGTGCAACTAATTGCTTCAATAATTTTTATCATCTTTGAGTGCAAAAAACCACATCCTTATTTATTTGCAACAAGAAGTTCTAATATCTGAATGGCGTTGAGTGCTGCGCCCTTGCGAATTTGGTCGGCAACACACCAGAAGGTGATGCCTCGCTCCGAGCCTAGATCCTTGCGAATACGACCTACATATACAGGGTCGCTACCCTGGGCAAAGAGTGGCATAGGGTAGCACTTCTCTGCAGGGTTATCCATGAGTACTATGCCTTTGGCAGTGGCGAAGGAGTCGCGCACAGCCTCCACGGTAAGCTCCTTCTCTGTCTCCACCCATATAGCCTCGGAGTGTGCGCGAAGCACAGGAACACGAACACATGTTGCCGAGGTGCGGATATCCGAGTGCATAATCTTGCGAGTCTCGTGGAACATCTTCATCTCCTCCTTGGTGTAGTCGTTATCTTGGAATACGTCAATATGTGGGATAAGGTTGTAAGCTAGCTGATATGCAAACTTCTCAACTTTAGGCTCACGACCCTCCACTATAGCACGATGCTGCTCCTCAAACTCATCCATTGCCGATGCTCCTGCGCCGCTTGCCGACTGATATGTAGCCACATGTACGCGCTCGATGTGCGAGAGGCGCTCTATCGCCGCAAGTGCTACGACCATCTGTATCGTAGTGCAGTTTGGGTTTGCGATGATGCGGCGTGGCGCGTTGAAGGCATCCTCACCATTAACCTCGGGAACTACAAGAGGTACATCATCCTCCATGCGGAAGGCACTCGAATTGTCAATCATGAATGTACCATGCTTTGTGATAGTCTCGGCAAACTCCTTTGATGTAGAGGCACCAGCTGAACATAAGGCAACATCTATATCCCTAAAGTCGTCATTGTGCTGTAGCTCTCGCACAACGATATCTTCGCCACGGAAGCGGTATGTGCTACCTGCACTGCGCTTCGAACCAAAGAGGCGAAGCTCATCAATTTGCATAGGGTGATTCTCCAATATTGATAGGAACTCCTGTCCTACGGCGCCACTAGCGCCCACTATAGCAATTTTCATAATTTGTTCTATTTTATTTGTTAATATTTAAAACGAGTTGTGAAATATCTCCTTCATTAGAAGAAGTCCTCTTCGCCACCAAAGAAGATATCCTCGCCCCTATTTTCGCTATCTCCACTCTCTGTGATATCAATCTCGCAACTGTAGTCAGGCTCATCATCCGAGCGCTCGAAGCGGTCTGTGCGCTCCACACCCAGTGTGCCATCTTCAAATACCTTGGTTAGGAATTTTCCAGCTATTGGTAGCGCTATGCGCGAGCCATCGGCATTACGTGTAAAGTGTATGCCATTCTCCTCGCCACCTACCCAAACTCCCATAACAAGATTTGGGACTGTACACATAAACCAAGCATCGACATTATCGTTTGTAGTACCTGTTTTAGCTGCTATCTCCACATCGTTAAATCCAAACTCGTAGAGCATGCGGCGTGCAGTACCCATGGTCACTACGCGCTGCATCATGGTAATCATGGTGTATGCCACGCGCTTCGACAATACATCCTCGGTTTTTGGTGTGAAGGTGGCTAGGACATTGCCCTGGCTATCCTCGATGCGAGTCACAAAGATTGGGTCGATGTGGATACCCTTATTTGCAAATGTGGAGTATGCCGAGGCCATCTCGAATGGGTTACTGTCGTAGGAGCCTATGCAGAGTGCTGCCACAGGGTCTATAAAACTGCGGATACCCAAGTCGTGTATGAAGTCTGCCACAGCCTCGGGGCGTTTAGCCTGCTTCATAATCCATGCAGAGTAGTTATTACGGCTATTTGCCAATCCCCAGTATAGAGGATGTACGCCTACGTACTCCACCTCGCCGGCCTCCTTTGGCGACCATATTCCTGCGGGGGTCTCAATCGATACAGGCACGTTAGGAACAGGTGTGCATGGCGAGAGTCCCAGGTGGTCGATGGCAAAGGTATATATAAAGGGCTTCGATGTAGAGCCTACCTGACGCTTACCCTGTGTCGCCGCATCATACTTGAAGAAGCGGTAATCGGGGCCTCCAACATAAGCCCTTACATAGCCTGTTGCTGGGTCTACGGCAACAAAGGCACCACGCATAGTCTTCTTATAGTGGATAAGTGAGTCGCGAGGTGTCATAACCGTATCTCTCACACCCTTATATGTGAATACGGTCATCGCCATCGGAGTATTAAAGGCCGCTTTAATCTCCTTTTGTGAGGCGCCGTTGTCGGCCATGCTCTTCCAGCGCTCTGTTTGGCGCATGGCATCAGCAATCTTTGCATCCGACTCCTCCTTTGTGAGGTCGGGGAAGAGAGAGCCTCCGCGGCTCTTTATCTGCGAGTTCATGCGTGGCTGAACGGTCTCGGCCATATGCTCTCGGAATGCCGCCTCGGCATAGTGTTGCATGCGGGCATCTACGGTGGTGTATATCTTTAGTCCATCGCGGTAGATGTCGTATGGCTCGCCATTGGCCTTGAGATTCTTATGGCACCAGCCATATATAGGATTCTCGTGATACTGCTTTAAGGCCTGTTCGTAGTCCCACTCCATGTAGTAGTTTCTGCGCTGTGGCTCTCTTGCCATCATGGTACGGCGTACCATCTCACGGAAGTATGTTGCAGCACCCTCGTTGTGGGCATCTGCAGCACGGCGGTAGCGTGTGAGGTCTATAGGTAGTTGCTTTAGCGAGTCTGCCACAACATCGCTTATGGCTCCTGCCGCGGCCATACGGTCGAGTACCGTATTGCGGCGCTCCCTAGCACGCTCGTTAGGCTCTCCGCGCTTTAGAGGGGCGTATGTTCCTGGGGCCTTAACCTGTCCTGCAATCACGGCAGCCTCCTCGATAGCTAGGTCGCAAGGCTCCTTGCCAAAGAAGTTATTTGCTGCCGACTTAATGCCGAAATTGGAGTTTGAAAACTCAACGGTGTTGAGGTACATAGCTACAATCTCCTCCTTGGTGTAGTTATACTCCAGCTGTGTGGCTATGACATACTCTTGAGCCTTTGCGGCGAGGGTTCCTGCATTACCCTCCAAGCCCTCCTTGTTGCGGCGAGTCTTGTAGAGGTTCTTTGCTAGCTGCTGCGTGATGGTACTACCACCACCCTGTCCCGATTGGCGTAGGATGACGGTCTTGATACCTGCGCGTGCCGTAGCCTTGAAGTCGATACCCGAGTGGTCGAAGAATCGAACATCCTCGGTGGCTAGGAGTGCTGCAACGATAGGCGGTAGCTTGTGTCCATCTATCTCGAGCCACTTTGTATCATCGGCAGGAAATAGCTCCTCGAAAGATAGGTAGGTGCGATTTTCGATGAAATATGTGCCAAGGACTATGCCATCTTCGGAATAGATTTGTGTCGCTAGGTTTGTCTTTGGGTTCTCCAGCTCCTCGAAGCTAGGCATGGGGCCGAGAATCTCATAACGTGCCATGATAAAGAGGCTCGACAGTGCTGCCAAGGCCAAGAATACCAATGTCCACATTGTTATTATTAGCCACGACTTAAAGCCTCGTTTTTGCTTTGTGTTTTTACTCTTTTGTGTCATATATTGTAGTTTTTATTCTCCTCTTTTGTTGTTAGAATGGTAGTCCTAGGCCAAATCCAAAGAAAAGCTTTCCTCGCTCAAATGGCGCGAGGGCCATCTTCTGGTACAACGAAAATGTCATCGATATTGTTGCTGCATCGGGCATAGAGAGTATGTTGAAGTCTACGCCTAGGTCTATGCCTGCCGAGCCAATATGATGTCTGCTTTTCAGGAATTTTCCCTCGGGGGTCATGCCATCAGTGATGTTATACGAGGCGTAGTCGAAGCCCACGTTTACCCTTAATCGCTTGAAGTATATATATCCTGGCCATCCTCCATCGGGATACCACACAGGTAGCTGATAGTCAAACGAGGTTGCCACATAGTTGTCGTTCTGAATGTCATACGATGAGAATCCTCGAGGGAGGAGTCGCGTAGATTTGAACGATAGCCCCGATAGCACCAAGTCGGACTGGAAGCCACCTAGTGATGTCTGGTATGAGGCTTCCATAGATAGCGAGTGGTGCTTTGCAAATCCTGGGGTGTAGAGCTTGCCATAAAGCACCATGAGGTGTCCCATGCTCTCCATCGTTGGGTTTATGGTGTAGCTTCCCGAAAGTGCTATGCCCCACGGTGGTAAGAAGTCGCGGTGCGACTGACGCACCATATCCTGAAAGCCTACTTCAAACGAGAGCTGGTGAACACCCTCCGAGTAGCCTATGTAGCGCATGTTGGTCACCTTGTAGTTCTCAATTTTTATGTCATCAACATTTGCGACCCTACCATTTGAGAAGTTCCATGCTGTGGCGAGTACAAGTTGTCGGGTGTGGTAGCCTCGCTGCATGAGGATAGGTAACGTAGCTCCTGCGCTTATGGAGTAGTACTTGCCAAGTGATACATCTGGCGAGAATACAAGTTTCTGAAGGTCTTTGTCGTACGATGCAATTTTATATATCTGCTGACTACCGCCATAGGTCCCTTGTACCCACAGACTCACTCCCAAGCCATAGTAACGTAGCGCACCCTTGAATACCGAGCCTTCATTTGGATTCCAGCCCCATGTTCCAAAGCCTTCAAGCGTTGAGAGGATATTTTGTGACATTATCGTAGCACCAAGGTTGAAGGCTATTGACGACTCCTCGACAATGGCGTAGGGGTCGTACGATGCAGGGGCCCAGCTATGGATATTAAAGGCGTGACCTATGCGTGAGAAGCGCTTGGGTGGTGTCTTGCTCCTCACCTCCTCTGCCGAGGTACTATCGTAGCGTACGGTATCTAGGTTTACAACACCCCAAGGCTTACTCTCGGGCAGTAGTATCTTTGGAGGGTGGGGTGCGTAGGCTACCTCTTTTGCTCCATCTACCTTCTGAAGTGTTGGCATATATCCTCGGCGGTCGTAGGTTGTAGCAACAACCATCGTGTCGTTGTATTGCGATGGCTGGAATGAGCCGTGTCGCGATGTCGATAGGCGATACTCCTTGCCCGAGGCTAGGTCGAAGGTGTGAATCTCATCGAGTCCCGATGCTATGGAGCCGAAATATAGCTTTCCTCCCCCTGCACGAAGGTCGCTCAAGGTGGTGTATGCCGAGCGTGTGACACGCTCTACGCCATTGCTTATCACCTTTGCGATGTGCATGCCATCATCATCGGTGATGATTACGTATAACGCCTTTGTGACATTATCCCACGCCATGCCATGTATCTCAGTGCCGTATGGTAACGATATATGGCGGTTTAGCTCCGCAAGACCATTGTTTACGATGGTGTATACGCCACTGGTGTTATACTCCACCCACGATATTCCATGACCATCGGTAGGTGTGGGGTATAGCACATTGCGAATCTTGCGCATTGCTCGAGGTCGCTCCTCGCTAATGTCCATGTAGCAGAGTGTGGAGTATACCTTTTCGGCAAAGAGTGCGCTTTGACGATACTCTGTCCACCATATACGGCCGTGGCTGTTTAGCGCAGGACGTGACGAGAGGTAGCCTATCTTTGCTAGTTGATGTTCGCTGCCAGTCGCAGGGTCTATAGTTACGAAGGCTGCGGTGCGGTCTAAATCCTCTTTGAGATATATCACCTCGCCACTATCCAATCTCTGTGGGTGTGAATATATGGTGTGCGACTTTGGCTCTTTAACAGGTATAGGCGTTGTGCTATCCTCAATATTTGACACCCTCTTCCATGTGTTGTGTAGTGTGTGGAAGGTGTCGTAAAATAGTTTTGACTCGGAGCTTGCATATAGCCTCTTTAGCACCCAGTTTACGGAGACAACCATATATGGGCGGCGCGATGTAAGTTCTGCCACATCATCGCCCATTATCCTGCCAAATTTGTTATATCCATGGCGCGACATGAGGTATCCAAGGTGGTAGTGGTCGGGGATATAATCTTTATATGAGCCACAGAACCACTTATCGTAGCTCTTATATGCTGTGGCAACATTCTCATAGGCACGATATGCGAGTGTGAATGATGGCTGAAGGCCTCGTCCAAATGTGGACATCTCCGTCTCTGTCATCACGGCATCGCCCTCCATCATCCAGAGAGGCATAAAGAGGAGTCCTATGGTAGAGCTTTGCTGACCAATGATGTAGCTTAACCACTTTACAACGCCTCGGTTTAGATTGTTATACTGTACGGCGTGTCTATATTCGTGGGCTATGAGCTGCTTAACCCAGGGCATGGAGTAGCCATTTGTGGCGGGTGTGGAGAGGAACTCTACACGCCTAGGCATCCACATAACTAGTCCGTTAGATAGAAAATTTGAGGGGTGTACAACAAAGGGTATCGACATCTGGGGATGACGATAGCCATAGCTGATATCATCCTTCACGGCATCGAGGTAGTACATCATGCGTGATGCTATCTGTTGTGTCGTATCGGGGTATATGACACGATACTCCTTTGTCTTCATCTGTCGCCATCTGAACGAGGGAGAATCTGCACCCCAGCTATAATACTGCGCAGTAAGAGGCTCGGTGGTGAATATACCACAGAGGATTATCAAAATGGATATTATGAATTGTCTTAACTGCATTATATGTATATATAACGTACAAAGTTAAGAAAAATTAATCAATTTTAAACAAATATTTTGAAGAAAAGAGAGTCTAAAAATGAAAACCGCTATCTCTTCCCACGAGATAAATAGGAGATTATATCTCTGTGGCTCTATCTGCGTGGAGAGGAGTAAGTTTTTCATGAGGCGCTCTTCTTACGTTCGTTAATCCTTTTGTGCCGTTCATCACTCAAATATGGCAATTCGGACATGATTAGTCAATATTACTGCACGATTTGCTTTATAATTACTATCTTTGTTACTGCCTTGAATGGTGTCTAGAGGTGTTAAGTGAGCAGAAATATTTTAAACCCATAAAGATAATTTACATGAAAAAGTTTTGGAATTTGATGCTTGCTGCGTTGATTACAATGGGCGTAGTAGCATGTACGGAGAAGGAGCAGGAGGTCGATAAGACTCCAGAGCCAGCACCTGAAGTGTTGTCTTTTGAGGCGACTATCGATGGTGTAATCGAGACACGTACCGATGTGGTTCTTGATGAGCAGTCAGGAAACTGGAATACGGTGTGGGCTGGCAACGAGAAGTTGGCTGTTAGCGACTCATCGGGTGCAAAGTACTACTTCACTAACTCGAAGGAGAATAAGGGTCTGTTTAGCAGCTCGGATGCAAATGTTAAGTCGTTGGTAGGTAAGGATGTGCGCATCGACCTTGTGCAGACCGAGAATGGAAAGAAGGAGATTGATAGTAGAGTTGGTAAGAGTGGTGGTAGCCTCGTAGCAGAGGTTAAGGGCTTCAATCCCGAGGAGCGTGTGAGCCTCTCTGTTGAGTCAGCCTTCTTGCGCTACTCTTCAGCTTTTGAGGTTACTCTTCAGGCATCACAGGCTATCTTCATGTATGACAAGAGTACACATACTGCATTGGCACTTCCTGCTGGTGAGGATGTATGGGTGGCTGTGAAGTCGTGTGACGCTGCTGTTACTGTAAGCTGCTCTATAGGTGGTGTTAATTGCTTGGAGCAAGAGCTAAATATCGAGAAGAAGGGCCTTTATAATCTTGGTACTTTGACCCCAGCTCCTGGTGCGGTGTCATCTGTATACTTTGTTCCTAATGAGGATTGGAAGAGTGATGATGCTTGGTTTGCGGCCTATGTGTGGAATGAGGCTGGCGATAATAGCTCTATCGTATTGGGCGATGTAGATGAGGATGGTGTATATGAGTGTGCCTTGCCTGCAGAGATGACAAACATCATCTTCTGCCGCATGAACCCTGCATATACCGAGTTTGCATGGAATAGCGAGACCGAGGCTGATCACGTGTGGAACCAGACAGAGGATCTCACCGTTGGCGTAGCACCAAACAACTACTTCTATATCACAGGTTGGGCTACTGGTGAGTGGCATGAGGCGGGTTATAGCCCCGAGACTCCTGATGATCCTACTACCGAGCCTACGGCCGTATACTTTGTGCCTAACGATGGTTGGAAGAGTGATGAGGCGTGGTTTGCTGCTTATATGTGGAACGCGGCTGGCGATAACAATAGTGTTGTTTTGGCTGATGAGGATGAGGATGGCATCTATGAGTGTGAGGTTCCTGCAGGCGTTACAGGCCTTATCTTCTGCCGCATGAACCCAGCATACACCGAGTTTGCATGGAATAGCGAGACCGAGGCTGACCACGTGTGGAACCAGACCGAGGATCTCACCGTAGGTGTAGAGCCTAACAACTACTTCTATATCACGGGTTGGGCTACTGGTGAGTGGCACGAGGCAGGTTTTGTCCCCGAGACTCCTGATACTCCTGTAGTAGAGACTACAGCGGTATACTTTGTTCCTAATAACGATTGGAAGGGTGATGAGGCGTGGTTTGCTGCTTATATGTGGAACGCAGCTGGTGATAACAATGCTATCGTTTTGGCTGATGAGGATGAGGATGGTATCTATGAGTGTGAGATTCCTACAGATGTTACAGGTCTTATCTTCTGCCGCATGAACCCAGCATATGCCGAGTTTGCATGGAATAGCGAGGCCGAGGGTGACCACGTGTGGAACCAGACCGAGGATCTCACCGTAGGCGTAGAGCCTAACAACTACTTCTACATCACAGGTTGGGCTACTGGTGAGTGGCACGAGGCAGGTTTTGTCCCCGAGACTCCTGTAGTAGAGGCTATTGTATGGTCATTGGCAGGCTCCTTCAACGAGTGGGGAGATGCAATCATGGAGGCTACAGAGCTTGAGAACCTATATGTGGTTAAGGGCTTGGAGTTGAAGTCGGGCGATGAGATTAAGGTTAAGGATTCAAAGACTTGGGAGACAAGCTATGGTGGTGGCATCACAAACCTCGAGGCAAACAAGTGGATGAAGGCCTACCTTGGTGGTGCAAATGTTGTTGTTGCAGCTAGTGGCACTTATGATGTATACTTTGAGTATGCCGAGGCTGCGGAGTATAGCAAAATATACCTTGTAGAGATGGATGGTGACTACACCCTTGCCGAGGAGCAGACAGCAAATGGCACTCTTGTTCCTGATGAGCCAGAGGATCCTGACCAGCCTGTTATTGGTGAGCCTACGAAGTATGGCGTGGTAGGAACATTCCAGGGTTGGGATGTAGCAAATTCTGTTGTCATGGTTACTGCCGAGGATGGCTGGGTTGTAGCACGTGGCGTAGAGCTTTATAAGGATGATGAGATAAAGATTGTAGAGGACAAATCATGGAATGTAAGCTATGGTTGGACTACAATAGCTACACTTGATGTAGATGTTGAGTATGTACTCAATAAGGGTGGTCAGAATATCGCTTGTGCGAAGAATGGTCGTTTCGATATCTACTTCAAGGCTAGCGAGGCGAAATTCAAGTATACATGTGTAGAGGAGTATGCTGATCTTACCGTAAATATTAGCATCAACAATAAGGCTAATTGGAGTCCACTACGTATCCTTCTAAAGAGTGGTGATACGCTTCTCACAGCTGCCGAGGGTGATGTTGTTACAGGTGATAGCTTTGCCGTAAGCGGCGATTATATCGGCTCAACACTCACATATCAGTTCTTCACCGATGGCAAGCAGTCGGAGCCTGCGAACATCAACATCACCAAGAATGGTGCTACAGTTACCCTCGAGGAGACAATTATCAAACTTATCTTTAAGCTTGATACTGACAACTCAAAGCAGTACTGGGGTACTACTGCGAAGATTCATGTGTGGAATACAGGCACCTCATTTGACACTAGCTGGCCAGGTAATGCGATGACCTATGATGGTGATCATACATGGCATATCATCGTGCCATCGGAGTTGGTAGGTAAGACTATCAATTACCTTGTTCACAATGGCAATGGATGGCAGTCTAAAGACTCGAAGGTGACTATTAATGCTGCTGGTAACACCGTAACAGGAAGCTCTATCGGCGTTAATTAAAGATTCTTTACAACTATTCCTATTTTGGGTTTGCTCAACATCATGTTGGGCAGACCCTTTTTTTATCTGCGATGTTGCTCCTTTATAGAAAAAATCATATCTTTGTATGTGATAATCAATACATGAAATATGGATGCGATACTAAAAATTGAGAATGTCTCAAAAAGCTATACAGGGCATAAGGCTCTGAATGATGTCTCGCTCGAGGTGCCACGAGGTGCTGTCTATGGTCTGTTAGGCCCTAATGGCGCTGGTAAGACCACCCTTATACGCGTGATAACACGTATAACGCTTGCCGATAGTGGCCGCGTGCTTCTCGATGGCAAGCCTCTTACGGCCAAGGATGTTTTTCACATAGGCTATATGCCCGAGGAGCGTGGACTATATAAGAATATGCGTGTTGGTGAGCAGGCTATATTCTTTGCTCGCCTGAAGGGCCTTGGTGGCAAGGAGGCGGAACAGCGACTACGAGGATGGTTTGAGCGTCTAAACATCTCCGATTGGTGGGAACGTAAGGTGGAGGATTTGTCGAAGGGTATGGCTCAAAAGGTGCAGTTTATAGCTACGGTTGTCCACGAGCCAAAGCTCCTGATTTTTGATGAGCCATTTTCGGGTTTCGACCCCATCAATGCTAACCTTCTCAAGGAGGAGATTCTTGCACTCCGCGATCGCGGTGCCACGGTGATATTTTCGACACATAACATGGCCTCGGTGGAGGAGATATGCGACCATATAACACTTATAAACAAGGCTCAAAATATACTCTCTGGCTCGGTAGATGAGATTCGCCGTGCTGCGGGAGGAAATAACTTCGAGGTGTTGTATCGTGCTACAGATGAGGAGTTTATTGCAGCACTAGGAGGTATGGCTGTGCCTATTAGCGAGAGTAGAGGTATGGTTGGAGGTTTCGTCCAGTCGCGAATACATATCCCCAAGGATGAGGATGTAAAGTTGGTTATAGCAGCGCTAAACGAAAGTTGTGGGCTGCGCTCTCTGAATGAGGTTATCCCCTCGATGAATGATATCTTCATTCGTGCCGTGAATGGTTCAATATAAAAAGCTAGATTATGAGAAACATTTACCTTATAATATCACGTGAATATCTGGAGCGTGTACGCAAAAAGTCGTTTATCATCGTGACGCTCCTCATGCCAATATTAATGATTGCTATGATGGTTGCGCCATCGTTGATGATGCTCTACAGCAAGAGCGAGCAGAAGCAGGTAGTTGTTATAGATCGCTCGGGAGTTGTTGCCGACAACCTCTATGAGAGTGCCGAGGCAACCTTTATCCGCGAGGATGGTATGTCAAAGTCTGAAGCCTGCAACATCTACAACGAGGAGAGTGGCATTTTTGGTATCCTCTATATTGGTGAGGTGGTCGATGCTCGCGACTCGGTGCAGCTTATAACAAATAGCTCATCTTCTATGTTGCTCGAGGAGAGTATCTCGTCACAGATAGAGGCTATCGTGGAGCGAGAGAAACTCAAAGAGTATAACATCGAGAATCTCGATGAGATACTTGCAAAAATTGAGACAAACATCGAACTTGCTACCTTCGTAAACAACGGAGCTACGGAGGATGACGGGGAGATGGAGTCTACCTCTACTGGTGTTAGCTATATTCTTGGTATTGTGTTGGGTATGTTGCTCTACATGATTATAATCTTGTATGGTCAGATGGTTCTCACATCGGTTGTTGAGGAGAAGGCGTCACGTGTGATAGATGTCATGGTTACTAGCTGCACGCCATTTCAGCTTATGATGGGTAAGATTATCGGTATTGCCGCTGTAGCCCTCACGCAGATAGCCATTTGGGCGCTGCTGGTACTCTCGGCTTCGAAGTTTGTGATGCCTATGCTCTTTACCTCTGACATCGCTTCAGCCGGTGGTGCCTTGCTCGATGGTGCGTTGGGAACTGTCACAGATACAGGGTATATAGCAACCCTCTTTGCATATCTTGCCCTCTTTATCCTAGGTGGATTCTTGTTGTATGCTTCGCTGTATGCAGCCTCTGGCTCGGCTGTGGACTCAATTCAAGATAGTCAGCAGTATAATACAGTCATTATGTTGCCAATCTTCCTGTCGATGATAATCATGATGACGGTATTTAACGACCCAAATTCGCCAATAGCCTTTTGGTGTTCGATGATACCATTCACTTCGCCTATCGTGATGATTGCTCGTATCCCCTTTGGTATTCCAACGTGGGAGATAGTTACTTCGTTGGTAATTCTCTATCTGACGTTTATAGCTATGACCTACCTTGCTGCAAAGATCTTCCGCGTGGGAATCTTCATGCACGGCAAGCGTACCTCGTGGCGTGAGCTATGGCTGTGGCTTAAGGAGTAGATGTTCCCATAATAATAAATAGGTAAAAAACTTGAAAACTTTTTTTGTTTTTCAAGTTTTTTTGCTTTATATTTGCTGCGAAAAACCCCATTAGAAGTATGACACAGAAGGAAATTATCATCGAACGAGCATCTAAAATGTTTGTTGCTCAAGGAGTTAAAGCTGTGCGCATGGATGATATTGCACAAGAGTTGAGTATCTCCAAGCGAACACTATACGAGCTCTTCGGCGATAAGGAGGAGTTGTTGTATCAAAGCATACTCTATTTCTTGGTTAAGGGTCAAGAGCGCCGTGTGGAGCAGAGTAAGAGTGTGGAGAACAGCCTTGAGGTTATGCTTATAAACCTTCGCGATATGATTGCTTATGCACCGCTGTCGAGTCGTATACGTACAAATCTCAAGCGTTTTTATCCCTCTGTCTTCGAGCGTTTGGAGAGTGATGCTAGGGCCAACTCCTTCGAGGATATTTGTCGTTGGGTAAAGAGGTGTGTGGCGAGTGGATATTTCACAAAAACTGCAGATAGTGATTTTGTAATCAAGGTATTGCAGGATAGTGTGCATGGTATAATGGTGATGGATAAGCTTGAGTCCACCGATAGTGTGCAGCTGATATCGAGGATAACCTACGCCTTGGTTATCTTCATTCGAGGTTTGTGTACTCCTAGCGGCATTGCGGTTATTGACACATGTTTCGAAAAGTATTTCGGTAATATACCTTCTATAAATACGTTGTAAAAGATAAATAATATATAAACTACAAAGATGAAAAAGTTATTATCACTTATCTGTATTGGTCTTGTATCGTTGGGATTAGTGCAGGCGCAGTCTACAGGGGCTGCAACAGGGAGGGTTGTTGAGCTGTCGCTTGATGAGGCGATAGAGGTTGCCCTTACAGACAACCCTACAGTGAAGGTCGCAAACCTCGAAATAGAGCGTTACGACTATGTTCGCAAGCAGGCAGCATCTTCGTTGTATCCACAGATTGATGCGTCAGCCGCTTATCAGCTTGCGCTACGCCGTCAGGAGATGGCCGAGGGTCTATCGTTTGGTGGTAAGAACACCTTTAACATTGCAGGAAACATCTCATTGCCACTCTTCGTACCTTCGGTATATCGCCAGATGAAGATGAGCCGTACGCAGATGGAGACAGCCGTGGAGAGTGCGCGTGCTACGCGTATAGGCCTTGTAGCTGCTGTACGCTCGGCATACTACAATGTGTTGCTTGCAGAGCAGTCGTTGGAGGTGCTTAATGAGGCTGTTTTGACTACGCAGCGTGTTGTGGATAACACCCGTAGCCTCTATGAGAATGGTCTTGCAGCGGAGTATGACTACCTTACAGCGCAGGTTCAGCTCTCTAACCTTAAGCCACAGGTTCTTCAGGCCGAGAGCGCTATCGAGATTACCAAGCTTCAGCTTAAGATGTATCTCTCGTTGCCCGAGGATGTTGAGGTGGAGGTTAGCGGAACCCTTGATGACTTCCGCACAGCGGTTATGCTAGGTGAGGATTACTCTACGGATATCTCCGAGAATACCACTCTCCGCACCCTAGATCTGCAGAGCCAGCTTCTCGAGCATCAGGAAAAGTTGATTCAGACTACACGCATGCCTACTATTGCAGCCTTTGGCCAGATATCTTATATCGGTCAGGAGCGTGTTGCAGGTCTTGCAGCATTGATGGGTGGTGGTCAGGCTGCCTCAAACCAGTCGAAATTCTGGTGGCAGTATCCAATAAATATTGGCGCACAGATATCAATACCTCTCTTTGCAGGTTTCAAGAAGACCAATCAGCTTCGCGAGGTGCGTAACCAGCGTGCGCAGCTAGAGCTTCAGCGTAAGTATGCCGAGGATGGTGTACGTTTGCAGGTGGAGCAGGCTATCAACACGCTTCTCACAGCACGTGAGACCATGCTCTCTAACGAGCGTACCGTGGAGCAGGCTACAAAGGCTTACGACATCACCCTTACGCGTTACAACGCTGGTGCTGGTACTATCCTCGAGCTTAACTCCTCGCAGCTAGCCCTCACACAGTCGCAGTTGAGCTACTCACAGTCTATATACGACTACCTCACAGCGTATGCTCAATATGAGAAGGCTATCGGTGTCGAGACATACGTAGATACAGATAGCGTAAAGTAACATTAACCGAAATAAACAAAAATAGATAAACAATTATGAAGAAGAGTTTAATGTTGATTGTTGCAGTAGCTACATTGGTAGGCTGCAACTCAAACCAGAAGAAGGGTGGCGACTCTACTGTAGTTGCTGTAGAGGAGGCTGTAGCTATCAAGGTATGTGCTGCAGAGAGCATGGATGTAGAGCAGTTGGAGACCTACACCTCGGAGATTCTCCCATACAAGGAGAATGATATCACCCCTGCAGCCCAGGGCTTGCACATTGACGAGATTAAGGTTGATGTAGGTGATCGTGTGAAGGCCGGTCAGGTTGTTGTAACGCTCAACCGTACAAACCTCAAGCAGTTGGAGATTAACCTTGCTACGGTTCAGGATAGCTACGACCGTATGGTCCCTGTCCACAAGGCTGGTGGTATCTCTGATCAGCAGCTTCTCGAGTTGGAGAATACCCTTAACCTTCAGAAGGAGATTGTCGATAACATGAAGAAGAACTCTGTAATCACCTCACCAATCTCTGGTGTTGTTACAGCACGTAACTTCGAGAATGGCGACCTCTTTGCCTCTATGCCTATCCTTCACATTATGCAGATTGATAAGTTGAAGGTTATGGCTAATGTGTCGGAGCAGTACTACCCAGTTGTTAAGGTTGGTCAGAAGGTAGATATCACCGTAGATATCTTCCCTGGAGAGACCTTCGAGGGTAAGGTGACACGTATCAACCCAGCACTTGATGCGCAGACACGCACCTTCGGTGTGGAGATTACCATCCCTAACTCTAACGAGCGTCTTCGCCCAGGTATGTATGCACGTGCTACATTCAACATGGGTAAGTATAGTGGTGTTATGGTTGATGATGTAGCGGTGCAGAAGCAGGCTGGTTCTTCGGAGCGTTATGTTTATGTTATTAAGGATGGCGTTGCCGAGTTCCGCTTTGTGCGCGATGGTCGCCGTGTGGGTAACAAGATTAATATTATCGATGGTCTTGAGCCAGGTGAGCAAGTTGCTACAACATCATTCATTCGTCTTGCCAACGGTAAGAAGGTCTCTATTATCAACGAGTAGTACCCTAGTACACTTATTTTCTAACAGCTAAACGCTATAACGATGAAGATATATGAATCGGCGGTACGAAAACCTATCTCTACCGCGCTAATATTTGTAGCGGTCATCGTCTTTGGTTTGTTCTCCGTAACAAAGCTAGGTGTTGATTACTACCCAGAGATTGAGATCCCCTATGTGAGTGTTATTACGATGTATCCTGGTGGTAATGCCGAGGATATAGAGACAAATATCACTCGTGTATTGGAGGACCAGCTCAACTCTGTAGATAACCTTGATAAGATTACCTCACAGTCGAAGGATAATGTCTCTATCGTAACTCTTGAGTTTGAGTATGGATGTGATATTACCGAGGCGGCAAACGATGTTCGAGATGTCGTGAGCCGCACACAATCTCTTCTTCCCGACAATGTGGAGTATCCTACGGTAATGAAGATTTCATCTTCTATGATGCCTATCATGATGCTCTCTGTTACTGCCGAGGAGAGCTATGCTGCTCTTGCCAAGACCCTTGATGATAAGATGGTTAATGAGCTTAACCGTATCAATGGTATTGGTTCTGTTGCGGTTATCGGTGCGCAGGAGCGTGAGGTACAGGTAAATGTAGACCCTAATAAGCTTGAGGCTTATGGCCTTACTATCGAGTCGTTGGGTCAGATTATTGCTGCCGAGAATGTGAATATCCCTGCAGGTAGCCTTGACCTTGGTGACCAGGTGTTCAACCTTAAGTCTGATTTGGAGTTTGACGACTCTCGCGAGTTGCGCGACATCGTAATCTCGAATCGTGGTGGCCGCACCGTGAAGCTTACCGATGTTGCTACAATCATCGATACATTGCAGAAGGCAACCATGGATGAGCGTATCAATGGCCGTAAGGGTGTGCGTGTCATGATTCAGAAGCAGACAGGTGCAAACTCTGTGCAGATTATTGAGGATGTTCAGGAGAAGCTCGAGGAGATTATCCCTACACTTCCTAGCGACTGTAAGGTAGAGACAATCTTTGAGACTTCACGCGAGATTAAGGATGCTATCAACTCTCTTTCGGAGACAATCATGTTTGCGTTTATCTTCGTAATCTTGGTTGTGATGTTCTTCTTGGGACGTTGGAGAGCTACGTTTATCATCTGCTTGACAATCCCTATTTCGTTGATATGTGCCTTTATCTACCTCTTTGCCACAGGCTCTACGCTTAACATCATCTCGCTTTCGGCGCTCTCTATCGCTATCGGTATGGTTGTGGATGATGCTATCGTGGTGTTGGAGAATATCACCACACATATCGAGCGTGGTTCAAAGCCAAAGGAGGCTGCTATCTATGCAACTAACGAGGTGTGGTTGTCTGTAATCGCCACTACATTGGTTGTCGTTGCGGTGTTTATGCCACTTACCATGATTCCAGGTATGGCTGGTATCTTATTCCGCGAGTTGGGATGGATTGTAACTATCGTGGTTTGTGTATCTACAGCTGCAGCTATTACGCTTACCCCTATGATGTCTGCCTACTTCCTCAAGATTGATGGTGCGGCACACACATATAAGGGTATAGGTATCATCTACAAGCCTATTGATAAGTTCCTTATCTGGTTGGATAACATCTATGAGCGTGCGTTGCGTTTCGTAGTGCGATGGAAGAAGAGTGTTATAGCACTTCTTTTGATATTCTTTGGTGTCACCATGGTCCTTGTTCGTGAGGTGCCTACGGAGTTCTTCCCAGCATCAGATAATGCACGTATCACTATGACTGTGAAGCTCCCACAGAATGTTCATGTGGATTACACCGCAAAGGTAGCTCGTCAGATTGATGCTATTATTGCTGAGAAGTTCCCATTTGTGAACCTTGTCTCTACCTCTGCTGGTGCTAGCTCATCGGAGAATGCCTTTGCAGCTATGCAGACTACAGGTTCGCATATCATCAACTATAATATCAAGATGCCTCGCCGTACAGATATCGAGCGTCCAACAATCTTTGAGATTGCCGATGTATTGCGTAAGGAGCTTGCTGCAATTCCCGAGATTTCGGAGTTCTCGGTAGTCCCTGGTGGTAGCAATGGCCCTTCAGGAGGTGGTGCATCAACCGTAGATATCAAGGTCTTTGGTCACGATATGAACGATGCTATGGCGACTGCGAAGGAGCTTCGTGAGAAGATGTCAAAGTTATCGACTATGCGTGATGCGCAGCTCTCGCGTGAGGATCTTCAGCCAGAGTTCAACGTAGTCTTTGATCGTGATAAGTTGTCATACTATGGTATGAACTCGGCTACTGCAGCACAGTTTGTTCGTAACCGTATCTATGGTTTCGAGTGTACGAAGTATCGTGAGGATGGTGATGAGTATGATATCGTGGTGCGCTACGATGAGCCATTCCGTGAGTCGTTGGAGGTGGTTGAGAATATCACCCTCTATAGCGCTACAGGTCAGCCTGTGAAGCTTAAGGAGGTGGCTCGCATCGAGGAGTCTTTCTCATCTCCAACCATCGAGCGTGAGAACCGTCAGCGTATCGTAACTGTTAAGGGTTCTGTAGGTGCAAACATCGCCTTGGGAGATGCTGTGGCAGAGGTTAATGCTATGCTTGCCGATTATGAGACTCCTGCAGGTATCACCCTCGACCTTGGTGGTACTGTTGAGGATCAGGGTGACTCGTTCAGCGACATCATGACGCTGTTTGTCCTAATTATCATCTTGGTATATATTGTGATGGCTACGCAGTTTGAGTCGTTGGCCTATCCATTTATCATCATGTTTACCATCCCATTTGCGATGTCGGGTGTGTTCCTCGCTTTGTGGCTCACAAATACACCACTTTCGCTTATCGCTCTTATCGGTGGTATTATGCTTGTCGGTATCGTAACCAAGAATGGTATCGTGCTTGTAGACTACATGAACCTCCTTGTGGAGCGTGGCTCAAGTGTTGCTGATGCTGTTATCGCAGGTGGTAAGAGCCGTCTTCGCCCAGTGCTTATGACCTCTCTCACAACCATCCTCGGTATGGTGCCTATGGCGTTGGGTATCGGTGAGGGTTCGGAGATTTGGCAGCCTATGGGTATCTCTGTTGTAGGTGGTCTTTTGCTCTCTACACTCTTGACACTCTTCATCGTCCCATCGCTCTATGCTATGCTTGAGGGCCGTAAGGAGCGTAAGGCAGAGCGCAAAGCACGCCTCGAGGCCGAGGAGGAGGCATTTATCCGCTCACAGATGAACAAGTAGAATGTATAACAGGGCTAGGGGTACTGCCTCTAGCCCACAAAAATAGAACTAATGAAAGCATTTTTCTTATCATATAATCAGGCTCTTACCGATCGCGTAAACCGTATGCTTGATGAGCATGGTGTAAGAGGTTTTACTCGTTGGGCTTTGACCGAGGGTCGTGGTAGCTACGATGGAGAGCCTCACTATGGTTCCCACGCATGGCCATCTATGAATTCCTCTATCTTGGCTATTGTCGAGGATGAAAAGATTCCCGCCTTGCTCGATGCTGTGCGAGAGATAGACTACACAACAAAGCAGCAGGGTTCGCGAGCTTTTGTGTGGGATATTACCCAGATGATGTAATTTGTGGTAATGATGCAAAAAGCGGCGCTTGGCGTAGCGCTTAAGTATCCGAATACCTGTAAATTATAACGATATTTTAGGGATTAGTAGAAAATGGTTTTCTGCTAATCTCTTTTTTTGCATCATTACCTAAACAAAGAGGGCCTACTCTGTATTGAGTAGACCCTCTCTAAATTAGTGTTGGTAGATTAGTTGCAACCACCGCAGTTGCAGCCATCGCCACACTCGCTCTCGCCACAGCCACCGCCGCAATCGCCGCAGCTGCAACCGCCACCCATGATCTTTGAAAGATCCTCTGGAGTAGTCTCGCGAACATCTACAACAGTTACATCAAAGTTAAGGGTTTTACCTGCCATAGGGTGGTTGAAGTCCATGGTTACGCTCTCCTCCTTAACCTCCTTAACAATACCCATCATAGGGTGACCATCTGCTGTAGACATAGGAATCTGGCTGCCTACGAAGAGAATATCCTCTGCAACCTTGCCATCAATCATAAATACGCTCTTTGGAAGCTCTACGATAGCCTCTGCGATAACCTCGCCGTAGCCATCCTTTGCCTCAAGGGTGAAAGATACTGACTCACCTGGCTCCTTGTCCATGATAGCTGCCTCGAACTTTGGAAGCAACATACCCATACCACAGATAAACTCCAATGGCTGACCTGGCTGTGACTGATCTGCAATAGCACCATCTACGGTTAGCTTATAATCTACAAAAACTTTCTTACCATTCTCTACTTTCATAGCTTCAATATTTTTTAGTTAATAAATTCTTACGTTTAGCGAGCGCAAAGATAAGTTGTAATGTTTGAGTTGCCAAATTTATTAGCAACAAAATTATCGATGAGCTTATTGATAATCCCTATATCTTATATTATATATATAGGTATATGGCGTAAAAAGGAGCTAAAATCAAAAAAATGCACCTCATTTTAAAAAAAAATGGTCAGAGTGTTTCACGTTTCACAAAATAGTTATATATTTGCACACGATTTTCCGCTTGTAGATTTCCCCAGGGTGCTAAACTAGGGGCTTGGCAGTTGGTTGAGCGATGGATTAGTTGGGGGATAAGGCGGTAAGTTCTTTGAAAAAAGGGCATGTGTGAAATTTTTTTAAAAAAAAGTTTGCAAAAAATTTGCAAATAAAAAAAAAGTTCATACCTTTGCATCTCGAAATGGTCAGATAATGCCGATGTAGCTCAGTTGGCCAGAGCAGCTGATTTGTAATCAGCTGGTCGGGGGTTCGAATCCCTCCATCGGCTCAAAGCCGTAAGTCTTCTAGACATGCGGCTTTAAATATTGGGAAGATACCAGAGTGGCCAAATGGGGCAGACTGTAAATCTGCTGGCGCACGCCTTCGGTGGTTCGAATCCATCTCTTCCCACATGATGCCGATCGGGGTTGCAGAGACTCACTTAATTGTGAGAGGTAAGCATGCTCTGAACGGTATATTTTTGCGGAAGTAGCTCAGTTGATAGAGCAATAGCCTTCCAAGCTATGGGTCGCGAGTTTGAGCCTCGTCTTCCGCTCACAGGACATAACGTGTAGCACGGTCAAATCTCTGTGAGAGATGGACAAGTGCTGCGCGATAAGTCTGCAAAATGTAGGAAAGTAACTTTAAAACTTAAAAAACTTATATTACTATGGCAAAGGAAAAATTCGATCGTTCGAAACCACACGTGAACATCGGTACTATCGGTCACGTTGACCACGGTAAGACTACTCTTACTGCTGCTATTACTACAGTATTGGCTAATCGCGGTCTCTCTGAGAAGCGTGATTTCGATTCAATTGATAATGCTCCAGAGGAGAAGGAGCGTGGTATCACCATCAACACAGCTCACGTTGAGTACCAGACTGCAAACCGTC
>JAGBWD010000016.1 GCA_017629985.1 Alistipes sp.
ACTTCAAATAGATGAAAAAATGGACCACCACAACGCAAAAGGTGACCAAAAGGTGACCAAAAGGTGACCAACTTTGAGGTCTTGAAAAGAAGAAACCCTCGCAGAAGTTAATCTACGAGGGTTTTCGAGTACCCAGAGCCGGGGTCGAACCGGCACAGGGGTGAACCTACTGGTGTTTGAGACCAGCGCGTCTACCGATTCCGCCATCTGGGCTTACCATTCCTCTGAACTGGTGTGCAAATATACTACTTATTTCTCTATCTGCAAATTTTTTGAGAACTTTTTTTGCTAAATAAAAGAAAATATTTTAAGCACCTCTGAATATCAGAGTATTACAAATAGGCTCTACTCGTGGCTATGGCACTCATGGTGGGAGCATCCCTCACCAGAATCCTTGATAAGACCAATAAGGTAGGCTCTAACAACCATCTCAATATTGCCTCTACAGCCACGTACTACCTTAATGTTGTGGCTCTCGAGCTTATTCTTTGCACCTTCGCCCATATTTCCAGCAAGCATAACACTAATGCCCATACTCTCCATATCGGCTGCAATACCCGACTTACAACCACAACCCTGAGGTGACTCTAGGCGTGAGGTTGCTACAATCTCGTTATTCTCAATCTCGAAGATGGTGTAGTAAGCACAGTGACCAAAGTGGTCATCTATAACACCATCGCGTGTTGGCACAGCAATTTTCATATCATAAAAAGTTAAGGCAGGCATGTAGAGCCTGCCTTAATTAAACCCAATGTTCGATTAGAGGTTAGGGTTAATCTTTGACCACTCCTCAATAGCTGGAACGATACCCAAAGTTACCAACTCATCGCGCATCTTGCAAAGGTGTGCATAAGAAGCATCGAGCTTTGCAAGCTCCTCCTCTGTACCAACAGGCATCTTGTATGAGCAACCATTCTGATCAAGAACAGTGTCCATAGCCATCATGATATGGTTATACTTCTCGTTAGATACGTATGTACCTGCAGGGAAACGGAATGGCTCGCCACCCATTACCGAGCGAATCATCTCTACAGAGAGGTATGATGGGCTCTGGAATGATGAACGACCACGAAGCTTGATGATTGCTGCACCACCCTGTGTTACATCCTTCTTCATCTGCTCCCACTCCTCTGCTGGGAACTCTGCAGTACCGATGATATCAGTAAGGTTGCGACCAGCGATCTTCACTGCGCTACCGAATACTGCCATCTGCTCGCCGTGACCACCATAAGTTGCACAACCCTCAATCTCGCTCTGCATAACGCCGAACTTCTTTGCAAGGGCGCTCTTAAGACGTGTAGTGTCAAGACCTGCAAGTGTAGTAACCTGACCTGGCTTCAAACCAGAGTACAACAAAGTTACAAGACCTGTAAGGTCAGCAGGGTTGAAGATAATCACTACATGCTTAACATCTGGGCAATAAGTCTTGATGTTCTTACCAAGCTGCTCTGCGATCTCGCAGTTACCCTTCAACAAATCCTCGCGTGTCATACCCTCCTTACGTGGAGCGCCACCTGAAGAGATGATATACTTTGCATCCTTGAATGCCTCGGCAACGTCTGTAGTAGCAGTGATGTTTACGTTATCGAAACCACTCTGGCGCATCTCCTCTGCAACGCCCTCTGGTGAGAATACGTCATAAAGGCAGATGTTGTTTGTAAGGCCCATCATAAGGGCTGACTGTACCATGTTTGAGCCGATCATACCAGCTGCACCCACGATAACGAGCTTGTCATTAGTAAGAAAAGCCATAGTTTTTACTCTGTTTTAAATGTTATTATATTAAGTATTGTATTTAGCCTATCCAAATATCCTTGCAAAATTAGAAAACATTTCAACTATATGCAAGCAAAACGACAAAAATTTATCACCTCACCGAGCAATTATCTCTCCACGATAATAGATAGCACATAAATTATCTATATGATTATTGGATTACATTTTTTTTGACTATCTTTGTTATATATTTCCTAAAAAAAGATATCTATGGCAAGCACTAATTTATTCGGCAAAAACCTCTTTAAGACATACGTAGTTGATGCTTTAAGCTATATGGCTATGGGTCTCTTCTGCTCACTTATCCTGGGTCTTATAATTAGCCAGCTCGCAAAGATTCCGGGACTAGAGCTTCTCTCGGAAGTTGCACGCATACTACAACTCGACCTTGTTGTGGGTGGCTCCATAGGTCTTGCAATAGCCCTCGGCCTGAAGCGTGACCCTCTGGTTACAATCTCTGCTGTGGCAGTAGGAGCTTTGGGATATAGCCTGGGTGGCTCTATAGGAGATGTCGGCGGTAACCCCATAGGAGCATATCTCGCTGCCGTTGTAGGTATCGAGGCTGGTTCCCTTGTGTCGAAACGTACTCCTGTAGATATAATCATCACACCGCTAGTGGCAGTTGTAGCAGGAGGTCTTTTTGCAAAGTATTGCTGTGTACCTATTGGTGAGTGGGTTATGGCCTTGGGAGATATCATCAACCGCGCCACGATGCTCAACCCATTCATTATGGGTGTCATCATATCAGTCTCTGTGGGCTGCATCCTAACACTACCCATAAGTTCGGCAGCCTTGTGTATATCAATAGGTATAAGTGGTCTTGCTGCAGGCGCTGCAACAGCAGGATGCTGTGCGCAGATGATAGGCTTTGCGGTTATTAGCTTCAAGGAGAATGGTGTAGGTGGCCTTATCTCTCAAGGTCTGGGAACCTCAATGCTACAGATTGGAAATATAGCCCGCAAACCAATTATATGGCTAGCTCCTACGCTAACCTCGGCGATACTAGGCCCTATATCAACCATGGTACTAAAGATGACAAATAGTGCTGCGGGAGCTGGTATGGGCACAGCGGGATTGGTAGGCCCTATAGGATGTTGGGACTCTATGTCTGCGACAACCGACCATACCACTCTACTAATTGAGATTATTGGTCTCTATTTTATAGCACCTGCGCTATTAAGTCTTCTATTTCACTACATTATGAAGCGTTATGGCTGGGTGAAGGATGGCGACATGGCACTAAAGAGATAACTTACGCAATATAGAGTGACATAAACCGTTATTTACTCTCTGCCTCGCGATATATATCTCTCAACCTATTCGACATATAGTATTGCAGCACACCTCGTATAAACATGAACGAGGTGAAGGCTAACCATATAGCATTATTGCCTATGAGCCATCGTGTGCCGTAGAGAAGCACGAAGTAACAGAGCGCAGACCACACCATAGAGTTTCGCATAATACGGCTACGTGTAGCTCCAACCATTATACCATCCATAACAAATGGCAAGGCGCAGGCTATTGGTATAACAATAATCCAGCCTATATACTGCTCTGCCACAGCTAGTAGCTCACCGATATTAGCACTATCGGAATCAACAAGAAGTGAGAAGATATCTCTCCACCAGCCTACGTATGCTCCAACATATACCACTGCAATAACTACGCTCCAGACTATACAATACTTAATACATCTCTTGAGCGATAACACATCTCTTGCTCCTACGAAGCGTCCTGTGAGGGCCTCGGCTGCAAAAGCAAAACCATCGTTCATATATGAGAATAGTGTAAACAGCTGCAAAAGGATGGTGTTTACCGCAAGGATATTCTTATCGCCCATATCTGCCGAGGCCTTGGTGAAGAAGGTGTATACAGCAACAAGGCAGAAGGTGCGAATTATGATGTCGCTATTGATATGAAAGAACTGCTTCATCGCCGACACATCAACCACATCGCGCCACGCCACCTTCACCAACTTTTTGCGATACATAGCAACGATGATTATCACCGTTGTCACAACACCTGTCCATTGCGCCACAACAGATGCCAAGGCGATGCCATCAATACTCATCGTGCCAACTATTGAGAAGAGATAGCTAAAGCCTATATGCAGCAGATTTACCAACACCGCAACAATCATCGGCACTATGGCATTCTGCATTCCCGTAAGCCAGCCATTGAAGGCAAAGAGCATGATACCTGCAGGTACCGCCCAGATACGTGTATAGAAGTAGTCTGCTATAAGGGCATCAGACCCCTCATCACCCGTACTCATAAACCACAACGAAAACTCACCCAGGGGCCACTGCAACGAAAAGGCCAATAATCCCACTCCCAGAGCAACGACTATGGCACGCCACAGCATAAGTGTATACTCTCGATGCTTCTCTGCGCCATAGGCCTGTGCCGTAAGGCCACTCGTTCCCATGCGGATAAAGGAGCAGTTCCAGTATATAAAGTTAAATATAGCAACACCTATGGACAAGGCGCCAATGGTCGTAGCACCATCACCACCTGCTACACGTCCCGCAATGAACGTAGAGGCGATACCCATCAAAGGTACTGTGATGTTAGATATGATGTTAGGGATTGCTATGCGAAGGATATCTCTATTCATTTCAAATATTATATTAGGCTACAAAGGTAGTTATATTTTACAATTTTCGTTCTTTTTTATGGCATAGATATTGATAAAGAGTGTGATATTAAAAATTTTATTTACCTTTGCACCGCAAAATTTAATGCTTAAAAGAGATGAAAACAACAAAAACAGACTCAACGGCTAACGTATCGCGTTTTGCCCGCGACAAGCGTCAGCGTGTAAGCTCTACATCTACAGAGCGCGTTGAGCGTAGTCCTCGTCAGCGCCGTGATGGCGACAATGAGGGTAACAGAGAGTATCGCCCACGTGGTGCCAAGGCAGAAAAGCGCACCTCGTACAACCCACACTTCACCCCAGAGAATCGTCTCCGTCCCGAGTATGAGTCTCCTCGCCAGGGCGACAACGAGCGCACTCCACGCTCTTTCAATCGCACCGAGCGCACCGAGCGTGGCTATAACCGTACAGAGCGCAGTGCAAAGCCAGAGCGTGGCGCAAAGCCAGAGCGTTTTTCACGCGATGGAGAGCAGCGTACAAAGGGTGGAAACCGCACAACCGCAGAGCGCCGTCCTGCAGGCAAGGGCGAGGGCAAGCGTGGTTATGCTCCACGCCGTGAAGAGAAGCCTCGTTCGTACCCAAAATACAACCCTAACCGTGTTACAGGTGAGATACGCCTAAACCGCTTCATCTCACAGTCGGGAGTATGTTCACGCCGCGAGGCTGATGATTACATCCTTGCAGGTGTGGTGACCGTTAATGGTCAGGTTGTTACAGAGCTTGGTACAAAGATTCTTCCAACAGATGAGGTACGCTTCCACGATGAGCGTCTTCAGGGTGAGAAGCACGTATATATCATTCTCAACAAGCCAAAGGGATATGTGACATCTCTTGATGACCCACATGCCGACAAGACTGTTATGGATCTTATTAAGGGTGCATGCACCGAGCGTGTATATCCTGTAGGCCGCCTTGACAAGAACTCGTTGGGACTCCTTCTTATCACCAACGATGGAGATGTTACACGTCAGCTAACACACCCATCAAACCATAAGAAGAAGATCTATCAGGTGACCCTCGACAAGCCTCTCACACGTGCCGACATGGATACTCTCACCGAGGGTATCACACTCGAAGATGGCGATATCTTCGCAGATGAGATTGGCTACGCTTCGGAGGATAAGAAGAGCGTAGGTGTTGAGATTCACTCTGGTCGTAACCGTATCGTGCGCCGTATGTTTGAGCATCTAGGTTACACCGTACAGAAGCTTGACCGCGTATACTACGCTGGTCTTACAAAGAAGAATCTTAAGCGTGGTGCATGGCGTTTCCTAACAAAGGAGGAGGTTATGCGTCTTAAGACTGGTCAGTATGAGTAGACAATGACCTACAGAACATATAGAGGGCCTGTACAACCATTGGTTGAGCAGGCCCTCTAACATTAAACCTCACTAGCTACGCCCTCTTGATGATATAGGTGACAATACCCCATATCGCAAATTCATTATCCGCAGTTACACGAATAGGCTGAAACTTGGGGTTCGCAGCTACTAGAAGCATGTGATTATCATGGCGCTCTATACGTTTCACCGTAAACTCCCCATCTATGAAGCATACCGCCGAGCAGCCGTTGTAAGGCTCTATACTGCGGTCCACAATGATAATATCTCCCTCGTCCATATCCGCCTCGACCATAGAGGTTCCGCCAACACGAAAGAAGAATGTCGAAGAGGGGTGCTTAACAAGGAGCTTCAGCAGGTCGAGCTTCTCACGAGGCTCCTCATCAGCCAAAGAGGGAAATCCTGCACGCACCTCACCAAGCATATCCAACTCTAGGCTTTCGGGCATATCTATATTATAGGGCTTCATACTCATATCTATTTAGACTCATTTTTACTAATCTCCTCGGTGTAGATAACATCATACATACCGCGTAGCAAGGCTCCATCGGCAATTATCTGACGCAACTGCTCCAGACGCTTGCTATTCTCCGACTCGGGGAACCATAACTTAAGGTAACCACCGTAGTTATACTTCTCTTCGAGATGCTCCACCATACGCTCATAGCCCTCCTCATATCCTAACTCTGGGAAGTTAGCAAGCGTATACTGTATCGTGCGGCGCAGGATTGTCCTTGGCTCTATAACTCTATCGGCCTCGGCAACAATACGTCCATATATGGTTCGTGGTGGCTCTTTTGCCGAAGCGCGATGATCCTCCACAGCATCAGCCATCGTAGCTATATCGTCACAAGAGAACCATCTTTCGAGGCTCTTATCAGCCAACATTATGCGCTTCGAGGCCACATGGTGACTCTCACGACCCTCCACAAGGCCTGTATCGTGATATGCAGCTATGGCATAGGCCATGTTTACATCAAGACCATAGATGCGTGCTAGGCGTAGACTCTCTGAAATAACCATATCGACATGATCGCGTCTGTGCGCTGCATCATGAAGGTCATATCGGGGGAGAATCTCCCCCTCTACATACTCTCTTAACTCATTATCAACCATATACTAACCTACCACTACCTCTACTAAATCTTCACGTTGTAGATACCTCTGCGCTAGATGCTGTATATCCTCGGGGGTTATGGCGTTTATAACCTCCACATTACGCTCTGTAGAGCTATTATCCATACCACACATTATATTCTCAATGGTGACATCTGCAATGCCAAATGGGCCATCAAGGATGCGAAGTATCTCACCTATCATCATATTCTTCGCCATCTGCAACTCCTCCTCTGCGATAGGCTCCACACGTAGGCGCTCTATCTCGTAGTATATCTCGCGCAGTGCATCTTCGGCATGGTCGCTTGTCACCTGCGTTGCTATGGCTAGATATCCCTCCTTATCGAAATTTACCATGGCAGCCATAACGCCATAGGTATATCCATGCTCCTCGCGGAGATTCTGCATAAGGCGCGAGCCAAAGTAACCACCAAGGATAGTTGCCACTACCTGCATACCCACAAAGTCGGCATGTGTGCGTGGGAAGAGCAGACGTCCTATGCGTATGGAGGTTTGTAACGCGGAATCCACACTCTTAAAGACCTTATGCGTTGTTCTGGGAGCAGGATAGACAACCCTCTGCGTATCGCCCTGGGGTAATGTCTCGGCGATGCTCGCTATACCACGTAGCACCTCATCGCTGATATTTCCACTACATACCACAAAGCAGTTATCAGAGGTGTAAAGCTCCCTATATAAGGTGATGATATCCTCCCGTGTTACATCATCGTAGAGCCTCTCATCGGCCGAGATTCCGTAAGGGTGTTCGGCACCAAAGAGCGCCTGCGCAAATAACTCGCGCGACTGCACCTCTATCTTTTTACGCTCTACGGCCAAGCCCTGCTGACGCTTCTTGCAGTATATATCCAATTCTCGCTCCTCGAAGGCTGGGCGAAGGATAATCTCACGTGCCACGTTGAGCGTCTTATCGAAAAACTTTGATAGCGACACGAAGGAGATATATACATAATCGCGGTCTATATTCACATCGTAGTATGAGCCATAGAAGTCTAGCTCATCGGCAATCTGCTGCGCCGACATCGAAAGGCTACCCTCACCAAGCATATTGAGCGTTGTAGAGGCTGTGAAGGCCTTATGCTGCATAGAGCTTCCTGCTCGAAATACAAAGGTAAAACGAACTACCTCAAAATCATCCGAGTAGAGAGTATATATATCCACGCCATTTGCCGTAGAATGCTTCGTAGCACGAGGCATATCTACGCTATCAGGGATTATAATATCGGGTTGTGGTTTTATAGTTGTATTAACCTGTCTCATCACTTTGCGCGGTAAATTAGTGTTGAAGAGTTATTCATCGTGAAGCATCGGCAAGCAAAATCCGACACATCATCGCGTGTTAGGGAGCGAAATATCGCAGCCTCGCCATTAAGGAGAGATATGTCGCCAATCATGGCGTAATAGCCAAGGTTCATAGCCTTATTCATGATATTTATCTCACCCATAAGGATATTGGCCTCAAACTTATTCTTCACCTTCTCCATCTCATAATCGGAGATAGCTCCACTCTTGAGGTCGTTAAGCTCGCCCCACAACGCCTCCTCGGCCTCCTGCTCCGAGGTTGTAGGCATTAGACGCCCCTTGATAATAAAGAGTCCTGCATCGATGCTTCCTGTGATGTAGGCATTGACATTCGAGAAGAGACCTCTATCCTTAACCAGGCGATTTACCAGACGTGATGACTCGCCACCAGCAAGAAGGTCAGATGCCAGGTCACCAATGAAGAAATCTCTTGAGAGACGATTGCCCATGTGGAAGGCTATGGTGATATCCGTAGCAGGAACATCGCGCTCCACCTCTAGTCGGCGTGGCTCACTCTGTATCGGTTCTTCAGGTATGGGGGCTACCTCACCGCCATTATCCTCTATATCGGCAAAATACTCCGTAGCCAGGGCTATCATCTCATCCTCATCCATATCTGCCGAGATGGAGAGTATCGCTCGTGAGGGGCGATAATGAAGGTCATAAAATTCATGTACATCGGCCAGCGTTGCACGCTCGATATGCTCGGGTGAGATACCTATAGTAGCCCAACGATAGGGATGCACGGTGTAACACAATTCGCGCAACAAAAGTAGCTCATCGCCATAAGGTTGATTGAGATATCGCTGCTTAAACTCCTCTATGACAACATGTTTCTCTGCCTCACACGCCTCCTCCGAGAGGTTTAGGTTACGCATACGGTCACTCTCCAGCCACAACGCTGTTGCGATATTCTCCTTGGGAAGCGTTACATAGAAATTGGTGTAGTCGTTGGTCGTGAATGCGTTGTTTTCGCCACAGGCCATCTGCACAGGAGTATCAAAGTCGGGGACGTTATAAGTACCACGAAACATGAGATGCTCAAAAAGATGAGCAAAACCTGTCTTATGCTCCGACTCATTACGCGCACCCACCCTATAGAGGATATTTACCGCAGCAAGTTTCGATGCATGGTCGCGATTCACAAGAATCTGCAATCCATTGGGAAGTATTACACCTTTATATTTTATCATAATTACTCGGTTTATCTTACAAAGATAGGAAATTGTATTGAGATATCAACACTCGAGAGGCTTCAATTTGCAAAGAGTAGCCTGTAGTAGAGGCATCACATGATGCCAAAGATAGGAAATTGTATTGAGATATCAATAGTTGAGCAATAGATTTTGCTCCACTACAAAAGCACTTCTTTTGTGTGGCACACTCCTTGCGGAATAGGGAGATATATCTAACACAGAATAAGATGCTTCTACGCGCCATAAACATTCTCACACTCCTTGCAAGCATACTGCTTTTAGGCTCCTTGTCGCTGGAGATTATATACTCCACAGAGCTAGCCAAGTTCTCCAACGAGTACTCATGGGCAATGCTAATAGTCTGCATAATTTTTCTTGTAGACTTCTTTGTCCTGATGGGACATAGCGACCACCCATGGCGATACCTAGGGCGTAACTTCGTGATGCTTCTACTCTCTATACCCTACCACTTCATTGCAAATATTGCAAATCTAGAGCTAACTCACAGCCAAACAATAATATTGAGTGGCGTGGTAATGCTTCGCGGTGTTATGGCTCTCTACATCACCCTACGTTGGCTCATAGCTCGCCGCACGACACGTCTATTATGGGCATATATCGCTACCGTGGCGGTATGTACCTACTTTGCAGCACTCTTCTTCTACGAGTATGAAGCACCTGTAAACAGCAGCCTTAAGAGCTTTGGCGATGCGCTGTGGTGGGCAGCTATGAATATGACCACCGTTGGTGCCGAGATATTTCCCGTAACGGCCATAGGCAAGGTTATATGTGTAGTACTGCCTATTATTGGTATGGCTATGTTCCCCATATTTACTGTTTACGTCACATCGCTCTACAATCGCACAGATGGCACGATAGTTGCCCAAAGTAACAACAAACCAAAATCAGAATAAGATGAAAAAGATTCTACTATCTATTGTATCTGTTGCCACCATTGCAACAATCATGGGATGCTCTGCGGAGCGGCGCTGGGGCGATAAGGAGCGAAGAGAGCTACGGCAGGAGCTACGCGCCTATCGCGACATGGCATATCTCGACAACCTCGAAGATATGGAGTTTGAGACATTCTCGGGCGATGTCGTAGAGGCTATAGAGATAGACTACCCTATCTACACCACCTTCGTAGAGCTACCAGGCAAAGGTGATACTGTGGAGGTATATGTGGTATCTACAATCGTTGAGGAGCTAAATGCAAACCCTCACAACATGCGTAACATATACCCTTACCCTATGCTTGTCGAACAGGGAATCCTCCCCGCAGGGCTAAACCATCAGGCTCAACGTGCCTTTTACGACTGTCTAGCATATCGCGTAAAGCAGTATTACCCATCTACGCTAGCCTTCTTTGAGGATATTGTGGATAGCGCAACAACACCTACCGCAATTACCAATATGCAGATGGCATGTGCCGCAGACCTCTTTGATTGGGGCGTTGAGGTGGATGAGACAGTGATAATTAGCAACACACCAGAGTAGAGTGCCGAAAATACCCATTAATAGTTAAGTATAAAGTTTGTGTTAGTGTGGAGTCTGTTCAATAGTTGAGCAGGCTCCTATTTATATATAGGAGTTTGACCTCGCTGTGAATATTCCTTATTCATTACTTCACAGCTAGATATTTGCAGAATTAAAATAAGTTTCTTATATTTGTGAATCTACTAAAACAAACATTACTTTAACTATAACAAATTATGGGACTACTACAAGAGTTTAAGACATTTGCCCTTAAGGGTAATGTTGTAGACATGGCTGTCGGTGTTATCATCGGTGGAGCATTTGGTAAAATCGTGACATCACTTGTTAATGATATTATCATGCCTCCTATCGGTGTATTGCTCGGTAACAAGAACTTCTCTGATTTGGCTGTAACTCTCAAGGCTGCACGTCCAGAAGTTTTGGATGAGATGGGTGCTGTTATTGAGCCTGCTTCAGCAGAGGTGCTATGGAAGTATGGCGCATTCTTGCAGGTAACTATCGACTTCCTTATTATCGCAGTGAGCGTATTTGCAATGATTAAGATTATCAACAAGCTCACATCACTACGTCAGAAGGAGGAGGAGGAGGCCGCTGCTGCACCAGAACCAGCTCCAGCACCAGAGCCAGAACCTACTAAAGAGGAGATTCTTCTTACAGAGATTCGCGACCTTCTTAAGGATAAGAAGTAGTTGATATTCTGGCTACAAGAGGTAGAATTTATCACATCAAATGGGGAGTATCCAATAATTTTCGGATACTCCCCAATTTGTATAAGTTGGGTAACGGTTAAACAAAAACCTCGAGGATTACACTATCTTGATTACGTAGCAACTCATCCACACGTGCCATCACCCTTTTGGAAAGCACAGGGCAACCAAAGCTGCCTACCGTAGGTATAGGGAAGATAGGAAGGGAGGTTGTATAGCTCCAGCCATGTAACACCACACATCGAGAGCGCAGATTACTATTGGTTGATTCTAGGCCATCGAGGCGATAGGCAATGCCATAACTACCCTCATAGCGTTCAGCAACAAGCGCACGACCAACACTCGATAGATGCGAGCCATCCTCATTCGACAGACGCGCGTATGCCGAACGGCGATGCGACCTTCGTGAGCCACTACCATGACTCACAGGAGATGAGAGTATGGGTCTGTTTTGCTCAAAATCCCACGCCATAAACCTACAACGCCCCGAGTGACGCGATAGGTCTACAAAGAGAGCCAGATGGGTGTTATATCCCTCCTGCTCACAATAACTACGTAGTGCCACAGCACGTGCTTCAACCCTACTCCGCAAGCTCATCTTTGAGTTGTTTTAGTAGCTGCGGAACACCTACAGCACCACGCTCCTTGATGTGAGTCAGGGGATTACGTATCATCGCAGTATCGGGATTTCCTGGGTCCACCAAGTAGATAGGCACCTGACGGTCACGGACATAGTAGACAAGAGTCGCAGCGGGATATACCGCCAACGAAGTCCCTACAACAATAAGTATATCGGCAGCTGCAACAATTCTACATGCAGTGTCAAACATCGGCACATCCTCGCCAAAAAATACAATGTGAGGACGTAGCAGTGCGCCATCCTCGCCACGAGCATCTATATCCTGCTCCCAACCTTCGTTTATATCATATATAAGCTCTGGATTGCGTTCCGAGCGCAACTTCATAAGTTCGCCGTGAAGGTGCAACACTCGTGACGAACCAGCCTGCTCGTGGAGGTTGTCTACATTTTGCGTAACAACGCACACATCTGTCCACTCCTCCATTGCGGCAATAGCGAGGTGTCCAGCATTAGGGCGTTTTGTGAGCGACTCCTTTCTGCGCATATTATAAAACTCGATAACCTGCTCTCGGTTATTGCGTAATGCTTCTGGGGTGCAGACATCCTCGATGCGATAATTGGCCCATAGGCCATCAGCATCACGGAAGGTGGAGATACCACTATCGGCACTAACACCTGCACCGGTAAATACTACAATTCTCTTTTTCATCCTCTAATTCATTTTAATTGTGGTCGGCAGCCTCATCCTCCAAAGGCTCGGCGTAGAATAGCCCCACGTTGCTTATATTTGCAACGCCACGCGCGCCACGGATTGTTATACGTAACCGCTCGGGGTGCAACTCCTCAAAGCGCAACAGACGTTTATAGCCTATGGTTGTAGCCTCGGCGACACAGCGCCACTTACCATCGCTATAGATTTCGACCATAAAATCCTCTACACGCTGACCACGTGATATATCCTCTTGTATAAGAAGCGTATTGACCGTGGAATCTATCACCACATCATACTCTAGTGACTCACCAACCGCTACAGAGCGAGCCTCATCGCCATTGACAACCATATTTTCAGAAAATGTGGCACGCAGATACTCCGACAGCTCCTTAACACGCTCTACATCCACCTCGTGAAGCAATCCGCGACTATCGGGAGGAATATTTAGTAGTAGCGTGGAGTTACATCCCACAGAGCGAAAATAGATATCTACAAGGTTAGCCAACGAGCGCACCTCGCTATTCTGCTCGGGGTGGAAGAACCACCCTGGACGTATCGAAACATCTACCTCCGATGGATACCAATATGCCTCATCAGCCTTCGCAACAAGATTGCGACTACCCAAGTCCTCGGACATCTCCTCCAAGCCTAGCTCTATATTTGCTGAACTTCGGTGAGTATACGACTTTGGCGCTATGAGCGTGGCGCTCCACTCTGTGGCACGACCTAGGCCACCCTCATTACCTACCCAGCGAACATCATCACCCATGATAGCGGTAACGGCATGTGGCTGCAGGTTACGTATCAGAGCAAATATAGAGTCCCAATCATACTCCTGAACACGGCCATTAGGCCCCTCGCCACACGCACCATCAAGCCATATCTCATGCACTTCACCATAGTTGGTGAGCAACTCGGATAGTTGCGCCATGTAGAACTTGTTATACTCTGGAGAGTTGCCATAACACTCTGCATTGCGATCCCATGGTGAGAGGTAGAGGCCAAACTTCATACCATGCTTGTCGCACGCCTCACGAAGCTCCCTGACAACATCCCCCTTACCATTGCGCCATGGCGAACTCTTGACACTATACTCTGTGGTAGCGGTGGGCCACAGGCAAAAGCCGTCATGGTGCTTGGCCGTAAGAATCACCATCTTAAAGCCAGCATCGCAGAGAGAAGAGACCCACTGCTCACAATCCAATGCCGAGGGGTTGAAGAGTTGTGGGTCATCGTTGCCGTCACCCCACTCATTGCCCGTAAAGGTATTGATACCAAAGTGTAGGAAGGCTGTTAATTCCATCTGTTGCCACTCCAACTGCTGGGGTGTAGGCACAAGGCGCGATATCATATCTATCTTTGTATCGAGCGAAGCGCCTTCGGGGAATTGTACACATTTTGTATATAGCGTCTCGCTAGGTTGTGAAGAACATGACACCAAGGTAAGGAGTGCTATAATAAGCAGATACCGACTAAAAAGTTTATTGCACGACATAGAAAAATTGTATAAATAATGACAAAGATAGAGTAAATAACAGAGATATCAAACTATTTTAGGGCTAATAATTGGCACATATCACGAAAAGCACTACCTTTGCCACAAACTAAAATTAAGCACAGATGAAAACATCACTAAAAGAGTTATCTCTTAAGGCTATTAAGAACCTCGGTTTGTGGATAATCTTCGCAATGATTATCGGTATTGGAGTAGGTATAGCCATGGGCCCTGATGCCTCGGCATTCAAGCCCCTAGGCGACCTATTTATTCAACTTATCAAGATGCTCGTAGTACCCTTGGTACTTGTATCAATCATCAGTGGTGCTGCAGCACTAGGCGAGACCAAGTCCGCAGGTAAGATTGGCTTTATAAGCATCGGCTTCATGCTTGTAACAACAGTTATATCTATTGTTGTCGCCTTGCTTCTTGGTGAGATGTTCCAGCCTGGCACATCCATAGATCACTCCACCGTGGCAACGCTAGCCGAGGGTTATGAGGTAGCACAAAGTACCGCGCCCCAGCCTATGGGATTTTGGGATACGGTAATCGGTATGATTCCTGAAAACCCTATAGCAGCGCTTACAAATGGTAACATTCTCCAGATTATCATCTTTGGACTATTCTTTGGCTTTGGTATCTCGGCCCTAGAGCGCGAGAAGCGCACAAAGATCTCAAATGGCCTAAATATGATTCTTGAGGCTCTCATCTGGTGTATTGGTAAGGTGATGTATGTAGCGCCATTTGGTGTATTTGGCCTTATTGCCGATGCTACAGGAACCTTCGGATTTGAGATTCTCATCAAGGTCGCTAACGTGCTATGGATAGACCTTCTTGCAGTTGCCATCATAGGCCTCGGATTGTATCCTTTGTGTGTATCGCTCTTCTCACGCGTAAAGCTCAAGGATTACTTCCGCGCTATGGTTAAGCCACAGATTGTATCATTCTCAACAGCCTCATCACTCGCCACACTCCCCGTAAACATGAATGCTTGTGATGAGATGGGTATCTCGAAGCAGACATCGGGCTTTGTGCTTCCATTGGGTGCAACAATCAACATGGCAGGTAATGCTATATACTACGCACTCATAGCGATATTCTTTGCTCAATTCTATGGCATAGACCTTCAGATGGCCGATTACGTATCTATCACCGTGGTATGCACACTTGGTGCTATAGGTCAGGCGGGTGTTCCAGGCCCAACACTCCTTGCAGCAGCGGTGCTTGTGGCAGCAGGAATACCTCTCGAGGGTCTACCTCTCTTCTACGCCCTTGACCGTATCTTCGACATGATACGTACAACGCTAAACATCACAGGCGATGCAGCATGCACCGCCGTAGTAGATCGCTTTGTAAAAGAGGAGCAGGAGGCGTAAACATAAATAATTAATAGAATCACGAGGCGTGTGCGATATTCTTTCGCACACGCCTCGTTTTTTCTGCTTTGAATATATGATTGACGATATTAAAACGATTTAATTAAGAAGATAGATTATCTCTACACCTAGTCATATAGTTGAAATTTATTATAAATTGTTGCACTTTGCGAAAAAATACTTAACTTTGTAGAAACAACAAACTATGTTTGCCTATGAAACACAGCGTATAGTTTGATACGCACATTTTAAATATATTGGAAAAGCGTTTTAGCTTTATTCTGTCATTTCGAAAGTTTGGCGACTAATGAATACAGACAAGAATAGTGCAAAAAATGCTCGCGCTACGGTGCGGGCTTTTGGTTATTCTGTCTGTAGGTCACGCCAAACACCTCGAAATGCGAATACACTAAAAGTACCGCGCTTTTTTTGTGCGTATTGATTAAGCAGTTCAAGGTACAATGGAGTAATCGAAAAGCCAAATAGTGAGTAGAATAGTTAAATTTAAACTTAAAGATTATGAAAAAGATTATCTTCTTATTGGCATCAGCATTCGTTTTGTGCGTTTTCAATGTTTTTGCAACAAATAACGATGAGCAAACATCACTACAAGGAGAGACTGTTTGTAATTTTTCTCTGAATCATTACACAGGAAAATT
Organism: Alistipes sp.; assembly: GCA_017629985.1. Taxonomy (GTDB): domain Bacteria; phylum Bacteroidota; class Bacteroidia; order Bacteroidales; family Rikenellaceae; genus Alistipes. Next base: position 16,434 of record JAGBWD010000016.1, read on the forward strand.
CCTTGCATTTAGTGATGGTAGAGTTGTTACAAGCAATATTAAAGTACGTCAAACTTGTACAGCGGAAACAACCCAACGAGCAACAGTATATGTTTATGTAGACAAAGTGCTTGTTGCAAGTGATGTATTCGAAATTAAAGCAGGTCGTCTTGAATCGACCGGCGAGAGACATATTAGAGTTTCTAAAGAATATAAGGATAAGAGCTACACTTTAAAAGTTATATAAAAAGATAGAGTGACACCTATTGGTATTGCAATAGTGGCGTATGTAGTAAACTATATAGTTTCTGCATACGCCACTATAATATATTTAGGTGGTACAGTGTTTGCTTCTGTGATAGAAAAACATTTGTATTATGAGACACTCATTTATCATCTTCGCGGCTATAGCTACGGTAGCAATAGTAGGCATCACCACAAATATCGATGCACAGAACAACACCCCTGCAGAGAAGAAGGCTAAACACACAGCAGCGCAAAATGCACGACAACAACAACGCGCCGAGCGCATAGCAGCCTTCGAGAAACATATCGACTCGATAGTCCTTTCGCAGCACTTTCGCTTCGAGCCACAGACTATGCAGCAGCTCCCCGCGGGCATCACACGCAACCTTATGAATCCCGAATACGAGATACAGATATGGGGCAGCGAGGTAGATGTATGTATACCATATATCAAGGGTATCACACCGCCATACTATCCCGTAATATTTAACTACGTACTGCCATACGTATCGGGCTACACCACCGAGCAGACTCACGATGGGTGGAGCATAACCTTTAGCTCCACTCTATACTCCTCTAACGACTATACATTTCATCTAGAGATATACTCCCGCTATGGTGGCGCACTACTTACCATTAGCTCGCCATTCTACAACTCGGTGCAGTATACGGGAAATATCTTTGGCATATAGCTACCTATTGTGCCTGTGACGACACTCCTTGTTACACCCCTCACAACTGCTTGCGCTATCACCACACACAAAGAAACGCCACACACGCCGCACAAGCACCACAGCCACGACAACAGCGACAACAGCAACACTCCAATCCTGCCACGTCATAGGCTACACAATTAGAGAAGTTATAAGATATCCTATCCATGCCACCACCCACGCAACGGCGGTGTTATAGAGTGCCGAGCCTACAGCCCACTTCCAATTTAGCTCCGCACCTATCGCCATGATTGTCGCCAAGCATGGTAGGTAGAGAAGCGAAAATATGAGAAATGCCACAGCCGTAGGGATAGACATACTAGAGGCTATACGCTCACTCACCGATGGTGATAGCTCCTCATCATCCACAGCCTCCTCATCACCAGGCTGGGCATAGAGGACATTCATGGTGCTTACCACAATCTCCTTGGCAGGAATACCCGAGATGAGGGCTATTGTAGCCTGCCACTCCATATCCATAGGGGCAAACATAGGCTGACACCACTGTCCCACATATCCCATGTATGACTGCTCAAAACGTGGAGCCTCTGTTTCCTCTACATTGTGTTGAGGACGAGGATAGTAGCTCAACAGCCACACCACGATAGAGGCTATAAGGATAAGGCCACCCATCTTCTTAAGATACTGCGCACACTTCGACCACATGTGACGTATGGTAGCCGTAGCAGTAGGAATACGGTATGGTGACAGCTCCATAACAAATGGTGCCTCCTGCTCTCTAAACATAAACCTACGCATGAGGCGTGCCGAGACAACAGCCAACAACATACCTCCCACATAGAGCAAGAACAACACCGTGCCAGCATGCTCGGCAAAGAAGGTTCCAACAATCATCATATAGATAGGTAGACGCGCACTACAAGACATAAATGGCACTACCATAATAGTTATTATACGCGATGTTGTACACTCTATAGTTCTACATGCCATTACCGCGGGGACATTACATCCAAAGCCCATGACCATTGGTATAAATGACTTACCATGGACTCCCATGTGGTGCATAACTTTATCCATTATAAATGCTGCACGCGCCAAGTATCCCGAGTCCTCCAAGAGCGAAATAAAGAGGTAGAGAATCATGATATTTGGAAGGAATACCAACACACTACCTACGCCATTGATAACGCCATCGGTGATCATATCTCTCAACGCACCCTCGCCCATCAAGCCATGCACGGTGTCGTAGAGCCACGACACACCCATCTCTATCCACTCCTGGGGATAGGCACCAAGGGTGAAGGTGCAGTAGAACATAAACCACATAAGGGCAAAGAAGATGGGGAATCCCCAGATGCGGTGTGTGACAATAGCATCGAGCTTATCTCCCAGCGTATTACGGTCATTCTTCACGGCAGTATATGTCTCCTTGAGCGCTCCCGAGATAAAGCCATACTTCTGCCTAGCAAGAGAGGTCTCTATATCCTCACCTAGCGACTCCTCGATACTCACCCTAGCACGCGTAGCCATCGCTATCCATTGCTCACGGTGTGGCGAGGACTCTATCATCGTCATAACCTCCTTGTCACCCTCAATAAGTTTCAAGGCATAGTAGCGCGGCGGGAAGTGCGCAATAAGCTCCTCGCGATGCTTGCGCATATCCCTGTTTAGCGTCTCGAGATGCTCCTCTATTACCGAGCCATAGCCAATATGAATATGTCGCACCCTAGGGTCCCGATTCTCATATACCGCTATCACTGCATCTAGAAGCTCCTCTATACCTCGCGCCGATGGTGCCACAACAGGGATAATAGGCACACCAATCATCTCACCCAACATCTCGTGGTCAAACTTTGCCCCACTACGCTCCAACTCATCATACATATTGAGAGCTACGACCATTTTTGGACTTATGTCAATTAGCTCGGTGGTGAGATATAGGTTACGCTCTAGGTTTGACGCCACAACAGTATTGATAATAACATCGGGCGCACTCTCCACAAGATGTCTACGCACATAAACCTCCTCGGGAGAGTATGCCGAGAGTGCATAGGTACCTGGGAGGTCTGTAATCTCAAAGGTATAACCCTTGAACGACAATGTGCCACGCTTGGCATCTACCGTCACTCCACTATAGTTTCCCACATGCTCACTACGTCCACAGAGGGTATTAAAGAGCGATGTTTTGCCAGAGTTTGGATTACCCACAAGGCCTACGCTAATATGCTTATGACGGCTCTGCACGACACGCCCTATGATATCCTCACCATCTATAAGCGTTGAGGGTTCCATTTCCGAAAATTGTGATGCCTCCTCGAGTGTCATCACCTCAATCATCTCCGCCTCCTTGCGGCGTAGAGAGATATCATAACCCATAATGTGGTACTCGATGGGGTCTTTAAGTGGCGCATCGAGGATGACACTCACCTCCTGACCACGCACAAAGCCCATCTCCATAATACGGCGGCGGAAGCCTCCATAGCCAAGCACCTTGACAACAACAGCCTTCTCGCCAGTCTTTAATTCACTTAATCGCATCTATATTCGCAATATTATTTCTTCAATTTATGGCTACAAAGATAAAAAATGTTACAGAGCTATGCAATCCCCATTAATGGGGATTTTTAGAGTATTACAGATGGTTCAAGATTTGCTGGAAATAGATGTTAATTCGTTAGAAAATCAACCTCTTATGAGTAAAAAAAGCTTAAAATACTTTGCAAACAAAAAATATTTTATATCTTTGCAAAACGAAAAACCTTAAAAAATTAATTTATATGAAGACTTTAGTAGAGAAGATTGCTGCCCAGTATGAGGTATATGCAACAAACGCTGCATTGCAGGTTGAGAAGGGAAACAAGGCTGCTGGTACTCGCGCACGTAAGGCTGCATTGGAGCTTTCAAAGCTTTTGAAGGAGTTCCGCGCTGTATCTGTAGAGGAGGCAAAGAAATAATCGACTTTAGCATTTACAATTATCTTATGAGCCTATCCCAATTTGGGATAGGCTCTCATTGTTTGAATAGGTAGGATTATAGCAAATTATATTACATCTATAAAGAGTAACAAAATACTGTTATACAACGCTATAAAGATGAGAATTTAGAGTCATATTCTCATCTTTATTTTAGCTACACAATAGATAATTTTGTAATCTCGCAAAAAAATCGTATCTTTACACGATTAAGAACAAAAGTGTATACTAACAGAACTATGAAAACTGGAGAATTACAAATATTGAAGGTCAGCCGAATCTCGGATTTCGGACTCTACCTAAAAGATGATGAGGGAAATGAGGTATTGCTCCCAAATCGCTTCACACGCCTCGACATGAAGGAGGATGATGAGGTGGAGGTATTCGTATACCACGACTCGGAAGATCGCCTCGTAGCATCTACCGAGAAGCCTCTCATCAAGGTTGGTGAAGTTGCGGCACTCAAGGTTGTAGATAAGAGTATTCATGGTGCATTCCTAGATTGGGGACTTTCGGGCAAGCATCTCTTTCTTCCAAACCGTAATCAGCAAGGTGGTGTTATCGCAGGACAAAAGAGCGTGGTCTATATGTATGTGGATGATCGCACAGGACGCTGCGTAGCAACCAACAAGATAAAGCCTTTTATATACAACGAAGAGCCTCTAACAGTGAAGGTTAATGACGAGGTAGATATCTTGGTGGCATTTGAGACCCCTATCGGTTATCGCGTGGTAATTGACAACCGTCATTGGGGTATGATATATAAGAATCAGCTATTTAGACCTATCCATATTGGCGATAGATGTCGTGGCTGGATACGTAAGATAACAGAGGATATGCGCATCGATGTAAGCCTTCAGCAGACAGGTCTTGCAGAGGTGGAGACCTCGGTTGTGAAGCTTGAGGCTATGCTAAAGGCTCATGGCGGCGTATTGAGCGTCAATGACAAGAGTGAACCACAAGATGTGGCTCGCATTACAGGCATGAGTAAGAAGGTGTTTAAGCGTGCCTTGGGTATGTTGCTTAAGCAGGGCAAGGTGCGCCAAACAGAGCATGGCATAGAGGTTATAAAGTAACGATGGCGATAAAGACTGCAGAGAGAGTATCTCGCGAGGCGAGTGACAACTACGTATTCCAGCGTTCACGTCTGGCATACGTAGAGGCATCGCGCCTTGTGGCAGGCAAAGTACTCGAGATTGGCACTGGAACAGGATATGGAGCAGAGATTATAGCACCTGCTACCGAGAGCTTTACGACCATCGACAAGTGTCGTTCCGAGGAGCTAGGCATACTCCCTGCTAATGTCACCTTTGTAGAAGCAAAGGTTCCACCACTACCATTTGCAGATGCCTCATTTGACTATGTGGTATCGTTTCAGGTTATTGAACATATCCGCAACGACAAGGCGTTTGTTGATGAGGTATATCGTGTGCTAAAGCCTGGGGGTAAATTTATCGTAAGCACCCCAAACAAGCCTATGTCCCTAACACGTAACCCTTGGCACGTAAGGGAGTATAGTGCAGCGGAGTTTAAAGCGTTGTTATCGCCATTTTCAGCTATCGAGGCACGCGGTGTAGAGGGCAATGAACAAGTGTGGGAGTACTACCAAAAGAATAAGGAGTCGGTGCATCGTATAATGCGTTTTGACATACTACGTATGCAATGGTGGCTACCACGATGGTTACTGCAACTACCCTACGATATTATGAATCGTATAAATCGCCGTAGGCTTCATAGCACCAATAGGAGTCTTACGGAGGGTATTACCATGGAGGACTACAGCGTAGTAGATGTTCACGACAGGTGTTTCGACCTCTTTTACATAGCAACAAAGTAATGAAGCAGCGAGTAGCCATAGTTCAGCGTGATATAGCGTGGTGTAATATCGAAGCAAACCTCAAGGCCTTGGAGCAGATGCTCGAGGGTATAAAGACAGATGTTGTGGTGTTGTCGGAGATGTTTCAGACAGGCTTTGTCACCACACCAAAGGATATTTGCGACTCTAGCACTACCCTAGCGTGGATGCAGAAGATGGCAAAGAGATTAGATTGCGCCATCGTTGGTTCGGTATCTATAAAGGAGGGAGAAAGCTACTATAACCGCATGTACTTTGTGATGCCTGATGGCGGTGTGGAGTGGTACGATAAGCGACATCTATTCTCGGTAGGTGGTGAGAATAAGCACTATAGCGCTGGCCAAGAGCGTAAGGTAGTCACCTGGCGTGGCGTAAGGTATCTCTTGGAGGTATGCTACGACTTACGTTTCCCGGTATGGAGCAGACAGCGTGGCGACTATGACGCTATACTCTATGTAGCATTATGGCCAAAACCTCGCCGCAGAGTATGGCAGACACTATTACGTGCTAGGGCTATTGAGAATCAGGCATACGTTGTGGGTGTAAACCGCATCGGCGAGGAGCCAGGACTGGAGTATTCGGGAGACTCCGCAGTGATAGATTATCGCGGAGAAGAGGTCATAGAGATGGGGTCACACGAGGGCGTGGAGGTTGTAGAGATAGACATAGAGGCATTGCAGAGGTTTAGAGCAAAGTTTAATGTTTCAGCCGATGCCGATGAGTTTGAGATATTGTAAAAAGTAGAATTATGAGCATTAATGAGATTATACTACTCCTAGTATCGGGAGTCATTGTGGGTGTTATCAACACATTAGGTGGTGGTGGTTCGGTGATTACGATGTCGCTATTTATGGCTATGGGTATGCCTATCGGTATTGCAAATGGCACCAATCGCATAGCGGTACTGCTACAAAACCTTTCAGCCACAGTAGCCTTTCTCCGCAAAGGCATGCTGCATATAAAGAGTGGTCTTCTCCTCTCGATTCCAGCTATAGTAGGTAATATCATTGGTGCTATGGTGGCGAGTGAGGTGAGCGAGTCGCTCTTCAAGATATGTTTGAGTGTTGTGCTTGCCATCATCCTTATATACCTCATCATGGGTAAGGATAAGGAGCAGATTACGGGAGGTCACGGACTCCAGATTAGATGGTGGCACTATATATGGTTTTTCATCATTGGCTTCTATGGCGGATATATATACATTGGTCTGGGATTCTTGATTCTCGCCATTACGATATGGTCTATGAATTTGGATATTGTTACGGCAAATGTTATCAAGGGGTTTGTAATATTTCTCTCTACGCCCTTTGCCCTCGCAGTATTTGTGTATAACAACCAGGTGGAGTGGATTGCCGGCCTGTTGCATGGTGCGGGCAACATCGTTGGTGCTGTCATGGCATCACACTGGGCAATGAACTGGGGCGTTAAATTTGTACGCTGGTTCACACTCTTTATTATCGTGGTTTTCTTCATAGACTTAATGGGATGGATATCTCTTCAGACACTTCTCTCACATCTTCTATAATCGCATGGCAAAGAAGCAGATAGAGGTTATAGGAGCGAGAGTTCACAACCTCAAAAACGTTGATGTCACCATACCGCGCGACTCGCTTGTTGTTATCACTGGTCTCTCGGGTTCGGGCAAGTCGTCACTAGCCTTTGACACCATCTACGCCGAAGGACAGCGCCGATATATGGAGACCCTCTCTGCCTATGCTCGCCAGTTTGTCGGCAACATGGAACGCCCTGATGTAGATCACATCACTGGGTTAAGTCCCGTGGTAGCTATCGAGCAGAAGACCACAAATAAGAACCCACGCTCCACGGTGGGTACGGTTACGGAGATTAACGACTTTTTACGACTTCTCTATGCAAGAGCTTCGCGTGCCTACTCGCCATATACGGGTGAGCCTATGGTGCGTTATAGTGATGAGCAGATATGCAACCTTATGATTGAGGGTTTTGATGGTCGCCGCGTGGCGTTCATGGCCCCCGTGGTGAAGGGTCGCAAGGGCCACTACCGCGAACTCTTTGAGACCATGTCGCGCAAGGGCTATATCTATGCACGTATAGATGGCAAGATATGCGAGATATCCCCAGGCATGAAGCTCGACAGATATAAGATTCACACTATCGACATGGTTATAGACCGCCTTGTTGTAGGCGAGGCACACCGTGAGCGTATGCTAACATCTATGGGTGAGGCTATGCGCCAAGGCAAGGGTACTATGATGCTCTACGACTATGGCACCGAGGGTGTACGCTACTACTCACGTAACCTTATGTGTCCCACAACGGGAGAGGCCTTTGAGGAGCCACAGCCCCACACCTTCTCTTTCAACTCACCAAAAGGAGCTTGCCCCGAGTGCAATGGTCTTGGGGAGCGTGCCGTATTTGACATTCGCAAGATAGCTCCCGATGGCTCGCTATCGCTTCGTGATGGTGGCATAGAGCCTCTGGGAAAGTATCATAATAACATGCTTTTTGCGATGTTGGAGATTCTTGGTCGCCGCCACGACTTCACCCTTGACGACCCCATAGATACACTCTCTACAGAGGCCATGAACGCCATTCTTTATGGTGATGCAGAGCCTATGACGCTCAATGTCGCAGAGTTCTCGTATGGCAGTGGCAACACCATGTGTCAGTGGATGGGTGTGTCGGAGTGGATAATGCGCAACATAGATGAGGAGTCGAAGCGTGGAGAGAAGTGGCGCGAGCAGTTCCTCGTAATGGAGCCATGTGCAAAGTGTGGCGGTTCGCGTCTTAAATCCGAGGCATTACACTTCCGTATTGGAGATAAGAATATAGCCGAGGTATCGGCAATGTCTATATGCGAGTTCCAGGCATGGATGGCAGATATAGAGAAGCATCTTAACGACAAGGAGAAGACCATAGCACGCGATATTATCAAGGAGATTCGCGAGCGTACAGGATTTCTTGTGGATGTCGGTTTGGGGTACCTCTCACTATCGCGCGCCTCGCGAACTATATCGGGTGGTGAGGCACAGCGTATACGTCTAGCCACGCAGATTGGCTCAAAGCTCGTTAATGTTCTCTATATTCTCGATGAGCCTAGCATCGGTCTTCACCAGCGCGATAACCGCCGATTGATAGATAGCCTGAAGCGTCTTCGCGATGCCGGAAACTCGGTAGTTGTTGTGGAGCATGACGAGGATATGATGCGCGAGGCAGATTATATTGTTGATGTAGGGCCTTTGGCAGGTCGCCACGGAGGAAAGATTGTCGCTTCAGGCACGTTTGAGGATATATGCAACAGTGATAGCATCACCGCGGACTACCTTACTGGTCGTAGACGCATAGCGATTCCCGAAACCCTACGCCAAGGCAATGGCACATCTATAACGCTGCGTGGTGCCTCGGGACATAACCTTAAGGGGGTGGATGTAACCATTCCTCTAGGTAAGTTTGTATGTATTACAGGAGTCTCTGGCTCGGGTAAGTCATCACTTATTAACGGCACGCTACGTCCTATACTCTCACGCCACCTATATCGCTCCTACGACCAACCACTTAAGTATGAGAGCATCGAGGGTCTGGAGAATATAGATAAGCTTGTTGTTGTTGATCAATCACCGATTGGCCGCACGCCACGTAGCAATCCAGCCACCTACACCAATGTCTTTGCCGATATACGTAAGCTCTTTGAGATGACTCCCGATGCACAGATACGTGGCTACAAGGCTGGAAGATTCTCGTTTAATGTCAAGGGCGGACGCTGCGAGGAGTGTCGTGGCGCAGGACATCAAACTATAGAGATGAACTTTCTTCCCGATGTATATGTTAAGTGTCGCACATGTGGTGGCAATCGTTACAACCGCGAGACCCTCGAAGTAAAGTATAAGGGCAAGAGCATTAACGATGTGCTAAATATGACTATCAACATGGCTGTAGAGTTCTTTGAGCATATACCATCTATATATCAGAAGCTACGTGCCATACAAGAGGTGGGCCTAGGCTATCTAACTCTAGGACAGCCCTGCACAACACTCTCTGGTGGAGAGTCGCAGCGCATAAAGCTCGCAACGGAGCTATCTAAACGCGAGACTGGTCGCACGCTATATATCCTTGATGAGCCTACCACAGGACTCCATTTTGAGGATATCCGCCAGCTACTGGAGGTGATAAACCGACTTGTAGATTGCGGCAACACAGCGATAGTTATAGAACATAACCTTGACGTAATAAAGGTTGCCGACTGGATTATTGATATGGGCCCCGAGGGAGGTAGCAACGGTGGAGTTGTTGTCGCCGAAGGCACACCACAAGATATCATTGCCAACAATGAGAGCTACACGGGCTACTACCTGCGTGAGGTGATGGCAAAATAGAATATAGGGTATCCCTCGAGAGATACCCTATATTTTTTTCTGTAAATATAGACTTTTCACCGCTTACTTCTCGACAAACACCTGGAAGAGGAGAGGCGAGAATGCTGGAATCTCGGTAGAGGTTGTGGTTACTGTTGTGGTAGTAACCTGTGGTGTATATCCATAGTAGTATGGATTGTAGCCATAATAACCCTGATTATACATATTACCATAACCACTACCGTAGTAGTTATTCATATAATTCATATAGTTATAGTAGCTAGCATAGTCAAACGTACCGTCAGTTATGGTAGTAGATGTGTGTGAGCCAACCTTACCGCTGATGCCATAGCCGTATGTAGATACTGCAACAATAGCTGCCCACTGTCCTAGGCGCAACGTAGGTAGAGCATAGTTCCACGCCAAGATATACTCATTCTCGAGAGGCTCGGCGGTAGAGAAGGTAAGAGCCTCACCCTCGCTCTCTATCTTACCATAAATAATCTCCTTAACCTCATCGATATTTGTATCGAAGATAAAGCCATCGAGGAAGCGGCCAATATACCACAGCTTTGCACTAGATACCGTATTTATAGAATCTGTCTCCAACACCTCATCATAGTCGATACCACGTCCAAAACGCTCAATAAGAGCAGCATTGATACGACTATCTACATCGGAGCTATAGACACTACCTTTATTATAGATGCTCTCGCTAGGATACTTCAGCGTATCAGCGCCCAACGAATTCTTATAGTCGAGATACTTCTCTGGGGTATAGGAGTAATTAACAAGGAGATGCTCTAGGGTATCTATAGGCTGATGCCAACGACCATCAAAGAACTCCAAAGGTCGTGTATCGACCTCCTCCGCATCTTCGGTACGTGTAGTGGTACGGCGATAGCTCTTTTCCTTTGTCGCACGATGCTCTGTACATAGACCGCCGTTTACATTGGCAAAAGAGTTCACACGCTCACCCTCGTATGCCACAGGATTTCCCACATGGCCATATACTGTCATCTCCACAGAGAGTGGCTTGCTCGTGTCCAAAGCATACTCACCCTCATAACCACCATCTGCGGTCTGCGTACTACTTCCAGTTACTAGCGATGGCAAATAGAGGCGTAGCTTTGTGCCATAACGCACCTCTAACTCCTCCATCTCGCCACTCTCGGGATTACGCCATGTAATCTTATTGTAGGTTGCAAGGTATGTTCCCTCCATGAGTGTATGGCTATCCTTACCACTGAAGCGGAATGCTGGGACATAGTGTGTGTGTGAGTTATAGGCGTTGAGCATCTGCGCTAGCTCTGCGCTACGACACTCCACGATATCACCATCGAGGTTGCGGCATGTAAAATCACACCACACCCACACATCCTTACCCGTAACAGGCACAGAATCCTGAATACCCCTATCCAGCACCTCTACATAATACTCTCCATCCTCCTGGTAGTTGTCAAGCAACTCTGGCTTATGCTGCTTAATCCACGCCGTGAAGGAGCGCTTCTCAACATCACGATAACTCACCGATGGCTCCTTAACACACGAGCCTAAAACTAGAAGTGTTGCAATAGCTGTTGCAATACTATATATAATTCTCATATTCATCTCTCTATAATACATCAACAATCTTTATAAACCACACCTGCGGAGACTTACTTGGCACCTTACCAATATAGTCCTTACCATACGCCTCGGGATATGTTAGGTATATCTCCACCTCATCACCCTCATAACAACCCTTTAGGGCAGTCTCGAGGCTATCGAAGAGGTCACCATCGCCTAATGTGACACGCTTTGGCTCCAAATCCCAATAATCGGATGGCGTAAGCCCTTGAGCTACAAGCTCGTTATATCTGTCAATATCGTTTGTAGCAAACATAGTGCTTATCGTAGGTGCATTACCTGTAAAGATATATGCCGTATAGGTTATATCAAAGGTAGTACCATTAGATATCTTGGGAAGTGCATCACGACCCTCATTGTAATAGGTTGCGATATAACGATAGATGTTCATATCCCAGCGTGTATAGAACGGAGGATTGTCATCCATAGACTCCGACACCTCTGCCTCATCTATAAGTCGTGGATTATGTGAACTCTTCAAATAATTCTCTATAGACTTCTGTTGCTGGTTAAGAACAGTGTCATTATCGTTACTACACCCCACAAATATAGATGGCATGCCAAGCATCGTTACTAGCATAACCATCATAAAAAGTATGTTGCGATATCTCTTCATATACATATATATATCGCACAAAGATAATAATTATTTTATAATAACCGAAATTTTGTTGAAAACATGCACTACAAACGCTTCAAAGCAGCACGTATAGCATCCTCAACGGCCATATCGGGAGACTCCTGGAATATCGCCTTGAGAGCCTTCTCGGAGGCAGATTTCTGAAATCCAAGCATCGACAACGCCGCCAGAGCCTCGTTATAAATCTCACTATTCTGCGGTGTGACACCCTTGATAATTGGGGTCATCATATCCGATGCTCCTAGCTCTATCATCTTACCCGACAGCTCAACAATAATCTTCTGTGCCGTCTTGAGTCCCAGGCCTTTAACATTTTTTAGTAGCACAGCATTCTCGGTAGCAATAATATTTTGAAGCTCGTGCGATGAGTATGTTGAAAGTATCATTCGCGCCGTGTTGCCACCCACACCCGACACACTTATAAGCTGACGAAACAGCTCACGCTCCAACTTCGTGGAGAAGCCAAAAAGCGACTGCTGATCCTCACGCACTATAAAATGAACATACAGACGCGCTTGCTGCGCCTGCTCTATATCGGAGTATGTTTTTAGCGATATGTTGATAAAATAGCCCACACCCGCAGCCTCAACCACAGCATAGGTTGGCGTTGCCTCAACCACCTGACCAGATATATATTCGTACATAATATCGTCTATTAGAGAAAAATTATCATAAAATTTCTACAAAAGTAAATAAATTTTCTTACCTTTGTGTTTCGAAACTCGAAAATTAACTAAAACAGAGTATAAAAATTATGAAAAAGAGTCTTTTCTTTATCTTGGCTTTGTCAGCTATGATGACCTCTTGCGCAGATTCTGCTAATAAGAACGCAGAGGAGGCTACAACAGCTAGCGATAACACCGAGGTACGTACCGTAGAGTGCGTTGCAAGTGGCGATGTGGTATACGTAGACCTCGACTATATCATGTCATCTAGTAAGCTCTATGCTACCGAGGGCAAGGCCTTGGAGACAAAGATGCAGGAGTTCCAGACACGTGCTACAGCAGCACAGGAGGGATGGGCAAAAAAGGAGCAGAACTTGGCACAGGAGTACAACAAGTTGCAGAATGAGGCCATGAAGCTTCAGCAGGATTACGAGAAGGGTCTTGTGACAACGCTTAAGGCACAGGAGCGTCAGACCGAGTTGCAGAAGAAGGGTGAGTCTATTCAGACACGCATGAATGCTCTTCAGACAACAGTACAGACCGAGGGTGCAACACTTCAGAAGGAGGAGCAGGCACTTTCAGAGGAGCAGGTGGTACTCATGAACCGCTTCCAGGAGCTAACACGCAAAGCTATCAGCGAGCTTAATGCCGACAAGCGTTATAAGATGATTATCAACGCTGTATCAGTTGTAGATGCAGAGCCTAGCCTCAACATTTCTGACGTGGTACTAAAGCGTGTTGATGAGCTTTACACAGCTGGCACATTGGAGTAGTTTCAACAATGTCACTAAAAATGCCGATTTGCTTTTGCTTATCGGCTTTTTTTTATTATTTTTGTAGCACTGTTTGACACATTAATTAAAACATTTGAGGATGGGCTTCATACCATTTACGTTTGTTGACGTTATAGACATTGTTCTGGTAGCATCGCTACTCTATGGAGTATATCGAGCTATGAGAGGCACTAGCGCTCCATATATCATTATGGGTATATTTATCATATACCTTGTATGGATTCTTGTCAAGACCTTTAACCTTGTACTATTCTCAACAATCCTGGGACAGATTATCTCTGTGGGTGTCATTGCCATACTCATCATCTTCCAACCCGAAATTCGCCACTTTTTGCAGGTCATAGGACGTCAGCGTGAGCGATTTGAGTGGCTATCACGAATCTTCAACCTTCGTCATCGCCGCACCGAGTCGGACATAGACCTAGACCCTATAGTGTTGGCGTGTCAGGAGATGGGCGCCGAGAAGGTTGGCGCGCTCATCATCATCAAGCAATCTAGCGACTTGAGCGTAATTGAAGAGAGTGGTATCTCTATAGATGCCAAGGTATCTACGCCACTCATCGAGAATGTATTTTTCAAGAATGCACCACTCCACGATGGCGCCATGGTGATACATGGCAGTAGAGTTGTCGCAGCCAAGTGCGTACTTCCATCCACACAACAGGAGGTTCCCAAATCTTATGGTATGCGTCACCGTGCAGCATTGGGCATGAGTGAGGTTTCGGATGCTATTATCATCGCAGTATCGGAGGAGACAGGACAGATATCCCTCGCCCACTCCTCGGAGATAAAACGCAACATCGACCCTCAAAACCTCGCTAACGCCATCCGCAAGCTGATGCGCAAGAATGATAAACGCCGCGAGGAGGGTCAAGATAAAAAGTAGACCTCGCCAATATAGTTTGCAAAAAAGACAAATAATAACCCCTCGGGATGCTTATAGCGCTACCCGAGGGGTTTTGTTACTGATATCTCTTAATATCTAAACTACATTGAGTCCTCATCAGCAGGATCATCCGAAGGAGTATCTGCAAACTCATCAGCACCCTTCAAATCATCATCCTCATAGTAGCCATCATTATCATCATCCTGAACATCATCAACCTTAACGTCAATCTTTACCATATAGTAAGTATCTTCAGTCTCGTAAGGTACGGTGTAGAAGAATGTTCCATCAGGTTTATCATAACGCATCATAACCTCGCCAAAACCTAGTGGGTAAAGCGCACGTACCTCTGCCTGCTGTTCAGGTGTTAGATTGTGAAAACTTGTAATTAGTCGTCTTTTCGAATTCTCTGTAGCCATATATACTTTCTATTCTTACAGGTGTTATACAACCAATCGGGGTTTCATCCTCGACTTATCATAAATTTTCCGCAAATGTAATTACATTTTGACAATGTACAAGCATTGTATAATATTTTTTTTATTTTTTCTAAAATTCTTCGTTGTTCCAAACAATTTGCGTACCTTTACACAATATTATGCGCATAAGAGAAATTATGAGTAGAGAGCTAGACATACTACGTATGCGTGAGTTGGAGACAACTCTCGAGTATCACAATAGACGTTACTATGTGGATAACAGCCCCGAGATTTCAGATATTGAGTTCGACAGGCTATTGCGTGAGCTTCAGGATCTCGAGGCACAATATCCCGAGCAGGCAGACCCTAACTCCCCTACAAAGCGTGTAGGAAGTGACCTAACTACGGAGTTTAGAAGTGTGGAGCATCGTTTCCCTATGATGTCACTAGCCAACACCTACTCTTCGGAGGAGCTTGGAGAGTGGATAGATCGCATCATCAAGGAGATTGGAGAGGTGGAGTTTGTTGTGGAGCTGAAGTTTGACGGCACGGCGATATCTCTCACCTATGAGAATGGTGCTTTGGCACGTGCTGTGACACGCGGTGATGGCAAACGTGGCGATGACGTCACAAACAATGTGCGCACCATTGGCACCGTACCACTAAAGCTTCAAGGCAACAACTACCCTGCTCTATTTGAGATTCGTGGTGAGATTATCATGCCTTACGCCTCATTTAATAGGCTAAATGCCGAGCGTGAGGCTGCTGGAGAGTCGCTCCTTGCTAATCCACGTAATGCTGCGGCAGGAACCCTAAAGCTTCAGTCATCACAGCAGGTGGCGCAGCGCGGCTTGGACTGCACGCTATACCAGATAGCAGGTGATGACCTCCCATATGACAACCACTGGCAGAACCTCGAAGCGGCACGTAGCTGGGGATTTAAAATCTCCAACCACACAGCAATATGTCGCTCTCGTGGCGAGATAGAGGCCTTCATCGCCCACTGGGACACGGAGCGTAAAGCACTCCCCTATGCTACCGATGGCATAGTTATCAAGGTAAATAGATATAGCGACCAACGCTCTCTAGGCTCCACAGCCAAGTCTCCACGTTGGGCCGTAGCATATAAGTTCCAGGCAGAGAAGGCGCTAACCAAACTTATCAGCGTAGATTATCAAGTGGGACGCACAGGTGCTGTGACACCTGTTGCAAACCTCGAACCTGTGCAGTTGGCAGGAACCATCGTCAAGCGTGCCTCGATACATAATGCCGACCAGATAGCGGCACTCGACATACGCATAGGAGATATGGTCTACGTGGAGAAGGGCGGCGAGATTATCCCAAAGATTACAGGTGTGGATGTCGAGGCGCGAGGTGCCGACAGCAAACCTCTAGAGTATATTACTCATTGTCCCGAGTGTGGCTCCCCATTAGTACGTGTAGAGGGCGAGGCGAAGCACTTCTGTCCCAACAGCGGCGAGTGCAAACCCCAAATCATAGGGCGAATAGAGCATTTCGTAAAGCGCAAAGCGATGGATATCGAGGGCCTTGGTGGTGAGACTATAGAGCTACTATGGGAGAATGGCTTGATACGTGATATCTCGGATATCTACTATTTGGATGGACACCAACTAGCTACTCTTCCTCGCCTTGGAGAGAAGTCTGCAGCAAATATCTTAGAGGGTGTACGCCGCTCCAAGGATGTGCCATTTGAGCGTTTACTATTTGCATTAGGTATTCGTTATGTCGGGGAGACCACCGCAAAATATCTCGCCGAGCATTTTCGCACTCTTGATGCCATCGCCACAGCTACACTATCGGAGCTTGCCGAGGCCGAAGAGGTGGGAGCAAAGATTGCAGAAAGCATAATAGAGTACTTCGCAGCGGAGGAGAATAAACATATAATAGAGCGTCTCCGCGAAGCTGGCCTACAGCTTGAGATTAAGGATAAGGTGCGCTCATCAAATGCCCTTGAGGGAAAGAGCGTTGTTGTATCGGGTAAATTTCCTGGGCTATCGCGTGATGATATGAAAGCCTTGGTGGAGCAGCATGGCGGACGAAACCTCGCTGCGGTATCTGCAAATGTAGATTTCATTGTTGCTGGCGACAATATGGGGCCAGCAAAACGACAAAAGGCTGAAAAGCTAGGTATCACAATACTCACACTTGAGGAGTTTATCTCTATTATTAGCGATGCACCGCAGATGGAGGTTGTGCAAGAGGAGGAGAATCCTGCAAAGAGTAATAATGAGCCTATACAAGGAACACTATTTTAGAGTTAATAGAAGCAACTATGATACAAGAGAAGATTAAGGGTGTGGGTGTAGCACTCATCACTCCATTTAAAAATTATGCAGTAGATTATGATGCTTTGGCACTCATGGTAGATTATGTCATAGAGGGTGGCGTGGACTATATCGTAGCCCTCGGTTCGACAGCCGAGACAGCAACACTATCTCTCAAAGAGCGTCAGGAGGTTCTTGACTTCATAGTGGAGCGAACTGCCGAGCGTGTACCCATCGTGGCAGGCATGGGAAGCAACAACACCGCCGAGCTTGTAGAGCAGCTCCGCACATTTGACCTCTCACAGTGCGTGGCAATTCTCTGTGTAACGCCCTACTACAACAAGCCATCACAGGAGGGTATCTATCGCCACTTCATGGCTGTAGCAGAGGCATCTCCTATCCCAGTAATTGTCTATAACGTACCTGGTCGCACAGGGGTAAATATGACAGCCGAGACTACACTTCGCCTAGCTAATGCTACCGAGAGGATTGTAGCTATTAAGGAGGCCGTTGGAGATATAGAGCAGATGCAGCGCATCATAGATGGCCGCCCTGATAACTTCCTCGTGCTTTCGGGAGATGATGGGCTAACAGTGGAGCTTATTAAGCGTGGCGGCGAGGGAGTAATCTCTGTTGCTGCCAACGCCTTTCCAGAGCTATTTTGCAACTGCATACACCGAGCTATGGCTGGCGACATAGAGAGTAGCGAGAGAGAGATGAGGGAGATATTCACCGAACCTCTAAACCTAATCTTCCGCGAAGGTAATCCTGTGAGCGTAAAGGTCATGACCGAGGCTATGGGACTCACCAATAGCGAAGTACGTCTTCCGCTGGTTGATGGCACAGAGGCTCTGCGCCACGACATCAAAGAGGCTATTACAAAATACGATTTGAGATAGTAGTGCGTTAATAGGTAAAACGACATTATGAAACATCTAAAAAAGCTATCTCTATTGTTTGCTGTGATTATCATGGCGCTATCCTCACTCTCGGCCGAGGAGCGAAAGATTATCGTACCCGATGAGGAGGATATCCTAGCGCAGACCCTCGACACAACATCGCCCTACTACTACACTAATCTGATGCTGAAATACCGCCTTGGCACAGAGTCGATGACAGCGATGGAGTACTACTATCTCTACTATGGGTTCCTATATCAAGAGGAGTATCGCCCCTTTGCGGAGAATCGCCCATTAGACGATATGCTTGGCATCATGGCGGGGATAGACCCCGAGCAACCTACCGTAGGTCAGCTCGAGGCCTTGATAGAGCGAGGCATAGAGGCGATGGAGATAGACCCCTTCAACCCAAAGACACTCAATATATTAGCATACGCCTATGGCGCTTTAGATGACCCACACCGCGAGAGGTTATACTTCAACCATTTAAACGGCATTATTGGGGCTATTGAGATGTCGGGAACAGGACTCAAGGAGGAGGATGCTTGGCATATTCTGATGTTCTCACATGCTTACGACATCGTTGCATCGAAGGGGTATAGCTACAACGAAGCACGCATCATAAGCCGAACTACAGAGTTTGTACCTCTTACTCGTAAACAGGATGGTATAAAGGGATTCTACTTTGACTATAGCCGAGTATACAGAAATAAACCTGATGATGTAACTATCAAACGCGACAGAACTTGGCAAATTAATGGTTTACAGCCACAACAATATAAGTAAGCATTGATAAATTGAGATATTTTTTCTTATCTTTGCCGAAATTTTAATTATAAGTTCATAATGAGCATTTTACGAAGCATAAATTTCGCTGTACTACTATCACTTTCTGTTATACTCTTTTGTGGTTGCAAGAAGGAGGCTCCTATCGTCATACCCGAGGTTAATGACACCAGCATCAATGTTGTAAATTATGAGGGTGTGTACTCATATTTGGAGCAGGAGGCAACGATTAAGTACACCATTAATAACGATCTTCTAACTCCTGATACTACATTTACCGCCATATCTAACGTATCATGGGTAAGCATCATAAGTAGCTCCGAGATAGGCGCTATAGAGATTCATATTGATAGAAATGATGGTGAAAGACGCGAGGCCGAGATAACCATATCTGCCCCAGGGTATGACACTACCACAACATCAATAACACAGCTTGGTCTTCCCACAGGCGATGCTACTCATACGCTAATGTTCTTCTTCTGTGGCACAAGCCTAAATAGATTTTTCAAGAAAAATTTGGAAGATGCCATGGTTGCTATCAAAGCTGGTGTAATAGGTAATAATCGTGTGGTGATATTTCGTCAAGATACATCTAGTAAGGCATATATCAATGAGTTGTACTACGATGAGGCAAACAACAAATGTGTTGAGACACGTATCAGAGATATTTCGCCAATCACCAAGAATCAGGTTTTAAGCCCCGAGGAGATTAGCCAATATATATCGTTGATGGCTGCTGTAGCTCCTGCCGAGAGATATGGTCTTGTGATGGCTGGTCACGGTCACGGATGGATAACACGCGAGATAATTGAGAGTGACAGCGATATCTCCACATATAGCGCAGGGTACAACCCATGGATACCTGCCGTAGGTGCCGAGGTTACACGCGACTTTGGCGAGAGCAACGTACGTATGAATATTGATGAGATTGCAGAGGGCATTGAGTTGTCGGGAGTAGAGCTAGATTATATTCTTTTTGACGCCTGCTTCATGTCCAATATTGAGGCGATATACGATCTTCGCAACTCGGCAAACTACATCATCGCATCACCAACAGAGATTATGGGTAATGGCTTCCCATACCATCGCACACTACCCTACCTCTTTAACAATTATGGCGAGTCTTCAGACTATGTAGGTGCCGCGGAGAGCTACCATAAATTCTACCGCGATGAGTATGTCAGCAACTATCGTTGTGGTTCAGTTACCGTTTATGATTGCTCTAAAATTGAGGCACTTGCCGCAGCCACAAGAGAGGTGGTAAAGAGCGCTTCGTATGAGAATATCGACACCTCAAAGCTACAATTTTATGAGGGGCAACCAATACATTTTTTCTACGACTTTGGTGAGTGGGTAAACGTCATCGCCACAGACGATGTAGCGCTTAAAAACTTCAACATCACATTGGATGAGTGTGTTGTAAAATCCTTCTCCCTAGACTCATTCTACTCGGCATACGGAAATTCTGGTACATACCCCATTGACCTAGATGTATACTCGGGTGTTACAACATCTGCACCAAGCACAGCATTCCCCAATGGGTGGATGACAACAAATTGGTATAATGATGTCATCAAGTTGGAAAATTAAGATATATTCTATATCTTTGTGCGCCTAAAGAGGAAATAATTAAAAGATAATATACTACTATGTTTGAAAATCTAACCGAGAAACTTGAACGCTCGTTTAAAATCCTAAAGGGTGAGGGTCGCATTACGGAGATTAACGTTGCCGAGACCCTTAAGGAGATACGCCGCGCACTTATAGATGCCGATGTTAGCTACAAAGTAGCCAAGACATTCACCGATGAGGTAAAGCGTAAGGCTCTAGGTCAGAATGTGCTTACGGCAGTGAAGCCTGGCCAGATGATGACCAAGATTGTCCGCGATGAGTTGGCAGAACTAATGGGTGGCACAGCAACAGACGTAAACCTTGAGGGTAATCCTGCGGTAATCCTCATTGCCGGTCTTCAGGGTTCTGGTAAGACAACCTTCTCTGGTAAGTTTGCCTCATTCCTAAAGAGCAAGAAGAACCGCAAGGTGTTGCTCGTAGCGTGTGACGTATATCGTCCTGCGGCTATCGACCAGCTCAAGATTTTGGGTGACACCGTAGGCGTAGAGGTATATACCGAACCAGGAAACAACAACCCAGTAGAGATTGCAAAGAACGCTATCGACTACGCACGTCAAAAGTCATACAACACAGTTATTGTCGATACTGCAGGTCGTTTGGCTGTTGATGAGGCTATGATGGTGGAGATTACAACCATCAAGGCTACCATCAACCCTTCGGAGACACTCTTCGTTGTGGATGCCATGACTGGTCAGGATGCTGTAAATACTGCCAAGGAGTTTAATGACCGTCTTAACTTCGATGGTGTAGTTCTCACAAAGCTCGATGGTGATACCCGTGGTGGTGCCGCTATCTCTATCCGCTCTGTGGTAGATAAGCCTTTGAAGTTTATATCATCGGGTGAGAAGATGGATGCCTTGCAGGTGTTCCACCCAGAGCGTATGGCAGACCGCATCCTCGGCATGGGTGATGTGGTATCACTTGTGGAGCGCGCGCAGGAGCAGTTTGATGAGGAGCAGGCTCGTAAGCTCAAGAAGAAACTTATCAAAGATCAGTTTAACTTCAACGACTTCCGAGAGCAGATTGCACAGGTAAAGAAGATGGGTAACCTCAAAGACCTGGCATCGATGATTCCTGGTGTAGGCAAAGCCTTGAAGGATATAGATATCCCAGATGACGCATTCAAGCAGACCGAGGCTATAATCGACTCTATGACTCCCGAGGAGCGCGAGAAACCAGAGATTATCAATGCTCGCCGCAGAGAGCGTATCGCCAAAGGCTCTGGAACTACAGTGGCAGATGTAAACCGCCTGTTGAAGCAGTTTGAGCAGACTCGAAAGATGATGAAGAGCGTAGCTGGTGGTGGTCTACAGCAGCAGATGCGACAGATGAAGCGTGGCGGACATCGCCGTAGATAATAGATTATAAAGGGAGCCTGCATACAACCATATTGTGCAGGCTCCTTTCATATAAGTTGTATAGCAGAGCATCGCATATTACCCCATACCCCTATTACAGAGAGTGCTTCTGTAATTATACATATCAACAAAATCATCATGACCGATATAGAACTTCGCGATACACTGATACGTGGTGATGAGAAGATAACGGAGGAGTTTTTCTTCAAGACCTGCCGTCCTCTCTTTATCAGCATTCTTCGCCGTATCTTTAACTACACCGTAGACTACGATGAGTGTATCAACGAGCTATATATACACCTCATGGAGGAGGATGCCCGCCGCCTTAAGCAGTTTGCAGGACGCAGCTCCATATTCCAATGGATGAAGATTGTAGCCACACGTTTTTTCATAAATAAGCGAAATGTGGTGATAGATACCAACTCCTCAAACCCTCTATTAGATAGGGTTGTAATGTTCCAGGGAGCATCATCCGAGGCTAAAGATGATGCGCGCATCGATGTTGAGACCCTCCTTGCTAGCATGAGCAATAGAAGGTATGCAGAGGTTCTGCAGCGCCTTGTGATTGAGGATGCCGACCCCGAGTTAGTAGCAGAGGAGATGGGGGTAAATATCGACAACCTATACAACATAAAGAAACGAGCTATTGCCGCACTCATGCGCATCGTAATAGCTAAATAAATGGATAATCATCATAGAGTATATAAGGTATGAGAGATGATATGATGACAAACAGCATAACGGAAGAGATGGTCGCCGCATTTCTGGATGGCAATGCCACAGCAGATGAGGTGAGAATGATAGTCGCTACCCTCCCCCACTCTACGCAACTACAGGAGATAATAGCTATTTCATTAGGCGTAGACCGCGACCTAGCACTCGGTTTTAACATTGAGGAGATACTCCTCAAGAGCGCCTATGCAGCATCAAGTAAAAGAGGTAATCTCTGTTGCTGGGAGTGCGAAAAGCATATTCTTAATAGACACAACATCAGCTATAACGAGGAGGAGATGCTAAAACTCGCAAAGACAAACATGTGGCTATGCGAGAGTGGAACGCAGCTTAATAATATTGGTAAGACACTCAACATCCTAGGAATGAGTATTGAGCAGCATTTTAACGCGACTCTAAAAGATATTAGCGATGCACTAAATAGTGGTAAGGATGTTATCGTAGCTGTAGACGGTGGAGAGCTGCTTGGCGATAGATGGGCAGAGCTGATGGAGGATATCTTCGAAGGAGAGATACCCGACCATACGGTTGTTGTCCTCGATTACAACACTGCAAACGGCACCATCACACTCTTTGACCCTAATAGTGACAACAATAGCGACAGCTACCCTATCGAACAATTTATGGATGCGTGGAACGACTCTCGAAACTTCATGGTAACGGCAAAGGACAAGGAGTATGTTCCATCTCCTATAGATCTTAGCGATGAGATACTAGATAGCTCTATAGAGGAGATTATAGAGGTATTATCAAAGAATGTGCATGAGGTGTGGGCAAAGTCACGTGTGCAAGAGGGATGGCAATATGGCCATACCCGTAATGACGAAGATAAGAGACACCCATGTATAATCCCATACGAGAGACTCTCCGAGGGCGAGCGTGACTATGACCGAAATACTGTAAAAAACACCCTAAAACTTCTTCAGAAACTAGGATATAAGATTGAAAAGAGGTAACCCGAGGCTCCTACATATAAAGCCAAAAACATAGAGCTAAAGCACATTAGCAAAGCTACGGCTCTAGAATTTGGCTTCCTGTAGCTTCGTGCGAAGATACTCCTTAAACTCCTCATTTTCAAGCACCTCGACATCATCCATAAGACCTAGCACAAAGCGTCCCACGCCGCGATAGTTACACACTTTGGTATCCAACAGCCAGCTATCCCCCTGCTGAATGATATCGCGCTCGGCCAATGGATACTCCTCGAGGAGCAGGTTGTGCGCCATCATGCCCAAACGGATGCAGACACGGTGTTGCTCAAAGCCTGTCATGCGAAAGATATCAATATACCCCTCCTCATGACTCTCGGCATGTTGCCATGTATCATCCAGAATATCTACGCCACCGATGCGCGAGGTCTTGAAAATCTTGTTCAGGCCACTATCTACCTCGTAGCACCACACCTGAACATAGTTGGTGGTAAAACCGAAAGGCTCAACAACTCTGTCGCGGACAACACCGGTATTTGATGATGCATAGTCGCGAAGAACAACCTGACGGCGCTGCGTCATAGCCTCAAGTAACGCATTTACATTTTGGGCATTTCTGCCTCGCACAATACTTTGCGCCATAGATGTACAGTCATATATGGATGTCAGTTTACGGCGTAGATTCTGCTTTAGCATATTGGTATCATCGAGGGCCTCTATCAGTTGATTAACAATATGAGCCTCCTCATCAGTGAAGTGTACCAGCTGTGATATATCCTTAAAGTGACGACTCTCCTTACCAAGCTTATATACCCCACCACCAAGGTTTTGGACTACAAATCCAGCATCCTTGAATGTATCTATATATCGATACACAGAGCGATATGTTGTACCTATACGCTCTGCTAGGTCATTGACGGTGTAATTCACATTTCCTGTCATTAGCTTCATAAGACGAAGTAGACGTTCTATCTTTGGCTGCTCCATAAAAATATTATTTGTGAGTGTAAAGTTCGCAAAAAAATCGATATTACCGCTATATATCTAATTATTTAGTTGATATTTTTGCTAGAATGATTTTTTTAACTATCTTTGCACCACCAATTGGAATTGGTATCGGAGAATCCGTAGCTCAGCAGGTAGAGCACAACACTTTTAATGTTGGGGTCCCGGGTTCGAGCCCCGGCGGATTCACAGAAAAAAGGAGAGTTTAACGACTCTCCTTTTTTCGTGAATCAGTGTCCCGTCCTGAAATAGCGTTACATAATAAAAAGTAAAGCTATGGAAGAAAAGAGTAAAAGCCTGTATGTCAAGCGCACGCAGCGAGACTATCCTATGAGTTTTAAGTTATCGGTAGTTCGCGAAATCGAACAAGGCGAGTTGTCAGCCAGAGGAGCGATGCTGAAGTATGGTATCCAAGGTCATGGAACGGTGTTGAATTGGTGCCGAAAATTTGGTAACTTTGACCGAGAAATGGTTGTAAATAATATGAGCAAAGAAAAGACACCCCAGCAACGCATCTTTGAGTTGGAGCAGGAGAATGAACGCCTTCGCCGACAGAATGCCTTTTTACAGAAAGAGGTAGAAGATGCAACCGACAAAGCAGGCATTTTGGATATGATAATCAAGATCGCCGAGGAAGAGTTACACCTGCCGATACGAAAAAAATTACCACCCGAGCAGTCGAAAGGTACTCCAAAGAGCAAGCGAAACCGATAAGTGTTCTTTGCCGACTGGTCGGGGTATCACGCCAGAAGTACTATCGAGATAGGTGGAAAGTCGAGGATATGCAGGACAAAGCTGCCGAGGTAGTGTCGCTTGTGATGGGCATCAGACGTCTTATGCCACGCATAGGTACACGCAAACTGTATCACCTATTGGAAGAACCTCTCATCGCTTTAGGCGTAGGGCGAGATAAACTCTTTGATGTGCTACGAGCAAACCATATGCTCATAGTGCCCAAACGTCAATATCGTCAGACAACCAATTCGAAGCATATGTTTCATAAACATAAGAACTTAGTATTGGATAGAATACCTACGCGACCCGAAGAGATATGGGTGTCGGATATAACCTATGTAGGTGCAAGAAACAAACACACCTATTTGGCATTAGTAACCGATGCCTACTCGAAGAAGATTGTAGGTTATGACCTCTCTGACTCACTCTCGGCAGAGGGTGCTGTAAGGGCGTTACAGATGGCGTGTCGGGGTAGGATGTATAGGAAACTGCCACTTATACACCACTCGGATAGGGGCATACAATATTGCTGTGATGACTATCAACGCCAGCTGGAAGAACACCACATACAAGTAAGTATGACCGAGAGTTATGATCCATATGCCAATGCTGTGGCGGAGAGGGTAAATGCGACAATAAAACACGAGTTTTTATTGGAGGAAATGGAGTGTGATTTAGATACGCAGCAGCGGATAGTAGCTCAAAGTGTGGCGATATATAATGAACTGCGACCACACCTTTCATGTGGGATGCTAACGCCCGACGAGATGCACCGCCAATGTGAGAAAGAGATTGTAACTTACAAAACGAAAAATGACAACACGGCGCGCCGTGTTGTCATTTAGAAAACTTTAATTATTTTTGTGTCAAATCCTGTAACACTTTTTTAGGACGACACACAGTATTTACATTCCCCCTAAATCCCCCTTTGGCAAAGGGGGACTTGTTTTTACCCACATCTCTTTCCCAATGCCCTAACGGATAAATTCCCTATGATTATACCTAAGCAAAGTAATTGGTATTAAACACATTCAAGAAGGCTCGTAACAAACCTCATACTGTACATCTAACCCTCCACGCCTACTCACATAATGCGGGTTGCGGGGATAGAAATATGTTTATTGCTCGACCTGTGGTCTGTGCTAAGAGGTATCCCCGCTTCAGCCTTGCTACAATAGCGATGATTCATCGTTTGCAACCCCTTTTACCGCAGTATTATTTAGTTTGTACTCGGTATCTCGAAATATTTACCCTCCTTGTCGTTGGTTGTCCACGATTCGTCCTCGCCCCACAGCGAGAGATAGTAGTATTCATCGCCCACAAGGAACGGCAACACAAAGTCGCCAAAGAGAGGATATTCCAACCACTCCTCCTCGATGAATAAAACGCCCTCTCGGAGCTCCATTTTAAGGCTATCGGGATAGGTTTTGTAGTCGTGCGACTCCTTTACCGCCTCATATACCTTGCGGGCATTCTCGCCCTCTATTGCAAACTTATTTACTCCCCAAAGTGTACTCATAATCTATCTTATTAGGCTATTCAACTGTTTGTGTTGCGTCAGTGAAGTATTTGTCCTCCTTGTCATATGTAAATTTTAGTTATCGCCAATCTCCTGAAGCAGCCATTGCATCTCTTCGGCAGTCTCTTTTCGATGTGGTTTTATTCTCTCCAAGTAGTTTCGCAAAATAGGTTTATAATCCAAATTTGTGAATTTTAACAAGTTGATATAAACCTTCTGCTCTTGAAGATTCATACCTCTCCAATTGTCAGATACGCGTTCAAACAAGCGTAGCTCATCCTGCTCATTGTACTCAAATAGTGGCGTATCACTACTATCTGTATTCCAATTGTGGTGCATACCTGCCAAAACGATACAATCGTAGAGCATTCTACCATCCGCCATAAGCCACTGCTTATCCTCCGATTTGAAGAGAGCAAGCCAGCGCCCCAATCCTCTATTAGCCGAATTATCCGCCTCATATTCCACAGAATACGAAAGAGTTCTATAGATATCTCCATTGGTAACTTCACCCATCCTCTCTTTATCGAGCAACTGCTCAAGACACTCTTCAGGTTTTTTTATAATATCCCAAAAACTCCAAAATTTTTCCATCACCCAACAATGCACCAACCCTTCAAGAGCCCCATCTACAAGCCACTCTCCCTCACCATTCTTCATCACGCAGAATGTCTCTATATTTCTGCCATAGTCTATCATTATACTTTTGTATGAGTAGATAGTCGTCTGCGCCATCTTCTTGCTCAACTGGACAATAGTGTCGTTGCAGAGATCCTCCTCCGAGATATGGTCATATTCCCAGCATAGTTCCATTTCATCCTCATTACATCTAACATCAAAGCCCCGCTGCTTAATAAATGGAATGTTGGCCAACAACTCACCGAAGCTCTCCTTTTCGCAATGAATCCAAACCTGCCAAGGCTCCACATCAACCAAAACGCCATTCTTCGATATCGACTCCCAGTGGATGCACGAACCATCTCCCGTCCATAGATACGTTAGTTCCATATCGGGAAAATGTGCAACGACCTCCTTAATCATCTCCTTAGCGGGTTTTACTTTGTCGCTATCTATATCTTCATAACGAAATCCCCAGTCATAGAATTTCAAACCGCCATACTCATCTGTGTATAACTCAAAGTTGTATTTCTGGTTAAGCTCCTTTGCATATTCGTTGATTTTAGCTATTTCATCGGCACTCTTCGCACGCAACGACAAACTCCAAAGAACACTCATAATAGTCTATATTATCTTTTATTTAAAATGGAATATCACCACCAACCTCATCTGCTCTCTTTGTAAGTTTCTCCTGCTGCTGCTTCTCCCATTCGGTCTTAGGTGGGCGGACAAAGTATCTGCCCTCATCGTCATTTGTGTCGTACGACTGCACGACCCCATCCTCGTAATATTCGGTGAGGGAGTAGAAGTTGTCGTAGCCGACAAAGAAGCACAATACCTCCGCAACCAAAGAGATTGCGTCTGTGCGCTCCTCGATACGTAGCACGCCATCGGAGTAGTCGAACTCAATCTGCGTATTGAGGCCCAACGCATTTTGGCTCTTCACAAAGTGCGACTCCTTGAAAATGTTGTAAACTCGCTTTGCCGCCTCTCCATCCACTGCAAAGTGGTTTATTTCAAATTGCTTACCCATATTTGTTACTTCATTTTATCCCTATACAACTAAATTGCGCACGCTCTCGGGTAGATGCGACTTATAAAACTCCACATCCTCGGCAGGTACGCGCATGACTTTGAGATTGCCATACTCGTTGATGCGTGAGAATAGATAACAGCCCTCTCCAATCTTATTCTCCATAGTTATTTCTTTGTCTTCTTCTCGGGTGCGAGTTCTACGATTTTGTCGTGCCAATCTTTGGAAGAACAAGAACCCTTCGCAATCACGAACTTCTTACCCTCTTCAATAGCCTTTATATAGGCATCGGTGTATGCGCCATAATACTATCTTTTCTTAACGGTTTCTACTCTTTCTTCTTTCGCGGAGTACCTCTTCGTGGATCTGCTCCTCTGCACAGGCAGCCGCTGCTGCAGCAAGTGACAATCCAACAAGAATCATCGGTACCGACACCCAATTAGACTCGATAAATACAATGTCGAACCACGACAAGAAGTCGTCAATGATTCCCAAAGCCATAAGCGCAACGCCTATAAAGCCCATAATCTTCAAAAATCTCATTGTCTATAAAGTTTTTAATTTTAATCTAACCACACGAGGCGCTTAAAGAACTCAATCCAGAAATCGCGTACCTCTCTGCGCTTCATTTTTCGGACGCCCGCGTAAAAGCTCGAAAACCACTCTTCGGCCCTTCGAACACCTGAAGGTTTGGTTGAACCAATGACTATCCAAATCATAAAAGTAAATGCAGGAATGAAAATAAACCAAGAGGTAATTATGTCATCAAGATTCTCTTCTAATGTTCCCGCTTTACATACTAGCCACAAAAGCCCCCCGGCCACTATGGTCGCTAATATCCAGCCTCCGTTTATCCACGGGCGATATTTGCAACGCCTTTCAAGTACAGCAACAACGCCCAAAGGATTTCGCTTGGCGTTGCACCACCACAGCTGCGTAAAGTATGCTCCCATTCCTACTGAAAATATCCAAATTTTTGTGGTAGACCATTCCAAATAGTATCCGAGCCAAGCAGTAAGACCTCCTGCCACAACCATCAAAAAGAGGTGAAAAAAGAGCATACGCCTATCACTCCTAAAGTTTTGCTCATCGGCATCCATTTTTGCTCTCCATGACCTCTGAAAAGCCTCCATCTTCTCCTCCTCGGTCATCTCCGGCTCCTCCGGCTCGACCTTTTTCTTCTTGGCTCGGCCCTTCCAGCTCTGCTCTGCAACCAGCTCTCGCTCGGCGTTATAGACCACGATATTGACCTTGTTATCGACAATCTCCCACTCGTTGTATGGAGCCTCCTTGATAATCTCTCGACCCTCGTTTCGGAGTATCGCCTTTACAAGGGCTGTGGCATCCTCATAATCATTAGGGGCATAGTCGTAGGTAGTGACCTTCAAAATCTCATGGTCGGCAGGGTCAAATGACGCATCAAGGGTAACACCATCAGCATCGAAAGTGTAAAATTTAAGTTTGCCGTTGGCATAGGTGTAGGCAAGAGTTTCTCGCTCGACAACGCCATCCTCATCTACGGTGTCGTAGGAGATAAGCATCAATGCCCCCTCTATATCTTGAAATGTTAAGTTGTGTTTCATAGCGGTTTTAGTTTATGTGATACTACTAATATAGAAACTTTTTCAAAAATTTCAAAAAAATCTGCACCTTAATTTTCAAGCACACCATTAAACACCTGATAGAAAATAGAATAAAAAATACCACTAATTGTGGCTCACAAAAAAATGGGTGGCAAAAACCACCCACTTACCTATCAATTTAATCGGTTATCACTTTGTCATGTTTAGCATGACAATCTATCGTCTGGCACTACAAATCGTGCGACAGGGGCGCTGGCACCGCCTCGCGCATATCAAAGTCACCCCAACGCTCGGCAACATAGTCCAACGTAGAGAGTATCTCCTCAACATCAAATGATGTCACAAGTTTGAGACGCGTCTGCTTAAAGTCGGGAAGACCCTTAAAGTAGTTCGTAAGGTGGCGGCGCATCTCCAAGACTCCTACCCTATCGCCCTTCACCTCCAACGACTTTGCAAGATGCTCCTTGGCAATCGCAATACGCTCCACAACAGAGGGTTGCGGAAGTAACTCTCCCGTCTCAAGGTAGTGTTTGCACTCGCGGAAAATCCAGGGACGACCATAGGTAGCACGGCCAATCATCACACCATCCACGCCATAGCGGTCGAACATAAGTTTGCACTTCTCGGCAGAGTCTACATCACCATTACCGATGATAGGGATTGTTATGCGTGGGTCGTTTTTAATCTTTCCGATAAGTGTCCAGTCGGCCTCACCACGATACATCTGTGAGCGTGTACGGCCGTGGATTGTAAGAGCGGCAATACCCACATCCTGAAGGCGCAGGGCTATCTCCTCGATATTCTTCATCTCATCGCTCCAGCCTAGGCGTGTCTTTACCGTAACAGGCTTATTCACAGCACGAACAATCTGACGTGTCATCTCCACCATAAGGTCGGGGTCCTTCATCATGCCCGAGCCTGCGCCACGTCCCGCAATCTTCTTCACGGGGCAGCCGAAGTTGATATCTATAATATCGGGATTCGCGCTCTCGGCGATACGTGCCGCCTCAACCATAGGCTCTATCAAGTGACCATAAATCTGAATACCTACGGGGCGCTCATAATCGGCGATGTTTAGCTTGGCACGCGACTTCCACGCATCGCGGATAAGGCCATCAGATGAGATAAACTCCGTATATACGACATCGGCACCAAACCTCTTGCACATATAGCGAAACGAGGGATCTGTAACATCCTCCATAGGTGCGAGGAACAGGGGCTTGTCACCTAACTCAATATTTGAAATCTTCATAAAAATCAACAATTATAGCACAAAGGTATGAAATTTTTGCTGTAAATGGTGAAAGTTTCGCAAAGAAAACGTATTTTTGTAATTTAGAAAATTACTATTATTACAGATACAAGTATGGTTAATATCAAAGAGTTTATCACCAGCGTTGTGGCTATAATTTTGCTATTTGCTTGCAGTGCGTGTGAGTCCGCCGTTGCACCTACCAATTCAAATGATTCTGATTTGGGTGATGTTGAGTTTGTTGTTGATTTTAATCAAAACAATGAAGGCGATGAGAGTCAGAACAAAGGTGATGGTACGGCAGAGTCTCCTGCACAAGTAACAGAGGAAGAGCCATTAAATGTGGTTGTTTCCCAGGAGAGTAGCTACACTGACCCTAATGGTACAGTTTATACTTGTGAACCAAAGGCAAGTGTTGAGGTTGTTGCTCTTGAAAAAAGAGTTTATGCTGAAGATATTGAGGCTTTAACAAAGATTAGCGAAGATATCGAGGTTACTACAACAAAAGAGGGTGATAACCCTGTTATTTTTTCTACAAATCAGGTGTTTACTATCGGTGGCCAAAAGGTGGTATTCGATTTATCTCACGAGGTTTATACTTATGTAAATTCTCAAGATAAAGAGATTGAGATGCCATATATTAAGGTCAATGAGGCAAACTTTGGTTATGGTATAACAAATGCTCCTGATGAAACAAGAGCTCAAGAATCTCCTATTTCACTTAAGGCGTTATCTGTTAGTCGTGCATCTATTACTGAAGATATAGAGTTTGAGGTTAGTGCAAGATTTAATGTTAAGCTTGAGAGCGTTAATACCAAGTCAGAACAGTCGCAATTATTTGAGATTGAGGTTAAGTATATTGGTGTTATTGAGAATGTAACGGAGCTTGATGGAATTCTTAACTATACGATTGAAAATAGTTCTCAAAACAATGAGATAGTAGATAGCGGTGAGCTTATTCTTGATATTAACCAAGTTGGTATGTTTAGTCGTGATGGCGAGAGTGTATATAGCGCGGAGCCTAGGGCAACTATTAAACTTAGTGTTGATGATGGTGTTAGCTCTGCAACAAGTAGTGAGTTGTTAAGGGATGATAATTGGACAATAAGTACCGATACTTCAAC
>JAGBWD010000017.1 GCA_017629985.1 Alistipes sp.
ACTTAGCCAGCCCATATAACTTAAGAGAGTGAATAAAAAGATGTAGTTTTAGGCTTAAGTGCCTTTTCACCGCTCACGCTCGGCATAGTCTGCAAGCAGCCTCTGCTCTCACTTAATCGCGGCGCTGCGAAGCCCGAAAAAGCGGAGTTTACTAGGCGTAAATGAGCATTTTGAGGGCAAGCGTAACGACAAAATACACTTTTTATTCACCCTCTTTTGGTGGTTATCTGCTACTGTTTAGATGTGTTTATCTCCAGTATCGAATTTCACATCCTCAATAAAACTCTTGATGCTTTGCTCATCGCTCATCGGACATATCATAAGCACATCGGGTGTATCCACAACGATATAATCCTTAAGACCGCTCACTACGGCAATCTTCTCCTTTGGTATGGATATTAGTGAGTTGCGGGTGTCGTATACTTTTATTTGCTCATTGCTCATTGCGTTAGCATACTTATCCTTACGCGAGTGTTGATATACCGATCCCCATGTTCCCACATCGCTCCAACCAAAGTCTCCACAGTGAACGTAGACGTTGTCTGCCATCTCCATAACGCCGTAGTCGATGGATATTGCTCGACACTCCGAGAATACGCTTGCTATAGCCTCCTCCTCATCGTTGGTGCCTAGTTTGTCTACAATGCTACTAAATAGGGTGGCGTGGTTTGGTAGGTGCTTCTCGAAGGCGCTTATGATGTCGCGAACCTTCCAGATGAAGATTCCAGAGTTCCATAAAAATTCGCCACACTCCAAAAATGCCTCGGCCATCTCGCGGTTAGGCTTTTCGGTAAAACACTTCACCTTGCATATCTCCTCGAGGTTGGATTTTTGTATATATCCATATCCTGTCTCGGGGCGTGTTGGCTGTATGCCAATGGTCATCAGAGCGTTGCGATAACGTATAAACTCAAGTGAGCTTTCTACTACTCGCGAAAACTCTATTTCGTTGAGTATAAGGTGGTCAGCGGGCGTCACTATCATCTCTGCATCGGGGTTCTCTTTCACCAGAGAGTATGCAGCATAGGCGATACATGGCGCAGTGTTGCGGCCTATAGGTTCGCATAAAATTTGCGATGGCTTTAGCTCTGGGATATGCTCCAAGACAAGCTCTTTATATCGCTTGTTAGTGACTACTATGAAGTTCTCTAAAGGAACAATATTAGCAAATCTCTCGAATGTATGTCTTATGAACGAGCGCCCCGTGCCGAGGATATCCAAAAATTGCTTTGGACAGTTTTGGCGACTCATAGGCCAAAATCTGGCACCTACGCCGCCAGCCATAATAACACAATAGCGATTGCCTTTCATGCGATTTTCTTGCTTAAATTTTATAAATTTACACAAAGATAAAATTATTTTTGTATCTTTGCAAAATATTTGGACTATTTTCGTGCCAAAGATAAATTTGCAAAGATTGCGAAAATGAAGAGCGAAATAAAAAATATTAGACTATTTACACTACCTAATTTCCTGACCTTGGGAAATTTAATGTGTGGTGTTCTTGCAATTATCGTTACGTTTTACTTCCACGATTATACAACTGCATTTTGGCTTGTTATCCTAGCCTCGGTGTTTGACTTTTTCGATGGCTTTGCCGCACGTCTTCTTGGTCAATCCTCTCCGCTAGGTGTGCAGCTAGACTCTTTGGCTGACGATGTTACCTTTGGTGTGGTGCCTGCCGTGGTGATGTTTGACCTCTTTGGTCGCCTAACATCATACTATGGATTTGACCCTGTAGCGATGGAGTATTTACGATATCTAGTGCTTATCATCGCGGCATTCTCGGTGTTGCGTCTTGCAAAGTTTAATGTAGATACTACGCAGGCATCGGAGTTTTGTGGCTTGCCAACGCCTGCCAACGCTCTTATGCTATTGTCATTGGCGATGTTATACTTCGAGGAGTATATATCGCTCTACCAGGAGCATGTCATTGTAGTAAGCGTTGCTGCGGCATTTCTTCTCATCAGTCCAATACGTATGTTTGCCCTTAAATTCAAGGGCTTTGGCTGGAGGGGCAACGAGCTACGCTACCTCTTCATCCTTCTCTCTTTGGCGTTGATTATTCTCTTTCCAGCATATTCGGTGTTGTCGATTATAGTTCTCTATATCTTGATTTCGACTATTCGTTGGGTATTTGTAGGACGTAAAGCAGTTGAGGAGAGATAGGCTATGGTAAAAAGGCAGTGGATAAGGGTTTTTGTTGGTATTGTGGCAGCATTGATGTTGCCATACATGGCGTATGCCCAGATCAACGCTGCATCTTTAGCTCGCGCACAGCGTGAAGGTCAGGGTACTAACATGATGGGTGCTGGAATACCAGGTATGGATAATACAGGTATGATGCCGGGCGAAGAGGGTGTAGAGGGTGAGAATGCTGATAGCACCGAGACTAGGGAGCGACGCCCACGAAAGCCTCTAGAGTCGTACTACTTCCCCGATACAGTTCGCGCACTGCGTAACTGGAAGTGGAATGTAGACCCCTACCATAACCGCGTGAAGATATACCCCCTAGATACTACGCTGTCTGATTGGCGTATAGACTATGTCTTCTACCGCGAGGGTGTTGGAGATATGGCCCTAGGAGGTTTGGGACAGTCGTCACAGCCTACAAACTGGTTTGACCGCCGCCAGGATCCCGATTTTATCTTTGCACGCAGCTACGATGCTTATACCACACGTACCGATAATGTGCCGTTCTACAATGGTAAGACGCCACTTACGAATCTGATGTACTTGGAGTCGGGACAGAAGCGTTATCGTGAGGAGCATTTCGAGATTGTCCATTCGCAGAACATCACCCCTTCGATGTCCATCAACGTCAATTTTAAGTCGCGAGGTACTATGGGTCAGTACGACTGGCAGCGAACCAAGAACCACAACCTCTCGGTGGCCTATGCCTACACCGGAAAGCGATATTCGGTGCATGCGGCCTATATGCGCAATAAGATTGAGACTCGCGAGAATGGTGGTGTTGTAGGCGAGTGGGCTATTGCCGATACGGTGTTTGAGATGCCCTCGGGTGTTCCTATGCGACTATCATCCTCGCAGGCACAGAATCTATATCGCAACAATGCCTTTCTTGTTAAGCAGGCTATAGCCATACCTCTGGAGCGTGTTACGGAGTATGACTTCTCGCTGGCTGACCTCTCTACAATCTACATCGGCCACCAGTTTGAGTTTAACACATGGTCGAAGGTGTATACTGATAAGCGAGGTACCTACACCAACCAGCGTGGACACTACAATAACGAGACCGAGAAGTGGGAGCCTGTACACGACTTAAGCTACTTCGATGATTGGTATATAGACCCCCAAACCACCCGTGACTCTATCTCGGAGCGATTGATATCTAATAGGTTGTATGTTCAGGTGCAGCCATGGGGCCGTAATGCTATAGTCTCGACTATCGATGGTGGTGTTGGCTTGGATTTATATCGCTACTCGCATCTCAATTTTGATGATTACCTCACCGGAAAGGTTACAAAAGATAAACGCACCTCGTGGTATGTCTATGGTGCCACAGGTGGTAAGATAAAGCGCTATGTAGACTGGGGATTCGATGTTAAGTGGAATCCTTCGGGCTATCGCGCTGGCGATCTCTCGATGGGTGCAGATGTCACCCTTCGAGCCTATATTCGTGAACATCCTCTGATTCTTCGCGGTAGCTTCCGCCAGGAGCTACGCACGCCATCCTATTGGCAGGAGAATCTATTCTCAAACCACTATGTGTGGTTTAACTCCTTTAATAAGGAGTCTGAAACTCGTTTTGAGGTTAATTTCTCGGTTCCGAGCATCGCCCTAGAGTTAGGGGCATGGCAGGGTATTATGGGCGACATGGTCTACTATGGTAAGGATAGCCGTGTTGCGCAGTATCCCGGAACTGTTAGCCTTACGAGTTTGTATGCTCGCAAGGATTTCCGTTTTGCGGGAGTCCACCTAGACCATAGGGCATTGGTGCAATTCACATCCAATGAGAGTGTGCTTCCCGTACCTACGTTTAGTGCTTTCCTCTCGTACTACTACGAGTTTTGGGTTGTACGTGACGTGCTACGTGTGCAGGTAGGTGTCGATGGCCGTTTCAATACGGCATATTACGCACCGGGTTATAATCCTGCGCTTTCGGCCTTTTATAACCAGCGAGAGGTGAAGATAGGCAACTATCCTTACCTAGACGTCTTTATATCGGCGAAGTGGAAGCGTATGCGTATTTTGCTTAAGTTGCAACACTTGAACCAGAATCTCTTTGGCAATGGCGAATACTTCCAGGTAGCTCGCTATCCTATGAATCCTCGAATGTTCAAGTTTGGTATCTCGTGGTCGTTCTACGACTAAAGGTGTTTATTGCCCATTATAAGCTGCCCACAAACTGCTTAATAATGTTAAAAAGAGTATCATTTGTGATTTTGTCTACGGTGCTTTTGGCCGTATACGAATCATCAATAGGTCAGGCACGCTCTATCGACACGCCAAGTGTTGAGGATGCTATAGCTGCCGAGGAGACCTATCTATCGCAGGGCGCCGCGATGGTAGACCTGCCATGTGTAATCTCGCGCTTCGACAATATCATGCGTAAGGTTGGTGCCGAGGAGGGCCAAGATTGGCGTCTCATGAGTGCTATAGCCTTTAGCGAGTCGCGATTTATAGAGAATCTTAAGTCGAGACGTGGTGCCAAGGGTATCATGCAGATACGTCCTGTTGTTGCTCGACACTTCAATATGCCTGTAGAGTCGTTGGACGACACGGAGACCAACATCCGTCTCGCGGGTATGCTTCTCTCGGAGCTAGACAATATGCTACGTATGCCTATGTCTACTCCTGCTGCCGACCGCATGAGCATCATCCTTGCTAGCTACAATGCTGGTATAGGCCATGTCCTTGATGCTCGCCGCTTGGCGCGTAGCGAGGGTGCCAATCCCAATTCGTGGAGCGATGTAAGTCGCTACCTGAAGCTTATGTCCGACCCTGTTTACTACCAAAAGGATGTCGTCCAAAATGGTAAGTTTAGCGGTAGTGGTCAGACCTTGAGCTATGTTGATGAGGTTATGCACAAGTATCACCAATATTGCAAGATAGCTACCTTGTTGTAGATATAATTTCAATTCACTCTCTCTTTTGTTGTGTTTGTGAGAAAGATTTTGTATATTTGTAGTGTGTAACCTACACCCATGTAATCTATGTTTAAAACTACCATCATACGCACCTCTTCTCTTGTGAAGATGCTGCTCGTCTCTATCGTTGCTGTGGCTGTTGTTGGCTGTGTCACCGACCCACATGTAGCAGAACAGATATCCCATGCCGAGGCTATTGCTATGGAAAAGCCTGACTCGGCGCTTAAAATTTTGCGACCTATAACCAATAGTAGTATTAGTCCTCGCAGTGTTAGGGCGAAACACGCACTTTTATTGTCCTATGCGTGTGACCAGTGCTACATAGATATTGATTCTGATTCTCTCATTAGGGTGGCTGTAGATTATTATCAGGATAGGGATGATGTTCGCAGTTCAATGCTTACTCACTACCTTAAGGGAAGGGTAGGTATGAATGCACGATCATATAGCAGTGCCGTTGTTGATCTTATGACTGCCGAAGGGTATGCCAAGGAGTGTGG
The DNA here is from genome assembly GCA_017629985.1 of Alistipes sp. GTDB lineage: Bacteria > Bacteroidota > Bacteroidia > Bacteroidales > Rikenellaceae > Alistipes. The sequence goes on from JAGBWD010000017.1 coordinate 5,612, forward strand.
TGATTATTTCTATTTAGGAAAGATTTACCGTGCTATATCCGACATTTTTGATATTGTATATGATAACTCAAATGCCATTAAGTATGGGTATTTAGCCCACGAGTTTTTCGAAAAATCAGGGAATGAACTCTATTCTGATTGGGCTCTTTCGGATCTTGGTCGTTTGTATCATAATGCGCATGATTATAAAAAGAGTATAGAGATTCAAGAGCGCGTGTTGGATAAGGCGCGATTATCAGGTAATACAGATCTCTATGTAGCTTCTTCGAATTTTTTAGCGACTTCATATATTGCGGTGGGTAGTTTCGCACGAAGTATTGAATGTTATCAGCGGGTGTTAGAAATTGCGCCTAACACGCTGAAAGAGAATGATTATGAGTTACTAGGTATAGCGTATGTGAAGAACGGAAATATAGAGCGTGCTAGGGAGTGTCTAGCAAAGTTGGGTGGTATGAGCAAGGGAGGCACCCTTTCGTACCATATAAGCTTGTCCTTAAATGATTATGTAGGTGCTACACGAGCTTTGGAGTATGCGTTTCGTAAGCAGAACGATACTTTGAAGTCGCTGGTTACGCAAGACGTGTCACGTGAAGCTTTGGAGTTTTCTACTAGCAAGAATAAGCTAAATGAACAACGTTTGCAGTTAGCTAGTATGTCAATAGCTATAGTTGTCATCATATTTGTTTTTATAGTATTGTTGGCGATCGTTGTAATACGTAACAAGCTCAACATGAAGAAACGAGAGATAGAAGAGAATATGATGCACATTGCGAGTCTACGTGATTTACTGATGTTTAAGGATGATGAGTTGGTTTACCGTCAAAATAGTATCAACGAACTATTTTCATCTCATTTTGCTACCTTTGATCAGTTGAGTAGCCTATATTATGAGTGTCAGGGAACATCGAGCGAGAAGATGAAGATATACAACGAGGTTATGGCTCTTATCCGCAAAGTCAGTGCCGATAAGACGACCATTGTGAATATGGAGAGTTTTGTCGATGCATATAATGATAATATGATGCTGAAATTTCATCAAGCATATCCAGATATCAACGAAATTGATGCAAAACTATTCATGTTTATAGTCCTTGGCTTTTCATCACGCGCTATTAGTATCTTTATAAATGAGAAGCTAGATGTTGTCTACAATCGTAAGTCACGCCTAAAATCTAGGATACAAAAAAGCGATGTAGCTGACAAAGAGCAATTCTTAAAAGTATTTTAACTAAAGTGTTGATAATCAGAGATATATGTGTGATTGGCGGGTATCTTGTTGTAACTGACTGATAATCAGTATATTATAATCGTAATTAAGATGTGATAGAAATTTCCTCTATAACGTTTTTTATTTTACTGATAATCAATAAGTTATATTGTGGCAGTGATAGAATTTTCTTAAGGTAAAATAGATGTAGGTTCATATATTCTTTATAATTTTGCTTAACAAAAATTCAAAACGCTACGATTATGAAAAGATTGCTACCTTAAAAGGGGAACTATGAACTTGAGAACCCCATATAATAAACTTAACAACTAATATTAACTATAACCTTTTATTTTATGAAAAGATTTTATATATTTGTGAGTGTGGTGCTGTTTGCTGCCATTTCGTGCCAACGAGAGGTCGTGGAGGTTGTGGAATGTGGTGAGCCTACTGCAGCTGTGGAGAGTTCTCCTTATGCAATTAGCAAGGAGGAGGCTCTCGGTCGTTTGGAGGATTTCATGGCGGCCTTTGATGGCGAAGATACACGTTCTCGTAGTAGGGTTGTGAAGAGCATTAGTGCTGTTAGGGGCGAAGATATAATGGCAGAAACGCGAGGCTCGGAGTGTGAAGTTGAGAATTTGCTATATATCGCAGAGTTTGAGGATGGCTGTGGCTCGGCAATTCTCGGCGCAGACAGCAGATTGGAGCCTGTGTATGCGGTATTGGATGAAACGGTGATGACTATTGACGACTTTCGTGCAGCTGCGAATGGCGAGGAGGCAGATGATGTGACGGTGTTTAATGCAAAATTAATTACTACTAGCGCCATGTCTAGACTTTCATCTAATGCAACTCTATTGCCAGAAGATGATTTTAGAACGGATATTTATGATAATATACAAACAATAGAATATCTGACATATATTATGCCAATGATACCAACTAAATGGAATCAGACGCATCCATACAATATCAAGTTCCCTATGAAAACTGCTAGTAATGGTGTAAGTTATAGACCATTTGCAGGTTGTGCATCTGTTGCGATTGGTCAGTTATTGGCATATCTCCAGCCAACTAGTACAGTTGTTATAAATGGCAGATCTCATTCATATTCAGTTATTGCACAATGTAATATCCATAACGATTTCTTGTCAAATTCATATTTAGTTGATAAACTTGGTTATTACCTATATGATTTAGCCGAAGAGATGGATGCTACTTATACTTCCACTGGTACAGCAATCGCAGATTCTCAATCTGCTCAAATGTTAAGAAAAGCTGGTTTGCCGTGGGTGCAACTGATAGGTCTAGACGAAGATATAATCTATTATATGCTTGAAAATGGTAAGCCTGTTCCAATACGTGCTGATAATACAGAAGGTTCTGGACATATCTGGTTGATCGATGGTAGATTGCACTATCTTATAAAAGTTTATAAAGTAACTTTAGTAGATGACGAAATTGTTTCCAAGGAGTTTTTGCACTCATATCTGAATGACTATGTGCATTGTAATTTTGGTTGGGGTGGAAGGTGTGATGGCTATTACAATTATAATATTTACAGTTTGCCAAGTGGTTTAGGTAGTGAGCCGGAATATGGAGATATAGATGTTGGTTATGATGCAGGATACGATATAGTATACAATTCAGAATTTATGATTATTAGATATAACTTATAAATTTTAACCACTATGAGAACCATAAGACTATTATCTGTGATTGCATCTATGCTCTGCATGGTGTCGTTAGGAGCTTGTAATAATCCTGCTACGGTGAACGGTCAAATATTTCCTTGGGCAGATTGTTTTGCATATGAGTTTGAGTTTGTAATTCTCAATGCTGACGGAGAGAATATACTACCTACATCCGAAGGCACATCGTGTGATGTTAGTATCTACTACAATAATCATATCTACGAAATAGGTGACGGCGGTACTGGCGTCTCGCATCCTTTGGAGTTATCTACTACGGGCGCGGCGAATGAGATGTTTCTCTTTGGCGTGTTCTATTTAAGTAATGACGGCACAAAGCGCTTCTTGGTGAATTATAATAAGCATCAGTGGGAGGTGATAATAGACCATGAGTGCGTAAATTCGGGATATAAGATAACAGGCTTCACTATTGATGACAACGCGCCTGTGAAGTATCTCGACACCGA
>JAGBWD010000018.1 GCA_017629985.1 Alistipes sp.
AACCTCCCTAATCTCCCTAACCTCCCTAACCTCCCTAACTTCCCTAACTTCCCTGTCTAATTGCTAATCAAACAAAAGAGCCTGCTCTTGCGGAGCAGGCTCTTGAGCAGTATATATCTGCAAGATTACTTGTTGTAAGCCTTCATTACAGCGATGAGGTCAAGCACCTTGTTAGAGTAACCCCACTCGTTGTCGTACCATGAAACAACCTTCATGAATGTATCGTTGATAGCGATACCTGCAGTAGCATCGAAGATTGAAGTACGTGCATCACCCAAGAAGTCAGATGATACTACAGCCTCGTCAGTGTAGCCAAGGATACCCTTGAACTCGCCCTCTGAAGCCTTCTTCATAGCTGCACAAACCTCCTCGTATGTAGCAGGCTTCTCAAGGTTTACAGTAAGGTCTACTACTGATACGTCCAAAGTAGGAACACGCATTGACATACCTGTTAGCTTACCCTTCAACGCTGGGATAACCTTACCTACAGCCTTTGCAGCACCTGTAGATGATGGGATGATGTTGCCGCAAGCTGCGCGACCACCACGCCAGTCCTTCAATGATGGACCGTCAACAGTCTTCTGTGTTGCAGTTACAGAGTGAACAGTAGTCATAAGACCGTTTACAAGACCGAAGTTGTCGTTCAACACCTTTGCGATAGGAGCCAAGCAGTTTGTAGTACATGATGCGTTAGAAACGATCTGCTGACCTGCGTACTCCGATGTATTAACACCGCAAACGAACATTGGGGTATCGTCCTTCGATGGAGCTGACATAACTACATACTTTGCACCTGCAGTGATGTGAGCCTGTGCCTTCTCTGCTGTGAGGAACAAACCTGTAGACTCTACTACATACTCTGCCTCTACCTCGTTCCACTTCAAGTTTGCAGGATCCTTCTCTGCTGTTACGCGAATCTCGTTACCGTTTACGATAAGGAGGTTCTTCTCTGTGCAGTAATCTACAGTACCCTCGAACTTGCCGTGCATAGTGTCATACTTAAGCATATATGCCAAGTAATCTACAGGGCAAAGGTCATTGATACCTACAACCTGAAACTTATCAGCCTGTGAGCAAGCAGCTCTAAATACCATACGGCCGATACGACCAAAACCATTAATACCAATCTTAATCATAGCTTATATAATTTGTTAATTAATAGATATTTCCTAATTATACTCTAGATGACTACAAAAATATATCTTTTTAGTCACTTTTACAAGAACAATCAAAAATATTTGTCTAAATAGTTGTTTTATACCACTACTTTATGGCGCTCTTTGCTCGTTTTGCCATAGCCGAGGCAAATACAAAGTCGTTTAATTCGCGATTTTCGGCAAGCAGGATATCATCCTTCGAACCTTCCCACCACTTTTGACCCTCGTGAATATATACAATCTTCTCGCCAATCTCCATCACCGAGTTCATATCGTGGGTGTTGATTATGGTTGTGATGTTAAACTCCTTGGTGATTTCGTGTATAAGGTTGTCTATCACCACCGAGGTCTGTGGGTCAAGTCCCGAGTTTGGCTCATCACAAAATAGGTAACGAGGGTTTAGCACTATGGCGCGCGCTATGGCCACTCGTTTTACCATACCACCACTCAACTCCGAGGGGTAGAGGTGGTCGGCACCCACCAGACGCACACGCTCCAGGCAGAACTCCACTCTGTCGCGCTTTTCGCCCTCTGTCATCTCGGTAAAGAGGTCGAGGGGCAGACGTACATTCTCGCGCACTGTTGAGGAGTCGAGCAGCGCACCACCTTGGAATATCATGCCTATATCCTTGCGGATGCTCTTTCGTTGATGGAAGTCGAGGTCGGTGTAGCAGGTGTCGTCATAAAATATCTTTCCCGTGTCTACCTCGTGAAGACCCACAAGGGACTTCAGAAGCACGGTCTTTCCCGAGCCGCTGCGGCCTATGATGAGGTTTGTCTTACCTGTGTCGAACTCTACGCTAATGTCGTTAAGGACGGTGCGGCCATCGAAGGCCTTTGATATGTGGTCAGCTCGTATCATACGCGCATAATTTGTGTTAGGATAAGGTCAAAAATCATGATAGTAATGGAGCTAGCAACCACGGCAAGTGTTGATGCACGTCCCACCTCCAGCGAGTTTCCTTTGGCATAGTAGCCACAGTATGCCGATATAGAGGTTATGATAAATGCGAATACTGCACCCTTCACCAGTGCGTATGTCACCGAGAATGGCTCAAAGCAGTAGAAGAGACCCTCGATGTAGTTTCCTGGGAGCATGATGCCTGTGAGGTATGCTATGGCGAAACCTCCCACAATACCCACAAATATTGAGAATAGGGTGAGCAGCGGGAAGAAGAGTACGGTAGCCACAATCTTTGGCAATATGAGGTACGATGCCGAGTTTACGCCCATAATCTCTAGGGCATCTATCTGCTCGGTGATACGCATAGTACCTATCTCCGATGCTATGTTTGAACCAACCTTACCTGCTAGGATAAGCGCCACCACCGTTGATGAGAACTCCAACACCATCACCTCGCGTGTGGAGTAGCCAATCATAAACTCGGGGATGAATGGTGACTCGAGTGTTATGGCCATCTGTAGAGCCACCACCGCGCCTATGAACGCCGAGATTATCGCCGTGAGAGATATGGAGTTGAATCCCAACGCCTCCATCTCAAACCATATACGGCTGTTATAAATCTTTATCTTCTCGGGGCGTGAGAACACCTTTCCCAGAAGCATAAAGTATCGTCCAATATGTTCAAAAAGTCTTATCATTGTTGGTTAGTTTTTATTCTTATATCGCTACTGCTCTATAACCTAAATTTAAAAAGCGGACACGGCGCGCACATAGCAGTCGTAGTCCTTAACGTTGTAGTTGGGGCCGCCATAGTACATATTGACATACCACGCAAAGAACTTTTCATTATTCTCATGCTCCGTTGAAGACCAGTACCACTCGATTTTTCCTATATCAACTAATCTATCGCCTCCTTGCTCTTTAAGAGTGCGATTTATAGTATCTCGTACACTGTATAGTAACTTCAACTCATCCCTAGCTGGCAGATACCAATCATTACCCTTGGCTCTGCACCATACAAAGGCTGGATACTCCGCACTATCCGAGCGCGACATAACCTTATCGGTATTTGCCTTACCATCACTCTCGCTTGAAGCGCCTACTACTATCTTTTTCTCATCTTGCATATGGGTACACCACCGTTTCGCAACTTGGTCGAGGCTAACAATCTTGCCATGCTGACCTGTAGCATCTACATAAAAGACAACACCCTGCTTTGTGCCATCATCGTAGTAGTCACCGACTTTATATGCGTTTTTATTCGCTTTGCCTGAAGTACTTGATGCCTGTGCTACAGGAGCTATGCTCTTCACCTTTAATGGCACATTTATCTCCTCGCTACCACCCTTGGTAACAACTATCTCCTTCTCGTAGGTGGTATAGCCATCGAGGATGATAGAGAGCTTATGCTTGCCTATTAAAACATTTTCTGTGAGCGGTGTAGTGCCTATCTCCTTACCATCCACAAGTACACGAGCCATCATAGGGTTGCTTGTGACGGTGAGTGAACCATATATAGGCTTTGGCGCAGGGATAGTGTAGCGCTGCGATTGTGGCTCGCTAGAGATACTCTGCGTAGTAGTCCCCGACTCATGGCCATCCTTGCGTGCCTCGAAGATATAGGAGCCTGCGGTGAGCCTACCACTCCATGGTGACTGACCAAGGAGTCTGTCGTTGGCATAGATGGTGCAATCAACACCAGCATCGAGGGTGACGTTGGCGTAGTTGGGTAGTAGCGTAGGGGTGAGGGTGAGCGGCGTGTTATCGGCAATGGTGATGCTCTGCTCGAAAGACTTATACATATCCTTCACAACATGCAGCGTGTGGCTACCACTCGCGAGTTTATAGTTTGTTATAGGCGTAGTGCCTATGTTCTTGCCATCCACAACTATAGTGGCACCACTCAAAAGCCCTGTGTCAGGGATGGAGAGCCAGCCGTATGCGGGCTTCAGGGTTATGGGCAGAGTGAGCTTCTTGCCCTGAACAACAAAGCTGTCGCTATAGGTGTGATAGTCGTTAGCGGTGATGGTGAAGTAGTGAGTGCCATTAGCAAACATATCGGCAATGTTACCTTGAGCATCGGGGGTGTAGACCCTATCGCCAATGGTAACAAGGGCCTGCGCAGGGGAGATAGTCATGATAACCCACTGTGGCTGCGACTGCGCGGTGTTCACCTCCACGCGAAAGTGGATAGAGGTAGTTGTGACCTCTATATCGCGCTCCGTGACGGCGCTACCATGCACCACGCGCACCTTGTGGCTACCCATGGTGATACCCTCCACGGTAAGCTCCGCGGCACTATTGGTGATGCCCTTATACTCGCCATCGAGGTATATCTCTGCACCCTCGACACCACCATTTATGATGATAGATTGCTGAACACTCAACTCCGCATTTAGGCGATACTCCTTATTACCCTCGAGTGCGAGGTTCACCTCGTTAGAGTCGCCATACTTGTCGTGGTGGAGGTAGAAGCGGGTCTCGGGCTTCGCCGTAAGCTCTATAATAAGGCCATTACCCTCGCTGGCAACTTCGCGCTTTGTTACGGCGATGCCACCTGTGGTTATCACCTTTAGCTCGGCAATCTCCTCGCGCTTCATGCGGTTGATGTGCATCTTGATACGTGCGCAGGGACGCTTCGAGGGGTCGGGAGATATCTTGTCAATAGCC
>JAGBWD010000019.1 GCA_017629985.1 Alistipes sp.
ACCATTACCCTCTGTGGCAACAATACGCTTTGTTATGGCGATGCCACCTGTGGTTATCACCTTTAGCTCGGCAATCTCCTCGCGCTTCATGCGGTTGATGTGCATCTTGATACGTGCGCAGGGACGCTTCGAGGGGTCGGGAGATATCTTGTCAATAGCCACGCGAACTAATGCTCCCTGCTGCACAGGGGCAAAGCTCTTGGTATCTATCTCGATGCTACGATGCTGCTGTGCCATAACAATAAATGGCACGGCAAGGCATAATATCGATAGTATAAACGACCTCATATCAAACGACTATTCTATTACTCCACCTCCTCAAACTCTACATATTCTGTAGAGTCTACATCGCTCTTTTTGTTATCATTTTGGGGTTTAGGGCCTCCTTGGCGCTGTCGTGCATCAGCCTCCTCCTGCATGCGGCGCACAAACTCCTCGAGGGTCATGCCTCCTGTAGCACCCATATCGCCAAAGGGTGAGCCACCGTTGCCAAAAGGAGAACCACCGCCAAAGCCACCACCAGCATTGCGCATCTGCTCCTCCATCTGACGCTTCATCTTCCTGAAGCGGAGCGCCACAACGAGGATTCCAATAAGTGCTAGGCAGAGAAAGCCTAGAAGCACCCAGCCTATCCACTTGAACACAAAGGGGGTGAATATTGCCAATAGCAACATTATTAAACAAAACATAGGGTGTCGCTCGATGAATGCGAGCAACCAGTAGAGAGCTATTTTAAGGTATCCCATATCTATTTTCTGATTTATGATAAACGCACAAAGTTAAGAAAAAAAATAGAAATACCAAACCTTTATGGTTTGTTACTTTTTATAGTTGGATGAGAGATACTCCTTTACGGTGAAGCGTGTAGGCTTGCGCGGAGCATCCATATCCCTCACCTCGGTAGTTGTCTGAAGCCTCTTGCCACCTACTACGCAGTCGCGGATAAACTGCATAATAAGATCACATTGCTCGTATAGAGGTGTTCCAGCGAGGGTGTGGTCTACATACTCGGCAGAGTAGAAATGATATGTACCATTGCTCTTTTTAAGCTCCTTGGTGATATACTTCGAGCCGTAGAAGCCTATGCCCATGACTGATGCTTTGTTGTAGGGTACGTTGCTGTCGGATGTGCCATGAAAGAGGAGCATAGGGGCAGCATTGCCCGATAGTTGTGGCTTACCCTTGGTGGAGAATAGCGCACCCGCACATGACACCACTCCTGCATAGCGGAACCCCTCGGGGAGAGCCTTGGCAAGTTCGGCGCCTTTGTCGCGTAGCCACTCGGCTTGTAGCGCTGTGATAGCCCCGGCACTAGAGCCACTAATCATGATTTTTGTTGTGTCTACATTCCATGCTTTGGCGTTGGAAATTAGGAAGTTAGTGGCCGAGTACATATCTTCTACAGCGATACTCACGGCGTTGTTCAGTAGCTCAATCATCTCCACTATACCCGCATCCGCAGGGATATTTTTTAGCCCCAGGCGATAGTCTATAGAGACTACCGTGATGCCCTCCTTGGCAAGACGCTCGAAGTAGGGCATGTAGAAGTCGCGGTCGCGTGTTCCTGTGACAAAACCGCCACCAAAGGCAAATATCATGGCTGGCTGTGGCGACTCCGCGCTAGAGGATGTGGTGTAACGGTCGAGATATAGCTCCTGCCCACCATTAGTTGCATAGTGAAATGTATCCTTTATAACCTCCTGGGCAGATAGTGATAATGCGCAGAGCATCATCGCACAAAATAAAAATAGCTGTTTCATATTTCGATAATTTCTATATAGCTAACATGTTATTTACTCCATTCCCCAATCTCTAGATTCTTAATCTCTCCCGCCTCGATATCGAAGCGTATTGCAGTGCGAAGCGTGTGGATTCCATATTTTCCTGCTGCGCCAGGGTTTATGTGCAAAAGGTCGTAAACAGGGTCGTATATAACCTTGAGAATGTGGGAGTGACCGGCGATAAATAGTTTAGGTTTAGAGATATGGATATGTTGTAGCGCCTTGGGGGAGTAGTGATGTGGGTAGCCTCCGATGTGTGTCATAAGCACCTTGACACCCTCAACCTCAAAGAGCGTAAAGTCGTTATACATGCGCCTTAACACACCTCCATCTATATTGCCATAGACACCACGCAGGGGCTTGAAACGTGCGATGCGGTCTGCCACCTCCACAGAGCCAAAGTCGCCGGCATGCCACACCTCATCGCATGGTGCTAGGAACTCCTCGAGGAGGGTGTCAAAGGTGTTGTGTGTATCAGATATTACGCCTATCTTCATAGTTTATATGCTTGTTCTTGATGTTAGTCGAACAAAGGTACAAAAAAAGTGTTATCTTTGTGAAGGATTAACCTAATATATATCGTAGTGATGAGAATTAGTGGGATAATATTGAGTATATTGATGCTTCTAGCATCCTCTGTTTTTAGCTCTGCGCAGCAAAACCTGTGGCAGGGTGAGGGTGTTCGCTCCTTGGAGGTAGATGCCTCGGGGAGGGCCACATTTCGTCTATATGCCCCCGATGCCAAGGATGTCGCTGTGACGGGTGACTTCCTCCAAAAGGGAGTTGGCAGTGTGGCCATGACACGTGATGATAGTGGTGTGTGGAGCTACACAACCGAGTCGCTAGCCTCGGAGATGTATTACTACTCGTTTAAGGTGGGTGGCGTAGGTGATATTCATGACCCCGAGAGTATATATATGGTGCGCGATGTAGCTCGATATATGAACTACTTTATAGTAGGTGGTGGCCGTGGTGATTTGTATATGGCTCAAGATGTTGGGCATGGAAGCGTGGCACGTGTGTGGGCAGATGTAGGTGGCGTGAGCCGCCGTATGGTGGTTTACACTCCAGCCGGATACGAGACATCGGATAGAGAATATCCTGTGTTATATCTCCTTCATGGCATGGGCGGCGATGAGGAGGCGTGGCTCGCTACGGGACGTGCAGCAGAGATTATGGATAACCTCATCGCAACGGGGAGGGCCGAGGAGATGATTGTGGTGATGACAAATGGCTGTACACGCCACGTGTCGGCACCAGGATATTCGCACGAGGGTATGTGGCGCCCATATATGAGTGGCTCCATGGATGGCTCGTTTGAGGAGATGTTCGAGGATGTGGTTAATTGGGTGGATGGCTGTTACCGCACCCAGAAGTGTGCTAGTAGACGTGCCATAGCTGGTCTCTCGATGGGTGGCTTCCATGCTATGCAGATATCAAAGAGATATCCTACGATGTTTGATTATGTGGGACTATTCTCGGCTGCGATATTCAGAGGGGAGAGTGGTGTTGCAATGTACGAGGATTTAGAGCCAAAGCTGAAGCATCAGTTTGACAATGGCGTGGAGCTATATTGGATAGCTATAGGTCGCAACGATTTCCTCTATGAGGAGAATGTAAAGTACCGCGAGTTGCTCGATAATCTCGATATATCCTATACATATCATGAGAGCGATGGCGGTCACGAGTGGCGCAACTGGAGGTGCTATCTCGTGGAGTTTGCACAGAAGATATTTAAAAAGTAAAAGTAGATATTATGAGACGACTATTATCTGTTGCGGTGGCGCTCTTTGCCATTACAACATCCCAAGCGCAGAGTCTAGAAGATTGGCTGGAGAAGGCCGAGAAGGTTGTTAAGGATGCTGTAGAGGTTGTAGATGAGTATGTGGCTCCACCGGTGAAGGAGGCCGTTAAGGAGGCCGCGAAGGTTGTAGATGAGTATGTGGTTCCTCCTGTTAAGGAGGCGGTAAAGGATGCCGCGAAGGATGTTAAGAAGTATATCACCGAGGATATGGAGCTGCCACAGCTTGCCAAGAGACAACCTGTTGTGGAGAGCTCATGGCTTGAAATTCCTGCCCAGCGCGAGGATGGCTACTATGCAGATGCCGAGGTTGTTACGGTGATGTCGGGCGAGGAGCGAAACTATACCTTCTACTACGACTTCGACACCTACACCTCGTTGTGGGTGGCCTATCCCCTTGAGGCACGACATATGGGTAGCTGTGAGCGCCCCAAAGGATGGGACTATAACCCTTACCTCTCGGTGTCGGATCAGGTAAACCTTTGCTCGCGAAGCTATGCTGATGACTACTCCCGCGGACACCTTATCCCTAATGCCTCGCGTAATGGTAATCGCGATATGCAGCTTCAAACCTTCTATGTTACCAATTCGGTACCGCAGGTTCAGGATGGCTTTAATGGTGGTATATGGCAGCGCCTAGAGGCTGGCTTGCAGAGCGTTGCGGAGAGTGAGCGTATCTACATCGTGACGGGTGTGGCTTTCGAGAAGATGGGTGAGGAGCGCGATGTTGTATACACCATGGCGCGAGATGATGTGAAGCGTGTGCCTGTGCCAAACTACTTCTATAAGGTGGCCCTAAAGGTCGCTTATGACGATGCTGGTGAGGTGTGCGATGCGCAGAGCGTAGGATTCTGGTTCGAGAATCGTAGCTACAAGGGTGGCTATGTGGAGCATACGCAGAGTGTAGATACTATAGAGGAGTGGACAGGTTTTGACTTTTTCCCTAATCTTCCTGATGATGTGGAGGTTAGGGCCGAGACAAATGCAAATTGGAATAAGTTTACATCATTCTAGTTGAGGGGCTATAACCACTCCCTTTCTACCAAGTGTTTAATAAAAAAGAGAGAAATCCCTTGGGAAATCTCTCTTTTGCGACCTTGTGCCCAGAATAGGACTCGAACCTACATGCCTCGCGGCACTCGCACCTGAAACGAGCGCGTCTACCATTTCGCCATCTGGGCATAAAAACAGGTGGGAAAACTTGTTTCGGAACACAAAAGTAGTATATTTTTTTGAAAATTAGTATATTTGTGCAAATTTATTTGTACATTTACGTAGTCTATAACGGTTATAATTGGCTGGTATAGAGGTTATAACAATGATTTATATGTGTTTGAATAAGATTTCTGCAGGGTATAAAGTTGCATTTTGGGTGATATTGCTTGTGGCTCTCGATCAGTTGGTCAAGATGCTTATTCACTTCAACCTTGAGGTGGGTGAGAAGATAGAGGTATTCTCGTGGTTTAACCTCTATTATGTTGAGAACAACGGCTTTGCCTTTGGCATGCAGCTAGGTTCGGGAGATGGCGCTATAGATTGGGGAAAGCTTGTTTTGAGCATTTTCCGTATAGTGATGATTGGTGGTTTGATATATGGCATCCGCTACCTATTGCAGCGCCGTGATACTACGCCTGTGGGTGTTATCGCCGGTGCGGTGCTTATTCTTGCAGGAGCCATAGGAAATATGATAGACTCTATGTTTTATGGTCTACTCCTCGACACGCAAGATGCTGGTTTTCTTATGGGTAAGGTTGTAGATATGATTCATCTTCCACTCTTTAAGTGGGAAAACTGCCCCGATTTCTTGAACTTCTTGGTAGGTGGCGATGGCTACTTCTTTGGTGCTATATTCAATGTCGCCGATGCCTATATCTCGGTTGCTGTGGTCTATCTACTCCTCTTCCACTATAAATTCTTCAAGTAATAAGCTGTAGAGTCTACGATGGCCCTTGTCGAGGATTTTATAGCATGGCTGGAGGGAGAGCGCCGCTACTCACCTCTCACTATCCGCAACTATAAGCAGGATGTCGAGGATTTTGTGACGTGGCGTGGCATCGCTCCCGACTCCTTTACGCCCTCCGCGCTTACGGCAGATGCTGTTAGAGATTGGGTGATATATCTCTTTGATGTCCGTAAGCTAAAGGCCACAAGCGTAAATCGTGGTGTGGCATCGCTACGTACGTTGGCACGCTGGATGATGCAAAATGGATATGTCGCTAACAACGGGCTAAAGAAGATATCGCAGTTTAAAACCCCCAAGCGTCTGCCCACCTTTGTCCCAGAGACACGCATGGATGGTGTTGTGGCGAGGCTTATGGAGGATATCGCCTCGGTAGATTTCCTGCGTGTTAGAAATGCCCTTATAGTGTTGCTGATATATACTTCGGGATTGCGTCTCTCGGAGGTTGCAGGGGCAGATGTCAATGATATAGCCCTTGATCGCAGTGCGATACGTGTTCTCGGTAAGGGAAATAAGGTGCGTGTGCAGCCACTGCTTGCCTCGCTTCGTCCTATTATAGATAAGTATCTGGCGTTGATGCCTACATCATGTTGTGATGCGTCACTCTTTGTGTCGGAGCGTGGCTCACGCCTGTCGCATCGCACCATAGAGCGTGTGGTGGATAACATTCTGAAAGATGCGGGTGTGCAGGGTAAAAGCTCACCTCACGTGCTTCGTCACACCTTTGCTACGCATCTTCTTAATCAGGGTGCAGACCTTCGAGCTATTCAGGAGCTTCTAGGACATGAGTCACTACGTGCTACGCAGGTATATACCCACACAGATATTGAGAAACTTAAGGATATTTACCATACTGCGCATCCTCGCGAATGGGATAAAAAATGAAATATTTTAGCAAAATATTTGCATAGGTCGTAAAAAAATATTAATTTTATCACACCAATATAGGTGAAATGGACAGTCCGATGCCGCGTGAGCATTGGGCATAATTATAAACTTAATACTTTATGACCTATGAACGTACAGATTCAGTCACTAAAATTCGATGCAAGTAAGCAGTTGCTAGAGTTTATTCAGAAGAAGATGGATAGATTGGATCGCTTTGTCGATGAGAGAGCTGGAGACGTGGAGGTGGTTTTGCGCCTCGAGCCAGACTCTGAAAAGGGCAACAAAGTAGTAGTAATTTCGCTCCATGTTCCTGGTGGTGATATTCGTGTGGAGGAGCGAGCATTTACTTTTGAGGAGGCGATTGACAACTCAATGGATATAATCAAACGTCAGCTAGAGAAGGCAAAGGCGAAGTTTGAGAAGTAATAATCTAGTAAACAGCTTTTGAGGTATTGCAAATGTGATTTTTGCAAGATAGATAATATGAGAACAGGGGCGTTGCAGCCCCTGTCTTCTTTACATGTCTTTTAAGCCTTCATCTAATGATTCTGGACTCTGCTCTGTATCGGGTGTGTCCGATGTGTCTGGAGCTGTGAGAATCATCTGATGTAGTTCGTTGAATATCTCTCTGCCGAGTTGCTGGGTGAGGTCCTGCGAAGCGGTGGACTGTGCCGTAGGCTGCGTTGCTGCGCCCTCATCGAAACAGGGGCGTAGCGTGGCAAGATACTCCTTACTAGGCATTGCGATGCCAAAGTGGTGAGAGGTTTCTGCCGGCGCAGGGCGCATCACAAGACGAAACCTCGTGGGCTTGCGAGTAAACTCCAACAGCATCAAGTCTCCACTACTGCTGATAGGCGCAAGATAGGTGGTTGTTGGTGTGTTGTCAAACTTTGCAATCTCGCCTGTGGCGATGTCGTATGTCGTTACAGGCTGTCGTGATTGCAAGTCCTCATCAAGTCGTAGTACATCGGCACGAGAGGTGAAGAGAGAGTTGTCGCCATTGTACTCGGCGAGTACTCTACGCTCGAGTGCGTAGAGCTCGCCTTGTAGGGATATGGCAACCGGATCCTGCATAGCAATATCAGCTACGATATATGCTGAACGCAGTGGTTCCGTGGGAGTTATCATTTCTATTTTATCTTCTGTTACGGGTGCATTGATGGTGGAGACACCACAAAGTGTCCCCACCGCACCGAGTATGCACAAGCATACGATGCGGGCTGTTTTGGTCATAGAATATAAAAGGATCTGGTGACCTACACGGGAATGCCCCGTGTAGGTCGATGATTAATTATGAGTAGTAAAACTTACTCGTCAATAGAGATTGTATATGGATACTCCTCAAAAGTGATACCAGTGATCTTCTCTTGCTCTAATCGCTGTTTAAGCCTTTCGGATACCATAAACAGTCCACCTCCGCAAGGATTGCCAACAAAAACAAAAATATCCATATTGGGATCAGTGCCTTTCTTAAGTACAATGTCTTCAGTTTCAATTCTAGCACATATGTCCTTTTTTCTTAAAATATCTGCTAATCTTGTTCTATCTTCAAAGGATTGAACTTTAATAGGAGTGTCGGATAGTCGCTTATCAAACCTTTTCTCGTAAAAAGTCGATTTAGGGTAATCAATCTTATCTACAATTCCTGGCATTGGTATATGCAACTGATAATACAACTCTGATACAGGTTCTCCCTTGCGTGTTACTATGGATACATTGATATATTGATACTCACAACCAAAATTATATTCATCTAATATATCTCTCAGGCGCCTGTTCACCATTGCACCACTACCACCATGCCCATAATAACCTAAGACATCTTTAAGTTTAGCTTGATATTTTAACTTTACATTATAGCAAAAGCTTTTCAGTTCTTTACTATTAAGAAAATCCCAAGGACCAACTCTTCTCTGAAAGATATCTATGGTTTCTACCTGCGGGAACACTCCTTTAACCAAGAAATTTACTCCATAAAATTTCAGTTCCATATCAAAGTTATTTTAGTTTTTTATATTCGAATATCTCGTTTCTAAATTTCGTAGTGAGTTCTTCTATAAAATCTTTAGCATCTTCGGGGGTATAGTTTTTATTATCATCCATCCAATTTTTGATTCTCGTTCGTATTGCTTCTGTATATTTTGGGTGAGAACCGTGATGTTGCATAACTTCAATACCATTGATTGCTCCATTAAAGTCAAAACCTCCAGTTACTGCACTCTTTACAACTTCCTCCTCTTTAAGCAACTGAACCGGTATAATATGATGTGCATCGCCAGATCCTGGTTTGAGGTCTAGGGCTTTTCTGAGTTTGCCATTTCTAGCACCAGTTAACGCTAAATTAACTGCTTCATCACTATATTTAGCTGCAAGTTTTACTCCAGAACGAGTAGCTTGAATCAGAGTACTTACACCTGTTGTCACTCCGGGAACAGCCGCACATGTAAGATCAAGAGCCATGCCACCAAAATCTACCAAGGCCTCTTTAAAATTACCTTCAGAGATATTCTTTGCAAAGCTTTTTGCTCCGATTATGACATTAGCAACATCCCATATAAAGTCAGGAAATTCTCCATTCGGATCCACCAAATTCACTGGGTCACCCGCACAATAAGTGTAAGGTGAGATATGGTAGAAGTTTTCCGCCTTCGGGTCAATCGACATAAAGCGACCATAGGTATTCTGGAAGCGAGCAAATGAGTCATAAATGCTATTATTGACCTTGCTCTGTCGCTCCTTACCCGTAAATCGGTAGTCGGTTGTGGTACTACTTGTTGAAGAAATTTCACTACCATACGGCATATAGTCGAAGGTGTCAAGCACCTCGCCCTCTGCATCCGTCACTGCACGCACACTGCCCAAATGGTCGGTAATATAATAGTTAGCTGCCCAACCATTGCTTGAATATGCCGCACGACCACCAGTGATTGCGATACTCTCGGGAGTTAATACCCCATTCTGCACACGCCATCTCAAAGAACCTGTATAGACAAAGCCACTGCCTGCAGCATCTACTGCCTTGAACTTTGTGCCATCAGCAAAGTAGGTGTACTTTACTGTTTTGCCGTTCACGGTAGAAATTTGCTTTGGCAAGTTACAAAGATTATACGACATTTGCAAGCCTGCCTCCACGTTTTGAGTCATATTGCCACGCTCATCGTAAGTAGAATACCCCAAGTTATTGCCATTAACAATCATCTGGATAACCTGATTGCCTTGCACTACATAGTTTCGCGTAGTGGTCGATAATCCTTTGGTGTCGCTCAATCTAATTACATTGCTGTTTTTATCATAGCTAATCTGCTCACGGATATTATCTGCGATGGCATTGTTTTGCGATGATGTAAGCAACTGCGCATCCGTCAAACGTCAGCTAGAGAAGGCAAAGGCGAAGTTTGAGAAGTAATAATCTAGTAAACAGCCTTTTGAGGAAGAGAGTGAATAAAAAGTGTATTTTGTCGTTCTTTGTTGATATAACAGCGCATCTACTTCCGCAAACGAATTATCTCATCAATGGGCAGTACGCCTAAGTACAGCCCATCGCCTCGAAATTCGCCGAGCGAAAGTATCTGCACTATTCTCTCAACAAATTGGCTTGCCCTCAAAATGCTCATTTACGCTCAGTAAACTCCGCTTTTTCGGGCTTCGCAAGCCTAAAACTACATCTTTTTATTCACTCTC
>JAGBWD010000020.1 GCA_017629985.1 Alistipes sp.
TATCACAACAAAAACACAAAAACACACACGTTCGGGGGCGTGCGCGGTGTTCGCGGTGTGCGCGATGTGCGCGATGTGCGCGGTGTTAGCGATGTGCGCGGTGTTAGCGATGTGCGCAGTGTTCGCGGTGTGCGCGATGTGTTTTTTTTAGGGAGTTTAAGGAGTTTAGGGAGTTTAGGGATTGGGCCTACCGTACAGCACTGCCTCCTCCCTAAATTCCCTAATTTCCCTAAACTCCCTAGTCCGCCTGAACACCCGCCCTTCCACAGCGCGAGACCCCTTTGTTGTTAGAAGGGCGTCAGATACAACGCTCGGCAAATTTCGAGACGATGGGCTGTACTAGACGTACTGCCCATTGGCGAGATAATTTGCTAGCGGCAGTAGATGACCCCTTATCACAACAAAAAATCAGCTAACCTCGATATTCTCTATGCTCTCGCTCTGCACCACATCGAGTGGGTGAGACTGATAAGCAACCTTGGCAAAGTCGATAGTCGAGAGGTCGATACATCGTATGGAGCTATTATAGGCGGTCTTATAGTAGACCTTGCGGTGTGTGAGGTCTATAGATGAGGTCCACTGTGTGGCGCTAGGGAGGCTCTTATTGGCGGGGTTCTCGAGTGCTATAGGCACATCGAAGTTATTGAGTAGGTGGAAGCTCTCAAGCACCGTGTCGAGGGCTGTGGCACGCTGTGGCGCGGTGTTACGCATAAAGGCGGCACGCACAAAACGTGAAGGGGGTGTGAAGTCACCAGGGAGGCCAAGCATCGCCGAGCTACCACCAAGAGGCGTTAGGCGCACCTCACCAAGCGTTTGCGCAGGGGCATCGCCAGGGTATAGGTTCACATAGTTATTTAGGTTGGCCATGTGCCACTCAAAGCCCGGGGCGTTGGTAAGCACGCCGACATGGTTATCGTAAAAGTGTATCGCGCCATTTACAATCTCCATCACCACCTGCTTGCCCGAGGGTTCCCCGATGCGCCAGTGTACCACGGCGCTACGCTCGAGGCCTACGATGGTGACACCCTCGACAGCCTCCTTGACATCGGCAATCGTAGCACACTGCGTGAGGAGCCACTGCACGACCTGCAAATCGGCAAGGGTATAGCTGTTATAGGCGCTATCATAGCGCACGTAGCTGCCATAGCTGGGAAAGAAGAAGAGTCCTGCCGACAGTCCCTTCTCATTGACACCCTCGGCGATAAACTCTTTCTCCACCACCGCGAGGCCCACAGCGCCATACTTGGCCTGCCACGTCACGCCATTTAGTCCCGAGGGGGTGTAGGATTGGAGCCTCTCACCACGAGGGATGATAACATACTCGCTCTTTAGTGTTCCATGTGACCACTCTATGGTTCGTGCCTGGACATAGCTGCCATCGGCGGCCATGAGAGATATTCCTGTACACGCCACAGAGGGCATAGCGCCACCAACGATGGCTGTGGCACCCAATAGTAAACCTTTTGTAAACTTCTTCATGACATAAAAATTTTTGTTCCTCTGGCAGTGTCACATAAATCGAGCCACAAACAAAAAAAATACTGCCCAACCCCGAAAGATTGGACAGTATCTAAAATCATCAACAGTCGTTACTCTGCTGCAGCCTCTGGGCGCATAACAACGAGAGTACGGTTGTTATCCTTAAGGAGCTTCTTCGCAAACTTCTTAACATCCTTTGCGGTTACGCTCTCGAGGATTCCGAGGTACTCCTCCTTGTAGTTGTAACCCTCCTCGTACAAACGTGTGATAGCCGACATCCAGCCACCGTTGTTCTCAAGGACATTGTGGTAGTTCTTCTGCAAGAACTCCTTTGCCTTTGCGATATCCTCGGCCAAAGGACCACTCTTTGCAATCTTCTTAATCTCTGCATCGCAGATAGCGATAAGCTCATCAGCAAGCTGCTCGTTGGTGTCGAAGTAGATAGCCATGAAGTAGTTCTCGACAGGGTACTCCTCAATCATGCCCTGAACACCTACGCCATAGGTACCACCCTTCTCCTCGCGGATAGAGATCATATAGCGAGAGTCGAGAGCGCGGCTCAACAAATCAACGATAAGGCGGTTCTTCGCGTTATCCTCCATCTCACCTGTGTAAACAAGGCGTACAGAGACCTTTGGCTGCTGCATCTTTGCAGTGAAATCCTTGGTTACGGTGCCAGCGTAGCGTACACCATCATCAACAACAGCATACTTAACAGCGTCAGAGGTAGGAAGAGAACCGATATACTTCTCAACAAGAGGCTTCAAAGTCTCAAGGTCTACATTACCAACGATAACGAAGCGGAAGTCATCAGCATAGCCGTAAAGCTTCGAGTGAGCGCTCTTCAAAATATCGAGGTTCAACGCCTCAATCTGCGCTACAGAGGTAATCTGGCGGTGAGGATGGTTGCCATAGAGAGTCTTCTGGAACTCCTTTGAGCAGATGTAGTTAGGATCCTTCTCCATGTTAGTAAAGTAAGGTACATACTGCTTCTTAATCTTATCGAGATCCTTCTGGTCGAAGCGTGGAGAGGTGAAGTTCAAATACATCAACTGAAGAATAGTCTCAATATCCTTTGGTGAACCACCACCCTGAACAGCATGCTCGTAGCTGTCGATGCCAACACCAGCATAGGCGCTCTTACCTGATAGCTGCTTTGCAAGCTCGGTAGATGAGAACTTGCCAATACCCGACTGACCCATCACAGTACCAAGGAATGCACCCTGATAGTACTCCTCGTCAGAAAGCAGTGAGCAACCACCCTTTGATGATGCTACAATCTGCACCTCATCAGCCTTAAGAGTAGATGGACGTACGATAACCTTGATGCCATTAGCCAAAGTCCACTCTGTGAACTCCAAAGAGTCGTTTGTAGTAGTGTTTACCACAGCAGAACCTGCAAGCTCTACAGCTGGGTCGATAAGTGGCTCGTAAACCATATCATCCTCGTATGGAGCAATCTCCGATGCAGCAACCTCCGCCATGATAGCCTTAAGCTCCTCGGCAGTAGGAACTACAACACCCTCCTTCTCTGGAGAGTTTACGATGATAACAAGGTTCTCGTTAGGCTTCACCATCTGCAAGTATGCCTGATTAACCTGGTCTACAGTGAGGCTGTTGAGAATCATCTGGTCGAGCTGCCACTCTGTCTCGGCATCCATCATAGGAGTACCCTCTGCGTAGTTGTCGAGGTAGCGCTGTGCATACTCACCATTTGTAACATCGTTGCGGTTGGTGTATGAACGCTCTGCCCAGCGAAGCATCTCCTGACGTACACGCTCAAACTCACCAGCTGTGAAACCATGACGGCGCATACGCTCCATCTCGGTATACATAGCGCGGAACGCCTCTGCTGTGCGACCCTCGTGAGCTGTAGCAGAGAATGATGTAGCCTCCATAGTTGGGCAGATACCGATGCCACCCTCCGACATACCACCACCGATGAATGGAGCATCAGCCTCGTGTGCAATCTCATCGAAGCGGTTGCTAATCATCTGCGAAGCAAAGATGTTAAGGTAGTCGATGAAGTAAGCATCCATAGTGTTCTTATACTGCTTTGGGATAAGAGCATTGCGGCGTGCAAACATCTGAACATTTGAGCGAGTAAGCTCCTTATCTGTAAATACAGAGATGATAGGCTCCTCGGTAGCTGGCACCTCAACAACCTCCTTCTGCGCTGCGTCAGCTGGAGAGGCTGGGATGTCTGCCATAAGAGCCTTAATCTTTGCCTCAATCTGGTCTACGTTGATGTCACCCACGATAACCAATGTCTGATACTCTGGGCGATACCACTTCTTGTAGAAGTTCTCCAATGAAGAGCGCTCGAAAGACTTCAAGCCATCGAGGTAACCGATAAGGTTACGCTCTGCATAGATAGAACCCTTAAACAAGTGCTTGAACATGTTGTTCTGTGCGCGAAGCTGTGCGCCATCGCGTGTACGAAGCTCCTCCATGATTACACCACGCTCCGAGTCAATCTCCTCGCTCTCCAAAGAGATAAACTGCGACCAGTCGTGGAGAATAAGAAGCGCTAGGTCGATGTTCTTCTCATCAGTAACAGGACAGTCCATAATCATATACTGTGTGCAATCCCATGATGTGAAGGCGTTAAGGTTATTACCAAACTGAACACCAATAGTCTCAAGCTTCTCAATCATCTGCTTATCAGGAAGGTTCTTCGAGCCGTTGAAGGCCATATGCTCAAGGAAGTGAGCCAAGCCCTGCTGGTCATCATCCTCCTGCACAGCACCTACATCGTGGTAGATGTAGAAGCTAGCCTGACCCTTTGGCTTCTCATTGTGGCGGATGTAGTAGGTCATGCCATTCTCGAGCTTACCAACACGTACTGCTGGGTCGAGAGGCAACTCCTGCACCTGCGCACAGATACTCGACACACCAATAAAGAGTGCTACGAGTGAAAAAATAAGTTTTCTCATAAATCTGTTAATTAGTTAGTTATATAAAAAATTGTTCGTCAAATACTCTGTTTGCACAACTTTTCAAGCAAAGATACACTTTTTTGCTCTAATTATTGCATTTTTAGCTATTTATTTTCTTATGAGGCTATAAAAAAAACTTATATCATAAGAGATAAAAACTATGCACCCACTAGATTAACGCAACAACCTAGCAAGATATTATGTGTGAGGGGGAGAAAGATGTAACGAGGAGTAGCCCTATCTCTTCAGCGTGGCGTAGGAGAGTATGTGCCATGTTACGGCTACGGCAATCGTGGCGAGGAGCAGCTGCAGCCACAGCTTATCGCTAGCAACAACAAATATGCAGTAGCACATCGTGGCCAACAGCAACGACACCGATACCACCTTGGCACGTAGGGGTATAGCTCTACTCTCGCGGAAGTTACGTATATACTCACCAAAGAGCCTATGATTTAGGAGCCACGCGTATAGCCGTGGTGAGGCCTTCACCCACACAGCCGCCGAGAGCAGCAAAAAGGGTGTTGTGGGAAGCACAGGGAGGAAAACCCCCAATAACCCCAAAACCAGCGACACACTGCCAAGTATGATAAGAAATATCCTCATTGTGGCGCAAATATAAGAAAATAAATAGATATAATTCCTAAAATTTCGTATATTTGTGGCTCAAGATATTAACTAAAAAAACCATTAACCATGGCAACCATTTCATCATATCCGTTTACGATACTCCCCGAGAGTGTAGATTTTACACTCCGCGCCTCGATATCATCCATCATCAGCTATATGCTCAACGTAGCAGGCACGGATGCCCATCGCAAGGGTTTTGGCGTAGAGGTTCTTCAGGGTCACTCCTTCACGTGGGTACTCTCGCGCCTAGCCGTAGAAATCAACACGCAGCCTCGCCAATATGATGATATAGAGGTAGATACATGGGTGAACGACTTTAACCGTCTATCCTCTACCCGTAACTTCCGTATGCGTCTTGGTGACACCGTCATCGCAGCGGGAGTGTCGCAGTGGTGCATGCTCAACATGGAGACACGCCAGGCTGTAGATATGACCCTTCTGAAGGATGTCTACGAGCGTGCCATGGTTGCCGAGCCATCGCCAATAGCTGCGCCAGCACGTCTGCGCGACATAACACCCACTGCGAGCATCTCACGCCCTGTGGTATATAGCGACATCGACTTTAACCGCCACGTGAATACGCTTCGCTACATAGACCTTATCTTCGACACTCTACCTATAGAGTTGATAGAGAACAACCGTGGTATGCGCCTCGACATCAACTTCATAGCAGAGGCGTTGTATGGCGAGACATTGACCATAGGCTCCACCTCGGAGGGTAATGTATGGCAGTTTGAGATAAGCTCCAATGGTGACAAAAAGCTCTGCCGCGCAAAGATTGAGTTTAAGGAGTAGTAGCTGTGAGCAAGAGGTTGAAAATAGCTATCGTAGGCCCTGCACACCCCTATCGTGGAGGGCTGGCATCCATCATGGAGAGCATGGCGCGTGAGTATCAATCACGAGGCTATGATGTGCGCATCCTCACCTTCACGCTCCAATACCCCAACTTCCTGTTTCCTGGTAAGAGCCAAACCGTAGATACCCCACCCCCCGCGGACTTGGAGATCACACGCCGCGTCTCTACCGTAAATCCCCTGTCGTGGATTAGCGTAGGCAGAGAGCTTCGCAGGGAGCAACCCGACATTGTGTTGATGAAGTATTGGACACCCTTTATGGCGCCATGCTTCGGAACCATAGCACGCCTAGCACGCCGAAATGGCAAGACAAAAGCTATCTGCCAAATAGACAACGTGGAGCCTCACGAGCATCACCTCACCGACCGTATCTTCAACCGCTACTTCCTAGGCTCGATGGATGGATTTGTCTATATGTCCGAGCAGGTGCATCGCGAACTTGAGGAGTACACCTCACGGCCAGCGTTATTCTCGCCACACCCCATGTTCGAGAACTTTGGCACACGTGTAGAGCGTACTGCGGCGTGCCACAAGCTAGGTCTAGACCCCACAACTCGCTACACCCTATTCTTTGGCCTTATTCGCGACTATAAGGGTCTTGACACCCTGCTTAAGGCATGGAGAGAGTTTCGCCACGAGGGACATAAGCTGCTGATAGCTGGGGAGTTCTACGCCTCGCGCGATAAATATATGCAACTAATCAGCGACCTAGGCATTGAGGATGACATCATCCTTCACGACCACTTCGTTAGGGACGAGGATGTGAAGTACTACTTCTCCGCCGCGGAGTGTGTGGTGCTGCCATATAAGACAGCTACGCAGAGTGGCGTGACACAGATTTGCTATAACTTCTGCACACCTGTAATAGTCACAAATGTTGGAGGCCTTGCCGAGATAGTCCCCGATGGCAAGGTGGGATACGTGTGTGACCCATCTGTCGAGGGTGTTCACAGCGCCTTGGTAAGAATCTACGAGGGTGACACCATAGCCAAATTTAGTGAGGCGATGATGGAGGAGCGAAAACGCTTCTCATGGGGTGCCATGTGCGACAAAATCGAGGAGGTGTACAACCTCACAAAATAGCAATACTACGTATCACATTAGGCATAAAGAGAATATCGTGGGATAGTGCAACCCCACGATATCTCTATTATATGGGCATGACGCCCTATAGCCAAAGTGTTACTCGATGCCTACGCGGTCAAAGATGAAGTCTACATTCTTAAGGTAGTACTCCAAAGTGAAGCAAGCATCCAACTCCTCGCGTGTGAGAACCTCCATAACTGCTGGAGTCTCGGCAAGAAGCTCCTGATAGTCAGCACGCTCACTCATGGCACGCATAGCTACAGGCTGAACAGTGTCGTATGCCTGCTCACGAGAGAAGCCTCGCTCGATGAGGGCATTCATGACGCGCTGCGCAAAGATAACCTTGCGTGTGCGGTAGATATTCTCCTCCATAACATCCTTGAACACTACGAGGTTCTCCAAGATACCACGGAAGCGGTTGAGCATATAGTCGAGGAGCATTGTAGCATCTGGAAGTATGATACGCTCCGAAGATGAGTGTGAGATGTCGCGCTCGTGCCACAAAGCTACATTCTCGTAGAATGCCGCCATATAGCCACGCATAACACGTGCGCAACCACACATATTCTCCGAAGAGATAGGGTTACGCTTGTGAGGCATTGCCGAAGAGCCCTTCTGACCCTTACCAAACGACTCCTCCACCTCGTGAACCTCGGTACGCTGAAGGTTACGTATCTCCATAGACATCTGCTCGATGCTTGAGGCGATAACTGCCAACGTAGCCATGTAGTAGGCATGACGGTCGCGCTGGATAACCTGTGTAGAGATATTTGCGCTGTCGATACCCAGCTTCTCGCACACATAATCCTGGATAAATGGAGGGATATTTGCAAAATTACCCACAGCACCCGAGATCTTACCAACCTCTACGCCACGCGATGCAGTGATAAAGCGATTTAGGTTACGCTTCATCTCCTCGTACCACAACGCCCACTTAAGGCCAAAGCTTGTGATGTCGGCGTGGATACCATGAGTACGACCGATACAAGGGGTGTTCTTGAACTCGATAGCACGAGCGCGAAGCACCTCCAACATCTTCTCAATATCCTCCAAAAGGATGCTATTTGCCTGCTTGAGGAGGTAGCCATTGGCAGTATCAACAACATCGGTACTTGTAAGGCCATAGTGTACCCACTTACGCTCCTCGCCAAGGGTCTCACTCACGGCACGTGTGAAGGCAACGATATCGTGACGTGTCTGCTGCTCAATCTCATAAATGCGGTTGATGTCAAACGAAGCACTCTTCCACAACTTCTCAACATCCTCCTTTGGCACTACGCCAAGCTGGCTCCATGCCTCCGAGGCAAGAATCTCAACACGTAGGTAGGCATCAAACTTATTCTGCTCGGTCCACACCTTACGCATAATCTCTCTACTATATCTCTCAATCATAATAAAGATAGGTTTGGGTTAATTATTTAGTTACTTTTTTAATAAAACTCTCAACAGTATTCTCCATCAAGCAGGCGATGGTCATAGGGCCAACACCACCAGGTACGGGGGTGATATATGCTGCTACCTCCTTTGCCATGTCGTAATCTACATCGCCACAGAGCTTACCTGTGCGGCTGTCACGATTAACACCCACGTCAATAACCACAGCACCTGGCTTAATCATATCGGCAGTAACAAGACGCTCACGGCCAATGGCAACAACAAGGATATCTGCACGGCGGGTAACCTCTGCAAGGTTATGGGTACGTGAGTGCGCAACGGTAACCGTAGCGTTGTTATCGAGGAGAAGCTTTGCCACGGGGAGTCCCACGATGTTACTTCTACCAACTACGACAGCCTCCTTACCCGCAATCTCAACACCTGTGGTCTTGAGCAACTTGATGATACCCTTTGGCGTACAAGGCTGTGTTCCAGGCTGCTTAAGCCATAGGCTTGCCACATTCTCGGGGTGGAAGGCATCTACATCCTTCTCCACGGCAATAGCCTTGATAACCTTATCCTCGTCAATATGCTTTGGAAGAGGCAACTGCACAAGGATACCATCTATATCTTCATTAGCATTAAGCTCTGCAATAACATCAAGAAGCTCCTTCTCGGTGATGGTGTCGGGGTAACGAAGCGTGGTATTGCGAATACCTATCTCCGTAGCAGCCTTCGCCTTACCCGTAACATACGAAACGCTACCTGGGTCCTCGCCAACTAAAATAACCACCAAGTTTGGGGTGCAGCCATACCTCTTGTTAAGCTCCACGACCTGTGCCGCGAGGCTCTCACGCAAGGACTTTGCAACCTCTTTTCCATTTATTATTTCACTCATACCCAACGAATTATTTAAACGCTTTATTACCAATATCGGTACGGTGGAAGAGGTTATCACACTCTATCTTCGCGATATCTTCACGCGCCTTGAGCTGTGCTGCCTGGAGCGTTGGTGCCGAGGCCACGACAATCATAACACGACCACCAGCAGTAACCAACTCGCCATCCTTCATCGCCGTTCCCATGTGGTAAATTTTAGACTCTACACGCTCCGTGCCACGAATAGCAAAACCCTTTGAGTAATCTCCAGGGTAGCCCTTCGAAGCTAGCACAATACCTAGTGTAGCCTCATCGCTCCACACAGTCTCGGGTGCCTCATTCTCGGCAACAGACATAAACACGTCTACAGCATCGCTCTGCAGGCGTGGTAGCACCACCTCGGTCTCTGGGTCACCAAAGCGTGCGTTAAACTCTATGACCTTTATGCCATTAGGGGTCTTCATCAGACCACCGTACAACACACCTGTAAATGGCACACCCTCCGCAACCATAGCATCGGCAACACGTTGCATGATATTCTCCATGGCAAAGGCATGATCCTCCGCAGTGATAAATGGAAGCTCGGTGTAGGCACCCATACCTCCGGTATTTGGGCCCTCATCGTTGTCATAAGCGCGCTTATGGTCCTGTGCCACGGGCATCGCCGAAATCTTATTGCCAGCCACGAAGCACATCAACGAGAACTCCTCACCTGTGAGGAACTCCTCGATGACTACCCTACCCTCACCAAACTTGGTATCTAGGAGCATATCACGCAATGTAGCCTCGGCCTCCTCCATGGTTGTTGCTATAACAACACCCTTTCCTGCAGCCAAACCATCATACTTCAACACCGTAGGTAGCGTACCCTTACGCACGTATGCCATAGCATCGTCAAACGATGTAAAGGTGGCATAATCGGCCGTAGGCACGTCATACTTCTTCATGAGGCGCTTCGCAAAATCCTTGCTCGCCTCAATCTCTGCGGCAGCCTTCGTAGGGCCAAAAATCTTTAATCCCTCGGCACGGAAGGCATCAACAACACCTGCAGCCAACGCCGCCTCGGGGCCTACGACAGTAAGCTCCACGCTATTAGCCTTGGCAAACTCTACAAGTCGCTGCACCTCGGTATCCTTTATCGACACACACTCGGCGAGCTGCGCTATACCAGCATTACCAGGTGCGGCATATATCTTTGGGGCTTTGGGTGAGCGTGACAACGCCTCGACAATAGCATGCTCACGGCCACCCGAACCAATAACTAATACATTCATAATCATTCAATAATTAATAAAAGTATTGACACCAATCTACGTAAGACTAGTGCTTGAAGTGACGCATACCTGTAACAAGCATCGTCATACCAAACTCATTAGCCTTCTTCACAGAGTCCTCATCGCGCACCGAGCCACCAGGCTGAACAAGAGCCGTAACACCATACTGCTCGGCCAAAGTAACAGTATCATCAAATGGGAAGAAACCATCCGATGCCAATACAAGACCCTCCGTAAAGCCAGCAGCCTTTGCCTGCTTGAGAGCTATCTCCGCCGAACCTACACGGTTCATCTGTCCAGCACCAACACCTACCGTATGGCCATCCTTAACAGCTACAATGGCGTTAGACTTAACATGCTTCACGATGCGCCAGCCGAAGTTCATATCCTCCAACTCCTTATCCGATGGCTTACGCTCCGTAACACACATATCTGCGACAACCTCCTTGGTATCTGTATCGAGCTGCTGAACAAGAAGGCCACCATTCACCGACACATACTGTGTCTGAACGCTCTCCAACTCACCCATATCTACCTGCAACAGACGAAGGTTCTTCTTTGTAGAGAGAATCTCGAGAGCCTCCGCAGAGAATGCTGGAGCCATGATAATCTCCAAGAAGATAGGCTTCATAAGCTCGGCAACCTCCTTGGTAAGCTCACGGTTTACGGCCACGATACCACCAAAGATGCTCACCTTATCAGCCTCGTAGGCCTTCTCCCATGCCTCGCGGATATCCTTGCCAATAGCCGCACCACAAGGGTTCATGTGCTTCAAGCCCACAGCAAATGGCTCCTTGAACTCACGAACGATGTTCAACGCAGCATTAGCATCCTGAATGTTATTATAGGACATCTCCTTACCATTGAGCTGCTTTGCGGTAGCCAAAGAGAATGGCACACGCTCCTGCGAAGCATAGAACTTTGCAGACTGGTGAGGGTTCTCACCATAACGCAGGGTCTGCACGAGGTCAAACGATGCAAAGAGCTTCTCGTTCAACTCTGCCTGCTTACGCATATATGTTGCAATGCACATATCATACTCTGCGGTATGTGTGTAGGCCTTGGCAGAGAGTTGAAGACGTGTCTCAACAGTGGTATTGCCACCAGCCTCAATCTCGGCGATGATACGAGCATAATCCTCTGGGTCACATACTACGGTAACATCACGGTAGTTCTTGGCTGCAGAGCGCAACATTGATGGGCCACCAATGTCGATATTCTCAATAGCATCCTCCATCTTTACATCAGGCTTTGAGATAGTCTGACGGAAGGGATAGAGATTGACACAAACCATGTCGATAAACTCAATATTATTCTCGCGCAACGCCTGAAGATGACTCTCATCATCACGGCGTGCCAACAAGCCACCATGAACCTTTGGGTGAAGGGTCTTTACACGGCCATCACAAATCTCTGGAAAGCCGGTAACATCGCTGATGCCGATAGTCTCAACACCGCTATCGTCAAGAAGCTTCTGTGTGCCTCCTGTTGCTATAATCTCCCAACCAAGGCGGCGTAGATTCTTACAAAAATCTACTACACCACTCTTGTCGCTAACACTAACTAATGCTCGCATATATAGAATCTGTTTAATATTTCTTACTAATAAGTTTATTTATGGTCTTCACGTAGAGCTTATGTTCGATGTTGTGGATAAGGTTTGTAAGCTCCTCGATATCACTACCTTCGTAGACAATGGCTCCCTGGTCAATAATACGACCACCATCCAGTGTCTCATCAACAAAGTGGGTTGTAACACCAAAAATCTTGACGCCATAATCTACAGCATCCTGAATAGCATGTGCGCCCTTGAACGATGGCAATAGCGATGGGTGAATATTCACTATACGCTGTTCATAACGCTCTAGAAGCACCTTGCCAACAATACGCATATATCCCGCAAGACATACGATATCTACGCCACGCTCATCGAGCATATCTGCCAACAGAGTCTCATACTCCTCGCGTGAGGCATAATCCTTGGGCGAAAAGGCAAAGCTCTCGGTGCCATAACGCTTGGCACGCTCCAACACCTTCGCTCCAGGCTTATCACACACAAGAAGCACAACCTCGGCAGGTATTCTACCATCGCAACACGCCTCAACGATTGCCTGATAGTTACTACCGCTACCACTTGCGAATACCGCTAAACGGGCCTTCTTCATATCTCTACGCTTTGATTAGAGAATTGTAACACCCTCACCATCAACAACACGGCCAATGACTGTAGCACGCTCACCCTCTGCCTCGAGGATGGCAATAGCCTTCTGGGCGTCAGCCTCGGGGAGTGCTATGACCATACCGATACCCATGTTGAAGATGTTAAACATCTCACGGTGACCAACCTTGCCATACTTCTCCAAAAGGCGGAATACAGGAAGAATCTCCCAGCTACCCTCCTTAACCTCTACGCCCTGGCCATCCTTCAAGATACGTGGAATGTTCTCATCGAAACCACCACCTGTAATGTGGCTGATACCATGAACATCACACTCGGCGATAACCTTCAACACCTGCTTAACGTAGATACGTGTTGGGGTTAATAGTGCCTCACCAAGCTTACGGCCCTCAAGCTCTGGGTATGTCTCATCGAGCTTAAGGTTATTATCGCTAACCACCTTACGAACAAGGCTAAAGCCGTTAGAGTGAACACCGCTAGAGGCAATACCTACCAACACATCACCGGTCTGCACACGCTCACCAGCGTCAATAAGCTTCGAGCGCTCAACAACACCTACGGTAAAACCTGCGATGTCGTACTCACCATCCTGGTACATACCTGGCATCTCGGCAGTCTCGCCACCAACAAGTGCGCAACCTGCCTGACGGCAACCCTCGGCAACACCCGCAACGATAGCCTCAACCTTTGCAGGCTCATTATGACCTACAGCAACATAATCGAGGAACACCAATGGCTCTGCACCCTGTGCCAACACATCATTAACACACATAGCAACGGCATCAATACCAATAGTATCGTGCTTATCCATCTCAAAAGCCAACTTTAGCTTTGTTCCTACGCCATCAGTACCACTTACCAATACAGGCTCCTTGATGTTAAGCTCTGCAAGGTTAAACATACCACCAAAAGCTCCGATATTTCCCATAGAACCACGGCGCTTTGTAGATGATACATGCGACTTAATACGTCTTACAACTTCATAACCGGCCTCAAGGTTTACACCAGCCTCTTCATAACTCTTTGCCATACCTATATATATTATTTATTCAATTTATTCTGATATAATGATGTTGGATAACATCCGTTAAAACATGCCATGCACAACTCTGCACGATTACCAGCCTTGAGCAACGCCTCCTCCTTAAGGAACTCCAATGAGTCTGCCTCGATAGCACGACAAGCCTCCTCCTTGTTCATTCGCGCACAGAGTAGCTCATCGCGCGTAGACATATCTATACCATAGAAACATGGATTGGTAATCGCAGGACTAGCAATACGAACATGAACCTCCGTAGCTCCAGCCTCCTTCAGCAATCTCACGATACGCAACGATGTTGTGCCACGCACGATAGAGTCATCGATAAGCACCACCGACTTACCCTTAACAAGAGAACGTACTGCAGAGAGCTTCATGCGCACACCCTTCTCGCGCATCTCCTGCGATGGCTGGATGAAGGTACGTGCGATGTACTTATTCTTTATGAGGCCCATCTCGTATGGGATGCCACTAGCCTCGGAATAACCGATAGCAGCACTGATACTAGAGTCGGGGACTCCGATAACCACGTCAGCCTTGACGGGTGACTGCTCATAGAGGTAGCGACCCGACAACTTACGGAAAGCATGAACATTGCAACCCTCAATATCGCTATCAGGACGTGCAAAATAGATATACTCCATAGCACACATCAGATGACGCTGATAACGAGAGTAGTAGTTAGAGCGAATACCATGGTGGTCGATAGTGATAACCTCACCTGGCTCTATGTCGCGAATATACTCCGCACCGACAATATCCAATGCACAGGTCTCCGAGCTGATAACATATCCATCACCAAGCTTACCAATAGCCAACGGACGCATGCCATGCTTATCGCGGCAGGCGTAGATACGGTTTTTGGTCATGATGAGGAAGGCAAAGGCACCCTCAAGCATATTCAACGCCTCCATGATGTTATCGATACGCTTATCCTCACACTTATCCTTCTTAACAAGGTGGGCAAGAAGCTCACTGTCGCTCGATGAGTGGAACAACGAGCCTCGCACCTCGAGGTAATGTGCCAACTCCTTCGAATTGACCAAGTTACCATTATGCGCCAAGGCAAAATCTCCGGTGTGGTGACTAAAAGAGAATGGCTGCACATTGTTTGCGCCACCGCCACCTGTTGTAGCGTAGCGAACATGACCGATAGCTATATTTCCCGAGAGCTTATCCAACTTCTGCTGGTTGAACACCTCTGTCACAAGGCCCTCGCCCTTAACCGTAGTAAGCTTATCACCATTGAAGGCAGATATTCCACATCCCTCCTGGCCACGATGCTGAAGAGCATGAAGACCATAATAGACAAGATTTGGAGCATTATCAACACCAAAGACACCAAACACTCCGCACTCCTCGTGCAGGTCATCGCCATATATATCCAATGAATCTTTGAGCATACCTATTTATTTATTAAGTGCATTGTTTAGTCGCATAGCAACCTCCTCATAAGCCTCTCTTACACGGCCCATATCTCTGCGGAAACGATCCTTATCCAGAGGCTCACCACTCTCCACATCCCAAAGACGGCATGTGTCGGGGGTAAGCTCATCGGCAAGGACAAGCTCGCCACGAGAGCCACGACCAAACTCTATTTTAAAGTCTACGAGGTTGATTCCAGCCTTTGCATATAGCTCCACAAGGAGAGTATTTATACGTGCCGAGGTCTCATAAATCTCCGCAAGCTCCTCGTACGATGCTATGCCTAGAGCCACAGCATGGTGATCATTAATCAATGGGTCACCCAACTCATCACTTCTCAAGCAAAGGTCAAATATCGTATTCTCGGGAACTGTACCCTCTGCAATACCTAGTCGCTTGGCCATAGAGCCAGCCACAACATTGCGAACGATAACCTCAACAGGGATATGCTTCACGGCTTTACAGAGCTGCGACTCTTCGTCCAAGCGCTCCACAAAGTGAGTATTCACGCCATTGTCATTGAGGTAGCCGAGAACCATGGTAGATATAGCACAGTTCATCTTCGCCTTATTCTCAATCGTGGCTCTTTTGATGTTATAGAACGCCGTAGCATCATTCTTAAAACGTATCATGATACGCTCTGCACTATCGGTAGCATATATCATCTTGCTCTTACCCTCATGCAGAAGTTCTAACTGCTTCATACCCTATCGCTTCATAAAGTAATTAACGGCATTTGCAAAGATATCCTGAATCTTCTCGCCATGGAT
Organism: Alistipes sp.; assembly: GCA_017629985.1. Lineage (GTDB taxonomy): Bacteria > Bacteroidota > Bacteroidia > Bacteroidales > Rikenellaceae > Alistipes. Next base: position 15,926 of record JAGBWD010000020.1, read on the forward strand.
ATTCTTCATAAGGTCACGCTCATAACGCTCCGTGTGGCCCATCTTACCGAGTATCTGTCCCGAAGGGTCGATGATACCCTCAATAGCGAAGCTTGAGCCGTTAGGGTTATATGGTGCATCGGTAGTAGGACGACCCTCGGCATCTACATACTGGAATGCCACCTGACCATTACGGAATAGCTCCTCTGCCAACTCGTCAGATACAACAAACTTACCCTCACCATGGCTCACAGCGATAGAGTGAAGGTCACCCACCTCAAATGAGCGCAACCAAGGTGATGCCACAGTTCCCACACGTGTAGATACCACCTGCGAGATATGACGGTTGATATCGTTGCGGAACAAGGTTGGTGATGCTGTGGTAACCTTACCCAAGCGGCCATAAGGCAACAAGCCCGACTTAACCAATGCCTGGAAGCCGTTGCAGATACCAAGCATCAAGCCACCACGATCCAACAACGCATGTATAGCATCAGCGATATCGCTATTGTTAAGTACGTTAGCAATGAACTTACCGCTACCATCTGGCTCATCACCTGCAGAGAAGCCTCCAGCAAGTGCCATGATATGGCAATTTGCGATATGCTCCTTCATCTCCTTGATAGAGGCGATGACATCCTCACCGGTGAGGTTCTTGAACACAGCCATTGTAACCTCGGCACCCGCACGCTCAAAGGCACGCGCTGTATCATAGTCGCAGTTTGTACCTGGGAACACAGGGATAAATACTCTAACCTTATCCACCTTTTCACCAGTATACTCCTTCATGTGGATACGGCCATCGCTAACACGTGTAGGCTCACCACACTTACCACGATCAGCATATACCGATGTATACTTCTCGGTATTAGCCTCAAGAAGCTCATCCAAAGGAAGACGTGTGCCATTTACAAAGATAGCCTCCTTATCGAGTGTATTACCGATATACTCCGCAGTAGGGAAGTTCAACGTGCGGCGGCTCTCCACGACAATCGAGCCATAAGCGTAGTTATACAACATCTGCTCGTCACACTCCAACTCTGCACCAATCTTATTACCAAACGACATCTTTGCCACAGCCTCGGCAACACCGCCAAAGCCTACGGCCCATGCTGATACAACATCGCCCTGCGCAATCTTCTCGCTCACGAAGTCGAAGTTTGCCTTCAGCTGGTCGGTATCTGGCATATAGTTATCCTTCGCAGTGTGACGTATCACATAAATCTTATTTCCTGCCTGCTTAAACTCTGGGCTGATAACATTACGCGCATCAACAGTTGTAATACCAAATGCCATGAGCATTGGTGGTACGTTGATATCGCGGAATGTGCCACTCATAGAGTCCTTACCACCGATAGATGGCAAGCCTAGCTCTACCTGCATCTTCAAAGCACCAAGCAACGCAGCAAGAGGCTTACCCCACGACTTATCGTCTGTCATACGCTCGAAGTACTCCTGATATGAGAAACGCATGTCGTTGTAACGGGCGCCCGCAGCAACAACCTTTGCACAAGCATCAACAACAGCATATGCGGCACCATGATATGGGCTCCACTTTGCAAGGAATGGGTTGTAGCCATAAGCCATGATGCTGGCAGTATTTGTGAAGCCACCACCTACAGGGAGCTTCTGCACCGAAACCTGTGTCTCGGTACACTGTGTCTTACCACCATAAGGCATCAACACTGTAGATGCTCCGATGGTTGAATCAAACATCTCGATAAGGCCCTTCTGCGATACTACGTTATCATCCGAAAGGTTATTCTTCATACGCTTGGTGGTTGTAGCACCCTCAATCTTACGCTCAAAAGGATTTACATTCTCCACACCACCGAGACGAACCTTGGTATAGTGTTTAGCACCTGCCGAATCGATAAAGTCACGCGACAAGTCTACAACAACCTGGTCACCCCAATACATACGCATACGGCGTGTATCGGTAACATCCGCAACGTAGGTAACCTCAACATTCTCCTCGTGGCAGAGAGCCATGAACGTCTCCATATCCTTACGCTCAATAACCACTGACATACGCTCCTGCGACTCGCTGATAGCAAGCTCCGAGAAGTTTAGACCCTTATACTTTGTAGGTACACGGTCGAGGTAGATATCTAGACCATCGGTAAGCTCTCCGATAGCTACACTCACACCACCAGCACCAAAGTCGTTTGACTTCTTGATGAGGCGTGTCACATCACCACGGCGGAACAGACGTGCCAACTTACGCTCCTCGGGAGCATTACCCTTCTGCACCTCCGAGCTACACTCCTCCAAAGAGCTTAATGTATGCTCCTTTGAAGAGCCTGTAGCGCCACCAACACCATCACGGCCTGTACGACCACCAAGCAACAAAACTACATCTCCTGCAGCTGGTGACTCACGGCGTACATTCTCCGCCTTAACAGCACCTACAACAGCACCTACCTCCAAACGCTTTGCCACATAATCAGGGTGATATACCTCGCGAACGTGGGTGGTAGCAAGACCTATCTGGTTACCATAGCTCGAATAACCTGCCGCAGCCTTTGTAGAGATAATACGCTGTGGAAGCTTACCCGCCATAGTCTCGGCCACTGGCTTGTAGATGTCGCCAGCACCTGTAACACGCATAGCCTGGTAAACATAGCTACGGCCTGACAATGGGTCGCGGATAGCGCCGCCAAGACATGTAGAGGCACCGCCAAATGGTTCAATCTCTGTTGGGTGGTTGTGAGTCTCATTCTTGAACTGCAACAACCACTTCTCCATAACACCATCAACGTCTACATTCACAAAGATAGAGCATGCGTTATTCTCCTCGCTCTGCTCCATATCCTCGAGCTTACCAAGCTTCTTGAGATATCGCGCACCTATAGTTGCAAGCTCCATCAAGCAGAGGCTCTTCTGCTCACGGCCCAACTCCGCACGAATCTTACGCATAAGGTCGAGAGACTCCTCAAACTCGGCTTTCATGAACGACTCATCGAGGGTAATCTCCTCAATCTCGGTAGTAAATGTTGTGTGACGACAGTGGTCACTCCAGTATGTATCGAGGATGCGTAGCTCTGTCTCGATAGGATCACGACCCTCCTCACGGAAGTAATTAACAACCTCGCGAAGGTCATCAGCATTCATAGCCAAGCCATTCTCCTTACAATATGGAGCCAACTCCTCCTCCTTCATATTTCGGAAACCCTCCAACACTGCTACAGGCTTAACATCGGCGCTCTCATTATCAGAGAGAATGTCGAGATTCTTCTTGCGCGACTCCACAGCGTTGATGAGATACTTCTCGATACGTGCCATATCCTCTGCTGACACGCTCTTGTCGAAGATATAGAGACGTGAAGACTTAATCTTCACCTCTGCATTTGGCTCGATAAGATGTACGCAATCTACAGCCGATGCTGCACGCTGGTCAAACTGACCAGGCAAGAACTCCACAGCAAGGAAAGGCATGCCCTGCATATCACACTCATCGGTTACAGAGTCTGTAACGACCTCACCAAATACCGAATAGCGACTCTTCTCCAAAAGCTCATCGCTAAAACCAAAAAGATCGTAGACATTTACAAAGCGTAGCTGCTCGATATTCAATCCTAGATTTGTATTTAGCTCCTTACGCAATGTATCAGCCTCAACCTGAAAGCGAGAATATTTCTCGACATATATGCGGCGATTCTTCATAATTGTTTGTCTGATGTTAGGGGTTTATGATTACAACTCTGCAGCAAGCACCTTCTCTGTCTGTGCCTTGCGGAATGCGATGAGGCGCTCCTCTAAAGCCTTATCGGTAAGAGCAAAGATAGATGCAGCGATGAGCGCAGCATTCTTCGCACCGTTGATAGCTGTAGTTGATACAGGGATTCCTCCAGGCATCTGAACGATAGAGAGCAAAGAGTCCATACCGCCAAGAGCCGAGGTCTTGATAGGCACACCAATAACAGGGACTGTTGTGAGAGCTGCTGTAACACCTGCAACATGCGCTGCGCCACCTGCACCAGCGATGATAGCTCCGATACCTCGCTCACGAGCAGACTCTGCATACTCAACCATAAGGTGAGGTGTGCGGTGAGCCGAGATAACTCGCTTCTCATACTCGATACCCAACTCCTCTAATGTCTCGACTGCGGCCTTCATAATATCCCAGTCGCTGGTAGAACCCATAATAACTGCTACTTTCATAATCGTTGTGTTTTAAATTATATTATTTCTTAATTATTTCAAAAACAAATACCGCTAATACATTATGTATCAGCGGTATAGCCATTATTTCCCAGTATTATTATAGCACTCTACACCCACACAGCTAGTGCCACACATCCCACACTCCTTGCTCGTACAAACCACGAACTGCGGATATCGCTTACACGTAACAACGTGAAGTCTTCTCAAACGGGGAGTAACAATACTATATTTCATACGACAAAGATAGTATTTTTTTCCCGATTAAAAAAGTAGCAAATAGACTTTTTTCAACTTTTTTTTAACATTCACATCTATTACCCAACATTTACTCTTTTCGCGCCTCACGGAGCCACCTCACATAGCCAACCACAGCGAGTACACAGTAGACCATATATAGACCTCCTGTAATCGGTATACCCTTGTAGAGGTAGAGGCATACGCTAATCATATCGACAACCAGCCACACTAGCCACTGCTCCACAAATTTGCGCGATAACATCCACATAGCAACAATACTCAACGCCGTAGACATAGCATCGAAGAGTGGAATCTGGCTATCCGTAAACTCCTTCAACAAAAAGTAGAGAGAGAGGTGCAACACCGCATATACCGCAACCAATGGCAATATATAGCTTGATGGTGTATGCTTTATACGACCCTTATCTTTGTCGTGACTACTTCTCTTCCAGACACACAAACCGTAGATACCAGCCAAGACATAATAGAGCTGCATGGCCGCATCGGCATAGATACCAGAGCGAAGATACAACAAGCCATGAACCATAGGCATTATGGCTCCAATAACCCACACCCAGATATTAGCCTTATACTCCAGCCACAGATACAAAAGTCCTAGCGAAGTACCTACAATTTGCAAAACCAAAGACCAATCCATTCTCTCTACACTTTTTGTTTTTATGTTAGAAATTTACAGTCACATTAGCCAAAAAGTTTATTGGCGCCTGTGGGAAGAAATAGGCATCGTCATAGCGTGTCTCACCATCCATATATGAGTAGCCGTAACCATTTGACTCATAAAGTGTTGAGAATAGGTTATTCACCACCACACCAAAGCGCACCGAGCGCTTATCTCCAAACTCATGGAGATATCCCAAATCGACATTCGTCACACAATATGAATCCAACGACAGAGCCTCAATTTCGTTATTAGTAAAATACTGCTTACCAACATATTGAGTATTCCAAATAAGGCTAAAACCCTTTACGTGAAAATCTGCCGAAATAGCTCCAATGATAGATGGCGAATAGGAGATTGTCATATCACCGAGATTTTGACCATAGGTTGGACTACCACTCAACTCATCAACATAATCCACAATACGATTCTGCGAGAGGGTCAAATTACCCGACAGAGTGAGCCACTTGGTACTCTTCCACGATGCCATAAGCTCAACTCCTCGGCGATAACTCTTATCTACATTGACATTCAGAGAGTCGTATCCATCATTAACTCTTCCTGTAGCTACCAACTGATTGTGATACAACATATAATATAGGTTTACCCCAAGTGTTAGACGAGGTGAGATAAAGGTATACCCTAGCTCAAAATCTATGAGTCTCTCTGGCTTGGGATAGCCATCATCCGAGGCAAACATGTGTCTATCTGTAAAGTCGGAGCGTGTAGGCTCGCGGTGAGCCATTGCCACCGATGCAAAGATGTTATGGTTGTGGTGTATATAACTTATTCCCATGCGTGGATTGAAGAAGTTATACTGCTTATCAACATCTATAGGCTGCATAGTGACCACGCCATTGCTACTTATGGCATTGTCGTTAGTACCCCATGCACGGTAGCTGACGTAACGATATTGGAGATCTCCAAAGAGATGTAGCGAATTATCCATAAATCCACGATAGATAGTCCAGTCGGCGCGAGCAAAGATATTTCCATCCAATTTCACAGCATCGTTATCGTACCACTTTCCGCCAACATCATCCACACCATCTACCCATGACAAGGTTCCCCAATGAGGAGAGTTGTAATAGCTCATAGAGCCACCAAACGTCAAATCCAGATTTCGGGTTTTGTAATTTACCGACATATTAGCACCTCCGAGGTGATTATCCATAAGCTTGTGGCGAATCAAGTCGGCGCTACCATCAACACCAAGATTGAGATACTCACTCAAATCAGCATCATCCCTATATTGGTTATAATAGCCATAACCATAGGTGTAGAATAGTGTTGAGTTTAGCATCCACTTATTGTTGAACGTATGATTTATAACTAGCTGATTATTAATCTGAAGATAGTTATCTGTTTGGTCATCATAGTAATCTACATGAGTACCATCCGCAAGCACAAACGGGCCATCAGAGGTGACATACTGTCCAGAGTCGTGATACCTACGACCATATAGTTTCATATCCTCCTTCGTAACACCATTATATGTAAGATAGGTCTTGGCAAGACCACCAAACGAGAGAAGCTTCACCTTGGTATTTGAGCCATAGTATCCCACCTGTGCCATATAGCTCTTCAAATCCGTAGAGCCACGCTCTATATAGCCATCGGAGCCAATATGCGACAATCGAGCATCCACCACCCAATGCTTATTCATAAGTCCCGAAGATATCTGCACCGACTGCTTATTGGTGTTGTATGAGCCATAGGATAGCGATGCCGAGCCTCCAAAGTCGGGAGATAAAGCATCGGTAGTCATGGCCACAGCGCCACCAAAAGCTCCCGAGCCATTTGTAGAGACTCCTGCGCCACGCTGCACCTGCACACTACCCACTGACGATATTAAATCGGGTGTATCATACCAATACATAGCGTGAGAGTCGGGGTTGTTCATAGCCACACCATTAATCGTAACATTTATACGTGTAGCATCCGTACCACGAAGGCGAATTGACGTAGCACCAATACCAATACCTGTTTCGTTAGTAGCTATAACAGACGGTGTTAGTGAGAGAGCCGCAGGAAGGTCGGTACCATAGCTAGAGCGCACCAAGGCCTCTTGTGAGAGGTTATCTTGTGCCACAGGCGTTGTTCGCTTGGCATAGGTCGTAATAACCTCAACAGTCTCAACCTCATAAACCTTTGTAGTATCCAATCTAGGATAGAGATCTTGTGCCACAACATTGGCACACACGATGAGCATAAAGGCCCAAAAAGAAAAAATCCTTTTCATACTTTAAAAATTTTAAGTTGAAAAGGGGCTTAATAAGATATGTCTCCAATCCTGGTCTCGGCATTACCCGTATCCAGTACAATGGGTATCATCTCAGCCTCACCCTTCGCCGCGTCTTGGCATAGCTGAATACTCATTTACTATCCAGCAATTACACCCCATTGTGCCACCACTAACCGACACAACAACGCAACAAAGGAGTAGCACCCCTTAATTGAGCGCAAAGATATGAGAAATATAGTTTGTATGCAAATAAAATATAAAAAAGTGTGGCATAGGAAACTATATATGCTGTTGCATATCCCAAAATAAATACATATATTTGTGGATAATTTTGGGCTAGATACATTACCCATACTCAATAAACACGTAAATAGACTAAACCTCAAACTATTACACTATGAAACGAATTATTGCACCATCTGTTCTCTCTGCCGATTTCGGAAACCTAAACCGCGATATGGAGATGCTCAATCGCTCACAAGCAGAGTGGGTACACGTAGACGTTATGGATGGTGTCTTTGTACCAAACATCTCGTTTGGATTTCCACTCATGAAGCCACTTCGCAAAGGCACAGAGAAGGTGTTGGATGTACATCTCATGATTACAGCGCCCGAGAAGTATGTTACACGTTTCGTAGAGGCTGGAGCAGACTACGTTACATTTCACTACGAGGCTACAGAGAATATCCAGGAGTGCATAGACCTTATTCGCAAGGCTGGAGCTAAAGTTGGTATCTCCATAAAGCCTGGCACAGAGCCAGAGGTTCTCGACAAATGGCTCGACCAGCTCGACCTTATCCTTGTCATGAGCGTAGAGCCTGGCTTTGGAGGTCAGAAGTTTATGCCTTCATCTATTGCCAAGTGTGAGTATCTCTCTGCGAAGAAGAGTGAGCTAGGCCTCAACGAGCTTATCATAGAGGTTGATGGCGGCATTTCAGCAGCAAACTCTAGACTCCTCTTTGATGCAGGTGCCGAGGCTTTGGTTGCAGGAAGCTCTGTCTTTGGCGCTCCCGACCCAGAGCAGGCTATAGTAGATATGCTCAACTCATAATCGACCAAGAGGGTGTTGTTGCTACCAGCACCATTTACCCACCACATAATTACTACTAGTTAAGTGATTTCATTAGATAACCTTACCATAAGCTACGGAGGCTGGACACTTTTTGACGGCATCTCGTTCATGATTAACCCTAAAGACCGCATAGGACTTGTGGGAAAGAACGGAGCAGGCAAGACTACCCTCCTACGCGTGATAACCGGAGAACAGCAACCTACCGAGGGTGCTGTCACCATAAATGGAGAGTGCAGCATAGGCTACCTTCCACAGCAGATGCGTGTTGCCGACACCACAACCCTTGTTGCGGAGACAGCAAAAGCCTTCGAGGAGGTGTTACGCATCGAGGCTGAGATAGAACATCTCACATCGGAGATAGCATCACGCACCGACTATGAGAGTGCCGATTATGCAGAGCTGATACATAAATTGAGCGTAGCCAACGACCGCTATCATATCCTTGGTGGTGATACGCGCGAAGCAGATATAGAGCGCACCCTACTAGGTTTAGGTTTCAAACGTACAGATTTCGAGCGCCCCACAAAGGAGTTCTCGGGAGGATGGCGCATGCGTATTGAGCTAGCAAAGCTCCTCCTGAAGCGACCATCGATATTTCTACTCGATGAGCCTACCAACCACCTAGATATCGAGAGTATCCAGTGGCTTGAGGAGTATCTCAAGAACTACAATGGCGCGGTGCTGCTCATCTCGCACGACAGGGCATTTCTCGACAATGTCACAACACGCACCATAGAGCTTTCGCTAGGTAAGGTATACGACTACAAGGTTCCATACTCGAAGTTTGTGGTATTGCGTGCCGAGCGCCGCGAGCAGCAGATGGCGGCATACGAAAACCAGCAGCGTCTGATTGAAAAGACCGAGGAGTTTATCGAGAAGTTCCGCTACAAGCCCACGAAGAGCAACCAGGTGCAGTCACGCGTAAAGCAGCTCGAAAAGCTAGAACGCATAGAGGTTGATGAGGAGGATTTATCGCGCCTAAACATCAAGTTTCCCCCTGCGCCACGCTCGGGGCAGATTGTTGCAGATGTTAAGGATGTGGGTAAGGCCTTCGGCGAAAAACGTATCTTCAGGGGTGCAGAATTTACCATCGAGCGCGGACAAAAGATTGCCCTTGTAGGTCGCAATGGCGAGGGAAAGACAACCTTTGCACGTATGCTAATCAGCGAACTAGAGCCTACCGAGGGAGAGATAAAGATTGGTGCAAATGTGAATATAGGCTACTACGCACAGAATCAGGATGACTTGATGGATGGTGAGTTTACGGTATTCGACACCCTAGATAGAGTAGCCATTGGCGATGTGCGCACACGACTACGCGACATCCTTGGTGCCTTCCTATTTAGAGGTGAGGATATCGACAAGAAGGTTAAGGTGCTGTCGGGTGGTGAGCGTTCACGATTGGCCATGGCACGTCTTATGCTCGAGCCATACAATCTCCTTGTCCTTGATGAGCCTACAAACCATATGGATATGCGCTCCAAAGATATCCTCAAGAGTGCCTTGCAGAAGTACGATGGCACTGTGGTTGTGGTATCCCACGACCGAGAGTTCTTGGATGGTCTTGTAGATCGCATATATGAGTTTCGCGATGGTGGCGTAAGGGAGTATCTCGGCGATATATGGTACTTCTTGGAGAAGCGCAAATTAGAGTCGCTACAAGAGATAGAGCGACACGAGAAGCCTACTACGCAGAGTACAAAAACCGCGGATACATCAACCACAGGAAAACTCTCCTACGAGCAGAAAAAGGAGCAGGAGAAGCTCATCCGAAGATTGCGCAAAGCGGTGGAGGGCATAGAGGAGGAGCTAGCAAAGGTGGAGAAGGAGATTGCTGCGTATGATGCTCGCTTCGCCGTGGCCACAGAGTATAATGCCGAGGATTACAACAAATATAACGCTCTGAAGGAGCAGTATGACCATCTTATGCACGAATGGGAGAAGGCATCCTACGAGTTGGAGATAACCGAACAAAGTTAAAAAAAGATATGGAGAAGGAGAATATTATTTTTGGTATTCGCCCTGTTGCCGAGGCTATTGAGGCACGCAAACAGATAGAGCGAATATATATTAAGAAGGGTGCTGAAGGTGCGCTTATGAACGACCTTAAGGATCTTATGGCACGTCACCATCTTCGTTGGCAGGAGGTGCCTATCGAGAAGCTAAATCGCCTAACACGTGGTAACCATCAAGGCGTAGTGGCACAGACCGCAGCTATCGACTACGTCTCGGTAGAGGATATCTTGGAGCGTGTGCCAGAGGATGAGACACCACTCATCGTGGTATTTGACGGTGTTACGGATGTTCGCAACTTTGGCGGTATAGCGCGTTCTGCAGAGTGTGCAGGAGCTCACGGCCTTATCACACCGCTCAAGAACTCTGCACCTGTAAATGGTGATGCTATACGCTCTTCGGCGGGCGCACTACAGAACATCCCCGTATGTCGTGTAGGCTCTATTCGCAACACACTAAAGGCTCTGCAGGCTGATGGTTTCCAGGTTGTTGCAGCTACAGAGAAGAGCAATAAGCTACTCTACGATGCAGACCTTCGCAAGCCTACGGTAATTGTCATGGGCGCCGAGGATAAGGGTATCTCAAAGGAGGTTTTAAAGCTCTGTGATGAGCAGCTGGCAATTCCTCTTATCGGTCGCACAGAGTCGTTAAACGTATCTGCCGCAGCGGCAATTATGCTCTTTGAGGTGGTACGTCAGCGTATTGGCGACTAGGGATATATGACCATCATAAAACATAGACTAGGAGATATAGAGTGTGTGCGATCACTTCGCACACGCTCTATTCGTCTTAAGGTGTGCAGTGATGGCTCACTACGTGTTACATATCCCATCTTTTCATCACGAGTAAAGGCCATAGCATTTGTGGAGAGCAAGGAGAGATGGATAATAGCCACACGCAGACGTCTAGAGCAGCATCACGCAACATCGCCCACAATCACTGTTGAGGAGGTGGAGAGGCTACGCGAGGAGGCACATAAGGCTCTCCCACCACTTGTCGCGGAGCTGGCCTCACGACATGGCTTTTGCTACACCTCGCTTCGCATCTCTTCGGCACATACACGCTGGGGGTCGTGCAGCGGCAATAACGGCATCTCCCTATCACTATTTTTGATGCTTCTGCCCGACTACCTTCGCGAATTTGTAATCCTCCATGAGCTGTGTCACACGCATCATCATAACCACTCTGCACCATTTCACACGCTCCTTAACTCACTCACAGAGGGTAGAGAAAAGGCCCTCAACAAGGAGTTGAAGGCCTATCGTATTCCACGTATCGTATAACTAGGCTAGCTGCTCGATGTGAACAAAGAGATTTGTCGCAGATATCTCGGGGCGACTCTCAAACAGCCCAAATAGCGCAGAGCCAGAGCCAGACATCGAGGCGTAGATAGCACCCATAGCCAGCAGCCACTCCTTTAGTTTGGCGATGTCGCTATGTGCTGCAAAGATATGTGGCTCAAAATCATTTACAACCCTACCCTGCCACTCCGCAACAGGTCGCTTCAGCAACTCCATGAGAGGTGTTTCGGGGATACGGGGCTTCACACCGCGGTATGCCTCTGCCGTAGAGACACCCTCGTCAGGCTTTACGACAACGAGCCACAGGCCCTTCAAATCTATATCCACAGGCGACATAATCTCTCCCCTACCCTCACAAAGCATGGGTCGGTTATATACAAAATATGGAGTGTCGCTACCCAGCTCTGCGGCGAGTGCCGCTAACGTAGGCTTGTCTAACCCAAGGTTATATAGCTCATTTATCGCCATGATTACCGCCGTAGCATCAGAAGAGCCTCCACCAAGGCCTGCGCCATAAGGCACACGCTTATCAAGAGATATAGCTACGCCACCTACGCCATAACGCTCCTGCATAAGGCGTGCGGCACGCACACAGAGGTTTTTATCCTCGGGACAATCAATCGCTATACCCGAGCTACTAAACACCACGCCACAAGCAATAGGCTCCACATCGAGCGTATCGTAAAGTTCGCGCACAGGAAGCATAACACTCTCCAGGTCGTGATAGCCACTATCTCTACGGCGAAGAATATTGAGGCCGAGGTTTATCTTGCAATTAGCCTTTAAGCGCATAATCTACCTCATTAAGCAAAAACGACAGACAATATCGCGATTAAGAAGACAAAGCATAAAATGCCTAGGAGAATCCACAACGGTATTTTCGCCCACAGGATGGATGTTTTACCATAATGTCTAGCCGAAAAATCATCTCCACTACACCAACTAGAGTCCGACTTTAGACAATAGATGATTGACACCAATCCAAAGGGCCAACAGAAAATAAGCGAAATAATGCTCCATGCAATGCTATTGTATGGATTCTCACCTCGAGTTCTATTTTGGGTTGAGTTTTTATGGTTTAACTCATCCTCGAGCTGATAGCCACAATGAGGACATACGTTAATGGTAGATGCTACAAGGCCACCACACTCTGGACAATTACGTGCTGCCATAACTATTAATTATTTGGTTTATTACAAAGATAGCAAAAATTTCACTTTTCTATCATCATCATATAATATTTATATTATTGTGTGTCGCGAGGTTAAAGAAATAGCTAAAATATTTGGAAAAATAGATTGGTTTATGTATCTTTGCATTAATGTAAAATAATTTAAACCTGAAATATTATGGCAAATTTAAGATTTTTGAAGAAGGAGATTGACTACCGTTTGGAGGAGTTCGCATTTGATTGCCACATGGCTATCTTTGTTCAGCCAAATAAGGAGGAGGCTATTGTTGAGTTGATGTCTCGTGGCGTGGAGCTTCGCAACGCTCTTTACCATAAGGCTAACAACCCTGCAGAGCCAAAGAATCGCTCTCTTACAAAGAAGCACTACGCAGCATTGCGCCGCGATATGGATGCTAGCTTCGAGACTCTCTTCGGCGATTTGGCAGAGGCGTGCAAGTAATTTAGGAGGCATACTTCTAACTATATGGGGATGACTAATTTAGATTAGTCGTCCCTATTTTTTATATATGTATGTGCATGGGGAGAAGATAGCCAAACAAAAAAAGTGGAGGTCATCCACTTTTATCTTGTAAATTATATGTATCTATATGTTAGATATCACTCCTCCTAATGGATAGGTTGCCACGAACCTACTTGCACACAGCACAGGGTATCGGATTACTTGCCGAGGACAAGCTTCTCAATCTCCTCTATCTGTGTCTTAAACGACTTATCAGTATCCATCATATCTGCCACAGCCTTACAGCTATGAAGCACCGTAGCGTGGTTACGACCACCGATTGACGAGCCTATGACAGTCAATGGAGCCTTGGTATGCTGCTTTGCAAGATACATGGCTACCTGACGAGCCTGTGCCACATCGCGAGTACGTTTTGCAGAGTTAAAGGTCTCCTCATTGATATTATAGTACTCACACACAGTACGCACTATATGCTCTATGGTTATCTCTCGCTGTGTCAATTTAACATACACCTTGAGGATATCCTTCGCAAGCGAAATGGTAATCTTTCGACCTAGGAACGAAGCATTGGCGATGAGTGACGACAATGCACCCTCTATCTCACGCACATTTGCCGAGATATTATCTGCAAGATACGACACCACCTCCTCGGGGATATTTGCACCAAGACGCTGCGCCTTGGCACGTATAATCTTTATCTTTGTCTCGTAGTCTGGCACATTAAGCTGCGCAGAGAGGCCCCACTTGAAGCGTGTCAAGAGTCGCTGCTCGATATCCTTAAGCTCTACAGGGGGTTTATCAGAGGTAAGAATAAGCTGCTTACCAGCCAACTGAAGGTGATTAAAGATATTAAAGAAGGCGTTTTGTGTTCCTGTCTTTCCTGTAAGCTCCTGGATGTCGTCAATGATAAGCACATCGACCATCTGATAGAAGTGGATAAAGTCGGTAATCTCTCCATTCTTATACGCAGTCTGGAACTGTGCCTGAAACTTATTCATCGAGACATACAACACCTGAAGCTCGGGATGACGCTGGCGAACCTCATGACCAATAGCCTGCACAACGTGTGTCTTGCCAAGTCCCGAGTCACCATAGATATACAAGGGATTGAAGGCATTGTTACCTGGCGATACGGCGATAGCCATACCTGCAGAACGCGCCAAGCGGTTACACTCTCCCTCGATGTGATTATCAAAGGTATAGTTAGGATTTAGCTGTGGGTCAAACATAATACGGCGAAGACCTGGAATCACAAAAGGATTCTTGATGTTCGTGGTATCTGTAGGCTTTGTGAATTGCGGAACTGGAGAGCTGGTTGCTTCAACACTCTGCTGCTGCGACTTACGTGGCACAGCATAATGTAGCTGTGTATCAGCGCCATACAGCTCCGAAATTATAGGACGTAGATGATGAAGATAGCGCTTCTCGATGCTGGCAACAAAGCTCTCATTAGGCACACGGAGACGGAGGTTCGACCCATCGAAACCGATAGGCCATATAGGCTTAAACCACTTCGCAAACTCCTCCTCCGTAATTGTGGATTTGAGTCTATCCAAGCAGTCCTGCCATACCTCATTATATCTCTCTGTCTGCATCATAAAATATTATCTTCTCTTTTCAAGCTTCAAAAAAAATGCTATCTTTGCCTCTACAAATAAGGCGACAAACCCCTAGAAACAGGCCTCCCACCTCTGTTTCAATAAGTTATGTTTCTCTACCTAATTTTCAGCTAAAATCACCCTAAACCATAGTTGTTGTTAAGGCGTTTTTGACATTGCAAATATGTGGATAATTTTATTAAAATAATCCTAAAAAAGAGTTGCAAAATTCGTTTTTTTTAATAAGGCTTTTTCGCGGCATTTTCTGGCATAAAATTTAATTCATTGATACTATTATATTTTAGGAATTTTTAGTATATTTGCATAATACAAAATTTATATAGGAAATTTTCAAACCATAAATACTACTTATACTACTATGGCAAATAATCTAGATCCACAGGTGCTATCTAAAGCACAAGCTTGGCTCGATGGCAAGTATGATGAGGCTACCAAGGAACAGGTACGCCTACTAATTGAAAACAACCCTAATGAGCTAGTAGAGAGCTTCTACAAAGACCTAGAGTTTGGTACTGGAGGTCTACGAGGTATTATGGGTGTCGGTACAAACCGCATGAATATTTACACCGTAGGCGCTGCTACCCAGGGACTTGCAAATTATCTAAAGCTAAACTTTGCTGGCGAAGAGATTAAGGTTGCGATATCTCACGACAGCCGTAACAACTCGCGCATGTTTGCAGAGCGTGTAGCCGATATATTTGCATCAAACGGCTTCATCGTCTACCTCTTCGATGCTTTGCGTCCTACTCCAGAGTTGAGTTTTGCTATCCGCGAACTCGGATGTCAGTCGGGTGTTATGGTTACAGCATCACACAACCCAAAGGAGTATAACGGCTACAAAGCATACTGGAATGATGGCTCACAGGTAACCTCACCACACGACGTAAATATCATCGCCGAGGTGCAGAAGGTGACAGACGTAGAGCAGGTGCTTACAGGCAAAAACCCAGAGAATATCCATATCCTTGGCGAGGAGTTTGACGAGCGCTACCTAGCAGCTATAAAGGCACTCTCTCTATCGCCAGAATCTGTTGCAAAATATAACGACATGAAGATTGTCTACACACCTCTCCACGGTGCTGGTGTGAAGCTTGTTCCACAGTCGTTGCGCAACTACGGTTTTAATAATATTATATGTGTGGAGGAGCAGATGGTTTTGGATGGTAACTTCCCTACTGTAGCATCGCCTAACCCCGAGGAGCGTAAGACAATGGCTATGGCCATAGAGCTTGCCGAGAAGGAGGGTGCAGACTTTGCAATGGCTACAGACCCCGATGCTGACCGTCTTGGCGTTGCTCTACGCACAGGAAAGGGTGACTATGTACTTCTCAATGGTAACCAGACCCTTGTATTGTTGATGTGCTACCAGCTGACACGTTGGGCAGAGTTGGGCAAGATAACAGGTAAGGAGTTTGTCGTAAAGACTATCGTAACATCTATGATGCCTGACGCCGTAGCAGAGCATTTTGGCGTTAAGTGCTACAACTGTCTAACTGGCTTTAAGTACATCGCAAAGATTATCCGTGAGCAGGAGGGCAAGACAAAGTATATTGGTGGTGGTGAGGAGTCGTTTGGCTATCTCCCTGGAGACTACGTTCGCGACAAGGATGGCGTATCTGCAATAACCCTCGTTGCCGAGGCTGCAGCATGGGCTCGTGACACTATGGGCATCACACTTTATGAGTGGCTACAGCAGCTATATGTTAAGTTTGGCTTCTTCCGCGAGGGCTTGGTAAATGTTGTACGTAAGGGTAAGGATGGTGCAGCAGAGATTCAGCAGATGATGGTAGAGTTCCGCGCTAACCCTCCAAAGGCTTTGCTTGGCTCACCTATCGTGAAGATTCTCGACTATAAGACTCTTGAGGAGATTGATGTTAAGAGCGGCGAGCGCAAGCCTATAGAGGGCATTGATGAGAAGAGCAACGTGCTTCAGTGGCTCACCGAGGATGGCACAAAGGTATCGGTACGTCCTTCAGGCACCGAGCCAAAGATTAAGTTCTACTTTGGTGTAAAGGCAAAGTTGGAGTCTGTGGATAAGTTTGACGAGACCCTAGCAGCTCTCGATGCGAAGATTGAGGCTCTAGCAAAGGAGTTAAACTTGTAATACCTATATATAATAAATAGTAATGGGTGCCTTGCGGGCACCCATTATTGTTTTACCGACCAAGGATAGAGGCCTCCCCTCGCCACACTGAAACTATCGAATAAAGTGTTCGAGAGACTTCATGATGTTTCGTGAGTGGAGAATCATAGTCTTGGTTTCGGTCAATATGTTGAAGAAGAGCATATTTGCAGATGATGAGCCACCAGTGTCGCGAAGACGGCGCAACTGATTCTGCATAACCTCATCAATAAGGTCAAACATCTCATCACGCATATTGAGAACCTTATCCATATTCTCGAACGAGCGCGTAAGGAGCATATTGTTAATCTCACCAAAAATCTCCTCTACACGGTCGTTGATACGCTTAAGATCATAGACCTGCTCCTTGGAGAGTCCTGTATGGTTGTTATCGACATGCTTGTAGCAAGGGCGTGTGATGTGCAACAATGCCTTACTTGTCTCGGAGATGTAGTCTACAACCTGAACATAATAGTGACCTGTATTAACATCACTATCCTGGAGGTTGCGAAGAAGTGGCAACAGCTCATACTTCTGCTGACGTGTAGAGTGATAAAACTCCTCCGCCTCGCGCACCATATCTCGCAACACCTTACGATTCTCCTTAAATACTGCAACTATGGTACGATCGTAAATCATCGTCACCTTCTCCATAGAGGCGCACACATGCTCCGTATATGCTATAAGAGCCTCCTCGGGACTCTGCTTAAGGGCATCACCAATCTTTGCAACAGCAGACTCCTCAACCTTCTCCGCTGTCTTCTTTCCAGAGACATTACTCTTAATGATAAGACCCACGCAGATAATGGTCACGGCGATAATAGCAACCTTACCACCATAAGCGAGAATAAGTGTCACGGCAATAGCAATGATAAAGCCACCAACAGCGGTGATAAACCAACCCATGATTACTGTTGTAACACCCGTAATACGATATACTGCCGACTCTCTACCCCACGCTCTATCTGCCAACGAGGTACCCATAGAGACCATGAATACTACATAGGTGGTTGATAGTGGTAACTTAAGCTGTGTACCTATAGAGATAAGTATTGCCGCAGCGGTGAGGTTTACCGTAGCACGAATAAGGTCGTAATTAACATCACCACGCTCCTCGGCAGGAAGCTGCTCAAAGCGGCTATTAATCCAATCCTTGACACCCTGTGGGGTTATAGCCTCAATAGCATCATTCAAGGCACGCGCACCACGTACTATACCGCGCGATGCTATGGTAGCCTCACTATGCACTGGAGCCTCCTCGCTCTGTGATGATAGCTTACGCTCGGTCTCGATAACACGCATCGCCTTCTTTGAGGTAAACAGCGTGATAACCATTATCACACCTGCGATACACATTATCCAGAAATTTGCCTGCGTAGGATTTGACAGTGCTGACATAGAGGCTGGAGCCTCACCTGCAGCATGCGCAATCATATATGAGTCGTAACCAGCGTATGGAACACCAATGAAGTTTACGAGGTCGTTACCCGCAAATGCCAAAGCCAAAGAGAATGTACCAGCAAGGATAGAGACACGAAGGATATTGACATTGAAACGCTGCAATATCCACAATAGAATTGAGCTACATACCCAAAGCACCAACAACGCAATGGTTGTATTCTCATTTACGTATGCTGTGATAGCCGCAGGGATAAGACCAGAACTCTTAAGGCCCTTAAACACGGTAAAATATATGATACCTGCAAGCGTGATACCACACCACAAAGCTCCATAGCGGCTAAAGACCTTATTGTAGCGGAACGAGAATATGACGCGTGAGATATACATCAAGATATGTCCCGAGATGAAGGCGAGGACAACCGACAGCAAAATACCCGACACAATAGCAAGTGCATTGCCCGAGTTGATAAACTCACCAAGGCTAGCGGTAGTAGTACCACTCCATATATTATATAAGGCTAGCGCCATTGCCGAACCTAGCAAACCAAATACCAACGACACGGTGGTAGAGGTGGGCAATCCCAACGAGTTATAGATATCGAGGAGGATGATATTGGAGAGCATCATACCCAAGAATAGTATCATGACCTCCTGGTATGAGAACATACCTGGATAGAAGACACCGCTACGCGCCACATCCATCATACCACTCGATGTCATAACACCAACCATGACACCAACTCCTGCAACAGCTAAAATAACATTTTTCTTGGCAACCTTCGAACCAAATGCAGAGTTTAGAAAATTTACTGCATCGTTAGATACACCAACAATGATACCCATAACAGCCAGAACGGCAAGGGTGATTACTATAAATAAATCCATAAAAAAACAATTATTCCCCACAAATATAGGGAATAATTGTTACAAAATTGTTACAAAACCATTAATACGGTTGTAACATATCTATTTTAAAGAAGAGTCACGCTCTCCACATCGCGCCATCCGAGGAGCAAATCCTTGATAGCCATACGGCGCTTTCCGGCCATCTGCACCTCATCAAGATATACCCAGCCATCGGCCGCCGCCACAGCGACATAGCTCTTACCATCGCTCTTCACGCTTCCTGGCGCAACACCCATCGTAGCAGGCTCAACATGTGTAGCGAATATCTTAAGCGAGCCACACTCCTCACCACTCTTAAAGATTGGAGACCACGCCGCAGGATAGGGAGATAGGCCTCTAACGAGGTTTTGTATATCGACAACACCACGTGACCAATCTATACGACCATCCTCCTTAAAAATCTTGGGAGCAGGACGCAGCGTACTCTCATCAACACCCATCTGCTCGATGGTTGTATAGCCACCCTCGGCAATCTTATCCACAGTACGGAGAACCAAGTCGGCACCCACATACATCAACTTATCGTAGAGCGTACCGATGTTATCCTCGGGAAGGATATCGACAGGCTCCTGCTCAATGATAGCGCCCTTATCAATCTCGTGGTTGAGGAGAAAGGTGGTGACTCCCGTACGTGTATCACCATTGATGATAGCCCAATTAATAGGGGCAGCACCACGATATTCTGGTAGCAATGAGGCATGAAGATTAAAGGTGCCATAGCGAGGCATTGCCCACACCACCTCGGGGAGCATGCGGAAGGCAATGACAATACCCAAATCTACATCCAGCGCCTTGAGGTTCGCTAGAAACTCCTCATCGCGAAGCTTCTCGGGTTGGAGAATTGGCAACCCTAGCTCTTTAGCCGTAAGCTTAACATCGCTCTCGTGGAGTTTTTGTCCTCGGCCAGCGGGCTTATCAGGGGTTGTTACAACAGCAACGATATTATATCCCTCCGCAACAAGTCGTCTCAAGGATGTTGAGGCAAACTCGGGAGTACCCATAAATACAATCCTCATCTTTTTTGCTTCCATAGTAAAAATCTCTTTACTTATTACTCTTTACTTTACCTCTCTTCTCTTACGTCTGATACCTCTGCGCTTTCCACCCTTCTGCTCCGACTTCATCCACTTTGGCAGATATTTATTAATCTTATTGCGCAGTCTACGTATACGCACATCATACCAATCCATATCGAGCAATGACGAGTCGTTAGTAGCCTTTATGGTGAGGTATATCGCCACAGGAGTAAGCACAACAACAGGCAACCACATACCATATAGCGACTCCCATGTACCCTCCTTGGCCATCTTCTCACCCGAGGTACTAATAACGTAATAGATAACGAAGAATATAACCGAAATAACGATAGGCAATCCCAAACCACCCTTGCGAATGATAGCACCAAGAGGCGCTCCAATCATAAAGAAGAGAATAATGGATATCGGCATAGTGAGCTTTCTATGCCACTCTGTCTCTGAACGATAGAGCTGCGTAATAGAGACCTTTGAGGAGTGCTCATCGAAGCTATACGAACCCTGCGCCGTGCGTGCCGCACTCGAGGCTTGCGAGTATACCTTGGCACGGCTACGCATAGATAGATTCGGTAGAGAATCGTAGTAGTTAATAGCCCGATATTGAGAACGGTCAAACTCTACTGTAGCATCGGGGATAATCGTAGTATCGCGAACAAAGATTTGACGCTTGAGAAGTGGCTCATAAGTAGCCTTGGTGCTATTATCAATATTAATTTTCAGCGAATCCATAAGCTCCTCTAGCTCAACCATGTTACGTATCTGCGACTCGTTATACTTCTTTGACATACCTCCACCGGTAATCTTCTCCAGCGGAATGGTACCATCTTGGCGCACAAATTCGTGGTGACGCATAGTGTTGCGATCATACCACTGTGAGCTTCGGGTATGCTCATAGGTGCGACCATTGAATAGCGTAACGTAGAGATATGTTTTGTCGGGCGACATGTGGATATATCCCGAGTCGGCAAGCGTGGTAGTCATATCACCATTACTCTCACGGGTATCATATATTAGCACATCGGTAAGGAGTCGTGTCTCGGGATCCTGATGTCCTACGCGGATACTCATATCAGGAAGGCCATTGAAGAATACACCATCCTGGAACTGCAAATCCTGACGCTGCTCCTTGATATCGTAGAGGATATCGTACATGTGCTTGTTAGAGGCTGGCACAAGGTTGTTCTGAATAAAGAAACTACCAACAGAGATGATACCCACAACAATCAACAGCGGCTTAAGAATACGCACCAGCGACAATCCCGCCGACTTCATCGCCAAAAGCTCAAAATTCTCACCGAGGTTACCCATTGTCATAATCGCCGAGAGCAACATCGCAAGAGGCAATCCCAATGGAATCATATTGATAGAGCCACACACCAGAAGCTCCGCAATGGTACTTGCCGCAAGACCCTTACCTGTAAGTTCATCGATGTATCGCCATACGAAATTCATCATCAGGATAAACTGCACGATGAAAAATACGGCAAGCAACGGACCCAAATAGGCTTTTAACACTAGCTTATGTATCTTCTTCATAATCTGAATATTCTAACACTAAACGCTCTGTAAAGTTTCACAACAACAAGAAGCAAAACTAGAATAAATATTATACAACTACCTGTTGGTAGGTCAAACTCATAACTCAACAAAAATCCCAAAATATTTCCCACCACGGCAACAACCGATGAGAGAATAGCAATAAGCCGATAGTCGCGCGTGAGGGTGTTAGCAACAACCACAGGAATAGTTATTAACGACAAGAGTAGGATTATTCCCATCACCTTGATTGACATCACAATAGTAAGCGCTATCACCACAGACATAGTATATGCAACCAGCGACACCGAAATACCCTGACTACGTGCAAACTCCTCGTCAAAGGTTATATACATAAGCTTGCGGAGTCCAACGATAGCTCCAACAACCACAAACACCGTAAGGATAGCAAACCACGTAATATCTCCACTATCCACAAGCAATATATTACCGAAAAGGTAACTTGTCAAATCTGTTGCATAACCTGGGCGCAACGAGAGAAAGAGCGCACCAAGGGCCATGCCCACAGACCAGATGATGCCTATGGCTGAATCCTCACGAATACCACCTCGCCGCGAGGTAAACTCTATGCCTATTGACGACAATGCAGCAAATGACAATGCCCCAACCAGAGGGTTGATTCCCAAATAGAGCGCTATGCCTAGACCTCCAAAGGAGGCATGGGTGATGCCACTACTCAAAAACACCATGCGGCGTGCAACGATATAACTACCAACAACTCCGCAGGTTATACCCGACAGCAGACACGCCACAAAGGCGTTTGTCAGAAAGTCATAGGCAAATATGTTAGCTATCGTTGTCATCATTATATACTATACAAACGCGCAAATTTACTTTTTTTTTTGAATAGTACGAAATCTTTTTTTACTTTAATCTAACTTTTTGTAACTTCGCACTCAAATTTTGATTTTTATGGAACCAAAAAGAGTAAGTTTTCACACATTGGGTTGCAAGTTGAATTTCTCGGAATCCTCAACACTAGCTCGCGAGTTTGAGCGCGGAGGATATCTACGTGTCGAGCCATCCGAGGCAACAGATGTGGCCGTGATAAACAGCTGCTCGGTAACAGAGCATGCTGATAAAAAATGTAGAAATATAATCCGCAAGATACACCGCCGAAATCCAAATGCAATAATCGCTGTAACAGGATGTTATGCACAGCTAAAGCCTGGTGACATTGCAGCCATTGAGGGTGTTGATATTGTACTTGGCAACAACAATAAGGGCGACCTATTTCGCCGCGTGGAGGAGCTTCAGCAAAAGGGCAAAGCCGAGGTATATAGTTGCTCGGTGGAGGAGATGACACGATTCTACGCCGCCTACTCATCTGGCGACCGCACACGCTCATTCCTAAAGGTGCAAGATGGATGTGACTACAAGTGTGCATATTGTACCATTCACTATGCACGTGGTGCTAGTCGCAACATCCCTATCTCGGAGATTGTGGAGGAGGCTAAAGAGATTGTAACAGCAGGCCAAAAAGAGATAGTGATAACGGGTGTAAATACTGGAGATTTTGGACGTACCACGGGCGAGAAATTTATAGATTTGCTACGCGCCTTGGACGAAGTTGAAGGCGTGGAGAGATACCGCATATCGAGCATCGAGCCAAACCTCATAACAGACGAGATAATAGAGCTTTGCGCAAAGTCATCTAAATTTGTTCCTCACTTCCATATTCCACTCCAAAGTGGCTCAACACGCATACTTGGCCTTATGCGCCGCCGCTACACCGCCGAGCGCTATCGTGAACGTATTGCAAAGATTCGCGAGTTGATGCCCGACTCATTCCTCGGCGTGGATGTTATCGTAGGCTTCCCTGGCGAGGGCGAAGAGGAGTTCATGGAGACATACCGTCTGCTTGAGGAGGTTGGTGCATCATTTTTGCATATATTCCCATTTTCGGAGCGTCCTGGAACACCAGCCGTGGAGATGCCAAATAAGGTGCAGTCACGCATCGCAACGGAGCGTGTAGAGCGCCTAGAGGAGTTGAGCAACAGATTATACAAAGCATTTGCAGAGAGATATTTAGGCTCAATACGCGAGGTTCTATTCGAAAGCACCGACCACAATGGTCTGATGTATGGTTATACGGACAACTATCTACGTGTAGCTGCTCCATACGACACCACTCGCATAAACACAATTTGCAGTGTTCGTCTAGTAGCTTTTGACAATGATGGCAACATAAGCTCCGAAATAGTTGGATAATTCACACAAAAGTATTACTTTTGTCGAGATTTGCTAATAGCTAAACGGATATGTTTAAAAAGCTAAAAAACCTCTTCACGATATCATCGATACGCAGCCGCATGCAGCTTGCCTTTTTGAGTATCATCACGCTACTCTGCTTCTCGGGAGCTATATCGCTCTTCGAGCTGGAGCGTGTAAGCCACGATACCGAGGAGATTCTCCACGTAAGCAAGGATAGCACGGAGCTTGCCGGAGAGATGATTTCGGCCCTCAACGAGCAGAACGATGCAGTTATCTCTATGGCTGTTATCGGCAGTTCGATAAAGGATATAGCCCCACATTTTCGTAAGTGCGAGGAGTCTATATCGCGCCTAACGACTGCTGCCGAGGAGGCTCATTCACGAATGTTAAACACCGAGCATGCCGAGGTAACAGACTCTCTCATAGCCTACACAAATCGTATTAATGCCCTTACACAGGCTTATATCGATGGTGAGATTCACCAGGCTATAGCGCGTGACACCACCTCGACAAGCACAACATACTCCTGGTATGTGGATAGCTATAAGCCAGAGTATCTCAACGTATCTTCACAGATTATCAAGTATATGACAGGCTCGGAGACCACCCTTGGTCCCGATGTAAACCGATTGAGCCATACGGCACGCCGTGCGGTGACGCCGGTATTCCTGTCGCTTGTGGTGATGCTTATCGTGGTGTTTATGCTCTACTTCTTCATGCACCACTACCTAATCAAGCCAATAATACGCATTAACGACTCTCTTGGCGACTTCCTACGCTATAGAGTACCATTCGACAACAATATCTCTTGTCGCGATGAGATAGCCTCACTGCGCGATAGGCTGATTGCACTGATTCAGAAATTACGACAGTAACAAGGATGAGGGTAAATGTAGTCATACGATACATCGGTTTGGTTATGCAGTTTATAGCAGCCGTGATGTTGGCTTCGGCAGTGGTGTCGATGCTCAACGGCTATGACTCTGCATACTACCCACTCCTATTATCATCGTTTATGACAGCTCTGCTCGGTACATTTCCACTGTTTTTTGTTGAGAAGGTGGATGAGGTAAAGACCAAGGAGGGATATGCCATCGTTGTTGGCTCGTGGCTCGTGGCATGTATCGTTGGCATGTTCCCATACCTTATCTGGGGTGGTGAGTTCACCATTGTCAATGCGTGGTTTGAGAGTGTATCGGGATTCACAACCACTGGAGCATCCATCCTCAACGACATAGAGTTTCTACCGCGTGGGCTCCTCTTCTGGCGCTCTGCAACAGCGTGGATCGGAGGTATCGGCGTTGTGATGTTTGCGCTGGTGATTCTTCCATCTATGGGCAAGAGCCGACACATGCTCTCAACGGTGGAGATGAGTACCATCGCCAAGGATAATTTTCACTATCGCTCAAAGGTTATTCTACGACTACTCGTTACGATATATGCGGGTCTTACCCTCATAACTACCGTTGCACTGAAATATGCTGGCATGACATGGTTTGACGCCGCAACACATGCCATGTCGTCATGTGGCACATGTGGCTTTAGCACCAAAAATCTCTCTGTAGCATTCTGGGATAGCCCCGTTATTGAGGGTATTATGATGGCAGCAATGACGATATCTGCTATACACTATGGAGTGCTATATGCGACTATTACAGGGCGTAAGAATAATATTTTTCGCTCGGAGGTCGTTCGTACGTTTATAGGAATGATGGTATTCATATCTTTTGCCATAGCGATAAGCCTATTGGCAACAGATATATACCCCACATTTGGCACTGCACTACGCCACGCCTCGTTCCAGGTGGTGAGTATCGCCACCACATCGGGCTTTGCAACGGCAGATACCAATTTATGGACACCACTAGCCATCGTTCTCCTTCTCTTCTGCACCGTGATATGTGGCTGTGCAGGCTCTACATCGGGAGGTATGAAGGTTGATAGAATGCTCATAGCATTCAAGGTGCTTCGCAACCGCATGAAGATACAGATACACCCCAACGCTGTTATCCGTACCAAGATGGATGGCGTGGTACAGGAGGAGAAGATACAGAGTCTTGTGATGACATTTATTGTAGCATACATAATGCTTACCATCATAGGCACAATACTATATGCCATGTTTGGCTACGACCTACTGACAAGCTTTTCGGCATCGGTGGCATGTATTAGCAACGTAGGCCCAGGATTTGGCGAGGTGGGAGCTATGGACAACTATTCGGAGTTACCATCTGTATTGAAGCTAGGCTCCACAATACTTATGCTAATCGGACGTCTGGAGATCTTTGGGTTCATACAGTTATTGTTTATACGCTCGTGGAAATAATTAAGGTTTTATGAAAAAAATATATACAACACTACTACTAATATTTGCAATTAGCGCCATTGCTCTTGCTCGCTTCGAGGAGCCGGAGTTTCCAGCATTGGAACGTAATGAGCGTTACATGGCACTAAAGAGAGATAACACACGTCTCAAGGAGATGGAGGACTCTGTGCAACTACTCATCAGCGAGGCTCGTCAGGAGTTTAACAACTATCGTGAGACTGATAGTGTCACACGTGAGCAGATAGACCACTTTACCTCTTTTGTCTTGAGCCTTGAGCAGGAGGTATTTGACATCCGCCAGCAACGTGGCGATGTAATCATCGAGCTAAACAACCTCGAGCAGGAGTATATCCTTACACATATGTACGCTCCCGAGAGAGATAGCTCGAGTGTCAAAGGTGGCGCAGATATCATTGAGGCCCCTATACAGCACCGCGAGCTTATCAAGAATAGCATCTTCTGCGAAAATCTATCGAAAGAGGATTATGAAGACCTTGAGATTGCCGTAGCCGAGGAGCAGGAGATGATGACTCTTTGTGACGAATACACCACATTGTATAACAACCTTGCCTCTACAGCTCGCAACTATATGGAGACATCTGACGAGGTGGTTGCAGACTCACTATACAATGCCTTCTTCGCCCTTAAGGATGAAATGTCGGGCGTTGAGGAGGATATAGATGATACTTGGACACATATCCTCGACACAAAGTACTACGTCTACGGATATATTCTTGAGAAGAGTAACAGAACAGCACTTCTCGAGAGTTCATCATCGCAGCTATCGGAGATGAACCACCGTAGCGCCGCCGAGGAGGGATTATACGCATCGGATGCGTTGATGCGATATGTAGTTGGACACCCCACATTGCTGGACTTTGAGATATCTATAGCTCGCGAGTTGGAGCTTACCGAGGCCCTAGACTCTCTCCTAGATGTTCACAAGAGTATCGTGATGCCAGAGTATCGCAACGAGCCTTTGAACTTGGAGCGCCGCCTATTTATAGAGTATGAACCTATAACCTTTGGCAGCACAAGCTTCTACAACAACAATAACCCACTCCCTGAAGTAAAGGTTTATGAGCGTGGCACGATATACCGCATATTGCTTGGCACATTCCGCGCGAAGCAGTCTATGAGTATATTTAAGGGTGCGAAGCCTCTATTTATAGCGCAGAATGAGGAGGGCCACTACAGCTACTACGCTGGTGGATACGCCACACTCAAGGAGGCGCAGGAGGCACAGCTGATGCTCAAGGAGAAGAGGGGCTTCCGAAGACCAGAGGTGTGTCGCTGGCGTGATGGCGAGATGACCAACATCGACAAGATGGAAGATGAGGGTGAGAATGACGAGAATGGCGAGAATGTAGACATCGTAGGTCATAGATATATAGTTATGTTGGAGTGCGAGAGCATCAGCGATGCGATGCGCGACACCATCACCAACGCAGCACCCGAAAAGATGATCTCACGCCGTGGCTCACAGTTTGCTATCGGCACATTCACCGAGCAGACAGAGGCCGAGGAGCTTCGCCTATTGATCGAGGAGAGCTTCCCCGATGTGAAGGCTTCAGTAGTAGAACTAGAGTTGTAAACGAAAATAATTAAAAAATATGAAGAGTATATTGTGGTCATTAACGCTCATTGCGACACTTCTAACAAGCATAGCACTATGCTCATGCAACAAGAAGGAAACCCTAGATTTTGACATCCCTGCCGAGGCTATCATAGTTACAAACTATGGCATGGAGGGTTCTACATCTTTCGATAGTTCGAATATCACATCTATCACGGTATCTTCTATACCTACTGGGTGGAAGGTCAATAAGATAGATATGTACACAAGCACCATCACCGTCACAGCTCCCGAGTTTGGCGAGGATGTCATAACAAGTGACACCATGACACTTATCGGCTACACCCCTACGGGTAAAACCAAGACCATATCTATACTTCTGGCTATCAAGGATCCTGTAGATTACTACGCCACTCCTTCGAACTGCTACATCGCCGCGGAGCCTGATAAGCTCTATATCTTCAACCCTATGGTTGATGGCTGCGGCAACGCTCTTAACACCGCACGTATAGGTATTATATGGCAGAGCTATGCTACGACAGTTACCATTCAGGATAAGGATGTTATCAAGCACCTAGATATGCGCGATGGCAAGGCTCAATTCTATGTTGGAGCTATCAAGGAGGAGGATGAGGAGGATGTAAGTGTGCTTGCAGGAAATGCCCTCATCGGCGCGTACGACAAGGATGATAACCTTATTTGGAGCTGGCATATATGGGCAACAAATAACGACCCTAGAGAGAATACCATTACCCTAAATGGTGAGGAGATGATGAACATCAACCTTGGTGCTGACTGCAACAGCAATGGCGCTACAGATAGTGATACCATCTATGGTTCGTATGGTCTCTACTACCAGTGGGGACGTAAGGAGCCTTTTGTAGGCCCTGCGACATACCACTTCTCGCTAAATGCCGATGCAGAGATGTTTGGCAACGACGGCTTCCCAATGTATATCGACTATGTGGAGTCATCGGCACTATATGGCACTACAGCATGGGCCTCATCGCACCCCACATCGTTCATTACAGGTTATAAGGAGAATGCCCACGACTGGATATATAGCGGCCATGAGACAGCATGGAGCGCCGAGAATAACCCCTGCCCCACAGGATGGCACATCCCCGAGGCATCTGTGTTTGCGAACCTCACCATCGCCACAGCCGATGATGAGCGCTCATGGGAGGAGCTACAGAAGATGTACGGACTACACCTCGTAGACACCATAACCTCCGAGGAGTACTTCTTCACAGCCCAGGGTCGCCGTAACTACCTCGATGGTCGCCTCGACATCATCAATGATGATGAGACACTTCCTGTGCCATGGTCGGCATATTACTGGACATCTACGACAGATGGTGAGAGGGCAAAGGCACTCTACTTCGACCTAAACACCGCCACACGCACCTGGAACGGCTTTGACGCCTCACGCTCTATGCGCCGTGCTAACGCTTTACCTATACGCTGCGTGAAGGATAAATAGTGACGCAACATAAACATCGAGGGCCTGTCCAACATATCGTTGTACAGGCCCTCGGCATTTGTATATATTGTAACGACTACTCTGCCACTACCCCATTCTCAAAGTCGTAGCCTACAATATTGTCGGCATAATTAGACCAATGTTCTGCGCTCTTATACTCATCAACAGACTCCACAGGGACATAGATAGTTAATTCGGGATATGGAGCACTTGAAAAGGCACGCCAGTAACTTTCAGAGCCTAGGTCAGCCATAGGGGGCGTAGTAGCCTCGCAGTAGACAACCTGAGGAAGGTATGTTTCGAAAGACCCCGAGGAGATAGAGACAACACTTGCGGGGATGGTAATACTCTCCAAGCCATAGCAAGAAGAGAATGCCCTTGTTCCGATGTGAGTAACGCTATTAGGGATATCAACACTCCTCAACTTCTCGCACAACGCAAAGGCATTGCCACCAATAGTGGTTACGCCATTTTCTATGGCATACTCCGTTAGGCCAGATGGTGCAAAAGCGATAATAGTGTTATCCTTAATTAGGCATCGGCCATCCGCCGTAGCATACCTACCCTCAAACTTCTCAAGGCTGCGACATCCTACAAAGGCTCCTGACACAATATCCTCCACACCATGGGGAATAGATATACTCTTCAAAGCTATACAGTGAGTAAAGGCAAACTTCGAAATCTTTTTAAGACCCTCGGGAAGCGTTATCGTCACAAGGTTCTCACATAATCCAAAGGTGGTTGGCTCTATGGTCGTCACCTTATCGGGAACAACAAACTCCGAGAATTTACAATGATAAAATGCCTTTTCGCCTATATACTCTATATTTGCCGAAAGGTTTACCTCCGAAAGCAATGCACAGGTATCAAAAGCCGACTCACCGATGGAGGTCACACTGCATGGCATGGTGATAGACGATAAGGTATGATTGCTAAAAAACAACATATAGCCGATGGTTGTGATATCACCCTCAAAGCGCATCACACCACCCTCGCTGCCGTATGTGTTACTTACGATACTATGCTCCAGAGATGGATGAAAATAGGGAGTCGTAGTATCATTATGTGTGGTAGTATACCATAACTCATTGTGTGGAACATCACACTCAACGACTACTGGTGGCTCGGGAGGCTCTGGTATCCCTGGATTTTCGGTATTGCTAGGTATCGACTCCTTCTTACACGCAACAAAAGATAATACAATAAAGCAGAGGAAAAAGTATCTCATAATTTTAGCACATTAAAAATTTTGTAAGACAAAGTTACAAAAAATTCATAGAATACATAATATTATATAAGAATATTTAGGAACTACCACAAAAAAATTATAAAAAACGATATTACATAATATATTAATAATCAATATATTAACCAAATAATAGCCATAAGGAGATAAAAAAAGTATAAATTTTTCTCAAAAAAAATTTGCAGAATAAAAAAAAGTATCTATCTTTGCACTCGCTAAAACAAAGTTAGCAGTCATAAATGATGGTGCCATAGCTCA
>JAGBWD010000021.1 GCA_017629985.1 Alistipes sp.
CAACTCTCAACCTTAAGTTCGGTATGGACGTATCTATCTACAAACTTGATAAAGATTAATTATGAGACACAATAAGAATTTTAATCATCTTGGCAGACAGGCGGGCCACCGTAAGGCTATGCTTTCTAACATGGCTGTATCGCTCATTCTGCACAAGCGCATTCAGACTACTGTTGCAAAGGCAAAGGCAGTTCAGAAGTTCATCGAGCCATTGGTAACAAAGTCGAAGGAGGACACTACACACCAGCGTCGTATAGTTTTCTCATATTTGAAGCAGAAGGAGGCAGTTACAGAGTTGTTCCGCACTATCGCTCCACTTATTAAGGAGCGTCCAGGTGGTTACACTCGTATCCTTAAGACTGGTTTCCGTCTTGGTGATGGTGCAGATATGTGTATCATCGAGTTCGTTGATTTCAACGCTACTTACACCGAGGGCGCACAGGCACCAGTTGTTGCTGCAGAGGCAAAGCCAAAGACTCGCCGTTCACGCAAGAAGGCAACAGATTCTGCAGAGGATGCAACTGTTGTAGCAGAGAAGAAGGCTCCAAAGTCTACTGCAAAGACCAAGACTTCAGCTCCAAAGGTAGCAAAGAAGACCAACGTTGGTAAGAAGATGTAATTTTACACTTCGATAACATAGGGCATCTTCGCCCTATCCAAATAGAGTATCGTGGGTAGTACCGATGTACACCCACGATATTTTTTTGTTATATAACCCCGTGGGTCTAAAATTTTGTCACCCTTGTATCATGCTGCTCGGCTTCTCTATTGTGGTTACATAGTGTGCTGAAAATGACCCTTATACCTTTAATAGTGGATGGATGATAATATTTGTGGTTGCAGATTGATAAATGTGGTATAGCAGTGTGCTAAAATCCTTTTTTTTAGTATATTTGTACCGCATAAATAGCAAGTATATATTAGAAACTTAAATTATTACTATTATGAGAAATATCCTATGCCTATTTTTAATGGCTTTGTCGTTGAGCTTTGTGGCGTGTGATAAGCAGGATAGCACACCTTCACAGCAGCCTGGCGAGAGCGTTACGTTTGCGATAACTTCGGAGAAGGAGATCTCTATGCCTGCCGAGGGTGGTACATTTGTTATTACCTACACCATTGATGGTGACCACACTGGGGTAGTTGCCGAGGCCGATAATAGCGAGGTTGTAACGGCGTTAAATAGCTCGCAGCAAGGTGTTATTATCGTCTCTGTATCTGCAAATTCGGAGTTTGTAGAGCGTGAGGCTACAATTCGCGTAAGCTTCGATGGCGAGTCTGACTATGTAGTTGTTAAGCAGGCTGCTGCAAATGGCAGTGCCGAGGGCTATGAGGTGGTATATGTTGATGCCAACCAGGTGACTGCTAGCTACTATGGTGACCGCCTTATTAATGATATGGGTCGCTACTGGCTTATCTTCTCTAAAGATGGCTTCACAGATGAGGGTCTAGCTAAAAATGCGGAGTTCTTCCGTGTAGACATTCTTGGCCCTATGCCAGTAGATGAAGATAACATCACTATTCCCGATGGTACATATCTCTTTGAGTATGAGCCAAGCTTCACCCCTTATACTATGCTTAATCTAGGTAATACCGACTATGTGTATACTGATGAGAGTGGCGAGGCGTGGTCTGTACCCTTCACCGAGGCGCAGCTTATTATCCAAGGTAATACCATGAAGCTCGTAGCACGAACCACAGATAAGGAGTTTCATCTCACTTACGAGGGTGACTATGCTGTGGATTATGTTGAGGTTCCTGAATATATCTCAACGCTTACTGATGATTATGAGATAGACCTTTCGCACTGTGAAGGTACGCTCTCATGTTATGGTGACTACTGGGAGTGTGGAGTTTGTAACTGGTGGATAGAGTTCCTTGACGTGGATGGCATGAAGTATGGTACATATCTAGTTTTGGATTTCCTCACCGATGAGTATGTAAATGGTAGCTCGGGCATCACAGGTACATACCGCTCATCAGGTTTTACGGAGGAGGACCCTACAAAGCCAGCCTTTGCCCCATACACCTATGTCCCAGGAATGCGCATATCGGATGACGGTAACCTTATGATGGGTTCGTTGCTTCAGGTATATAGCGATGGTGTAGGTGTTGTCCAGGCCCCAATCTTTGATGGTACAATCACCCTTAAGGAGAATAACAACGGAACCTATACTATTGTTATTGATGCACTTGACGATGCTGAAAAGCCAAATAGAATAACCCTAAATTGGACAGGATATCTCTATTAGTAGAGTTCTGTACGTTGGTTTAGGAGCATATAGCTAATGCCAAGAGCCTGTTCGATATTTTCGAACAGGCTCTCCTCTTTTGTAATCTCTTGCCAGAGGCGATTTTCTCCTACTCTGAAACCTCCTCGCCATGTGTAGAAATGAAGGTATCTCTTAATATCTGCTTTCGGAAACACTATATAATAGTGAAGTTTCGATTTTTTAGTAAAAAGTAGTGTAAAAATTTTGTGTGATGATATAAATATTGTAATTTTGTACATTGGTAAGAGTTTTTTGACCTGTCACACTTTATTTTGTGCGATAATAGGGATGAATTTACACATTTAAAACTTTAATAAAATCTAAAGCTATGAAGAAAATCACATGGTTGATGATGCTTGTTGCGGTATTTGCTGTGGCTATGACATCATGTAAGAGCGAGGATCCTACAACTCCTCAGCCAGAAAACCCAACTCCAGAACCAGAGCCAGAACCAGAGCCAGAGCCTGCTGCTGTCTTTGACATTAAGGTTGGAGAGGTTACCTCATCATCTATCGCTTACACTGTTACTCCTGCAGATCTTGAGGCAGAGTACCTTTGCGTATTGTACGATGCAGAGACTGTAGAGGAGACTACTCGTGATGAGTTCCTTGTACAGGAGCTTATGATGGAGCTTGAGGCCGAGGCTCGTTCAGAAGGTAAGACATTGCTTGAGTACATGCCTTCTGTAGTTGATAAGGGTGCTATCGAGGATGGTTTGTTCAAGGGTCTTGCTCCAGAGGCAGATTACTACATCATTGTCTTTGGTGTTGATGCAGAGAATAACTACGCGGCTAACACCGAGGTTTTCAAGACAAAGGTTACTACCGCAGCTCTTGAGACTATCGATGTAACATTCGACATTCAGACAACTGTTGATGGTAACACTGCAGAGTATACTATTACACCATCAAACGATGATGCTATTTGGTACTTCTACACCCTTCCAAAGGCTACTTTCGAGGTTTACACTGCAGCACAGCCTGATGGTTATGGTATGTCAGAGCAGGAGTTCATGATCTACTGCCTCCAGATGGATATTGACGCTCATCGTCAGGCAGGCCTTACTGATAACCAGATCATGAATGCGATTTTCCATAAGGGTTCTCTTGTTCTTCAGGCAAAGGGCTTGAATGCTAACACGGAGTATATCAACATGGTTGCTGGTTTCTTTGTAACTCCAGAGGGTCAGGTAACTATCGGTACAGAGCTTACAAAGACATATTACACTACTGGCGATGCACAGGCTGTAGAGCTTACTTTCGATATTTCGGTTACTGATATCGAGGCTATGCGTGCAGCTATTAAGATTACCCCATCAAAGGCTAATGAGACATTCTGCTGGATGGTTGGTCAGTATGATGGTGTGAAGAGTGCAGAGGATATCATGAATGAGATCGTTGCAATGTATGGCGCTTGGATGAACGGCGGTTATATGATGATCTATCGTGGTGTTCAGGACTACACAGGTGTAGGTTCAAGCCCATATAAGTATAAGCTCGATGCTGCAGATACTGAGTACTACGTTATTGCCTTTGGTTATGCTGGTGGTGTAACTACAGAGCCAACCATGGTTTCGTTCCGCACTCTTCCAGCTCCTGCTGCAGAGGATACTACCTTCGAGATGACTGCTACAGAGATCACTCCTTATGGTTTCAAGGTAAGTGTTAAGCCTTCATTCTCTACTACATACTACTCATTTGACTGTATGACAAACGCACAGTTTGCAGAGCTTAACCAGGATGAGCTTGTAGAGGCGTTCAACGCACAGTTCGATGAGATTTACGCTCAGCAGAAGGAGTTCAACCCAGATACTACTATTGCACAGGTTCTCAGCATGTACTACTATCGTGATGTTTACTCTGCTACGGCTTCAGGTATGACTCCAGAGACAACATGTTCTGGTATCGTAATGGCTATCTCTACAGAGACAGGTCACGTAGTTAAGGTTCACACTTATCCAGACATTGCAACAACAACAGCTCTTGGTAGCATTGCTCCAACTGTTGAGGTATTTGGTCACTATTCAGGTGATGAGGAGAATGGTTCTGTATTTGGTCAGCCAGCTGCTACAAAGGGTAAGGCTATCACAGTTGTAAAGTATGACAACTTCGAAGGCGCTCGTACACTCTTCGGTACTTTGCTCCAGGACGATCTCTCTAACGCAGCTACCTATCCAGATGCACAGATTTGGGGTGAATTGCTTCCATATTGGAAGTCTGTTAATAAGAAGCAGCCATATAACTTCTATGTTGTTGATTGGGAGGCTGTTAATACTGGATTTGTATATGCTGTTGATAACGATGGCCTTCCTGGTGAGATGGGTCGTTGCTACTCTGTGGCTACTGTTGATAACAAGGGTAATATTGAGGATTTGCAGAACCTTGTTAATGAGCTTAATGCAGCTGATAGCAGCTCATTCTCTCTTCCAAAGTCAGTAGTCCTTGGTGGTGAGAAGTCATCTGTGACCCTTTCAGACTTCGTGTCACACGGTGTTAATGTAGCTATGCCAGAGGTTGAGGCAGCTGCTCCACAGCTTCCTGTAGCTTCAGAGGCTAATGAGTTCCCTGTAACTCATATCACAGTGCTATAATTGATTAATCTATAGCTTCACAAAGCTCCGAGCAATGCTCGGAGCTTTTTCTTTTTCACCTTCTTAACTCTCCTCACCCTTTGTATCTCTACCTCTGAAGGTTGCGTGCAGAGTCTGTTTCCTAAACAATCTGATGAGTAGTATGCTATATTAGGTAGGTTGATAAGAGGGATAGGAGGTGGGAGATATAAGATAAGTAGATAGATTGGCGGTGTTATAGATAAAAAAGTGGCTGTCGCAACTAATTTGTTGGACAGCCACCTATATATAACGTAGTATCGACTATGGAAGAGGTACTACGTTTGCAAATCCCATAAATGCCATTGCAAGAAGTCCGGCGGTGATAAGTGCAATAGGCACACCGCGCATACCAGCAGGGGTATCCTCAACCTCTAGACGCTCGCGGATTCCAGC
The DNA here is from genome assembly GCA_017629985.1 of Alistipes sp. Taxonomy (GTDB): domain Bacteria; phylum Bacteroidota; class Bacteroidia; order Bacteroidales; family Rikenellaceae; genus Alistipes. The sequence continues at coordinate 5,278 of JAGBWD010000021.1, forward strand.
AAAGAGAATCATTGCTAGGGCAAAGCCCAGGGCAATAGATACGGCGTAGATGACACCTGTAAGAAGGTCAAAATCTTTCTGGATGGTGATGATAGCAATACCAAGCACGGCACAGTTAGTGGTGATAAGTGGTAGGAAGATACCTAGTGCCTGGTAAAGGGCTGGAGAGACCTTCTTAAGTACAATCTCCACCATCTGCACAAGGGCTGCGATAACCAAGATAAAGGTAATGGTCTGCATATACTCAATGCCAAATGGCACAAGGATATAGTGCTGTATGCACCATGTTACGAGTGTTGCGAGAGCCATAACGAAGGTTACGGCCATACCCATACCTATCGAGGTATCTACCTTTGACGATACACCGAGAAATGGACAGATGCCCAAGAACTGTGAAAGTACAACATTATTAACGAAGATTGCTCCCACGATAATTGCAAAGAGCGTAATAACCTGTACACTTACCTCACCTGTAGCAAAGCCCTGCAATACTTCGCTAGAGATATTATCAGCTATTAGTAGATTCATAAAACTCATATTTATCGTTTTGCAATTTTGTTAAACAATACCATCAAGTATCCCAACACGAAGAAGCCTCCTGGTGCAAGGATAAAGAGTAGTGGCATTACTCCCTCGGCAAATGTGTAACCAAAGATGGAGCCTGCACCAAGAACCTCACGTACCGCGCCTATGACAGTTAGCGATAGTGTGAAGCCTAGACCAATGCCGATACCATCGAGTGCCGAATCGAAAACACCATTTTTAGAGGCAAAGGCCTCGGCGCGTCCAAGGATTACGCAGTTCACAACGATAAGTGGGATAAAGACACCTAGCGCAGCGTAGAGCGATGGTACGTAGGCCTGCATGAGCATCTCTATAATTGTCACAAACGAAGCTATGACAACGATAAATGCTGGGATACGCACCTTGTCGGGAATAAGGTTCTTAATAAGTGAGATAACCATATTGGACATGATGAGTACCGCCATGGTGGCCACACCCATACCCATACCATTTATCGCCGATGAGGTAACACCCAACGTAGGACACATACCCAATACCAATACGAAGGTTGGGTTCTCCTTTAGTATACCCTTTGTTATAATCTGTAACTTACTCATGATCGCCTTCTCCTTTCTCTGTCTCCAGCTCGTTTATGTCGTATGTCATAGAGGCTCCCGATGGTGCATCCTCTACAGCCTCCTCGCTTGTGTCAAGCCTGTGTGTGGCCCATAGGTAACCTGCGTATGCTGTCTCTATGGCGTTTGCATAGGCACGTGAGGAGATGGTAGAGCCTGTGAGGGCATCAAATGAGCCACCCTCCTTGCTGACGCTAAATTCTACCATTGAGGCATCTTTGCCCACGATGCTACGCTCTAGGCTGTTGCCTGCCTTGGTCATGTTTGCGCCCAAGCCTGGGGTCTCCTTCTGCGAGAGTACCTCTACACCCTGCACCATACATTTGCCATCCTCCTCGGCAAAGCCTACCATGAGTGTAATGCGGTCAGCATAGCCACTCTTTGTGATGCTTGGTGCCTCGACAGCATAGCCTATAGTTGTGTCATCAGCAAGGCGCTTAACGGTGCTTACGGTAATCGCAAAATCTCCAATAAGGCGTGTGGTATCAGATGTTACTACAGCCTCATCCTCTGATGTATTTAGTACCTTGAATTTTGCAATATTCTTTGCCTGAATATTGGCATTCTCAATAGCCTCCTTGGTCATATTCTGCACAAGAGCAACAAGGAGTGCCGAGATGGCGGTGATGGTGAATAACACCAAGACCATATTCTTTAGTGAACTCTTCATACGCTACAATTATTTAGTACCAAAGCGCTTTGGACGTAGATACTTATTAATAATAGGTGTTGCGGCATTCATGATAAAAATGGCAAACGACATACCCTCGGGATATGCACCCCACAAGCGGATAATCATTGTGATTGCGCCAATGCCCACACCATATATTATCATACCCTTATGAGTCATAGGTGATGTGGAGTAGTCGGTAGCCATATATATAGCACCAAGCAATGCACCTCCGGCCAAAATGTGGAATAGTGGTAGCTCGTAGGTGATGGTGCCTCCGTATGTAGCACCTACGCAGAGACCAAAGAGAGCCATGGTGCCAAGGATGCTAACAGGAATATGCCATGTGATGACCCTGCGCCATAGAAGGTATATACCACCAATGATGAGTGCCAAGGCGCTAATCTCACCCATCGAGCCGTTCATATCTCCACCGAACATATCCATAAAGTTGAGGCTAGATACTAGCTCTGGAGCATACTTTATATCCGATAGGAGCGTAGAGCCAGAGAGAGAATCAGGAACTCCTGTGGTCCAGTCTGTCATAGCAACGGGGTATGCAATAAGCAAGAAGATACGTCCTGTGAGTGCTGGGTTAAAGGGGTTTGTACCCAAGCCTCCAAAGGTCATCTTGCCGATGCCAATAGCTACAAGGGCGCCAATAACGACAATCCACCATGGAATACCCACAGGGAGGTTAAAGGCTAGGAGAACTCCCGTAACTACGGCCGAGAGGTCGTGTATCGTAGAGCGGCGCTTAAGTAGGAAGCGGCAGATTAGCCACTCGAACAACACGCAGCTAGCAACGGCTACTGCCGTAATGAAAAGCACCCTCCAGCCAAGAACGTATGTCGATATTGCAAGGGCTGGCATAAGAGCCAATACAACATCGCCCATAATGCGGCTGCTCTTCTCCCCTCCGTGAATGTGGGGTGATGGGGCTGCAAAAAGTCTGGTTGCCATATATTAGTTTGTTTTTAATTCTTAAGTTTTGCTCTACTTCTTATTTGCTGTTGCGCGAGCGCGGATGTTGGTCATGACAGTCTGCTTACCAATGCGGATATAGTCCAGTAGCGGAATATATGAAGGGCAGGTATATGAGCAGCAGCCACACTCTATGCAATCTATGGTGTTATGCTCCTCGGCCATATCCCACTTCTGGAGCTTTGCCAACTTCGAGAGAAGATATGGCTCCAAGCCCATAGGACACGCCTCTACGCACTTTGCACACTTTATACATACGTTCTCCTTGCCACGTGCAGCCTCTTTGCCCGAGAGTATGGTGATGCCCGAGCATCCCTTGTTTATAGGACCTGTGATATCTACGATGGCGCGACCCATCATAGGACCTCCGTTGAGGAGCTTGACGTCACCCTCGGGAAGGCCTCCTGCTAGGTCTAGGAGTGAGTTAAGTGGAGTTCCTAGGCGTGTTAGGAAGTTATGCGTAGAGCCTAGGTGCTTACCTGTAATGGTCACCACGCGCTCGATAAGCGGCTTATTCTTTTGTACCGCCTCATATACGGCGATAGCTGTTGAGACATTAGAGACCACAACGCCCTCCGAGATTGGAAGTGCTGGAGGTGGTGCCACCTGGCGACCTGTGACTGCTGCGATGAGCTGCTTCTCACCACCCTGTGGATAGCGCATCTTAAGAGGCATAACCTCGATACCTCGATAGTTGTCACGCGCGATAACCTCCTCTAGGTGAGCTATAGCATCGGGCTTATTATTCTCCACGCCAATCACTGCACGCTCCACGTTTAAGGCACGCATGAGAATCTCAACACCTGTAAGCATCATCTCGGCACGCTCAAGCATGTTGCGGTAGTCCGAGGTGAGGTATGGCTCACACTCCACACCATTTACGATGAGCATCTCGGCCTTCTGGCCATCGGGGATAGAGAGCTTCACGTGTGTTGGGAACTGTGCGCCACCGAGACCCACGATACCTGCATCCTTAACCTTCTCGATAATCTCCTTTGATGAGAGGTTGCACTCGCGCTTTAGCTCCGTGCTGCGGTCGATGCTCTCGAGCCACTCATCGCCCTCACGCTTGATAGCTATCATTATGCGGCGCTGTCCCTGACCATTAGGGTAGGCATCTATAGCTGTTACGGTACCCGATATTGGTGAGTGTATGTTGGCAGATACGAAGCCCGTAGCCTGGCCTATAAGCTGGCCCGTAAGAACTCTGTCGCCCTTCTGTACTATAGGTGTTGCTGGCGCTCCGATATGCTGAATCATAGGTATTAGCACCTCGTTAGGTAGCTCAATAACCTCGATAGCCTTATCCTTGCTCCACTCCTTGTTATCTGACGGATGTATACCGCCTATTGGAAATGTATTCATATATCTAACTCTTATTTTGCCACTACGTCACTTGCTGGAGTATTAGCCACCTTTGGCTCTTTCGCTAGTGGCTCCATATTCTCAAGGCGGATTGCGCCAGTAGGACACTCGTTATAACACTTACGACACAACTTACACTTATCGGGGTCGATATATGCAAGGTTGTTATCAATGGTTATGGCGTCAAAGGCGCATACCTTGGCACATTTGCCACAGCCGATACATCCAGCCTTACAAGCCTTCATAACCACAGCACCGCGATTCTTCGAGCGACAAGCTACATATATTGCGCGGTTCTTTGGCCACTTCTTACGCAACTCAAAGAGACCCTTGGGGCATGCCTTAACACATGCGCCACAGGCGGTACACTTGTCAGGGTCTACCTCTACAAGGCCTGTCTCGGTGTTGAGGTGTAGCGCACCAAACTTACAAGCATCTACACAGTCGCCGTAGCCTATACATCCAAAGGCGCATGCTGACTCTCCAACGTAGAAGGTGTTTACAACGGCGCAGTTGAGAGTGCCGTCATAGTGGTTTACTTTGGGGCGCTTCTGGCAGGTGCCACCACAACGCATCGTAGCCACCATAGGCTCCTTATCTGGTGCAGTCTTACCTAAAAATCCTGCGATACTCTTCATAGTCTCGCCACCTGCAACAGGGCAGAAGAGCGATGATATGTTATCGCGTGTCACAAGGGCATCGGCCATCGCACGACATCCCGCGAAGCCACAGCCACCACAGTTTGCGCCAGGCAACATCTTCTCCACATCATCGATGCGAGGGTCCTCCTCAACGTGGAACTTCTGTGCTACGAAATAGAGAATCACGGCTAGAAGGATTCCCAAGACGCCAAGTGTTAGTACTGTCAATACTAAAGTGTTCATTACTCCTTGAAAATTGTAAATTGTATCTTTTTATCTATCTTTGTTCTAAACAGGTATAGCCCTACATAGTATACCGCAACAGCGGCTATGGAGAGTAGTGCCGATGGGCCATCGGCAAGGCCCACGAACTTAAACATCACAAGCGCCGCCATCATGACTATAAGTGGCAGGATATATGCCCATAACACCGATGAGAACGCCATATCCTTATTCAGAAGTGCCACGATGACACGCTCTCCAACCTCGAAGCTCGCGGCATGTGGCGTGTCAATCTCTATAATACGCTCTTTGCCATTTTCGCCACAGAAACCCTGGGCATGACACCCCGAGCAGGCACTCTGCTGTGGGACAACAACACGCACACGGCTCCCCTCGATGCTCTCCACGATGCCGATATGCTGAATGTTACGACTCATAGGTAGTGGGTGGTTGTTGGTTGTTCCTATTGAGGATTATGAGCGCTGCCAATACTCCAGGCACCCATCCCATAAGCGACAGTAGGAATACTATAACAAACGAGCCACACCCCTGGTCTGCAACAGCCAGAGGTGGGAAAAATATAGCTAATATAACTCGTAGACAAGACATGTGTGCAGCGTTATTCTAGTCGCAATAGTGGTTTACTAGAGGCATGAGCCACTCGTGGCCAAAGGCGCATGGTGAGAGTCGAAGGACTGGAGGGAACTGATAGCGTTTCTTCTCGTTGTCCATAACCATCTTGTGAATCTTCTCCACAACCTTTGCATCAAAACCAGCATTAATAATCTCCTCGCGGTGCTGCTGCTTCTCAATCATGCGGAAGAGGATAGCATCGATAACCTCGTAGTGGGGTAGGTGGTCGCTATCTTTCTGATTAGGACGAAGCTCCGATGATGGCTCCTTGTCGATGATGACATCGGGAATCACATTTGAGAATGTGGCATTGATGAAGCGAGCAAGGTCATATATCTCACCCTTGTATAGGTCGCCCGTAGGGCTGAATGTGCCAGCAGTGTCGCCATAGAGTGTACACCAGCCTAGGGCGTTCTCACTCTTGTTTGAAGAGTTGAGGAGCATGTAGCCGGTCTTATTTTGCAATGCCATGAGCATCGTAGTACGGATACGTGTCTGGATATTCTCCTCGGTAGCGTCAAACTCCGTACCTCCAATAACAGGCTGCAAGGTGCCTACCATGGCGTTGTATGCCTCGATAATTGGCAATACGCTATACTCCACACCAAGATTCTCGGCAAGCATCTTGGCAATCTCCACACTCTCGTTAGGGGTGAATGGCGATGGCATTAGCAACACACGCACATTCTCCTTGCCCAAGGCTCCCACAGCCAAGCAGGCTACAACAGCCGAGTCGATACCTCCCGAAAGACCCACGCAGGCCTTGGTGTAACCGTTCTTATGGAAGTAGTCGCGAAGACCAAGACATGCTGCCTTGTATATCAATCGTGTGCGGTCGTTGTAGGTTGTGAAAGGCACCTCGAAAGGTTTGTTTTCGGCCTCGGTGTCATATATCTGCATATCCTCCTCGAAGCTCTTGAGGAGCATAACAAGGTGGCCATCGCGGTCGAGAATACCCGAAGTACCATCGTAGACGATATCTCCCGAGCCACCAACCTGATTAACGAGCATGAGTACTCTGCTCTCGGCAAATGCCAAGCGGCTCATCTTGTCGAAGCGGCGTGTGAGGATGCCCTTACCATAGCGGCGGGCATTTACAGAGATTATAGCATCTACCTCCTCGTCAAAATCCTCCATGCGGCTCAAGTCATCACCTATGACAACCTTCAACACTTTATCCTTGATGTGGATTGTCTGGCTGCCAATAGAGGAGCCAACGATATAACCCATCTCACGGCGTGCTGTGACATAGCGCTTGCCGATGTACTCTATGTTGCCACTATCGTCAATGTATGCTGCGGCGCTGATAGGGCCCTCGGCTGTAAGGTATGGAGTACCTACGATAGCTGCAATGCCTCGGCAGCTATCCGCGATGCGCTCTATAGCCTCCTCGCAGAGTGTGAGAAAAGTGGTTTTAGAGAGTAGTCCATAGGCTGGAGTTCCCGAAGTTGCAAACTCGGCAAAAACAACGAGGTCTGCACCTCTATCCTTTGCGGTGTTGATTGCCGAGATAATCTTCTCGGTGTTGGCCTTGATGTCACCAACGGTGAAGTTAAGCTGTGCTAATGCTATTTTCATATTTTAAATTTACATTTTCTCTCTCTCCAAGATATGCTCCTATACCTAAAGGTATAGTAACACGGCGCAAAGATAGTAAAAAAATGTAAATATGCCAACCCGTTGAGGCCTATTTCATTAACAATGTTATGGATAGTAGCGCAAAAAGGGTTATAAATATTATTATTACGCTGATATGCAGGCGGTTAAAAAGCCTCGTTAAGGCCGATGATAAAGTTGCGACAATCTTTGCCAAAGCCTACATCAAGACGTAGTGCTGTTGTGGCGTTGAGGTATAGGCGTAGGCCTGCTCCATAGTTGGGAAGTATCTTTGAGGTGTCAAATCGGTCATATTCAGAGAATATGGTACCTGCACCAGCCCACGCCGTGACAACAACAAAACGCGCTATGCGCTGTCGTAATTCTAGTTGCGCCGAAACCAATGAGTTGCCGTTATACCTTCCAGGGTAGTAGCCTCGCATGCGAGAGTCGCTGCCTAGCTTTGCAAGGAGTAGCCATGGCGTACCTTTGGAGTGATGCTCGCCATAGAGATCTACCACCATAAGCGCACCTCGCCATAGTGGCTGGTAGTAGTCAAAGAGTCCACTTATTTGCCAAATGTCGCTATCTAGATTGCTCGAAAATTGGGGGCGTAGGAGAATGTCAAAGGTGATGTCCACGCCGTGACGGAGGTTTATATCCTCCTCGTAACTTGTGCGAAGTCCGAGGATGGCTCCTATGCCTGCACCGTAAAATAGCGTCTCCTTATCTCCCACAACCATAGAGCTATAGAGGTCAAAGTCTGTGGCTTCGTCATAGCGATAGTCTATGTATGCTCCAAGCAGGAATTTCTCGGCTATGGATGATGTGTAGCGTATGGCTCCAGCGTATACCTCCTCGACATATCTTCCCGCATGGTTGAGTGTCGATGTGGTGTAGTTAAGGCCAAATAGTGCGAGTGGCGTAGATTGCGCCCCTATGTGGTAGGATAGTCGATGTTTGCCACGATTGAAAAAGTTGGTGCCATCTACGCTTGCTCCATAGTGGCCTGCGAGTGATGCTGTAGCACCAATGGTTAGGATGTGTGGTCGTGATGTTTGATTCTTGGTGCGGTAGAGGATGTCGCCTATCACGGCGAGGCTCCACTCCCTATCTGCCGAGTATGTAGGGGCAACGGTAAATGATGCTGTGGCGCTCCTATTGCCACCTATGGATGTGGTGTTATAAAGACGCTGACCAAAGGTCACAGCGCTCTGTGACTTTTGGTCAGTAGGTGTATATCGATACTCTATGTTACCATTGGACACCACTTTGTTCTGTTGTGCCGACAATGATAGTGTTGCCAGGATAAGTATCGTGGCAACGATAGATACTCTTCGTAGCATCTCTTATCGCAAGGGGTCTGCAGCCTCGATAAAGCGCTTTTGATCCTCCTCGTTCATCTCGCCCTTATGCACAAAGACAAGCTCTCCAGCTTTGTTTACGAGCATTATGACGAACATATTGTTGCAGTCGCCAAGACGCCAAGCACTGCTGATGTAGTGGTCGGGATCGCAGAGGATGGTTGCGCCATTTTTTGCAGTTCTAGCATCGGCAATCTGACGAACTATATTGTTAGGGTATACAGCATCCTTAAGGTTTACGATGCCGAATCCCTCGATATTTGGGCCCTGTACACGACCCGTCTCCTCGATGTGTGTAATGAAGTCGTGGTTCTGTCGTGGCACCTCTGGGTCCACATAGAATATTAGGAGGTTCTTCTCTCCCCACCAAGGTAGACGCGCCTTCTTTGCATCGAGATCTTGCACCTCTACATTACGTACCTTTCGAGGTAGTGACTGTGCCTCTGCACAGATTGAGAGTGTGATTGATGCTAGGATAAGAAGTAGAACTCGGTTAAGTTTCATGTTTCAAAAGTTTTTAATTGTTTAACTCGCGCAAATATATAAAAAATAATCGTTCTTGTAGTTGAAATATTATACCAACGCTTGTAAAAGAATAGATTATTAAACAAATCCCAATATTTGCTCAACGAAAATATTGGGAATATCCACCTAAAGTTCGTATATTTGTCATATAAAACTGGTAAATATGAAGCAAAGAATACTTTTTGTATGCCTCGGAAATATATGCCGTTCACCAGCGGCCGAGGCGATGCTTAAGATGCTCCTAGAGCGTAATGGTATCTCCGAAAATATCTTCGTGGATTCGGCAGGAACCTATGGTGGACATAGCGGCGAGCGCTCTGACCCGCGTATGCGAAGTGCAGCCGCGGCACGTGGAATAGAGATGACACACCGTGCGCGACAGGTGCGTGAGGCAGACTTTGAGAAGTTCGATATGGTTATAGCCATGGATGACAACAACTACGAAGCGCTTTTCCGTTTAGCACCAGATAGGGCGGCGCAACAAAAGATATTTCGCTTTAGGGAGTTCTTGCGCCATAACCCCGACTGGTCGTATATCCCTGACCCATACTATGAGGGTCACGAGGGTTTCGAGCTGGTGTTAGATTTGTTGGAGGATGGTTGTGCAACGCTTGTGGAGAGCTTACAGCAGGAGTAGAGAAAAATATGAGAGTGAATAAAAAGTGTATTTTGTCGTTACGCTTGCCCTCAAAATGCTCATTTACGCTCAGTAAACTCCGCTCTTTCGGGCTTCGCAAGCCTAAAACTACATCTTTTTATTCACTCTCTTAGGTTATGGGGCTGGCTACCTTACTTTTTAGTCAGCCCTATATTATGCTATTTGGTAATCTCAACCTTCGCTGGGGAGTGGTCTGTAGGCCACAATGTAGGCTTTACAACTCCAAACATCAACCATGCTATGAACATCGTAACAATGATGTTAAAGATTTGCGCACCAAGGAATGAGAATAGGATGTTGCGATTCTCGCGCGACACGATATCCTTAAGGCGTGTCTCCATACCTATACATACAAACGATAGCGAGAAGAAGAATGTTGAGAAGGTCTTTGCCATAGATGTCTCTATGATTTTGCCGCTCCCGTTGAGGGTTAGGAGGCCCTGATTTTGCAAAATGCTAAATACCGCCGAGGCGATGATAAAGCCTAGGATAAACTTCGGGAACTTATCCCATACAACGGAGATAAAGGTGGGGCGTACACCCTGGCTGCTACTATTGCTACGTGCCGAGAGGTAGAGGGCTATGAAGAAGGCTACAACGCCAATCAACACATTTTGTGTGGCTTTAACTACGATAGCCGTCTTTTGTGCAAGCTCGCCTGCCATCTCCGATGAGGCGCCTACACCCGAGGTGGTATCTATGGTACCACCTATCCACGCTCCAGTAATCTCGCTCTGGATGGTTGGGTCATCGCTCATCATGGGTACTATATATTCGGCTAACCATGGCATGAGGTATATCATAGGTACCACGATGATAAGCACCAGCGAGATGATATATGACAGCTGCTTCTTGTCGGTTCCTGCAACACCTGCGGCGGTGATACATGCCGATACTCCGCAGATAGATACTCCGCTGGCAAGAGTCATGGCTGTACTACGCTCCACTTTCAATTTTCGAGCTAGAGTATAGGCAAAGAACCATACTACGCAAATCACAAAGGTTGCCTGTATGAGTCCTGCGGCTCCCGACTTTAGGATGTCGCTGAAGAGAACCGTGGCACCAAGGCAGATGACGCCAATCTTTATGAAAAACTCACCCTGTATAGCGGGCTTTAGCCAATCGGGAACGCGGAAGGTATTGCGTATGATAAGGCCAAAGATTACAGAGAAAAACACAGCCTCAAAACCGTAAAACTTAACTATCTCAAGTTTGGCTACCCATTGCGCTAGGAGGGCTAGCACGAATATAATGCTAAACGATACTAGCACTCCCTTTATTGGTCTTCCGAGAAGCTTATTCCCAATAAAGAGTAGCGTAAAAGCTATGAGAAAGAATATGCCAATGTTGAACCAGGCGTTGAGAGTTGTTAGGCTCTCTGGGATTTTTGGGCCTCCATTGGGGAGTAATCCTGCAAAGCCAATGAGGATAATTAGAGGAATACTCAAAAATGTTACAATCCAGTCTTCTGTGCGAAATTTTTTCATCTGTTACTTTGATATAAAAGAGGCTACTTGATTGATTGTAAAAAGTCATCAAGCGGCCTCAACATTAAAATATTGCGGAAACCATAAGGTTAATTCCTAATGGGTTCTTGGCCTTTGCTGTTGGGGCTACATGGTTGGTGATGTATGAAGCGTTGAGCTGCAGGCGTAGGAACTTGTATGGTTTGTATACGCCACCTAGCGTGATACGCTCCTGGTCGAGAGTCTTATACACATCCTTGATAAACTCATAGCGTGCTACTACACTCCATGGCTTTTGGAAGTTGTAGCCTGCCATAGCGTAGCAAGATTGTGCCTTATTGTAGCCAAATGTCGCCTCGGCATACTCGGCACGTGCTATCCAGCTAGAGGAGTTGTACCATGCACCTACAGACCATCGTAGGCTCGACAAGCAATCCTCCTGCTCGGTCATAGTTGCTGCGTGCATGACAGAACCCGAGATAGACAAATCCTTAATAGGCTTTACGATGAGGCGAGCTACATAATCCTTTGGCGCGTTGTTATCCTTGGTGTTGATGCCGGCGCCGTTGAAGATAGCAACATTATAGTTGATGATGTTGTATCCCTCCTTCTCGATAAAACTACCATAGAGCTGGAAGCCGATGTCGCGGCCTGTAGCACCATCAATACCATCATAGGTTTTGTTGTTTCGTGAGAAGTAGTAGGTTATGTATGAGTACTCTATAAACTCAAATGTTGTAGGGCCAATAAGCTCATTCTCAATGGCAAATGGAACCTTAAACTGTCCTAGCTGCATGCCGAGCTGGTTGAGAGGCTTGTAGCGGAAGTAGAGGTCGCAAATCTTTGGTTTGCCCGCCATGTCCACCTGAAGACGGTAGTCAATCTTCTCCTCTGCAGCATTTCCCGAGAGGCTCACGCGCGCACGCTTAAGATAGAATGTAGCCTCTGCTGTATCTTTTGCTGGAGCTTCGGTCCACTCAAAGCCACCCTGGATGTATCCCGAGAGCTTTAGATATTTATCGGCAAAGGCCTGAAACTTCTCGTTTTTGGTCTCCTGTGCTGTAGCGTTTAGGCTAATCGCCAGTGCTGCAATGGCCAATAATAGATGCTTAACATTCATTGTAATGTTTCTCATAACTTTTTAAATTTGGTGCAAAAATATAACTATTTTATTATTTATTCGGTAGTATTAATACCTAATTATTCTAGTGGAGATGTTAGCTGTAGGTGGTGCATGGGATGTCCTAGAAAACGCTTATCTCCCACATACTCAAAGCCTAAAGAGGTGTACAGGCTCTCGGCACGTGGATTATCTAAATCCACAATAAGTCCTACGCGAAGGTGTCCCTCGGCAAAGGCCTTCGTGCATAGGGCCTTGATAAGCATCCTGCCGATGCCCATACCTCGATAGTGGGGTAGCACGGCGAGAGAGTCGAGATAAAACTCTCCAGCTTCGGTCTCATCCTCGATGCTTCGTGACGAGCCTAGGTGTTTTGCGAGGAGTGGAAATATAGGCTCGCGCAGCCTCTCAAGCATGGCGCCATCGTAGCCTACTATAGCTCCTGCGGCCTGGCCATCAACCTCGGCAATAAGGGCATTACGCCAGCTATATTGGCTGATATCATATCGAGCAAGCTCCTCAAAAACGGGGTATATAGGGTGCGAGGTGTCATTATCTACGGCCATACATACCGCTGTAGCAATAATCATGCTATCGGAGGGTGTAGCCTCGCGTATTGTTACTTCACCATTCATCATTTCTATAGTTGTAGAGTCATCTGTGGTGATGGATAGAGGTTGATAATTTTTAGGTGGTGTCTCTTGGCTTGTTTTACGGTGTAGCCAGTGCCACTTGATGAGCCATCCCACCATGCTACGATGTAATCGGCACCCTCTATAAGCATATCGTTGCGCTTGTGGTAGACACCCCTGTTATACTCGTTGCTAGCATAATGCACAGCATTACAACACTTTAGTATATTGTTGTATCGCATGGAGTCATTGTGGTTTAGGTGCTTGTCGAAATCGGGCCATGGTATGTAGGCCTCAAGCACTATATTGATATCCTCAACCATCATCTCCATCACAAGTTCCGCGGCTGCCATATCGAAGCCCTCGGCCATGCCCACACGAAAGACCCTCGCCCCGATGTTATATAGCGAGATGATGCTCTCTCGAAGCCTCTCATTTTGGGCGTTGGTGTAGTTGCGGTGGCCTGTGAAGGATACTACTATTGGTGTTTCGTTCATTTTGCAAAGATACGAAAAAAAGAGAACTTTGTCATATTTTTGGTTCAAGGTTTGCTATGGTAGATATGAACACTTAAAAATTACGACTATGAGAAATTCATCATTATGTCTACTATCGGCACTCGGAGGTGCTGTTTTAGGCGCTGCGATTGCAATGCTTGTAACCCCACAATCAGGTAAGGAGCTACGAAATAAGATTCGTGCGGCTGTGAATGACGCAGCAGAGAAACTTCGTACGGCGGAGTGTCACTGCGAAGGTGAGGAGTGCCATTGTGATAAATAACGTTAAAAATCAAATGTTGTGTCGCTAATTCTCTTTTTATCGGCCGTCTTGATGGCGTTTATCCTCCTCACTGTAGCCGTGGTGCTATGGCTCTCGGAGGTTTTGGGAAGCTTGTTACTAGCTACGCTTGTTGTATGGGTGTTAGATATTATCATTGCGGTTGTTATCTACTTTGTGTCGCTTCACCCCTCAATAAAGCGAATCTCGCAACGTCTCGATACCATATACGAGGTTAGTGCAATGTTTGAGATGGCATATCGCCAAGTTGTTTTGTTTGTTAAAAAAGTTATGGGTGGCTCTTGATGCCACCCATAATGGTATCTCTATCGCTAGAAGAAGTCTTTTGCTAGACCACCCTCGCCTGTCTCCTTGTAGATTGATGGCAGGTCGTGGCCTGTCTGCTTCATAACCTCTACCACGCGATCAAACGACACGCGGTGGTGACCATCGGTATACATGGAGTATAGGTTGGCATCCAAAGCTCGTGCCGCAGCGTAGGCGTTACGCTCTATGCAGGGTATCTGCACCAAACCACATACAGGGTCGCAGGTCATTCCTAGGTGATGCTCCAAACCCATCTCCGCGGCATACTCTATCTGTGCTGGTGTGCCGCCGAAGAGCTGGTTTGCCGCAGCAGCAGCCATGGCACATGCCACACCTACCTCGCCCTGACAGCCCACCTCGGCACCCGATATTGAGGCATTTTGCTTCACTACGTTTCCAATAAGACCTGCTGTGGCCAAGGCTCTGCAGATGCGGGTGTCACTAAACTCACGAGTCTTCCATAGGTGATAGAGTACGGCAGGAAGCACGCCCGATGAGCCACACGTAGGTGCGGTGACGATGCGTCCTCCCGATGCGTTCTCCTCGCTCACGGCAAGGGCATAGGAGAATATCAAGCCTCGCGACTGAAGGCTCTGCTTATAACCCGAGGCGCGGACGTTGTATCGCATAGCGCGGCGTGGAAGGTTTAGTGGGCCAGGGATGACGCCGTCAGTCTCAATGCCACGCTCCACAGCTTCGCGCATAACACGCCATATCTTTGTGAGAAATATCCAGATATCTGGGCCCTCGTGCATCTCTACATACTCCCAAAATGTGCGTCCATGTTCGGTACACCACTTTAGAATCTCTGTAAGGTTGGTGTGGGGGTATATGTCGGCAGTCTCGATGGGTGTGCTATTCTCCTCGGCAAGTGCGCCACCACCAATGCTGTATACTGTCCATTCGTCAGTAACATTGTTATCCTCAATAGCTTCAAAGTGCATGCCGTTGGGGTGGAAGGGCTTAAATATTGATGGCTCCCATACTAGCTCCACGTTACCGTGGGGGCGAAGCACATCAAATATAGCCTTGTCGGTGAGGTGACCCTTGCCTGTCGCTGCAAGGCTACCATATAGTGTAACACGGAAATATGTACATTCGGGGTTGCGATGCTGGAATATCTCTGCTGCGCGGCGTGGCGCCATCGTGTGACTGCTAGATGGGCCTGTGCCGATACGATATAGCTCCTTAATACTCTTCATTGAGGTATAATATTATATGTTTCTTGCTACAAATATAATACTTTTTGCGATTGACGATTTCATATTTATCAAAATTTTAAGTAATTTTGTAGTTATTGAATCTCTCTCTCTATGGCAACACTATATTTTCATATTCCATTTTGTAAGCGTATATGCACCTATTGCGACTTTTATAAGGTGGGTGCAGTAACTCTTTTGCCGCAGGTGGTGGATGCTATGCATAGGGAGTTGGAGCAGAGGAGCGAGTATCTCGCAGATAAGAGGTTAAGCTCGATATATTTTGGTGGCGGCACACCATCGCTACTCTCTTCGCAGCAGATTGAGGGGCTTATAACGCACGCCCGACAGTTGTTTGACTGCTCGGGGGTTGAGGAGATAACCCTTGAGGCAAATCCCGATGATCTTACAAAGGAGTATATTGCCGAGTTGAAGAGTACCTCCATAAATCGTATAAGCCTTGGAATACAGTCGTTCAACGATGATGTGTTGAGGTTTATGAATCGCCGTCATTCGGCTGCGGAGGCTACGGAGAGTGTTCAGCGATTACGCAACGCAGGGTATGATAATATCTCCATAGATATCATCTTTGGCATTGGAGGTTTCGAGGAGAAGAGCCTTGTAGATACACTACGTCAGGCCATAGCACTCGGTGTGGGGCATATCTCGGCATATCATCTTACGGTTGAGGAGCGTACAAGGTTGGGTATCATGACGCAGCACGGAGAGTATACACCAGTAGATGAGGAGCGCTCCGAGAGGGAGTATCTCATGGTTGAGCGTATGCTTCACGAGGCGGGGTATGAGCATTACGAGGTGTCGAACTATGCACGTGAGGGTTGTCGTGCGAAGCATAACTCGGCATATTGGCAGGGTGTGGAGTACTTGGGCATAGGCCCTGGTGCGCACTCTTTTAGTGGAGATAACCGTACATGGTGCATATCCTCTGCCAAGGAGTATGGTGAGGGTGATATGCGCTACGATGGAGAGAGCCTCTCGGAGGTAGATCATCTCAACGAGTATGTTATGACCTCTCTGCGTAGGGTAGAGGGTGTGGACCTCCGTTATGTAGCCTCACGTTTTGGAGAGTGTGAGGTGGAGCGTATATTAGCCTCGGCACGTGGCTGGATAGAGGCCGAGGTGTTGTGCTATGATGGTCATACATTGGCAATACCTACTGCAAAATTTATGATGTCAGATGCTGTGATAGAGTCAATTTTTGCATAAATATTTTGATTTTTCAAAATAATGTCATAACTTTATGATGTAAAAATGTATTTATCTTTTTCTGCGCCGCTTAATACTGTCGTATCCCCCTGATAGTGAGTGTCTTGCGGTGTGGGATGTTGTATATAGAAACGTAAATAATACTATAAATAACAGATAGATTATGTCAGGACTTAAATTCGACAAACGTGAGTTGGGAAATTTGGAGTACTCGCTCGATAGAGAGGTGCTTTCGACAGATCGCCGTGGTGGTTATATGAGTACTACTATTGTTGGTTGCAACACACGTAAGTATCATGGCTTGATGGTCGCTCCTATTGACCAGAGTGACCGTACCTATGTGTTGCTTTCATCACTCGATGAGACCGTTGTGCAGCACGACCAGTCGTTTAACCTTGCTCTACACCGCTTTGAGGGTACGTATGAGCCTCGTGGTCATAAGTATATCACCGACTTTGAGTATACTCCAGTTCCTACAATAACATATCGTGTGGGTGGTGTTATCCTCAAGAAGGAGTTGTTGTGGGTGCATAACCGCACACAGCTTATGATTCGCTATACGTTGGTAGATGCTCACTCGGAGACTACGTTGCGTCTGCGTCCACTGCTTGCTTTCCGTGATAAGCATGCTTTGTCGAAGGCAAACATGGAGGCTGATGGCCGCGCTTATCCTATTCCTTGTGGTGTGAAGTGCCGTTTGTATGAAGGCTTCCCATGGTTGCACATGCAGCTAAATAAGGAGGATGCAGAGTTTATCGCAGCTCCCGATTGGTACTACAACTTTGAGTATACCAAGGAGTTGGCTCGTGGTTATGAGGGTTATGAGGATCTTCTCTCTACGGGATACTTCGAGTTTAAGATTAAGAAGGGTGAGAGTGTTATCTTCTCTGCTGCGACCGACCTTATCGCTACTCCAGAATCTATCACCGAGATTTATGAGCAGCAGCTTGCACACCGTACACACAAGATTGACTTCTTGAGCTGTTTGCAGCACTCTGCACGTCAGTTTATCATTCGCCGTCCTGGTGATCGCACCGAGGTTGTTGCAGGATATCCTTGGTTTGGCTCATTCATGGAGGATACCTTTATGGCTCTTCCAGGACTTACCCTTACACAGGGTCGCACCGAGGATTGTGTGGCTGCAGTAGATACCGTAGTTCGTGATATAAAGGATAGCGGTCTTCTTGAGGGACGCTCTGTGCCTCCTGCTGTAGATGCTCCATTGTGGCTCTACTACACACTTCAGGAGCTTGAGGGGTATATCTCACAGAAGGAGATTTGGGCCAAGTATGGTGATGTGATGAAGGGTATCCTTGAGGCTTACCGCGCAGGATTTTATGAGGATATCCGTCTACATGACAACGGCCTTGTATGGGCATGGGCAGACCGTCCTTTGACATGGATGGCTGCTATGGTTGATGGCCATGCTGTGACACCTCGCCGCGGCTACCCTGTTGAGCTTCAGGCGTTGTGGTACAACGCTGTGTCATATACATTGGCGTTGGCAAAGAAGCATGGCGATAAGGCCTTTGTTGCCGAGTGGAAGAACGCTCCAGAGAAGACCAAGAACTCCTTTGTACAGAAGTTCTGGCTTGAGGAGGAGGGATACTTGGCAGACTACGTAAACTATGATGAGGTAAATAAGTTTATACGCTGTAATATGGTCGTGGCGTGTGGTCTAAACTACACAATGCTCGATGAGGAGAAGGTGGTGCGTACTATTATGACTGTTCGCGATCACCTGCTTACACCACGCGGACTTCGTACGCTATCGCCACGTAACCTTCTATATAAGTCGAACTATAACGAGGATCAGCGTTCGCAGGATCTTGCATCGCGCAATGGCTCTGCGTGGATTTGGCCTTTGGTATTCTATGTTAAGACATGTTTCGCACTCTCTGGTGAGCGCTACTATAAGGAGGCAAAGGCGTTGTTGGATGATTTCGATAGCGAGCTTCAGACAAAGTGTGTAGGCTCTATTTCGGAGCGTTTCGAGGGTGACCCTCCACATGGTCCACGTGGCTCTATCTCACATGCTACATCTGTTGCAGGTCTACTTCTTATCAACCAGATGGTTGAGAAGCATGCTCCCAAGAAGAGAGGTGCGAAGAGAGCTACTCCAAAGGTGGAGAGTGGTGAGGAGAAGCCAAAGCGTAAGTGTGTGCGTAAGAGTGTTAAGAAGTAAAACGTAAAAAAGATATATTATGAGAGTACTAATGTTCGGATGGGAGTTCCCTCCTCATATTGCCGGAGGATTGGGTACTGCCTGCTATGGTATGACGCAGGGCTTGGCTCGTAACGATGTAGAGGTAATCTTTGTAATGCCTAAAGCCTCTGGTGACGAGGATCAGAGCTTCGTGAAGGTTGTCAATGCCAGCGATGTAGAGGCTACATATTGCGACTCAAGCATCGAGGGCGCTGACGATATTATGCGTAAGATTTCGTTCATCCACATCGACTCGAATATGGTTCCTTACATCTCTCCAGAGGAGTGGGCTACATATCGTGAGGGTTATGAGCGTACAGGAAAGAAGTTTTGGGAGCGTAAAGGTGATAGCTGGACACAGCGTTACACCTTCTCGGGTAAGTATGGCGCAAACATCATGGAGGAGGTTGCCCGCTATGCTGTTGTGGCAGCCGAGGTGGCACGACAGCTCGAGGGACAGTTTGATGTAATTCATGCTCACGACTGGCTGACATACTTTGCGGGTATCGCTGCAAAGCGCGTGTCGGATAAGCCTCTTGTGGTACACATGCACGCTACATCTTTTGACCGTTCGTCAAGCGACAATATCGACACACGTGTATATGAGATAGAGCGTGCTGGTATGGCTGCTGCAGATATGGTTATCGCAGTGTCAAACCTCACACGCAACATCGTTATCAACAAGTATAATATCGAGCCAGAGAAGGTTGTTGCGGTGCATAATGCTGTGCAGTTTGCCGAGAATGACAATCCTGTTCCTGTGCGTGGCGTTAAGGATAAGATTGTTACGTTCCTTGGTCGTATCACCTTCCAGAAGGGTCCTGACTACTTCATTGAGGCTGCTGCCAAGGTGCTAGCTAGAGTCCCTAACGTGCGCTTTGTTATGGCTGGCTCGGGAGATATGATGAACCACTGTATTCGCCGTGTTGCGCAGCTAGGTATCTCTGACCGTTTCCACTTCACAGGCTTCTTGAAGGGTGATGATGTGCAGAAGATGTTCCAGCTTTCGGATGTATACATTATGCCTTCGGTGTCGGAGCCATTTGGAATCTCGCCGTTGGAGGCTATGCGCTCTAATGTGCCAACCATCATCTCGCACCAGAGCGGTGTGGCAGAGGTGTTGGATTATGCCGTAAAGGTGAACTATTGGGATGTAGATGCTATGGCTGATGCTATCTATGGCCTTATCACATATCCTGCTCTTGCCAAGATGTTCCAAGAGAAGGGTATGCAGGAGGTTAATAACCTCAAATGGTTCAATGCCGCTGTGAAGATTAAGGATGTATATCAGCAGGCTATCGATAAGTGTAACAAATAAAAAGAAAGATATATGAAGACCGTTTGTTTCTATTTTCAGGTTCACCAGCCTTGGCGTTTGAAGACCTACCGTTTCTTCAACATGGGTAATGACCATAACTATCTTGATGACTTCACCAATCGTGCCATTATGCAGAAGGTGGCTCGTGAGTGTTATCTTCCTATGAATGCTCTGTTGTTGAACCTTATCAACGAGCATAAGGGAGCGTTGCGCTGCTCGTTCTCTATCACAGGTTCGGCTGTTGAGCAGTTCAAGGCTTATGCTCCCGAGGTTCTAGAGTCGTTCAAGCGTCTCGCGGATACTGGATGTGTGGAGTTCCTTGGTGAGACATACTCTCACTCTCTATCATCGCTCTACTCTGTTGAGGAGTTTAAGCAGGAGGTAAAGCTTCATAGCCAGATGCTTAAGGAGGAGTTTGGCGTGAAGCCAACAACGTTCCGCAACACGGAGCTTATCTACTCTGACGATATTGCGAAGGCTGTAGAGGAGATGGGCTTTAAGGCTATGCTTGCCGAGGGTGCGCGACACATTCTTGGTTGGAAGTCTCCAAACTTCGTATATACCGATGCTGTGGATAATAAGCTTCGACTCTTGTTGCGTAACTACAAGCTCTCTGACGATATCGCTTTCCGCTTCTCAAACGAGGGATGGCCAGAGTGGCCTCTTACTGCTGATAAGTTTGCGCAGTGGGTGGCATCGGAGAATGGTGATGTGGTAAACCTCTTTATGGATTATGAGACCTTTGGTGAGCATCAGAAGGCCTCTACAGGAATCTTTGACTTCATGAAGGCTCTTCCAGCTGCGCTTCTTGCAACCGGAGAGGTGGAGTTTGCTACCGCTAGTGAGGCTGCAAAGAGACTTCAGCCTGTAGCTGTCCTCCACTGCCCTTATGCTATGTCGTGGGCTGATGAGGAGCGTGATGTAACAGCATGGTTGGGTAATGACCTTCAGAATGAGGCGTTTAACAAGCTATATGCTTTGGCTCCAAAGGTTAAGAAGGTGAAGAATAAGGACTTTGAGTTTGTATGGCACTTCATGCAGAACTCTGACCACTTCTACTATATGGCTACAAAGTGGTTCTCTGATGGTGATGTACACTCATACTTCAACCCTTACGACTCTGCTTACGAGGCATTCATCAACTATATGAATGTGTTGGCTGACTTCGAGATAGAGCTTAATAAGTTGTAGTATAGGGGTGAAATACCTATAATCAAAAATCCCTCGGGTAATACCCGAGGGATTTTTGATTGTGGTGCTACGATTATTATTGTATAGAACCTTGTGGGAGTATCTGACCCTTATACTCCACCTTTATACCCTCCATATCTGCAGTTACGAAACGGGCAGAGACCTCGTAGAATGGGTATCCAGACTCATGATCAGGGTCTACCTTTACCTTTGCCGAACCCTCGGTAAAGCGAATCAACTCACCATCGGTGTAGTATGTGAAATAGGTGTACTGCTTGTCGAGAGTCATCGAAGAGCCATCGCTTAAGCTGTATGTGCCCTCTGGCAAGTACTCATTCTCTATCGGAGAGTAGAAGTCAATGTAGAGTGCATAGCCAGTTTGTGTGTCGTAGAATGTAACATAGTCGTTGCGTAGACCATTGGTCTCCAATATGATAACGTGGGCAGAGGTGTTAAACTCTGTGAATGTGTGGATTGTAGTGGTAGTTTCATCAACCTCACCATTATCCTCATCGCCATTATCATCGCCATTATCATCGCCATTATCGCCACCGTTGTCACCACCGTTGTCACCACCGTTGTCGCCGCCGTTGTCGCCGCCGTTGTCACCACCGTTGTCACCACCGTTGTCGCCACCGTTGTCACCGCCATTCTCACCCTCGTTCTCACCCTCGTTCTCACCCTCGTTCTCACCCTCGTTCTCACCCTCGTTTACCTCTGGGGTGTTGGGCTGCTGTGTGTCATTGTTTGCTGGCTCACAAGCTACGAAAAGCAGAAGCGCCAGCAGTATGCTCAAGTATTTCATATTCTAAATTTTAGATTATTATGTTAGATTTGCCTATATGATAGAGGGGCTGAATTATAGCCCCTCCACTTATAATTACTCCTTGTTATCGCTGTTTGAGTCCTTAAGAGCCTCGCGGAGCTTTGCAGGGAAGTTACTCTTGATATCGCGCTCCATAGAGAGAATCATGCTGCATATTGCACGTGCTGAAGAGCTACCATGACCAATCATCACAGGGGCGTTGATACCCATAACCTGAAGACCTCCCACACTCTCGGCATTCATAGCATCCCAGAAGTCATTCTGGAAGTAGAGCTTTGGTACGATGCGACCCAAAATAGGGCGAAGAAGGTTCTTGAGACGTGGCTTGCCACCGCCAAGCTTAAAGTTTATGCGGTAGAGGGCCTCGGCCATCTTAAGAAGGCTATTGCCCACAAAGGCATCTGCAACAACAACATCGCCAATCTTACCTGTGAAGATGTATGATGCTTCGACATTTCCCACAAAGTTGTAGCGCTTATCCTCCTTCATAAGGTCGTATGTAGCCTTTGCCTGGGCATTACCCTTGCCCTCCTCCTCACCAATGTTGAGAAGTGCCACACGAGGGTTCTCCATATTGAGTGCCGACTTGGCATAAATAGAGCCTAGAAGGCCATACTGTGCTAGAACCTCGGGCTTTGCGTCTACATTAAGACCTACATCCATCAATACAGCGCGCTGTATGCCATGCTCTGCAGATACTGTAGGTATTAGCGTTGCCAACACAGGGCGTATGACACCCTCGATAGGCTTGATAACCTGCATCGAGCCAACCATCATCGCACCTGTAGAGCCTGCGCTTGCGAAGCCATCTATCTTACCCTCTGCGAGGTAGTTGAAGCCTACGGTGATGCTTGAATCGCGTTTTGCAATAAATGCCTTTGCTGGGTGATCGCCCATCTCGATAACCTCTGTAGTGGCTACAATGTCGAAGTTACTAGCTGGGCAGTTATGTTTCTTGAGAAGCTCCTCGATACGCGCTTTGTCTCCAAAAAGAACTATGCGGCTCTCTTTGTCGAGGAAATTTAGGGACATAATAGCTCCTTCGATAGCTACTTCGGGTGCGAAGTCGCCACCCATAGCGTCGATACCTATCCTTACCATAATATATAGTTGTTGGTGTGACTAAATATAGCCTTGGTAAAAAAGGCTAAAGCAAAAGGAGCAACCTCCGACCGTGCGGCGTTGCTCCTTTTTGTTAATGTGAAGACTACTCTGCTGCCTTCTTCTCGATTGCGAGCTTACCGCGATAGAAGCCACACTCTGGGCAAACGCGGTGGTAGAGTACTGCTGAACCACAGTTTGAGCAGGTTACTACAGTTGGAACTACAGCCTTGTAGTGAGTTCTTCTCTTGTCTCGACGTGTTGAAGAGACTTTGTGTTTAGGATGTGCCATCTTACAATATAGTTTTTAAGTTTTATGTTTGTCAAATGTCTGTTCGGCAGCCTGACGGAATTACTGCCTTGCAAACCGCATTTTTTTACTCCTTATCCATCTGTGCCTTGAGAGCCTCGAGGATGCTCATGCTTCTGTCGTCAAGCGCCACAACATCCTCCTCCTCGACCTGCGCCTCGAGAGCCTCTAGCTCCTCCTCGCTAATCTCCTGAAACGATGCTAGCATCTCGGGGTTACACTCACCCTCCTCGTGTACACGACTGTAGGGTAGTGACAACACTATACTTTCGTAGATGTACTGCGTGAGGTCGAGCATATCCTCCGATGGTGAAATCCACATAACATCGCCATCGTAGAAGTCTGTCTCCTCCGAGAACTTAACAACGAGGTCGCCATCGTAGTCAATAGCTATTGGGCAATCCTCCAAGCAACGGTCGCACTCGCAAATTACCTCACCTTCAATAGTTACATTTAGCTCCAACATAGCCTCGCTACGATTGAGCTTAACGCGCACCACGCAGTCACCGCCCTTGATCTCCTCGGTCTCATACGCCTCAAAAAGTGCGTTATCTACCTTAAAATCAAAGTCGTAGCTTCCTACTTTTAGCCCCTTATAGGCTATTTTGTATAGTCCAATTTGCTCCATTTCAGCACAAATAGTCTGCAAATTTACGATAAAAAACTAAAATGTGCAAATTATTACTATTTTTGTAGCAAAGTTTTACGCAAAAATATTTTTTAAGGGTGTAATTATGGAGCGATTTCACATCTCAATAGACTCAAAATATTCGGAGTTATGGCGTTATAATATTATCGTTATGAGTTCCGTGTCGGTAGATGATAAAGAGGTAGAGTTTCTTAAGTGTCGCAGCGAGGTAGCACCTATAGGCTCATCGCTCACCTCCGCGCCGCTAGGTTATAACCCCAATCGCCGCATCGAGATAGAGCATAAGCCAGCAACGCATCTAACCCTCTATATCTATGTGCTTACAAATACCTATCCTCATTCGCTCGATATTGTGGATACGCCACCATTTGAGTTGCGCGTAGAGGTTAGCTATGGCATGGAGCGCCGTTATGCCCACACATTCGAGATAGACCAGTGGTCGGGGGCAAATATCTGTTTAGAGTTTTAGCCATACCTATATATAATATTAAAGCGCTCGGGAACTCCGAGCGCTTTAAATATTATGTAGTGGTGATTACATCATGCCACCCATGCCGCCACCTGCGGTAGCTAGAGTCTGAAGAGGGCTATCCTCCTTCTTCTCTGCCAACACACACTCTGTTGTGAGGAACATAGAGGCAATAGAGGCTGCATTCTCCAACGCTACACGTGCAACCTTCGTAGGGTCTATAATACCTGCTGCGAGCATATCCTCGTAGCGGTCGTCACGAGCGTTATAACCAAATGAGCCACTGCCCTCCTTAACCTTATTTACTACAACAGAACCCTCGCCACCAGCATTTGCAACAATCTGGCGCAATGGCTCCTCGATAGCACGCTTAACAATCTGGATACCTGTAGTCTGGTCGTCATTCTCGCCCTTCAAACCCTCAAGGCTCTCAACGGCGCGGATATAGGCTACGCCACCACCAGGAACAATACCCTCCTCAACAGCAGCACGTGTAGCTGCCAAGGCATCGTCTACGCGATCCTTCTTCTCCTTCATCTCTACCTCGGTTGCAGCACCTACATAGAGAACGGCTACACCACCTGCCAACTTCGCCAAGCGCTCCTGGAGCTTCTCGCGATCGTAGTCAGATGAGGCATTCTCGATAGAGGCACGAATCTGCTGAACACGTGCTTCGATAGCTAGCTTCGAGCCTGCACCATCAACAATAGTGGTATTCTCTTTGTTCAAGGTCACCTTCTCGGCAGTACCCAACGCATCAATGCCAGCATCCTCCATCTTCATACCCTTGTCGGTAGAGATTACTGTAGCACCTGTCAAAGTTGCGATATCCTCAAGCATCTCCTTGCGGCGATCACCAAAGCCTGGAGCCTTACATGCTGCAATCTTCAATGTGCCACGCAACTTATTAACTACCAGTGCTGACAATGCCTCGCCATCTACATCCTCGGCAATGATGAGAAGTGAACGACCACTCTGTGCTACAGGCTCCAAGATGCCCATAATCTCCTTCATTGTTGAGATCTTCTTGTCGGTGATAAGGATAAATGGCTTGTCGAGCTGCGCCTCCATCTTCTCTGTGTCGGTGATGAAGTATGCCGAGATGTAGCCACGGTCGAACTGCATACCCTCAACAACGTCTACGTGAGTCTCGGTACCCTTTGCCTCCTCAACGGTGATAACACCCTCATTATTAACCTTGGCCATAGCCTCGGCGATAAGCTTACCAATCTTGCTGTCGTTATTTGCAGAGATTGTTGCTACCTGCTCAATCTTGTCAATGTCAGAGCCAACAACCTGGCTTTGAGCCTTAAGAGACTCAACAACCTTGGCAACAGCAGCGTCAATACCGCGCTTCAAATCCATAGGGTTTGCGCCTGCAGTAACATTCTTGATACCAACAGAGATGAGTGACTGTGCCAAAACTGTTGCGGTAGTAGTACCATCACCAGCATCATCATTTGTCTTTGATGCTACCTCGCGTACCATCTGCGCACCCATGTTTGCAAATGTATCCTCTAGCTCTACCTCTTTAGCTACTGTAACGCCATCTTTTGTAACGTGTGGCGCACCAAACTTCTTGTCGATAATTACGTTACGACCCTTTGGACCAAGTGTTACCTTAACGGCATTACATAGCGCATCAACACCCTCCTTGAGAAGTTCGCGTGCCTCAACATTATATTTAATCTCTTTAGCCATCTTTGATTAGTTGTTTAAAAGTTATTACTCTATTACTGCGATGATATCTGCCTGCTTCATAACTAGATAGCTCTCGCCCTCGTAGTTAATCTCGGTGCCGGCATACTTGCCATACATCACTGTATCGCCTACCTTTACCTCCATGGCTACCTCGGTGGTGCCAGGGCCTGCTGCGATAACCTTACCCATGAGGGGCTTCTCCTTTGCTGTATCAGGGATGAATAGACCGCCTGCGGTCTTCTCCTCTGCCGGATTTGGCTTCACCAATACACGGTCTGAAAGTGGTCTTACTGCCATAAGTTCTCTATTTTTAAGTTAATCTATTTTGAATTTTCAAATGAGTTAGTTTGTTGCTACGTGAGCAACGTTCCAAGTAACTAATTCTGTTTGGTGTGGTGTTGTGACAATCTCTATGCCAAAATGATTATTATGACATTTTGTCATATTCTGCCTATGTCACTGTCACTACTTATCATATTTGTCGCCCCACAATGCCTGCATGCGCTCGGCGATTTTTGCCTCCTGCGCATTGCTGGTATTGGGAGTGTAGAAGCGTGTGCCAGAGAGAGAGTCGGGGAGGAACTCCTGAAATACGAAGTTTCCCGTGTAGTCGTGGGCATACTTATACTCTTTGCCATAGCCCATGTCGCCCATAAGCTTTGTTGGAGCATTGCGCAGATGTAGTGGCACAGGGCGGTTTGTAGTATCCCTCTCAACCATTGCAAGAGCCTTGTTTATAGCCATATATGCGGAGTTGCTCTTGGGGCTTGTAGCGAGGTATATCGTTGTCTCGGCAAGGGTGATACGTGCCTCGGGCATGCCAATCTTATGCACCGTATCGAAGCAGGCGTTGGCCAAGAGTAGTGCATTGGGATTTGCAAGACCCACATCCTCCGATGCCAATATCACCAGACGGCGTGCTATAAATCGAGGCTCCTCACCTCCTGCCAGCATGCGGGCAAGGTAGTATATGGCGGCATTAGGGTCACTACCACGTACCGACTTTATGAATGCTGATATGACGTCATAGTGTTGCTCTCCCGACTTGTCGTAGAGAGCTATATTTTGTTGCAGGCACTCCGTAACATGCTCATCTGTAATCACTATGTCGCCGGCTGTAGCGCCAACAATGATATCCAGAATGTTGAGCAGTTTGCGAGCATCACCACCCGAGAAGCGAAATAGCGCCTCGCTCTCCGCCACCGTTATATTACGCTTGCGTAGCTCCTCATCGGTCGTTAGTGCGCGGTCGAGGAGCGCCTTTAGCTCCTCGTCTGTCATAGGCTTAAGTACGTAGACCTGACAGCGGCTCAAGAGTGGTGAGATAACCTCAAATGATGGATTTTCGGTAGTAGCACCTATGAGCGTTATAATGCCCTGCTCCACAGCCGCAAGCAGAGAGTCTTGTTGCGACTTATTGAAACGATGTATCTCATCGATAAACAAGAATGCGGAGCGCGAATTGAAGAGGTGTTGGTTCTTTGCCTTCTCAATAACCTCCCTCACATCCTTGACACCCGATGTTACCGCCGAGAGGGTATAGAATGGGCGGTTTAAGGCCGATGCCACAATCTTTGCCAACGTGGTCTTACCCACGCCTGGAGGCCCCCACAATATAAATGAGGGTACGCTTCCCGAGGCGATGAACTTGCGGAACACGCCATTCTCACCTACAAGGTGCTTCTGTCCAATGTAATCATCGAGGCCCTGTGGGCGCAGACGCTCGGCAAGTGGTTGTTGCGACATGGTTATTAATGGTTTATGTCGGTTATCTTATTTGGGTCGTGCTTATAGCGGAAAAGAACCATAAAGGCTAGGGCTACAACCAAGGCATAACCCGCAAAGATAAACCATGTGCTTGCCCATCCGTTGCCCGCGAATTCGGGACGAGAAACAAGGTAGCCACCCTCCCATGTGCAGAAGTGGTCTACAACCTTGCCTGCGATATATGTTCCTACAGAGGCACCAATACCATTTGTCATGAGCATAAAGAGGCCCTGTGCGCTGCCCTGCATGCTCGATGGCGCCTCCTGCTGTACAAACATAGCTCCCGATACGTTGAAGAAATCGAAGGCTACGCCATACACCAAGCATGATGCTATGAGAGCTACGATGCCAATGGTGGTAGTCGTAGTGCCTACACCGAAGAGACCAAAGCGCAACACCCAAGCAAACATCGCTATAAGCATAACATTCTTAATGCCAAAGCGGCGCAGGAAGAAGGCGGTCATAAGGATACAAAGAGCCTCTGAAATCTGCGATATAGAGACAAGCATCGTAGGGTTTGACGCAAACCAATCCTCCGAGATACTGCGGAAGCTATTTATATATGATGTGGCATAGCCATTGGTAATCTGCAACGACACACCCAGCAGCATCGAGAAGATGAAGAACATAGCCATAGTCTTCGACCTAAAGAGAACAAAAGCATCGAGGCCGAGACGCTCGGCGAGGCTCTTCTTTGTGTCGCTCTCGGCAAGAGGACACTCTGGCAATGAGAATGAGTATACGCCAAGGATAACACCAAGAATACCGCAGATGATAAGCTGCATATAGGTAAACTGTGCATTCTCCGCAAGGCCAAATGAGAGGCTATTAACCAACCACATCGAGGCGATGAAACCTATAGTGCCAAGGGTGCGGATAGGGGGAAATGCCTTAACAAAGTCCAATCCTGCGCGTGACAAGGTGCCAAATGCCACAGTATTTGAGAGCGCGATAGTAGGCATGTAGAAGGCAACGCTGATGACGTATGGGATAAATATAGGCCAAATGTTGGCTATGTAGTCGGGATTTCCAGCATTTAACGCAGCAAGCTCCGTAGCCTGGATACCAAAGTAGGCGGCAACAAGCATGAAACCTCCAGCAAGAAGATGCGAAAGACCTAATAGGCGCTGTGGCTGAACATACTTATCGGCAATAATACCCATAATTGCTGGCATAAAAATAGATACCACGCCCTGTGCAACATAGAACCACGAGATGTAGTTTCCTAGGCCAACACGACCCAAAAACTGTCCTACACATGTAAGATAGGCTCCCCACACCGCAAATTGCAGGAAGTTCATAATAATAAGGCGAGACTTGATGTTGCTCATAATCAATAAGTTTTATCTATTCGTTTAATATTTTGCAAATAAATTTTAACAAAGATATGAAAAAAAATTGCAATTTTCTTTGTAATTAAAAAAATATGTTCTACTTTTGCATCGTCAAAAAAATTATTGGGCTATGGTGTAATGGTAACACTACAGATTCTGGTCCTGTCATTCTTGGTTCGAATCCAGGTAGCCCAACTAAAGCGACTCTCATTCCGAGGGTCGTTTTTTTGTATATGATGGTCTGTTGCATGAGGGTAGTCTTGCGACTACAGCCAAGCAAGATGCCCATGTCCTGATGCAAGCATCGGCCATGTACCCTTGCTTGTCACAGCGTTGCTGCCCTCATGCAACGGTAGTATCCCTCGTCATTTAGTTGTGTTACCTGATTCTCATTTGTGGTTGGTTGAGCCGATAGGGTGTTAATTTATTGCTCGGCTTACAGCCTGCGCTATGTATGTATCGGCTCTACTTTGCAATGTGCCATTGCTGCAGTTCGAATCCAGGTAGCCCAACTAAAGCGACTCTCACTCCGAGGGTCGTTTTTTTTGTATATGGTGGTCTGTTGCATGAGGGTAGTCTTGCGACTACCGCCAAGCAAGATGCCCATGTCCTGATGCAAGACGAGCATAGAACCTTGTGGCAACAACTACCAAATATAAGCATCTACAAAAAATGAGCGAGAGATGCTCCTCTCGCCCATAATATAAATCGAAAAGCGTAATTCTTGCCTCATCACAAAGTTTGAAGCCTATTATTTGAAGAGTGCTACAAACTTGGTGAATAGCTGCGCTAGGATGGGGACATCAGAGCCTCCACCACGAACCTTTGCACCGCGCACAGCCTTTGCAAGCCATGGGTACTCCTTGAATAGGTCGAGGCGATACCATATAGAGTACCATCCTGCCTGTATCAGAATATCATCAAAGATAGATGCTACGGGGTTTCTCTCTGCAGGAATATCTCTATACTTCAAATATAGGTCTATAAAGGTTAGTGCATACTCTCTCTTTCGTTTGCGGCGCTGCTGGCCTGTCATGGCCGTTGAGACACCTTTGCGATAGTGGTACACATCGAGGTCTAGGTATGCTATAGTTTGTGAGTATCCAACGAGCTGTGTGGTTACGTAGCAATCCTCGGCATAGCCATACTTTGGAGTGTATATCTCATGCTCCTCGAATAGCTGGCGGCGAATACATTTGTTACACAGCGTACCAAAGGAGCGGTGGTTATACATGTTGCGTACGTATATATGTCGCTCGCCATTTGTGTAACATCGTTCTCGCTTAACGCTAGAGCGTGATGGGTACTCCTTAACATAGTTAAAGTATACTATGTCGGCGTTGGTCTGGGCAATCCTCTCGGCAATCTTCGCTATAGAACCCTCAGAGAGCCAGTCATCGGAGTCTACGTTATATATATAATCTCCTGTGGCATGCTCTATACCTGTGCGGCGAGCAGCAGGGAGGCCGCCGTTCTCCTTGTGGACGATCTTAATCTGTGGGCGGAGATTCTCATATTTACTCTTTATAAGCTCCTCAAGAAGCTCTATGGAGCGATCTTTGGTGCCATCATTTACGAATATAAACTCGATATGTGGGTATGACTGTGAGAGTACCGACTCGGCAAACTCCACAATATATCTCTCAACACCATATATCGGTGCTATAATCGAAATTGTAATATCCTTCTGCATACCTAATAATTAAGTTACTCTATTTCTCGATTACTCTTCCGCTCTGCATCTTATAGTCGTAGCTATGTCTACCCTCGGCGCGGAAGTCATCATGGTAGCGCTCTAGAACCTCCCTATATATAGTATCATACTGCGGTATGAAGAGATCCTCTTTAGCCCATAGGTGTTTGAGGATATCTGCGGCAAGAGACCTAGTAAGGTCGAGGTTGTTGGCGCCGTTGTAAAATGCCGTACCCTTGATTGAGCCTGGGGAGATGTTGAGGATTCGGTTTGATGTTCCACTCTTCTCTAGCTCCACGTTCACACTCTCGATAAAGATTTTTAGGGCAGCTTTTGTAGCGCCATACACAGCAAAGAGAGGTGATGAGAGGAAGCCTGCTATGCTACCCATCACACCACAATAGAAACTCTCCTTTGCGCTGATGCGAGGGAAGAAGTGGTGTATAATGCGTAGTGGCGCGGTGCTATTTACGGCAAAGCTATCTATAATATGTTGCTCCTCAATATCCTTGAAGTGTGCGAGGCGCCCAAAACCGGCAGTGATGATAAGTGTGTCAATGTCGGTGTAGCTATCCAGGAGTGTGTAATCCTCAGCGCGGAGGTCAAAGTATGTAAAATCGAACTTTGGGTCTCTGAACTCTGCTGCTACCTCTGTGCGGTCAATGATATATATGCGATCGAAGCCCTCATCTTCGGCAAGGAGCGTGGCTAGGGCAAGGCCTATGCCGTTAGCACCTCCAACAACTAATGCACGTCTCATAGCTCAACGAAGTTTTCACGATTTGTAAATTGCTCCATGATAGCGGCCATGGCAATACTCTCCTTGGGAGTTAGACGTGGTGAGTGGTTGCGATGATTTATTATGCACGACACAAACTCCTGAATCTCATATCTCAAACCTGGCTCATCCCACTTATAGAAGTACTTCTTGTTGAGGTTTTGATCCTCATAGCGAAGCTCGAAGTAGTCGGTCTTCCACCAGGGAGATGGCACGTAGGCGTAGCCTTTGGT
Source organism: Alistipes sp. (assembly GCA_017629985.1). Taxonomy (GTDB): domain Bacteria; phylum Bacteroidota; class Bacteroidia; order Bacteroidales; family Rikenellaceae; genus Alistipes. The sequence goes on from JAGBWD010000021.1 coordinate 37,399, forward strand.
GCCAGAGATGATGAGGTTACCCTCGGTCTTCACACCTAAACCTAGCTGAAATGAGGCTACGGCACGCTCGAAGCACATAATACCCCTAGTGTATACATCCACGCCATTGCTATTTAGGCGGCTATAGAGGTTGATGTTACGATGATTGGTACCTAGAAGCTTTATGATAGGGAGTAGGGGGTATGAGCCCATCTCATAGAGCGAACCTCCCGCTTCGTTGGGGTCTAGCTCACGTTTGAGCTTATCCTCGCCCCAGAGTTTCGACTCCGAGGCATCTATGCCTACAACATCTCCTATAAGACCACTCTTGATGAGGGTTATGAGGTGGTTAAACGCAGGGCAGAATGCGGTCTTATTTGCCTCGAGAAGCACTAGGTTATTGTCGCTGGCAAGCTTATAAAGCTCCTCGGCCTGCTCCTTTTTGAGGACAAGGGGTGTTTCACATAGCACATGACGGTTATGCTCCAAGGCATATTTCGCTTGACTGTAGTGAGATAGGTGTGGGGTAGCGATATATACAGCATCCACTCTATCTACTAGCTCCTCGAAGCTGCGGCATATTAAGCTCTTATCCTCTGTAACGCTCTCGGCTGCGCTATGCGAGATGTCATATATGGCGGTGAGGCGAACAGCATCTACACGTGTAGTCTCGGGGATGAATCGTTGTGCAATACGACCACAGCCCACAACTCCAATATTTACGATAGTCTCACTCTCGGCGCGAAGCATTGTTGAGGATACGCCCTCGGTACGTGGAAGGTAGACAACATCGCAGTACTCCTTAAGGTAGTCAAACTTCCCCTCCCAGTCGGAGCCTATAGCAAAGATATCGACATCGTATTTGAGGATGTCATCTATCTTTTGGCCCATGTAGTCCTCGATAATCACCTGATCTACGAAGCCTGTAGCCTTCACAGCCTCCACGCGCTCAAGGACATTATTGCGCACATTAAGCTTTCCACGTTCGCGGTCAAAGCTATCATTAGTAACACCTACGATAAGGTAGTCACCCAGAGCCTTGGCCCTGCGAAGGAGGTTTGTATGGCCCTCGTGGAGAAGGTCGTACGTTCCGTATGTTATAACCTTTTTCATAGCCTTTACTTACCCTTTTTCATATTCTCTAAAATCTCATTGCGATACTCCTCCGAGTGGATGCTCTTGAGTATACTCTCATCCGAAGGTGTGGTGCGCCAGTTGCCATATACGTTTGTAAGGTAGGCATCAACATCTTTTGGCACAGGAAATTCGTGACCCTCGAACTTCGCAGTCGTAAGAGGAAAGATATCCCTCTTATAAAATACCGAACGTGGCCAATCCATGCCCAACGCGTAGTGATACTCCCCACGTGGGTTTATCATGCCTATAACGCGGAGTATTGGAAATATGATATATAAACATAAAAACTCCACGCTACGTACCATAAAACGTCTCAACCACTCTCTCTTGATATATACCGTTGGGTGCTGGAGAAGGTCGTATATCACCTTCGAGGCACGTGCTGCGAAGTAGTTGGTCTTCTCTATGGGGAAGATATCTACAAAATGCCCCTTATACTTGAGATATTTATGTCTCTTTCCCGTTGTGTGGATAATGTCGTTGCGCTTGCGGAACTTTCCAAAAATACCTGTGTACTCTATGTCGCTACGCATGCTTTGATAGACATACTTGTCGCTATCAAGCTCATGAAGTATCTTCTCCAGACGCTTATAATCCTTGCGTAGCATGGCGATATCCACATCGTCATCCCAGGGTATAAAGCCCTCGTGGCGTGCCGCACCCAAAAGAGTACCAGAACTCAACCACCACTTTATGTTATTCTTGTTGCATATATCTGCCAAATCGAGAAGAATCTCTAGGAGCATCTTCTGATTCTTGCGGAGCTTTGAACCCTCGGGGCAGTATCTCGCTTTTAAAGCCTCGTTATCGATATTGTTAATCATCTAGTAGTGAGTTTACTGCTCCTTGCCATATATCTCATCGCGATATTCTTGGCAGTGGATAGCACGTTTTATAGCATCGTCAGAGGGCATCTTATGCCAATCTCCAAATACCCTTGTGAGGTAGGCATCATGGTTTTTTGGTGCAGAAAGTTCAACGCCCTCGAAGTTTATAGTGCCTAGTGGTAGGATATCTTCAGCAAGGTAGCTCTCCCTTGGCCATCCCGTACCTAAAAGGTTGTGATACTCGCCGCGAGGATTTATAAGGCCTATAAGGCGAAGAATGGTGTTTATAACACCTAGGCATACTACCTCTATGATACGTATTAGGGGTTTGCGAAGCCATCCCCACTTTATATACGAGGTTATGTGCTGAAGGTTGTTGTATATCACCGAGGCGGTGCGAGCTGCAAAGTAGTTTGTCTTCTCGATAGGAAATATGTCGAATCCTATGCCTCGCCATTTGTAGTAGTTGTAGCGGCGACTCTTTGTGCTTATGGCGCCGTCACGCTTGCGAAACTTACCAAAGGTATTTACATACTCCACATCACTTTGCATGGTGTGAAATACGTAGTTGTCGTTATCGAGGTCACGAAGAATCTTCTCAAGACGCTTGTAGTCACTCTTAAACATTGCGATATCTATGTCATCATCCCAAGGGATGAAGCCTCCATGACGCGCTGCACCAAGTAGTGTGCCGGCTGTTAGCCACCAGCGGATGTTATGTCTCTTGCATATATCTGCCAAGAACTGAAGCATCTCTAGTAGCTCTAGCTGGTCGTGACGAAGTTTTGACCCATCGGGATTATACCTTTTTCGTAGCGCCTCTTGGTCTATCTGTTGCCTCTCCATTTGGTTTGAATTATAGAAATATCTATGGTGTTATGATGCAAATTTATGAATAATTTTCCAATTACAAAGATAATTCTATATCTTTGCCTATTATTTCATGAAATTTTGTATGATGTCTGATTTAGGTGGAAAGATAGCGTATTGGCTAAATTGTCTAGGTAAGCTTTTTGGGAATATCATCTCCTACTACTATCGTTTGCGCTTGGATGTGAAGCCTGGAAGGGTGATGTGCTGGGCCTATAACTTCAAGCAGTATGGTTGCAATCCTCGCTACTTAAGTGAGTATATTCTCGAGAACTATCCCGATATGGAGATCTATTGGGTCTTTCGCAAGGGCGTGAATACCTCGGCTGTAGATCCTCGTATCAAGGTGGTGCAGTTCAATACGTTGGAGTATTATAAGTTGCTGGCTACTACGGAGTTTCTTGTCACTAACTCCCGTACAGGGCCTTTCCGCATTTTCTGGCATAAGCGCCCCGAGCAGAAGTATCTCATGTTGTGGCATGCTGGCGTGGCGTTGAAGCGCATTGAGGGCGATGTTGCTGATAAGTTGGGCTATAGCTATGTAAGACGCGCCAAGGAGGACTCCAAGGTGTGTGATCTCATGATTTCGGGTAGCCGTATGCACACCGAGCTTATCCACCGCGCCTTCTGGTACGATGGTGAGATTCTGGAGTGTGGCATACCGCGCAACGACCTATTCTTCAACACAGCAGGCATCGAGGCATCGCGCAAACGTATCGAGGCGCACTATGGCATCGCCTCGGGAAGTAAGATAGTGCTTTATGCCCCAACATTCCGTAGCCATAGTAGCACAACCATAGAGCCTTATCGCATTGATTGGGCGAGAGTTAAGGAGGCGTTGTCTAGGATGTTTGGGTGCGATAAGGTTAGCATCATAGTACGTCTTCACCCTAATCTTATCGGTAGGGTAGATACCTCACCGCTTGTGGCGTTTGATGATGTTTACGATGGCACTAAATATCACGATATGCAGGAGTTGCTCTCTGCGGCTGATATGCTCATTACCGACTACTCTAGCTCGATGTTTGACTTCTCGGTTATGGGTAAGCTATGTATGCTCTATGCCGTGGATGTTGATAAGTATGACCGTGGCTACTACTTTGATATTCGCCAGTTGCCCTATCCTCTTGCCGAGAGCGAGGATGAGCTAATTGAGAGGATAGAGAGCTTCGATGCTGATGCTTATGCCAAGGCTCTCAATGCGTTTATGTCTTGCGATGTGGGAAACCTCGAGCGTGGCGTGGCCTCTGCCGAGATAGCCCGCTGGATGCGCGAACACTCCATATTATAAATCAAACAATTAGGGTGCCCCGCAGGACACCCTAATTTACTTAAGTGGTGAGTCTGGCTCTCTGGCCATCACCGCGTAGAACATCCTATCTACAAAGCCTGGAACGAACTTCTTGAGCAGGTGCGTTGCGCGACCCTCCCACTCCATAAGGCATAGACGTTTACGGCGATGTATGCCACGTGCCACGATGTGTGCCACCTCCTCGGGTGTCATCATTTTTGACTCGTTGCGAGGTGTTTCGCCTTGCTGTGAGCCATCTGCTGTGAGTGCCGAGAAGCGTACGTTAGAGGCTGTAAAGCCTGGACACGCTGTCATCACGTGTACACCCCTCTTTAGGTTCTCTATGCGAATGGTGTCAAGGAAACCTGTCATAGCATACTTCGATGCCGAGTATCCCGTGCGACCAGGAAGACCATGGATGCCTGCAACAGAGGAGATGCCAACAAGCGAACCCCTTGACTTCTGTAGCCAAGGCAGCGCATACTTCGTGCAGTTTACCGTACCCCAGAAGTTCACATCCATAAGTCGATGCAGTACCTTGAGGTCGCAGTCGTCAAACAACGCACGCATCGAAAGGCCAGCATTGCAAATCAGCACATCTATACAGCCATAGGCCTCAACAGCCCTCTCCATAAGACGTTTGCACTCCTCCTCCGAAACGACATCACACGCCGAGTATGTCACCTCGCCACCCGCCGCACGAATCTCCTCGGCGATACGCTTAAGCTCCTCCTCGCGGCGTGCAGCCATAACCACCTTGGCACCCATCTTTGCATACTCTCGAGCCATGGCCTCGCCAATACCCGATGAGGCTCCAGTTACGACAACTACCTTTTTATCTAAATATCTCTTCATTTTCAACCTATTGTTAGTTAATATCTATCGTTAGGCCATCGTAGGCAAGCTCCACGCCCTTGGGAAGGCGTGCCGAGGCTTCGCGGTGTAGGCCTATTCTATGTGACATGTGGGTAAGGAACGCTCGCTCGGGAGATACCTGATTAATGATTTGCAACGCCTCCTCTACGGAGAAATGTGAGCTATGTGGCTCCCAGCGTAGAGCGTTAATAACCAGCACCCTGACGCCCTTGAGCTTCTCAATCTCCGTGGCGTCAATATGGTTCATGTCTGTAATGTATGCTAGCTCTCCGAAACGGAACCCCGTGGAGCGAAAGCGCTCCGAGTGGCGCCCTACAATAGGCGTTATCTCGATGCCCGATACAACAAAGGGCGTAGATTCCTCTATGGTGTGTAGCTCAATCTCTGGCACTCCGCGATATTTGTCTTGGGCAAAGGCGTAGTGAAAGTCATGACGGATACTCGCTATCGTAGGCTCGTTGGCGTAGATGTGTGTTGTGTGGATAATGGGGTAGTCTACAAAGTTGAAAGCTCGCACATCGTCAAGACCCCCTGTGTGGTCCTTATGTTCGTGTGTCAGGAGAATCGCCTCGATGTGTGTCACATTTTCGCGTAGCATCTGATATCGAAAATCGGGTCCTGCATCTATGATAATGCGCTTACCCTCAACCTCTAACATCGCTGCAGTGCGAAGGCGTTTGTCGCGCCTATCTTCGGAGCGACATACCTCACATTGGCAGCCTATTACTGGTACTCCCTGTGATGTTCCTGTGCCTAAAAATGTCAATTTCATTCCACAAAGATATGAAAAAAATAAGAAAAAGCATAATTTGACGATAAAATATAACTAGATAGCAAGATGACTCTAATCACAATGGAAAAATAGACCAAATTAAAAGGGTTGTTATTTTTGTAACAGTAAATAATTCACATTGTTAAAAAGATAACAGCGAAAATTCTATGATTTTTCACTCTAAATATGTACCTTTGCACCGATTTTTGTCAAATGTGAAGATTGGTGGGCTAGGCGGATAGCGCGGTGCGATTATCTGATGAGGCTTGTAGATACCCCATAGGGGTAGCAGGAGAGGGTATTATGGTTGGCAAAATATAGTTAATAGGAGATTTAGAAAATAAATTTAACCTGAAAAATAATATGGCAGAAAAGAGATTTATCACGTGTGATGGTAACTACGCAGCAGCGCATATTGCATATATGTTCTCGGAGGTAGCAGCCATCTACCCAATCACCCCATCATCAACCATGGCAGAGCTTGTTGATGAGTGGTCAGCACAGGGCAAGAAGAACATCTTTGGAGATACCGTAAAGGTTGTAGAGATGCAGTCAGAGGCTGGTGCTGCAGGTGCGGTTCACGGCTCATTGCAGAGCGGTGCATTGACATCTACATTTACAGCATCGCAGGGTCTTCTCCTTATGGTGCCAAATATGTATAAGATTGCTGGTGAGCTTCTTCCAGGAGTATTCCACGTATCGGCACGTTCATTGGCTGCGCAGGCACTCTCAATCTTTGGTGACCACCAGGACGTTATGGCTGTGCGTCAGACAGGTTTTGCTATGTTGGCAACATCTTCTGTTCAGGAGGTTATGGATTTGGCCGGTGTGGCACATATCGTAGCTCTTAAGGCTCGCATACCTTTTGTACACTTCTTTGATGGCTTCCGTACATCGCACGAGATTCAGAAGATTGAGCTTATTGACGAGGCTTCACTTACTGCGATGTTCGACCGTGAGGCGTTGCGTGAGTTCCGCATGCGTTCTCTAAATCCAGAGCGTCCTGTGACTCGTGGTACAGCCCAGAATCCAGATATCTACTTCCAGACTCGTGAGGCATCAAATAAGTTCTACAATGCAGTGCCAGATATGGTTGCAGAGGCTATGGAGAAGATCTCTACAATCACTGGTCGTGAGTATAAGCCATTCACATACTACGGTGATGCCGAGGCAGAGAATATCATTATTGCAATGGGTTCTGTAACCGAGACCATTAAGGAGTGTGTTGATTACCTTCGCACACAGGGTAAGAAGGTGGGTGTTATCACCGTACACCTCTACCGTCCATTCTCGGCAAAGTACCTCTTCAATGTGTTGCCAAAGTCTGTTAAGCGTATTTGCGTGTTGGATCGCACCAAGGAGCCAGGAGCTAATGGCGAGCCATTGTTCCTCGATATCCGCGATGCATTCTACGAGTGCGAGAACCGTCCTATGATTATTGGTGGCCGCTATGGTCTTTCATCAAAGGATACAACTCCAGCGCAGATGTTGGCGGTATTTGCTAACCTCGAGGCAGAGCAGCCAAAGAATCACTTTACCGTAGGTATTAACGATGATGTTACAATGTTGTCGCTTCCTGTTGGTAAGGAGATCTCTATGGCAAAGGAGGGTACATTCGAGGCGTTGTTCTTCGGTCTTGGCTCGGATGGTACTGTAGGTGCTAACAAGAACTCTATTAAGATTATCGGTGGCTCGACAAACAAGTATTGTCAGGCATACTTCTCATACGACTCAAAGAAGTCAGGTGGTTACACATCATCGCACTTGCGCTTTGGTGACAAGCCAATTACATCGCCATACTTGGTGACTACACCAGACTTCGTTGCTTGCCACGTGCCATCGTACGTAGATAAGTATGATGTGTTGAAGGGCTTGAAGCGTGGTGGCTCGTTCCTTCTTAACTCTGTGAACGATGCGGAGACCACCTGCCGCACACTTCCAGCACACATGAAGGCATACCTCGCAAAGAATGGTATTAACTTCTATATCATCAATGCCACAAAGATTGCCGCAGAGCTTGGTCTTGGCTCACGTACCAATACCATCATGCAGGCTGCATTCTTCAAGATTGCAGATATCATCCCTATCGAGAAGGCTGTTGAGGAGATGAAGAAGGCTATTTACAAGTCTTACGGTAACAAGGGTGAGGATATCGTAAATATGAACTATGCTGCTGTGGATGCTGGTTGCGAGGCTGTTGTTAAGGTTGAGGTGCCTGCAGAGTGGGCAAACCTTGAGGCTACAGTTGTTGAGCATCATGCAGAGGGCGATGTTCCAGCCTTTGTTCGCAATGTCTGTGAGCCTATCGATGCTCTTAAGGGCGATATGCTTCCAGTTTCGGCATTCAACGGCCGCGAGGATGGTACATGGGATAATGGTACTGCAGCGTATGAGAAGCGCGGTATTGCAACCTCTGTTCCACAGTGGAAGATTGAGAACTGTATTCAGTGTAACCAGTGTGCTTACGTATGTCCTCACGCTGCTATACGTCCATTCCTCGCTACAGAGGAGCAGGCTGCAGCATCAGGCCTAGAGTGGAAGCAGGGCTTGGGTGAGACCAAGGCTTTGAAGTTCCGTATCCAGGTTTCGCCACTCGATTGTACAGGCTGTAACAACTGTGTTGATGTATGTCCTGCAAAGGATAAGGCTCTTGTGTTGCGTCCTTTGGCCGAGCAGCTTGATGAGGCAAAGAACTGGGACTATGTAACAAAGAATATCGGCTACACCGAGCATGTAGATAAGACAAAGTCTGTTAAGAACTTGCAGTTTGCACAGCCACTCTTCGAGTTCTCGGGTGCATGTGCTGGTTGCGGTGAGACACCATATATCAAGGCTATCACACAGCTCTTTGGTGACCGTATGATGGTTGCTAACGCTACAGGTTGTACCTCTATCTACTCTGGTTCGGCGCCATCAACACCATACTGCACAAACGACAAGGGTCAGGGTCCTGCATGGGCTAACTCACTCTTCGAGGATAACGCAGAGTTTGGTCTCGGTATGAAGGTAGGTATGGATAAGATTCGTGAGGCCTTGGCAGATGTTATGCGTAAGGCTATCGCGGAGTGTAACTGCTGCTCTGCGGAGCTTAAGGCGACAATGCAGGAGTGGATTGATGCTCGTAATCTTGCAGCAGCATCTCGCGAGGTCACAGCACGTCTTCTTCCTATGGTTGCTGCTTGTGACTGCGACTACTGCAAGACCATCCTCGAGTACAAGGATTGGCTCGTTAAGAAGTCACAGTGGATCTTCGGTGGTGATGGTTGGGGCTATGACATCGGTTTCGGTGGCGTAGATCATGTACTAGCATCTGGCGAGGATGTAAATATCCTTATCGTAGATACCGAGGTATACTCTAACACTGGTGGTCAGTCATCAAAGTCTACACCTGTGGGCGCTGTGGCGAAGTTTGCATCAGCAGGTAAGCGTATCCGCAAGAAGGATATCGGTGCTATTGCAATGACCTATGGCTATGTATATGTAGCACAGGTGTCTATCGGTGCTTCACAGCAGCAGCTATTCAATGTTCTTAAGGAGGCAGAGGCATATCCAGGCCCATCACTCATCATCGCCTATGCGCCATGTATCAACCATGGTATCAAGGGTGGTATGACTCGCACACAGAGCGTTGGTAAGCAGGCTGTAGAGTGTGGTTACTGGCACCTATGGCACTACAACCCACAGCTCGAGGCAGAGGGTAAGAATCCATTTGTAATGGACTCAAAGGAGCCAGATTGGTCGAAGTTCCGTGACTTCCTCATGAAGGAGGTACGTTATACCTCTCTTAAGAAGGCCTTCCCTGCAGAGGCAGAGCAGCTCTTCGAGGCTGCAGAGGAGAATGCAAAGTGGCGCTATAACTCTTATATAGCACGCACAAAGTAGTCTCATGAGATAGGCAGATATCTGCTGCCACTAACAAAAATGCCATCATGGATGTACGCAACGTACTACCATAGATGGCATTTTTGTTATTATGTGAGTATTTAGTGCTTTAGAATTTTACACTATATTTGTCTATGTTTCACTTTTTTTGTACCTTTGTATCATCGACAATTAATTAACCTAAAATACTATGAAAAAGTTACTTTCACTATTAACACTCTCTCTAGCGTTGCTCGTTGCTTGTAGCAAGGCTGATGATACGCAGAAGAGTGCTGAACCTACGCTTACCATTCTTTCAGAGCAGCCTTTGGATGTTGATTTCAGAGGAGGTAAGGTTACCATTCCCTACGAGATTGCTAATCCACAGAGTGGTGTGGAGCTAGCGGTAAGCTGTACCGCCTCTTGGGTGTCAGAACTTATGGCTAGCAATGGTGTATCAACCTTTGTCGCAGAGCGTAACTCTGGCTCAACACCTCGCGAGGCAGCCATCATCTTCACCTATGGCGATATAGAGCAGAGCCTGCTCATTAAGCAGGGCATACGCCCCGAGGGTGGCTACGACTATGATATGCAGGCTACGGTATTTGGTGGTGAGTACTATGGTATGGGCCTCAACGATAACTTCAACTACTATGTTCAGGTTGGTGATTCGGAGATTAACGAGTCTAATAATATCCCTAATGGAACCTACTACTACTTCGATATCTATGCGAAGCATCGCGGTGGCGACCATCCTATCTTGCCTAATGGAACCTACACATTGGCCAATAATGAGGATAATGCAATAGGCACCTTCACGGCAAAGGAGAGCAAGGCACATATCAATAATGAGCTTGGCGAGGTGGAGACAGCCTTTACAATGGTTAATGGCACTGTTACGGTTACCGATAACAAGTTTGAGGCGGTGATATATATGAGTGATGGCACCATCCACCACATCCTCTACGAAGGTGAGCTTCATGTCCCTTATGCTGTAAATGCGGAGACTCCAGAGGTTGGCTCAAGCCTCACCGAGGATCTTGTTTTTGACCATAATGCAGCATCTATACGCCTCTTCTACTATGGCGACTATTATGAGTGTGGCAAGGACTATTGGTCTATAGCTCTCATGGAGACTGTATATCCTATCAATGGTGACTATGTCATGGTAGATATCATCACAGATGGCCTCAATGAGGGTGCTGATGTGGAGAATATCTATGGAACATACACTGCATGCTCTGACCTCGACATTAAGGAGAACTCATTCTTGTCGGGTATCATGGAGGGTGCTATGTACCTCTACTCATGGCGTCTCATCTGCGAGGATGATTATATCGTAAATGGTAATGGTAGAGTGCCTATCTCGGATGGTACTATAACCGTTGAGCCTGATGGTAGTAATGTCATCGTCACCTTCGACTGCGTTGATGATGCTAACCACAAGGTCCATGGAACGTTTGTTTGTGGTTATCCCGAGATTTATGATCGTTCAAAACGATAGAGGGTCTGCAACTTATAATAAAGAGGAGTATCCTTTCGGGGTACTCCTCTTTCGGTTACTAGCGATAGACTATCTCATAGGTAGTCTTCGAGGTTGGGAATCTATTCTTGTCACACAACTTGAGACCCTCCTTTAATATTAGGTTGTTGTGAGAACCGTAGATGAGAGTTGCTGTGCCTAGCAGTACATTGCTTGAGCTGTATATCGCTACCTCAATAGGCAAGCCGTGGTTGTCGTATCACTTTGTATAGTGCTAATAGATAATGCTATTGCTACCCATTAATGTCTTCTCAATCATATCCCCCTAGTGCCCTATCTAAAGTTACATTTGCTAAGTACATGTCTATTGCTGTTAGCCACACAAAAGCAACGTAAGTAGCAAACATGCTATCTCATTGCTTAAAGAGTAGCCTTTTAAGAGAAATACCTAGCACACAACAGTTTTTCCTTATAATAGTAGTATTTAAAGAAAAATATTGCTATATTTGTGGTATACTGGTAATAATAGTTGAATGATTATCTATTATTCTCTAATCCAAAATGTTTTGAAAAGACATATTTCTAATATACAACATTATTATGAAGAAGATACTTTTGCTAATGACACTTATAAGTGTGGTAACCATAGGTTGCACAGAGGATCCTGTTACAGATGATATTGTTCCGGAGGAGCCTGGTGGAGAGATGGAAGAGATCACTGGCAATGTCCCTAATGATGAAATATGGTATACAACATATTGGGATAGGGAGATTGAATTGACGAATGTGTCTGGATTTGATGCGAATATTGTGTCTAATATATGTAGAGAAGGCAAATGCGTTATCAAATTTGATAGAGATGTTACGGTTGTCGGTGAGGCTGCTTTTGAAGGGTGCTATATGGTAACAAGTGTCGCTCTGCCAAATAGCATTACAAAAATTGACAGTCGTGCTTTTGCGGGGTGTAGCGCCTTGAGCGATTTTAAGTTTTCAGAAAATCTAACTACTATTGGAGATTATGCTTTTGAGGGTGTAGGTTTCGATAGTTTTACAATCCCCGACAGTGTAACTACTATTAAGAGTTACGCATTTTCCAACTGTCAAAGCCTTGAAAATCTCACTCTGTCAAAAAACTGTACAGAAATTGGAAGTAGTGCATTCGGGTTTTGTTATAACCTTTCTAACGTTGTTATTCCAGATGGAATAACACAGTTACAGTTTAGTTCTGAACCATATTATTCCCCTCATCCATTTTATAATTGCGTAGCTCTTACTGACATTACAATCCCAGATAGTGTAACAACAATTGACGACTCTGTATTTGGCTATTGTGGTTTAATTAGTATCACATTGCCAGATAGTATAGAAAAAATAGGCAAAAATCCATTTATAGGTTGTTGGCAACTTAAAGAATTTAAAGGTAAATATGCTTCGAGTGACGGAAGATGCCTGATTGACAATGATGGTCGTCTGATTGCATTTGCTCCAGCAGACATTACTGAATATACAATTCCAGATGGGGTTACTTTACTAGAAAATTGGGCATTTGCGGTTTGCTCTTCTCTTACCAGTATCACTATACCGAATAGTGTAACTACTATTGGAGACCGCGCATTCTGGGAATGTGCCGGACTTACAAGTATAACTATTCCCGATAGTGTTATGAATATTGGTTCGTTTACGTTTGCTAGTTGCTATGGTTTGTCGGAGATTAATCTTGGGAATGGTGTAAAGAATATTGGTTCGTATGCATTTGAAGACTGTTCTCTAACAAGTATAACTATACCAGATAGCGTAGAAAGTATTGAATATAGTGCGTTTAAAGGCTGTAAAAAACTCCACTCCTTCTATGGTAAATATGCATCGTTGGGCAACGAGTGTCTAATAATTAACAATACGTTACACACCTTTGCCCCTGCCGCCAGCGTAACCAAGTATATTATTCCTGATAACGTGAACTGTATTGAAGTTAATGCATTTGCATGTTGTGAGAATATTACAGATATTGTTATCCCAAATAGTGTAACATCGATCGGAGCATCGTTTTTTGGGTGTAAGAGTTTGAAGGCTATATATTGCAAAGCTATTACGCCACCACTCCTATCCAGTGCTGATCTAAACCTATATTGGACTGATTATGATGTTTTGTGTAATTATGATATAGAGTGTACAATTTATGTGCCAACTGAATCGGAAGAGGTATATAAGAACGAAGATCACTGGAGACAATATGCCAACTATATAAAAGGTTACAACTTTGAAACAGATAGTGAAATATTTGAGTGGGCATATTTAGGTAAAGGCCTCTATTATGATGATTTGCTATGCTCCCTTTTAGCAAATTCAAATATGCAAGGTCTAAGCGCCGAGATTAAATTCGAACAACACACGTCTAATCGTAATCGTATTCGCGCTGTTGACACTTTTTCAAGATCAACAATGTTAGAATTATTCGGTTTTGAGCCTTATTCATCAACAGCGACATCAGAAACCTATATTGAGTTCGATATCTCCAATCCTAACAATGTTATTATGGAGAGTGAAATTATACAAGATATTAATGGAAACAATAGAAATATTGTGCCATTATCATTAAAATATTTAGAATATGACCTCTGCATGATGTATATTCCAGCGGAATATGGCGGCGAACCTATTAAACTTGTAGATGGGGAAATTATTTTCCCTACAGACGGATCTGTAGCTTTATGTGCAATAGAAGATGGAGTTCTTGCATATTTATGTGCCAAAGTTAATCTTAATGGAGATCTGAAGTTTGTACTACCAGGTTATGAGTAAAGTTGTAAGATATTTGACTTACTCATAATGTTATGGAGCAAAGTCACTTTCTAGATGATGTACAATCCACAAGTGTCGTCATACTGGAAAAACGCTATTGTGAGACCTCTTTGAGTGTTATGCTAATAAGGTTGTGGTATAGATACGTGTCAATGGTGGCATCTTGGGTTGTCCGCATGCCAATTTCACGCAGGGAAATGTTTATGAGGATAGCATCTGGGATGTGTGGCAAAACTAATTAGATAAGTTCAGCGTCCGTGTCTAGGCAAAGAGGAGTATCCTTTCGGGATACTCCTCTTTCGTGATATATAGCAGATGTTGGTCTCTTTTGCCTGCGTCTGTATCTCTAACGTCTTCTGTTGAGAGCATCCTCGGCAGTCATGGTTTTGATAAGTACCACGCCATGTACTCCTCTGAAACCATACATATTAGAACTCTTTATAACCTCCACAGAGCTAACATCATAGATGCTTATCATATCCAGATTAGGCACCTCCACGCCATCGCAGAGGATAAGTACCGCCGAGGAGCTATTTATGGAGTTTTGTGTGCGTAGACATAGCTCTCCGTTGATGTATCGTAGGCTAGGGCAACATATCAAAATCGCATTCAGAAGGCTAGAGCTACCTGTAGAGCGTAGTCTGTCGCCAGGGATTCCCGAGGAGAAGTCGGTGCTTTCACGGCGCTTGACATATCCAAAGCCATAGTTCATAAGCTCCTCGGACTCCTCCACCTTATATGTCTCGCCCTCCGATGCCCACACCACATCTATACTTTGACGCCCTTCGAGGGGTATCTCCAGTGTGTCGCGGCGATAGATGATGTAGAGCGTGTCGTCTGGTTTTATATCCGTAAGACCAAAGCGGCCTTTGCCATCGGAGCGTGTCTGCTTGCTGCTCTCCTTAACCTTAACAGTAGCTTTAATTCCCGTGCCGTCAAGATGGCGTACACGACCATTGAATGGTGTCTGTGCCTCTGCAACATGCAGCGATAGTAGCAGTAGGGCTATGGCGATAAATTGCTTCATAATAGAGACGTTATTGTGTTTTACTAAATCTATTGTTGGTTGCTATGCGATTCTCCGCCTACCTTTGTAGAATCTCAAGGAATCCCGGTATAAAATCCCTGCAACTAACCATTTTACGATGGTAAAGTTATATGTTTTTATTGAATTTTGAAATAGTTTGTAAAAAAATGGTGAATTCTTTAAAATATTTATTATATTTGTGGTATTAATCGTCTAATACATTAACAACTAAATATAAAAGATTATGAAAGAGGCTATTGCAATTCTTACTGGTGGTGGTCCTGCTCCTGGTATGAACACCGTTGTTGGCTCTGTAGCCAAGACCTTCCTTGCAAAGGGATATCGTGTTATTGGTCTACACTATGGCTATTCAGGACTTTTTAACCCTAATCCACGCTACGAGGATCTCGATATGTTCCGCGTAGACTACATCTTCAACCAGGGTGGCTCTTACCTCACTATGAGCCGTTTTAAGCCATCGGAGGAGGATTTCGAGAAGAACTTTAACCTAGACTTCTTCAAGGCTAACAACATCAAGTTGTTGGTTACCGTAGGTGGTGATGACACAGCTTCTACAGCTAACCGCATCGCAAAGTTCCTCGAGAAGATGCAGTATCCTATTGCTAATATCCACGTGCCAAAGACTATCGACAACGACCTTCCACTTCCTGCAGGTATGCCTACCTTCGGCTATCAGTCAGCCAAGAACGCTGGTTCGGTAATTGGTCGTGCGGTGTATAACGATGCACGTACATCGGCAAACTGGTTTGTTGTAGCAGCTATGGGTCGCTCGGCAGGTCACCTAGCGTTCGGTATCGCTTCAGCATGCCACTATCCTATGATTATCATCCCAGAGATGTTTAATAAGACAAAGATTACTATCGACAAGATTATCAGCCTTATCGTGTCGGCAATCGTGAAGCGTAAGATCCTTAACATGGATTATGGTGCAGCGATGGTTTCGGAGGGTGTGTTCCACGCTCTTGACCAGGAGGAGATTCTTAAGTCGGGTATTAACTTCTCATACGATGATCATGGTCACCCAGAGCTAGGTAAGGTGTCAAAGGCAGAGATGTTTAACACGCTCCTTGAGAAGCGTTGCAAGGCTCTTGGCCTAAAGGTTAAGTCGCGTCCTGTGGAGATTGGCTATGAGGTGCGTTGCCAGACCCCTTGTGCTTTCGACCTTGTATACTGCTCGCAGCTTGGTATGGGTGTATATAAGCTATTCTCGGAGGGTAAGACAGGATGTATGGTATACATCAGCCAGGAGGGTTATGTATCGCCACTCTACCTTAAGGATTTGCAGGATCCCGAGACAGGTAAGATTCCTCCACGTCTCGTAGATATCAACGCAGATAAGATTCACCAGGTTATCGACAACCTTATGCACTATATCACACCAGCTGATTATGAGGCTGCAAAGGCATACCTTCCAAACCCAGAGGAGTATGACTTCCGCAAGATTCTCAACTGGTAGTTTTGTGTTATGAGTTACTGAAAATGGAGTGTCCAATGGATGCTCCATTTTTCTTTTGTTTTACGTGGATTAGAATAGCTGTAAAATCAGTGTTGTTGGGGTTGTAAAGCGCTAGAAATAAAAAAAGTAAAAAATTCCTTTGTAGTTTAATAAATATGTTGTATATTTGTATTGACTACATCTATTTTCCCCTTAAATAGTTTTACGACTACTAACTGTTAAAACATCTTAAAATGGCAAAATTTATGGAATTTTTTAGTAACAAAAAGAGCGATGTAGACGATGCTATGGAGGCTATAAAGGCTGGTTATGCAGAGCTACAAAAGAGGCTCGAGGAGCGAGATATCGAGGTTGAGAATCTTAAGAGCCGTATCGCGGAGCTTGAAGGTAAGCAGGATGTCCCTGTAACGCCAGCTCCGGTGGAGGATGCAACACCGGCTCCCGAGGAGCCAAAACCCGAGGTTCAGCCAGCGGTATGTGGCGAGGAGCTAAAGGCACTTCTTGCCGCTGTTGAGGAGCTAAAGGCGCAGGCTGCAGAGGCCAAGGTGCGCTCCGAGGAGATTAAGGAGCTTGTTAGCCGCCGTGATATTTTGGATGAGAATATGCGTACTATCCATAAGGAGATGGAGCAGTACAAGGGCGATTTTTATGCAAAGGTTACAAAGCCTTATCTTGTTGCGCTTCTCGACCTTCACTATCGTTTCTTCTCTAGTGCGCGTCCCTACGTAGGTCTCGAGGAGCAGGAGGGTGATCTCAAGGAGAACTATAAGAAGCTCATGGAGCAGTTCCAGGTAGCTATCAAGGCTATTAGCGATAGAGTATATAACGACTTCGGTATTGAGGATTTCATACCACAGGAGGGCGATGCTTTTGATGCCAAGGCTCACCAGATTATGGAGACTGTGGTTACTGACGACAGCGAGAAGCATCGCACCATAGCTGGTGTTATTTGTGGTGGCTTCCGCGACATGGAGACACTCAAGATAATTCGTCCTGCGCGTGTGTCGTGCTACAAGTATGTCGAAGATTTAGTGATTATGGAGTAAAAGGATAATAATAATCAAAAAAATATATATAATTATGGCAAACGATAAGAGTAGAGCCGTTTATGGCATTGACTTGGGTACAACTTATAGTTGTATCTCACAGGTTGATAAGTTCGATCAGGCTGTGGTACTTCGTAATTTTGAGGGTGACTCAACAACACCATCAGTAGTGTACTTTGAGTCGGAGGAGAATATGATTGTAGGTAAGGAGGCAAAGGGTATGCTTCCTATCGAGCCAGAGAAGACAGTGTCGTTCATCAAGCGTCAGATTGGTAACGATGAGGCTTTCGACAAGAATAAGAATACCACACCATACCACTGCGACCCTGTTGAGATTTCGGCACTTATCCTCAAGAAGCTTGTTAAGGATGCTAACGACTTGGGTGATAATCCAGAGCCTATCACCGATGTAGTTATCACATGTCCTGCATACTTTGGTAATAAGGAGCGTCTTCAGACCAAGCAGGCAGGTATCAGCGCTGGCTTGAACGTGTTGGCTATCATCAATGAGCCTACAGCAGCAGCTATCTCATACGGCTTGAAGGTTGATCAGCGCCGCACAATCCTTGTATATGACCTTGGTGGTGGTACATTCGATGTTACTATCATCGTGGTAAATGGTGGTGCTATTAAGGTTATCGCTACTGGTGGTGACCACCACCTTGGCGGTGTAGATTGGGATACAGAGTTGGCAAAGTATGTACTTAACACCTTCAATTCGCAGAATGGCACATCATACGACTTTGATACATTGAGCGCTAATGCGAAGTATGACCTGTTGCTCTCTGCAGAGAACTGGAAGAAGAACCTCTCTGCACGTCAGACCGCAAAGATTAACTTCTCGTACGAGGGTAAGTCTGTAAACTTCGACCTTCCACGTGAGACCTTCAATGCAATCACCGAGGATCGCCTAAACGAGACTATCGATGCTACACGTAAGATTATCGATATCGCAAAGGGCAAGGGTTATGAGAAGATTGACGAGATTATCCTTGTAGGTGGTAGTAGTAAGATGCCACAGGTTAAGGAGCGTGTAGAGGCAGAGTTTGGCTTGCCAACACACATCACCGATCCTGATGAGTGCGTAGCAAAGGGTGCTGCAATCTACGCTATGAACGAGGCGTACGCTATTGCTGTTGATAAGTGGGAGAATGGCGATCCTGACGCTGGCGCAGAGCGTCCAAAGCCAATCACCGGCGACCGCACACGCGTTGTAAACGTAACAAGTAAGACCTATGGCCTCGGCCTTGTGGACCATAAGGTTGGTAATATGATCTTTGCGAATACCTCATTGCCAGTATCTCGTACCGAGACCTTCGAGACTGTTCGTGATGGCCAGACTGCCGTTACACTCCCTATCTACGAGAGTGACTTTACAGACGAGGAGAACGAGCAGATTGTTGAGGAGCGCTTCTGTACTTTGGCTACCGAGGATATTTCAGAGCTTAAGATTACAGGTAACCATCCAAAGGGTACACAGATTCAGGTTACATTCAGCCTCAGCGAGGAGGGTATCTTGAGTGTAAACGCTACTCGCGAGAATGATGTTATCGACTTCCAGCTTCGTATCAAGGGTGTTAAGACCGATGAGGAGTTGGAGGAGTCAAAGAACTTCATCGCACGCGCTACAGTATAGTAAATTAGATTTTGTTGGCTGCATTTAGCACGCACTAGTCTAACTAAAACCGAAAAGTGAAAATTGAAAGGTGAACCACTCACCTTTCATTTTTCACCTTTCAATTTCTGCATGTTGAACGACATAAACAGATGGATAGTACACTACTACAACAAAAAATTAACGATTGGAAGAGGGTTAATGAGTATTTCTCGCAATCCTCTGTAGCATCGCAGTTGGCTTCGGATGAGAAGCAGGCTGTGGTGTTCTTGCTTGAGTATTGGAAAAATAATGAGTTTAACCCATCGGCTTGTGAGCCGAAGATAGAGCTTCTCAAGGCTTGTGATAAGCTTCACTCTGCCAATCGTGAGATTATCGAGAAGAGTAAGACCCTTCGTGGCCTTGCTCAAACCTTCTATACCAAGGATGCCGAGACGTTCAATCAGTTTCGTGTAGCCCTAGGTTGGAAGCCACAGACGAAGACCCCTACACCAGTCCCCACATCTGGCTCGCAGAACGATGATTCGCTGATGATGATTCGTATCGAGAAGTGGGCAAAGGCATATCAATACCTCAAGCGCGATGATATCATCCCACTAATGGATACCGATGAGCTTACAGCTATTGAGATATTGGGCGATATGTGGCGTAGACCCAAGTATAACTCTGCGATGAAGGAGGAGGCTGCCGAGATGGTAAAGGTGCTTGTTGCATCACATAAGCTTCACTCTGCCAATCGTGAGATTATCGAGCATAGCAAGAACATCTGTAGCGTAGCGCGTAACGTATACGAAAATGAGGAGGCTTTCAAGGCCTTTAAGACGGCCATTACCAAGTATTACAAGGATAACCGTCCACCAGAGCGCATACCTACACCTACGCCTACACCTACACCTACGCCAAAGAAGAAGCCTACGCCAATTCCACAGCGCCGCGATACAACGATTATCATTAAGGATGTTGTCTTTGCAAATGCTAATGATACAGGTGAGTTTATAAATGGCTGGGGTAAGACTCTCTATACCGACACACAGTTTATCAAGCCAAAGATAATTCTATCGAGCGAGTACTATGGTAGCGAGGAGATCACCGTACTTGTTAAGTACTCTGACGGTGAGTCTGATACTCTCAAGTATACTGTTGATTTCGCCGGTGCTGGTGAGTATCTTATCCCAGGCTGGGGTAGTAAGAGTGGCCGCGCATTCTCTAGCTATAGCTATGTAGACTATACCTTCATGCAGGGCTCAAAGGTGTTGTATAACACCAGAGTCAGCATTAAGCCAAATCCAAATGCGCCCAAGGCCCCTGTGATTTCGGATATTAAGTTTGGTGCTACAGACTATAATGGTAATATCAAGGTGCCATTCGGTTCGCCACTTCCACGAGGTATTCAGTATCTAACACCACGCATTGTTGTCTCTAATAACTTCCGTGGTATTGTTACTTTGGAGATGGTGTTCCAGCATGAGGGCGGCTCTACAGATCGCACTACAACCGAGGTTAGAATTGATGGTGCAGGAGAGTATACTCTTGTTGGCTGGGGTAATAACGATGGTACTGTATATGGCCAGAATGAGAATCTCCGCTTCACGTTGAACCATAACGGCAAGCAGCTCTATACTACGGTGGTGAAGATTGGTAGCGGAGGTAATGGAAATAACCATACGCCAACGCCACGCCGCCAGATAAGTAGCAGTGAATCGGGCTGGGATCGTTTTAACGATACAATCTCATCTATCGGCGAGTGGTTCGAGGAGAAGAGTGAGATAATACAGGGTATACTCATGTTCCTTATTGGAGCTATCTACGTTATTGTCGTCATAGCTGCATGGATCAATGAGGGCTTCTGGAGCGCACTCTTGGCAGGTATTATTGGTGCTGTCATAGCTGGTATCGCCGTCTATGCCATTGCCATTGTCTCCTCTATTGTCCTATGGCTCTTGCAGCTTATATTCCGCAATGCCTGGACATTCATTATTACGATGGTTCTCGTCTTGGTATTCTTTATTTTGCCAATGATTAGTTTTTCTAGCGATGACTATGACTACGACTATAACGAGTATTCGTATGTCGAGCCTCAAACCTCAGATACATATTATTGTACTGCAAACTCGTTAAATATTCGTCAGGCGCCATCTACTACTGCTACGTCAATAGGTAGTCTATCGCTTAACGAGAGGGTAGAGGTACTAGAAATTGTTGGAGACTTCGCAAAGATTAACTATAAGGGTCATATAGGCTATGTGAGTACAAAGTACATCAGTAAATATTAACCCAAACTTCATGAAAAAGACCTGCTTAACACATTTAAGCAGGTCTTTTTATTGTTTGTCATTTTACTTTCGGGAGACCTTTAGTAGCGAAGAGTCTCCGTAGCTTAAGAATCTAAAGTCGTTGGCAAGAGCATAGTCATATATACGCTTCCAGTTATCACCCACGTATGCGCTAACAAGTAGTAGTAGTGTAGATTTGGGCTGGTGGAAGTTGGTGATAATGTAGTTTACTATGCGGAAATGGTAGCCTAGAGGGGTAATCATAATCTGTGTCGCTGCCTTTATCTGCTCAAGTCCATTATCACGCATATAGCCTATAAGGGTCTCGGCAACCTCTTTGCATCCAAACGCCGCAGGGATATCATAAAGCTCCCACTGACCTACCACACACTCCTCGTTGGGCGTTCCGCACTCTCTGATGCGCCATGCTAGGGCAGTTAGTGACTCCAACGTACGTACCGATGTAGTGCCTACAGCAACTATGTTTCCCACGTTGTGGAGAATGTTTTCGAGTGTAGCACGCCTAATTATAAAATGCTCGGTGTGCATGGCATGTTGTGCCGCATCATCATCCTTCACAGGTAGGAACGTTCCAGCTCCCACGTGTAGTGTCACCTCCTCGAAGCTAAAACCCTTGTCACGCATCGCGGAGATAAGCTCTGGGGTAAAGTGTAGTCCCGCTGTGGGTGCCGCCACAGAACCCTCGAAACGCGCGTATACGGTTTGGTAGCGAGTGTTATCTAGCTCCTCACTATCGCGGTTTAGGTATGGAGGGATGGGAATACGTCCTAGGGTCTCGAGAAGCTGTCCAAAGGTAATCTCTGCCGACCAGCGAAAGCGCACGATATGTTCGCGTGTGCCGCGCTCAACAATCTCGGCACGTAGCCTATGCTCCTCACCGTTGTACTCAAAGTCGATGCCTACCTCTCCCTCTTTCCACTTTTTGAGGTTTCCCACGATGCAGCTCCACTCGCTCTCACCCTTTATGGCAAAGGCACGCTCGTAGTCTGCAGGGTTGTGAGGCTCGAGGCAGAAGACCTCGATACGCGCACCTGATGCCTTGTGCATCACTATTCTAGCACGCACCACACGAGTATTGTTGAAGATGAGCATCGCCCCCGCAGGGAGGTAGTCTGCCACGTTGCGGAAGTTGCTCTCGGCGATGTTGCCATCTTCGTATATGAGTAACTTCGATGATGAGCGCTCCGCAAGTGGGAACTTTGCGATGCGCTCATCAGGAAGGTTATAGTTGAAGTCGTTTATATCTATATGTCGTTCCATAAACTACTTGATAGTAAGCTCGTCAATAAGCCACTTTGCATTGCCATATTTCTCGATTACGAACAACACATAGCGGATATCGACAGCAATGGTACGCTGAAGTTCTGGCTCAAAAGCTACGTCACCCGACATCGCCTCCCAGTTACCGTCAAATGCCAAGCCTATGAGTTCGCCCTTGGCATTCATTACAGGAGAGCCAGAGTTACCACCTGTAATATCGCAGTTTATGAGGAATGCCACAGGAAGCTCCTTGTTTTTATCGGCATAACGACCATACTCCCTCTTGTTGTAAAGCTCCTTAAGGCGCTCTGGAACGGTAAACTCCACAGGGTTTGAAGGATCCTCCTTGGCCATAACACCATCAATAGTGGTGTAGTGGTTGTAGATGATACCATCGGCAGGGCTATATGGAAGCACATTGCCGTATGTAAGACGTATTGTGAAGTTTGCATCCGATGCCCAAGGCTTCTCTGGCTGCATCTTCATAAGGCCAGCTATATATTTGCGGTGACCCTCGCTGTATTTCTTCTGTGCTGCAGCTATAGCTCCATATTGCTGAACGTATAGGTTGTAGATAGAGTTTGCAAGTTCCAATGCTGGCTCATTCTCTGTCGCTGCTTTACGTGCCTCCTCTGGTAGCTCCTTGACAGCTAGATACTTGTCGATAGATGTGAGATGTGAGTTGTCGTAAAGCCAATCTACATACTTGTCGCTATCGCCACCAAACTCGGTGTCAATCTTCTCGTATATTGATGGGAGGATGGTGTTATTCTCGCGGTAGATTTGGAACATGCGCTTTGCTACGGCACGATCTACATCAGCGTCGTAGTTGTTGTAGAAAAGCTCCCAGTCCTTGACGCCTAGTGTGGTGTGTAGTAGCTCCACCGATTGCATAAATGCCTCCTGAAGATATTGGAATGTGGCATACTCGCTCTTTGCCTCGCTCTGTGACTCTGCGATAAGCTTTAGGGCATCGATATATCCCTCCTCGGGGAGTGTGTTGGCGTCAGCCCACTTCTGGAACTCGGCCTCCTGCGCAGCCTTCTTATCGCGGACATTGAGCTTCTCGATGCCGCGCGACATGCCTATAGAGTTTTTCCAGTAGTTTGCCGAGCTAGCAAATTTTGAGTCATACTTGATACGTATAGCCTGGTCGGAGTCCATCCACTGGCGTAGAATCTTCTGTCGCTCACCACGGATATAGATGCGCTGTGGGTTATCCACCTCAAGCATGTAGTCAATCTCATACGATGTCATGTAGCGCTCTGTAGAGCCTGGGAAGCCCATAATCATACCAAAGTCACCCTCGTTGATACCCTTGAGCGAGATGTTGAGATATTTGTCTGCCTTGTAGGGAACATTATCCTCGGAGTACTCCGCAGGGCGGTTATCCTTGCCAGCATATACGCGGAATACCGAGAAGTCGCCAGTGTGACGTGGCCACATCCAGTTGTCGGTGTCGCCACCAAACTTACCTATAGATGATGGAGGTGTACCAACAAGACGTACATCAGGGTATACCTCATATACAAAGGCGAAGAACTGATTACCGCCAAAGAACGATGGAATTGTAATATCCATACCTGGATACTCTGCCTCGAACTTTGCGATAAGCTCCTTCTTCTTCTCGTCTACGATTTTAAGATACTCCTCCTGTCCCGCTGTAGAGGGTACAAAGCCCATGATGTCGCTCGTAACATCAAAGATGTGGCGTACGAAACGTACCGAGAGACCCTTTGCAGGAAGCTCCTCGGCATAGTTCATAGCCCAAAATCCATCCTTGAGGTAGTCATGCTCTACAGAGGATAGCTTCTGTATAGCGTCATAGCCGCAGTGGTGGTTGGTAAATAGTAGTCCGTTAGGAGATACAATCTCTCCGGTGCATCCACCGCCAAAGACTACGATAGCATCCTTGAGCGATGACTTCTCGGCAGAGTAGATATCCTCGGCCTTAAGCTTACACCCTTTGGATTTCATATCCTTACTATTCATCTTCTTGATATATGGAAGAAGCCACATACCCTCATCGGCAACTGCTGTAAACGATACTGCAACAAGTGCCAAAAGTGTTAAAAGTTTTCTCATAATATTTAGTCTATTTAGTTTCCCAAGCAAATATACAATAATTATTTGTAATTACAGCGGCTGTAGGAGGTAAGACTTGATATAATACAAAAAAAAGCGGAGGTTATTCCGCTTTTTAGTTACTCTGTTAATGTCTTATGGTGCGTTTATGCTCACCATTCTTATAGAGCCATGTACGTTTCAACTTATTTTGTATGTAACAATCCCAGTTGCCCTCGCGTTTGTCGTTCACGTATGAGCCTTTCCATACGCTACCGTCACTGCTGTAGTATGTTGCATGTCCCTCCTTCTTGTCGTTTACGTAGGATGCTACCTCATAATCTCCGTTAGGGAAGAAGTATGTGCCGTTGCCATGTCGGTTATTTCTCTTCCAGTCGCCCTCATACCTCTCGCCATTAACCCAGACCAATGTGCCTTTGCCATCCTTCTTACCTTCGTACCACTCACCATCGTAGTAGTTGCAGTTGTTAGGGTTGTTTGGCGCGTAGGTTATCTTACCTCTACCCTGGCGATTGTTGTATTGAAACTCTCCCTCATATACGTCGCCATTTGCAAAGTGATATGTGCCATAACCCTCACGTGTGCCATCGTTGAATGTTCCTACATACCTCTCGCCGCCAACCCACACAAAGGTTCCTGTGCCGTGCATCTTGCCATTGCGCCACTCGCCCTCGTAAAACTTACTACCATTTTGGTTGCCTGTGCCGTAGGTAATCTTTCCTTTGCCATGAGGCATGCCATCCTTGTATTCTCCTAGATACCTATCTCGGCCAAATTTCAACTCGCCATGTATTACGCCTATCGTAGCATTAACATTCAGTAACTCGTTGGCTAGTAGTCGGCAGTTATTCTCCAGCTCCTCGGAAGATGTTGAGGATTGTATATCTGCGGTGCGCTCCACACGTGCAGTCTCTACATTTAGAATCTTTGCCGTGATAAATATCGCCGAGTTTCCGATGTCTGCCACCTCCGCAACGAGGATGTAGTCAGCGCCTGTCATCTCTCCCAACTTTCTGATTTCTAGGTCGCTCACAAGGCCTGTTCTCTGAAACTCATGCTCGCTCATTATCGATGCTATATCCACGCGGTCATAAGCCTCGTAGCCATGTGTCGAGGATATCATGGTACCCAGCTTGCTGCGCACTATCAGCTTTACGCCATAAGGCACCGACTCCTCCTTATCGACAGTCTCAAGGATTGCGATGCGCTTGTTTTGTTGTGCAACTGCCGTGGTGGCAATAGCCAAGGCTAGTAGTAGAAAGATAGTTCTTAATTTCATGGCAGATATAGGTTAGTATTGCTCCTTCTCGTTAGGGAAGTCGCGGCTCTTGACATCATCAACATAGTGTCCCACAGCCTCCGAGATAATAGTACCTAGGTCGGCATAGCGGCGTAGGAAGCGTGGCGAAAAGGCCTGCGTGATGCCCAGCATGTCGTGTGCTACAAGCACCTGACCATCTGTGGCGCCACCAGCACCAATGCCGATAGTGGGGATATGTAACTCCTTGGATACGCGGCTACCCAGCTCTGCAGGAATCTTCTCCAAAACCACAGCAAAGCAGCCTGCCTCTTCCAAAAGTTTAGCATCGCGCATAAGCTTTGCGGCCTCGGCCTCATCCTTGGCGCGAACGTTATATGTGCCGAACTTATGTATCGACTGTGGCATAAGACCTAGGTGACCCATAACAGGGATACCTGCCGAGAGAATACGCTGAATAGACTCCAAAACCTCCTCGCCACCCTCGAGTTTCACGGCATCAGCCTCGGTCTCCTTCATGATGCGAACTGCCGAGTCGAGGGCCAATTTAGAGTTGCCCTGGTAGGTACCAAAGGGGAGGTCTACGACAACCAAGGCACGCTCCACGGCGCGGACTACAGACTTGGCGTGGTAGATCATCATATCGAGAGTGATGGGCAAGGTAGTTTCGAAGCCAGCCATGACATTTGCTGCCGAGTCGCCAACAAGTATCACATCGATACCTGCTTGGTCTACAATCTTTGCCATCGAATAGTCATACGAGGTGAGCATGGCAATCTTCTCGCCGCGCTCCTTCATCTCCGTAAGGCGGAGTGTTGTCACCGCTCTTACATTACTTTGTACAGACATAGGTAGTTGTTAATAGTTTATTTTCGCAAAGGTATAAAAAAAGTTGAATATAGAGCTTTTACCCCTTACGCAAATTTATAGTTGTCCTTGTTTAGCCATCTCAAAAAGCCTCTTTAGGCCATGCTTCTCGCGCTCCGCAAGCATATACCTAAAGCCATCGCCATAGATAGGGTCGGGGCTTTCGACCATACTCTTCTTGAAGAATGACACCTTCAACGAGTTCATATCCTCATAAATCATATAGGCTCCCATGTTACACAAACCCTCACACTTCATTGGCGGAAGCTTGATGCCATTCTCATTTTGCCAAATATGGAGAATCTCATGTGCAAGTGTTGCTGCAAACTCAACTCTGGTGAGGTAGGAGAGCATATATACCTGATGCTCTAGTCTTGCTTTGGTGTTAAATATAGGGCCAAAGCCTCCACTAAACGAGCGTGTTAGGGTGATTCCCTTGTTCATGAGGTTTACAGGTTGCTGACGTATCTCGGCCATCCTCTCGGGTGATACTATCTCAATATTCACGCTGTCGAGGTTCTTGTCGGAAAACTCCACGCCTACCTCCAAGAATTTGCGAAGAATATACTTCTTTAGTCGCTCGGCCTCCTCTATATCCATTACAACGCTCGACATACATACGCCACACAATGCACGGCCATCACCGGTGCTATCCGTAGGCACCATATATTGGCCACACGATGCACAGCGAGCCACCTCGTTATTGGTAACGTGGATGGCACATACCTTATTCCCCCAGTGGTCGTAGTAGTATTGGCCACATATCGGGCAACCACAAATAACGCACTTCATCTTTATCTCAAATAGTTGTGATTATCTTATTAGGCAAAGTTAGTAAATTTATTTCTATTGACATATTTTTTTTGAGCTAAATAGCAAAAAATATAGCCGTTATGGAGCTGCAATTTCAATTTGTAGGTGGTAAATTCACTCTGCGATTTGCCAATGTGATTATAAAATTGTATTTTTGTCCTTAACGAAAGAGAAAAACTGAAAAATATATGAAGAGAGCGTTTTTATGTTTTGCGACTATTTTTATGCTGACGGCAGCTGTTGCGCAGGAGCTTCGCACGGAGAGCCTTCTGGAGTATGGTTGGCGTTTCACACGCGAGGATAGCGCGGAGTTTAGTCGTGTGGGATATGACGATAGCGCGTGGCAGCAGGTTGTAGTGCCTCACGACTGGGCGATATATGGCCCATTTAGCATTCACAACGACCGTCAGAATGTTGCTATCACGCAGGATGGTCAGAAGGAGGCTATGGAGCATGCAGGACGTACGGGAGGTCTTCCCTTTGTAGGCGTAGGCTGGTACCGCCTCGATTTCGAGGTGCCATCGTTCGAGAGTGGTAAGCGTGCCACGATAATCTTTGATGGCGCGATGAGCCACGCCAGGGTCTATGTAAATGGCTCGGAGGTGGGCTTCTGGCCCTATGGATACAACTCCTTCCACTTCGATATCACCGACTTCATAAAGGCGGGTGAGGTAAATGAGTTGGCGGTGCGTCTTGAGAATTTGCCAGAGTCCTCACGTTGGTATCCTGGTGCGGGTATATATCGCAATGTGCATATCGTTGTTACAGAGGATATTCACGTTCCTGTGTGGGGTACACATCTTACAACACCTCGTGTCTCGGATAGCTTGGCACGTGTGGAGCTTAAGACCAAGGTTGAAGGGGTTAATGAGGCTAATAGAGAGCAACTACGTATTGTGACAACGATATTTGATGATAAGGGTAGCTCGGTGGCTGCCGCAGAGGGTAGGTTAAGCAAATACCTCGATAATACCTTCGAGCAGTCGTTCGATGTTGTAAATCCAAGATTATGGTCTGTAGATACGCCGATACTCTATACAGCAACCTCTTCGATATACCTTGGCGAAGAGCTTAAGGATGAGTATACTACACGCTTTGGTATACGAACTATTGAGATTATCCCCGACAAGGGAATGTTTATCAATGGCGTAGCTACAAAGTTTAAGGGCGTATGTAATCATCACGACCTAGGCCCTCTAGGAGCCGCCGTGAATGATGCTGCGATACGCCGTCAGATACGTATCCTTAAGGATATGGGTTGTAACGCTATCCGCACATCACACAATATGCCAGCCCCAGAACTTGTTAGGGCGTGTGACGAGATGGGTATGATGCTCATGCCCGAGAGCTTTGATGAGTGGCGTACCCCAAAGCTTGCCAATGGCTATCATAAATATTTTGATGAGTGGGCGGAGCGCGACCTTGTAAATCTTATCCACCACTACCGTAATAACCCTAGTGTTGTGATGTGGTGTATAGGTAACGAGGTTCCTGACCAGGGAGATGTTATTTGGGGTGCAAAGCTCTCGCGATATCTGCAAGATATATGTCATCGTGAGGATCCTACACGTCCTGTGACGCAGGGTATGGATCAGCCTGATAATGTGGTTATTAAGACAAATATGGCCGCTATGATGGATGTCGCAGGCTTCAACTATCGTCCTCATCGTTATGCGGAGAACTACCTACGTCTGCCACAGCAGATTATCCTAGGTTCCGAGACTGCATCAACGATTAGTAGCCGTGGTGTTTACAAGTTCCCTGTGGAGCGCCGCTCGATGCCAAAATATGAGGATCATCAGACATCTTCGTATGATGTGGAGCATTGTGGCTGGTCAAATCTCCCCGAGGATGATTGGATATGGCACGATGATTTTGAGTGGGGTATAGGCGAGTTTGTATGGACAGGCTTTGACTACCTCGGTGAGCCAACACCCTATTATAGCGATTGGCCTAGCCATTCGTCGCTCTTTGGTATTGTAGACCTCGCAGGATTGCCCAAAGATCGTTACTATCTCTATCGTAGCCACTGGAATAGCGATGTTGAGACGCTCCATATCCTCCCTCATTGGAATTGGGAGGGCCGCGAGGGTGAGGTGACCCCAATCTTTGTATACACCAACTATCCTAGTGCCGAGCTATTTATAAATGGAGTTAGTCAGGGCGTGCGTACCAAGGATATGAGCATCACCGCAGAGGGTACCATGGAGGAGCAGGAGAGTGCAACCTCGTTTAGACGTCAGCAACGCTACCGCCTAATGTGGATGGATACCAAATATGAGCCAGGAGTAGTAAAGGTTGTTGCCTATGATAAGGATGGTAATGCCGTGGCAGAGAGCGAGATGCGTACTGCAGGCAAGCCTCATCATATAGAGCTTGTTGCTGACCGTAGCACCATAAAGGCAGATGGCCGCGACCTCTCATTTATCACGGTTCGTGTGGTGGATAAGGATGGTAATCTATGTCCTAATGCGCAACATCTTATAGAGTATAGTGTCAAGGGCGAGGGTCACTATCGTGCAGGTGCAAATGGCAATCCTGTATCGTTGGAGCTGTTCCATGAGCCACGCATGAAGCTCTTCAATGGTATGATGACAGCCATAGTGCAGAGTAGTAAGTGCCCAGGTGAGATAACTCTAACGGCAAAAACAAAGGGTCTTAAGTCGGCGAAAATAGTTATTAAAACAGAGTAAATGGTAGAGATTATAATAATATCTATTGCCGTATGGCTACTGATAGTCGTAGCGGTAGTTGTAGTGCGAAAGCTCTCCTTGGCTAATGCCCGAGAGGAGACTCTCCAGCGTGAGAATGAGGAGTTGAAGCGTGCTGTGGAGCAGTGTAACGCCAAGGTAGAGGGTTTTGTAAAGGAAATCAGCCGTCTGGAGGCCGAATGTGGTGTGGAGCGTGAGAGGGTGGAAAACCTACGTGGACAGCTAGATAGCTCCCAAGAGCAACTCTGTGCCACAAAGCAGGAGGCACAGCAGAGACTAGAGGCTCGCGAGAAGGAGCTAAATGCCTTCTTTAATAAGCAGTTAGCAGATTTAGAAAAGCGCTACGAGGAGATTCTTGCCGAGGTGCGCGAGACAAATAGAAGGCAGGTGGAGAGTCAGATGAAGCTCATACAGGAGCAGATGCAGGCTACCTCGGAGCGTGTGCTAAAGTCGCGACAGGAGGAGCTTGATGCACGCAACGCCGAGAGTGTGACACGCATTGTAGACCCACTCCGTGATAGCCTGAAGCGCATGACCGAGGCGTTGGACATCACCAAGCGCGAGCATAGCGAGAGTATGACGCGTCTGGATGCTACCATACAGGAGAACCTGCGCAATAGTCGCGAGCTGGGTCTTACGGCCGAGCGTCTGGCAAATGCCCTTACCGGAGAGGTAAAGGTGCAGGGTAACTTTGGTGAGATGTGCCTGCGCAAACTCCTTGACGACCTAGGACTTAAGGAGCATATTCACTATACTACGCAGAGCGCGCTTCGAGATAAGTATGGAAAGAAGATAAAGAGCGATGAGGATAAGGGTCTTATCCCCGACTTTATACTTCACTTCCCTAATAATCGCGATGTTATCGTAGACTCCAAGGTGGTTATTACGGATTATGAGCGATATATGAATGCAACGACACCCGAGGAGAAGTCGAAGTGGTTGGCGGCGCATATCAAGGCCATAAGGGCGCAGGTGGATCTCCTCGCGGGTAAAGATTATAGCCAGTACCTCGACTCCAACTATGCAAAGCTCAACTTTGTGATAATGTATGTGTTCCACGAGTCGGCACTCAACCTTGCGCTGATGAACGACACAGGACTTTGGAACTACGCTTATAAGAAGAGGGTGCTTATCATGGGCCCACAAACTATGCACATGAATCTTCGAGTTCTAGAGCTTATGTGGGGACAGATGACGCAGCTAGCCAAGCAGCAGGAGATTATCACCCAAGCACAACTTATTATTGAGCGTACGCAGCTCTTTGCTGCACGTCTTGAGGCTACGGAGAAGCACATGAAGGATGTCATGAAGGATTTTATGGCTCTCAAGGTTAGCACGGCGGAGAAGGGTAAGAGCATCATTACCCCCGCCAAGAAGCTGATAAGCCTTGGCGCACAGCAGAATAGTAGCAAAAATAAGGTAGACCTGACGCAGATATTTGTGGAGGATGACGAGGAGTTGCTACTCGATAGAGAGTTTATGGATGAGGAGGTGGCTCAAGATGAGGAGCAGTTGGGGGTATCGAATGAGGATGGCGAGAGTGACACCATGGGTGAGCAGATAGAGTAGAGCTACTTCTATGTATTATCTTCTTTTAACTAAAAATCCTACCCAAATAGTTTGGGTAGGATTTTTTAGTGTTGGTGTGATAGCTAGAATACCACGCGAAGTCCAATCTGCATGTGCCAGCGCGAGGCAATCTCATCAACCGTAGAGTCGGCACCTGTGAACTTATAAACAGGCTCATATCCTCCCTCTACCTCCTTAAGCTCTGTGATTGTCACAGGCGACAGCGACCAGTTTGAGGTGCGGTGTACAAGACCCCATGAGCGAGAGATGAGGTTAGAGAGGTTAAGGATGTCTAGTGATAGCTCCACACGGCGGTCACTCTTCTTGTCGAAGTAGAACGACTGTGCGATGTGAAGGTCTAGGCGATGCACAAATGGCAGTGAGTGTGAGTTACGCTCTGCAAACTTGCCACGATTGGCACGTAGATATTTATCACCCTTGATGTAGCTGTTGAAGGCTGCCGCAGAGCTGTCATCTGCCCATGAGATGTTGGCCATCTCTGCCTCTGTAGGGATATACATCAAGGTATTACCCTTGTACGTATCTCCGTTTATATCCTTGCTATTAGCGTATGTGAGGGAGTAGTGGTCTCCGGAGTGTCCGTTGTAGAGAAGCATCACATTGGTACCAAAAAGACCATATCTGCGTGTGTATGATATAGAGGCTACCACCTTGTGTGGATACTCATATATAGAGTTGCTCAACACAGGGCTATTGCTATTTGCGGCATAGGTGCGACCCCAGTTTGAAGATGATTGTGCAGATACACCATCGTTAATGCTCTTTGACTGTGAGTATGTATATGCCGAGGTGAGATGCAACCCCTCCAACGCACCCGAGAAGTCATACTCTAGGCGTGCTGTGGTAGACCATGAGTAGCCCTTATTGGTATTTCCTAGGCGATATACCGCCGAGAAGTAGATATCCTTTAGCTCGCCGCTCTTTGGGTCTGGATATTTTGACG
Organism: Alistipes sp.; assembly: GCA_017629985.1. Taxonomy (GTDB): domain Bacteria; phylum Bacteroidota; class Bacteroidia; order Bacteroidales; family Rikenellaceae; genus Alistipes. Next base: position 70,280 of record JAGBWD010000021.1, read on the forward strand.
ATGTGGTTGTTGTGTAGTAGGTTGTTGATGCTGTGGATTTCTCGCCACCAACAAATAGTCTCTTGCCATTATCCTCTGCCACGAGGTTCTCAACGAAAATGTTGTTAATACCCTTTGTGAAATCGGCCTCTATGCCCACTAAAAGGCCTCCTAGGCGATACTCTGCACCTATCGCGGTGCGGAATACTTGTGGATAGCGGAAGTCATCAGCAACAACATCTATTGCTGGGTTGCTAGCCGTTCCTACTGCCTCATTGGGGTTTAGTGTGAAGTCTGGCGTGTTATCAACACCATTTACCGTTACGCTCATCGAGCGCATACCATTATTTTGGTAGCAGTTGGCGAGCCAGACAAAGGGTATACGACCGGTATATATACCAGCACTAGCACGCAACTTTAGCGATTTTGTGGGGTTTAGCTCCACGCCGATACGTGGTGATAGTAGTATCTGTACTCGTGGAATATTACCCACGCTGATATCATACTTACGTGCAAAGACACTACTATTAAAGTTGCTATTTACCCCTGGGCGGTCAAACATTACAGGGATATCAGCACGTAGTCCAAATGTCACACGTCCTAGCTCACGTATCGAAATTTCATCCTGTGCATAGAGCGAGAACTGACCTGTTGTCATTGGTGGGTTCGGCTTGCCATCGGCGAAGAAGCCATACTGGTATCTCGATGCGTTATCTGCAAGGAAGTCCTCCATAGATGAGTATGAGTATGTTCCTCGGGCATTGGCCATATATAGATTGTCGGCACGATATATCTCATTAGAGGTACCAATCGTAATCTCATGATTACCACGCCATAATGTTACATCATCGTTGAAGATGAACACATCCTGCTTCAACATATTTTTACCCGAATAGGGGCTAGTACCTATTGTTGCAGAGCCGTTTTCGCGCTCTCCAAGGCCGCTGATAATCATCGCAGGAAGACTCTTGGGCGTTGTACGTCCATCCTGCTGATAGGTATATCCTACACGTAGGTCGTTTGAGCCACCCTTGAACGAAGAGTTTAGTTCCGCAACAACGGAGTGTGTGCGGCTGATGTTTGTATACTCCGCGCCTGTGAAGTAGAATGCCTGTGCCGAGTTTGATGAGGCATCGGCGTCAGCATGGAGCATGTTGTAGCGCAACGACAGATGGTTATTGTTGTTGATGTTCCAGTCGAGACGTGCTACAGCAGAGCCAGTTAGCGCCAATATGTTGCTCTCGCCATATCCGCCGCCGTCATATCCTGTGAGGTCTTTGTAGCGCTGCGATATGGTCTCTGCCTCGTCAAGAGTTAGCGCTGAGGCGTTGCTTCCAGGGTAGTTTGTCGAAGGTGTGCTGTTGCGATAGAACTCTCCAGCAACAAAGAAGAAGAGCTTGTTTTTTACAATCGGGCCACCCAGCGTTACACCCACAATATTTGTTAGCTGCTTTGATAGTGGGGTGCGGTTTTTAATATCCTTGCCGGGTGTGGTGCCCCAGAACTTCTCATTATTAAAATAGGTGTACGCCGAGCCTTTAAACTCGTTATCTCCCGAACGTGTAACAGCCTTTATAGCGCCGCCCGTAAAGCCACTTTCTCTGATATCAACCGTTGATGTAGAGATAGTTACATCGCCAAGCGCATCAATAGGTATAGGGTTGGCGTTTGTAAGCGAGCCTGTCATGCCTGTTGTGCCAAGACCATAGATGTCGGCAGAGGATGTGCCATCGATAGTGAATGAGTTGTAGCGTGTACTTTGACCTCCGAGGATTATACCTCCCGAGGCTGGAGATACCGATGATGAGAGGAGGTTTGTAAGGTCATAAATAGAGCGATCTATCGAGGGAATACTCTCCATCTCTTCGCGGCTAAATGTTGTCCCGTTTTTCCACTCTGGGAGAGCAATCACCACAACATCATCAACCGCTACGGGTGACTCTATAAGCGAAGCATTTATTACCTCACTGTTATCTAGATGTAGCGTTAAATCATTGAAAACAACGCTGTTATAGCCAATGTATGATATTGTTACTGTGTAGGGGCCTCCAATACGCATACCACTTATTGTATAGTGGCCGTCGCCATTTGCGATTGTTCCATATTGGGTTCCTGATGGAGTGTGTATTGCTACGATTGTAGCTCCAGGAAGAGGGTTGTCGTTGTTGGTTACTCTGCCTCGAATTGATGAGGTGGTAACCTGTGCTGTCGCCACTGCCACGACAAGGAGCAGTGCGACAATCAAAAGCAGTCGCTTCATAAGGTTGTGATTTAGGGACACTATTTATGTGTCAGGTTAGTGAATAAGCTGCGTATTGCATTACGCAAAGCGACTGCAAATATAATAAAATTTTTCTTTCGAGCCATGAGAGGTGTTATTTTCTCTCCAAAATGGGTATTTGTGCTGATGGAGTGGTGTAAATATCTGCATATTGCATAAATATCGGTTTTTTGTGGCTGATGCGAAGGCTAAAAAGGCTATAAAAGCTACTCTCTGTGAGGTTTATCTATCTGTCGTGGGTGTTGTGCTTGACATCAAAAATGAGAAAAAAACACTCTTATATAGGTGTGTTTTGAAAAAACAGCATGGATTTTTTTGCTAATTAAATTAATTGGGTTATCTTTGTGCAATTAACTTTACGCCAATATTGTGTCCGTACCGTTACTGTGTGCGCCGATATGGTAATGATTAGGTCACTATGTGAGGTGTATTGTGAAAGAAAAAACTTTATAACTTTATACAAATTTTTTTCACTTAAAACTAATGCTTATGGTTAGAAAAGTTGTACTATCAATGGTCGCAACTCTGGTCTTGGGCTGCTTCGGCGCATTTGCACAAGGTCAGCGTGTTACCGGTACAGTGACCGATGAGACTGGTACTCCAGTCATCGGAGCAGCGGTTGTTGTTAAGGGTACTACCCGAGGCACATCGACTGACGTTGCCGGTTTTTATGAGATTGCAGCTGATGCGAATGCAACCTTGGAATTCAGTTACCTTGGTATGCAGACACAGGAAGTTGCTGTTGCAGGACGCACAACTATCGATGTAGTTCTCGCTGCTGATTCAGAGCAGATCGAGGAGGTCGTAGTTCAGGCATTCGGTACTGCAAAGAAGGAGGCCTTTACAGGTTCTGCTGCTACTCTTAAGTCAGACGACATCGTGAAGACACAGTCTTCAAATGTTGCTAACGCCCTTACAGGTAAGGTAGCAGGTCTTCAGACTTCACAGGGTTCGGGTTCTCTTGGTTCAGAGCCAACAATCCGTATCCGTGGTATCGGTTCTATCAACGCTGGTAATGACCCATTGTGGGTTGTTGATGGCGTGCCTTACGAGGGTGATAAGAACAATATCAACATGGCCGATATCGAGACAATGACAGTCTTGAAGGATGCTGCATCTAACGCACTTTATGGTGCTCGTGGTGCTAATGGTGTTATCATGATTACTACCAAGCGTGCAAAGGCTGGTGACGCTCGCGTAAACTTCGATGCGAAGTGGGGTGTTAATATGGCAGCACGTCAGCTTTATGAGTACACAAAGGATCCAGGTCAGTACTATGAGATGCACTACTCTGCATTGAAGAACTACTACATGGACGCAGGTAAGGATGAGGCTACAGCTCACACTATGGCTAACGATGCTATGGTATCTACTGGTGAGGGTGGTCTTGGTTACAACGTCTTCACAGTTCCTGCTGGTCAGTCACTTATCGGTACAAATGGTAAGTTGAACCCTAACGCTACTTTGGGTCGCGTTATCGAGAACAAGGGTCAGAAGTATACCATCCGTCCAGATGACTGGTACGATGAGTTGTACAACCCTTCATTCCGTCAGGAGTATAACCTCTCTATCGCTGCTGCATCAGAGAAGTCTAACTTCTTCGCTTCATTCGGTTATTTGAACAACAACGGTATTACCGATGGTTCAAACATGTACCGTTACACTGCACGTTTGCGTGCTGACTACCAGGCAAAGAAGTGGTTGAAGGTTGGTGCTAACATGAGCTACACAAACTTCAACTGGGACGGTGCTTCAGGTACTAACGAGGGTGATGGTTCTACAGGTGACGTATTTGCTGCTGTAGCTGATATGGCTCCTATCTACCCTGTATATATCCGCGATGGCGAGGGTAAGATCATGTACGAGGATAACAAGGCTGGTCACGACTACTTCGGTAAGAAGTACGATGACAAGTGGCCTATCTACGATACTGGTGATGGTTCTATCCTTGGTATTTCACGTTTCTCTGGTTCACAGTCTAACCCATTGCAGAACATCTGGTTGGATCAGTCAAATTCAGAGGGTAACGCATTCTCTGTAAGCGGTTTCGCTGATTTCACAATCATCCCAGGTTTGGTTCTTACATTGAACGGCTCTGTAACTATCGATGAGACTCGTTCTACATCTATGAAGAACCCATACTATGGTCAGTTCGCAGCTAACAAGGGTACTCTTTCAAAGAGCCACGGTCGTTCATACAACCACAACTTGCAGCAGTTGTTGAACTACAACAAGTCATTTGGTGCTAACGAGGAGCATAACATCCAGGTATTGCTCGGTCACGAGACATATAACCTCCGTTCTTACTCTTTGAGCGCTGGTAAGATGAACATCTACTCTACAGATAACCTTGAGCTTAACGGTGCTGTAGTTGATGGTAAGAGCTCTGCATCACAGTTTGGTGAGTATGTAAACGAGGGTTACTTCATCCGTGGTATGTATGAGTATGATGGTCGTATCTTCGCATCTGCATCATACCGCCGCGATGCCTCTTCACGTTTCCACCCAGATCACCGTTGGGGTAACTTCTGGTCTGTAGGTGCTGCATGGATCATCAACCGTGAGTCATGGTTCAATGCTCCATTTATCAACATGTTGAAGGTTAAGGCTTCTTACGGTTCACAGGGTAACGATGCTATCGGTCAGTACATGTACACCGACCTTTACTCTGTAACTAACGATGGTAGCGATGGTATCTCTATCATGTTCGGTCAGAAGGGTAATCCTAATATCACATGGGAGACTAACTCTAACTTGAACGTAGGTGTTGAGTTTGGTTTCTGGCAGGATCGCTTGAGCGGTAGCGTTGATTACTTCTACCGTAAGACATCTGATATGTTGTTCTCTGTACCAGTAGCTCCATCTATGGGTTACTCTTCATACTACGACAACATTGGTGATATGTCAAATACTGGTATCGAGGTTGTATTGAATGGTGATATCTTCCGCACAAAGAACGTAACTTGGTCTATCAGCGCTAACCTTACATGGGTTAAGAATAAGGTGTTGAGCTTGCCAGAGTCACGTAAGGATTATGAGGTAAATGGCCACAAGGGTTTCATCTCTGGTAACACATTCCTTGCAGAGGGTCTTCCATTGAACACTCTTTATATCTATGATTACGCAGGTGTAAACCAGGAGACTGGTGAGTCACAGTGGTGGCAGCTTAAGAAGACTTATGATGAGGAGACAGGCGAGGAGGTCAGCCGTGAGTGGGTAAAGACAACCAACTATGGTAATATCTCATCTGATCCAGATTCAAAGAAGTTGTTCGACTCTACAATGCCTGACATTTTTGGTGGTTTCAGCACTACTTTGTATGCATACGGTTTCGACCTCTCTATCGCATTTGACTATCAGCTTGGTGGTACTACTATCGATGGTTCTTATGCTGGTTACATGTCATCACCAACTGCTTCTTCACTTGGTAAGAACTACCACTTGGATTTGTTGGATGCATGGACAAAGGAGAATCCAAACTCACAGATTCCACGTTTCCAGTATGCTGATGATTACACAGCAGCTACATCTAGCCGTTTCTTGACTAGCTCTGACTACTTGAATATCTCTAACATCAACCTTGGTTACACATTCCCAACCAAGTGGTGGAAGGGTCACATTCAGAATTTGCGTGTTTACGTAGCTTGTGATAACGTATGGTACTGGTCTGCACGTAAGGGCTTCGACCCACGTGGTGGCGGTAATGGTTTGTACTCACCAATCCGTACTATCTCAGGTGGTGTAACCTTGACATTCTAATTTAACAAAGGTATAAGATTATGAAATTTTCAAAGATATTGACGATTGCAGTTGTAGCACTTGGTGCAACAATTGCCCTCAGTGGATGTATCCGCGAGACCTTCCCCAAGACTAGCACCATCACACAGGAGCAGCTTGAGACAGGTATTGACGTGGATGTAAACCTCCTCAAGGGTATTTCTCGTGGTATCCTTGCACCAGCCTATGGCGGTTGGGAGCATACTGACTTTGGTTTCCCTTCAGTAGGTGTTTATAACGACCAGGCAGCACAGGTTGTTGTTACTAATGGTTGGACATTGGGTAACGCCCCTGCTTATAACCGTTTCTACATGGGTTCATGGGGTAAGGGTTATGCTAACAATAGCTGGATGCCAGTACACTTCTGGTATACATACTATCCACAGATCAAGTCTTGTAACGATGTTATCAAGATGTTGGCTGGTAAGGAGGAGTCAGCAGGCTCTTCAGCTATCGCTCGCACATACCGTGCTAACCTCTACCTTGACCTTGCTCGTATCTTCGAGTGTCTTCCAATGGATGAGGCTGATATCGAGCTTCAGAGAGGTGATGTAGCTGGTTACAACGAGGGCTATAATCGTGTTAAGGGTCTTACAGTGCCTATCGTAACCGAGGATACTACCGAGGATGCTGCGAAGAACAATCCACGTGCTACACGTGAGGAGCTCTTCAAGTTTATCCTTAACGACTTGTCTATCGCTGAGGCAGAGTTCTCAAAGGATACTTACCGCAAGGTTTCTGCTACAGATCCTGATTTGGCAGTTGTTTACGGTCTTTACGCTCGTGTATACCTCTGGTTGGGTGGTTTCAACGAGGAGAATACTGGCGAGCTTAACGGCGAGCTTCCACAGGGTAACGAGGCTTACGCTTTGGCTGCAGAGTATGCACAGAAGGCTATCGCTACTTTCGGTGGTGCTATCATGTCAGAGAAGGAGTGGACCGATAAGATTACTGGTTTCAATACACAGGCTTCTTCTTGGATGTGGACTCTCTTCCACTCTACAGATACTATAGCAGGTAACTTGCACCAGTTTGCAGCGCACATGTGCATTGAGGCATCTTATGGCTACTGCCAGTTCACATGCCCAGGTGTAGGTTCGAAGTACTTCAACCACCTTGGTAAGAATGACTTCCGCCGTAAGCTTATCGTAGATCCAGATGGTTCTTACGAGACATTCAAGGCTTATACACAGATGTCAAAGGAGGAGTACGATGCTGTTGCTCCTTATACATTCTTCAAGTTCCGTCCAGCACAGGGTAACCGTACTGACTATGCTACTGCAGGTGCTATCGCTATCCCTATGATGCGTTGCGAGGAGATGTACTTTATCGAGATGGAGGCTATCTATCACACTCAGGGTCAGGATGCTGCATGGCAGAAGCTTGTTGCCTTCATGGCATCACGTGATCCAAAGTACGTATGTCCTTCTATGGAGATTCTTGATGAGATCTTGTTCAACAAGGCTATCGAGTTCTGGGGTGAGGGTCAGATGATGTACGACTTCAAGCGTCTTAACAAGGGTGTTACTTGCAAGTATGCTGGTACCAACTACGATGAGGATCGCCGCTTCAACACAGCAGGTCGTCTTCCATGGTGGACATCTCCAATCCCACAGCAGGAGACACAGATCAACCTTGCTATCAAGGAGAACAACCCTGATCCAACCAACGTTGTTCAGCCTGCTATCTAATTTAATCGGTATTTATAACGATAAATTTTAAAAAGTATGAAAAAGTTTAATTTTATATATCTCGCTCTTGCACTCGTAGGTGTCATCTCTTTGACATCATGCGAGCACAAGTACGCGGATTTTACACCTGGTGCAAAGGATGCAAACCTTGGTGTATACTTCCCTAGCGTAGATCCTATTGTTGTGACTGCCGAGGATATTTCAGTAAATATCAAGGTTGCTCGTCTCAACACAGCAGGTGACGCAGAGGTTTCAGTTCGTTACGATGACTTCGAGTCTGGTATCTTCACCATGCCAAAGTCAGTTCTATTTGCTGCTGGTGAGTCTGAGGCAAACATCTTGGTTCAGTTTGATGCTTCAGAGTTTACTCCTGGTAAGCAGTACCCTGTTCTTATTCAGCTCGATAGCACCGAGGCTTCGCAGTATGGTGTTGCCGAGAATATCTTCCAGATTGGTATCGCAGAGCCTTGGGTAGCTCTTGAGGGTAAAGGTCAGTATCGTGACGACTTCATGGGCCCAATGTATGGAGGTCCTTCAGGTATTGTTGTTGAGGCTAACTGGGTGCAGCACGCTCTTGAGCAGAACCGCTACCGTATTGTAGAGCCATTCGCACAGAATGCTGTTCCTTACATCATTGGTGGTGTACCAGAGGATATGACTTTCACAACTCCTGGTTACATTGAGTTCGTAGTTAAGGAGGGTGGTGCTGTTGAGATTCCTTCAAGCTGGTTGGGCTTCAAGCTCGATGTAGGTACTGGTAAGCCTGAGGATTTCTACTTGGCTTCTTTGGCTGATGGTTTCCTCGAGGAGGGTGTGTTCTGGTTCCCAACAAAGGAGACTATCATGTGGCACATTCCTGATGGTCGTGGTAACTATGCTAACAAGGCGGGTTTGTTTGCTGCATCGCTTCCTGGTTACGAGATTAAGGATATGTCTATCAGCGCTGCTTACCGCGGTACAACTCTAGAGTCTGATAACTCTACAATTTCAGCTGTTGTTGAGTTCGCTCTTGGTGCTGATGTTGATAAGTATCGTTTCACTGTTCTTCCAGGTTATGTTGAGGAGTATGATGAGTCTGTAGAGGCTCTTATCAACGAGTCAGAGGAGATTACTTACTACGAGGGTGACAAAGAAAAGCTTTCATGGAAGCTCTCTCTCGAGGAGGTAGGTATGTACACTCTAGTATTCGTACCTTTCAAGGAGAATGGTAACCCATCTATGGATAAGGTTGGTTCATACCAGTTCTACTATCCTGGTAAGGATTCTACAACTTTGCCAGAGGTAGGTACTATGGGTCTTGGATTCAATACAGTATCTGCTCTCACAGGTCAGGATTATGAGGCGGATTTCCCATCTGATTACTTCCTAGCTCTTGCTCTCTTTGCAGACTACAAGGAGGTTCGCTCTATTAAGTACTGGGTTGGTGAGGTTGCTACACTTGAGGCTGCTGTCGCTAGTGGCGTATCTCCAAAGGATATCGTAGCAAATTACGGTACAGATGCTACATCTTCTATCGAGGATCTTAAGGCTACCTTTAACCCAGAGTATGGTTACGGTTCAGCTATCGTTGGTCCATTCAACCTTAAGAATAGTTTGAACTATGTAGCTCTTGTAGCATTCGAGACTATGTATGGCTACACAAATACATATAAGGTTGAGAGAGAGTTGCCTAACGCTACAGGTATCGAGATTGGTGCTTACACAATTTCAGAGCCACTTGAGGGTAATCCTAACAATGCTATCCAGATTTCATTCACAGGTGCTTATGAGGAGGATACTATCGCTATGAACATCAGCGATATGGGTAATGCTCTTACATTCCTCGGTGAGATCGATAGAAAATCTAATACTCTTGTATTTGATGGCTTTGAGGAGAGCTATGGTCCATTGTTCAACAGCGTAGCATTCTATGCTAACGAGGAGCAGACTGCTGCTTACGGTTACTGGTCATGTTCAGATGCAGAGTGGGCAGAGGCTACAAATCTTGTATTCTCATACAATGCTGATGGCGTTGTTGCTTCATTGGACAACTACTTCGGTAACATGGTATTTGATCTTGCAACTGGTGATTACCTTGGCTCTATGTGGGCATTCTCTCCAGAGGCTACAGTATCAAAGGTTGTTGAGGAGACTCCAGAGGAGACTCCAGAAGAGACTCCAGAGGAGACTCCAGCTCCATCGAAGATGCGTTCTGCAAAGAGCCTTGACGCTGGTTTGAAGATGACTCTTTCAGTTGCTTCAAAGAAGGCTTCATTCTCTGCAGAGGCTTACGAGGGTCCTGTAGTTCGTAACCTTAAGAGCAATGTAGTTCTTGGTTTCTAATTAAGAGCTTTGCTTGATGACAGGGGTCTGGCCATTGGTCAGACCCCTTTTTGTTGTGATAAGCGCCCATTCTTGGCCTTTCAACCACTCCGAATAGTGTCGTAATAGCGCTTTCTCCAAGCCACCACAAAAAAAATCGCTTTATATGTTCTACTTTCCTAATTTTTTGTATCTTTGCATCTTGAGAGAGTGTGGTAACTTTCTTACCTTGTGCGATGGGAGGTTATCGTGCTAGTGGAGAGCAAAAACTTAATTACTAAATAGGATTATGAACAAGGTTAAAATTTCATTGTTTGCATTGGCTGCAATCTTCGCAGTGTCGTGTGTGCAGGACCCTGTAATGGAGGAGTCTTCAGTAGACACACAGAGTGTTGCTGCCAATAAGATTATCAACACCCCTGACAGTTCAAAGATGGGTGAGCTTATCCTCTTTGTTGATGAGGAGACTGCCGAGGCGTGGAGTGTAGCAAAGGAGGCAACACGTTCTGGCGTTGAGGCATGCGATCTTGTTGCTGCAGAGTGCGGCGCAGAGGCTATCGAGCCTGTATTTAACATGTCGATAAATGGTAATGAGAAGAGAGCGCAGAACCTCCACCGTTGGTTTGTTGTTAGTTTTGACGAGGAGGCTGATGTAGAGAGCGTAGCTGCGAAGTATGCTGCTTTGCCAGGTGTTAAGCGTGTGCAGTACTCTACACTCATCAAGCGTCCAAAGAGGATGCAGGCTGCTCCAGCACTTGAGATGCCAATCACACGTGTCGAGGATATGCCTTTTGACGATCCTATGCTCCCTATGCAGTGGCACTACAACAACGAGGGCCTTAAGAGTATCTATCCAGAGTCAAAGGCTGGTGAGGATATCAATGCCTTTGCAGCTTGGAACTACACCGCAGGTTCTAAACAGGTTGTCGTAGCGGTGATGGATGAGGGTGTTAAGTATACTCACCCCGACCTTAAGGATAACATGTGGGTAAACACCAAGGAGCTTAACGGTACTCCAAACCATGATGACGATGGCAATGGCGTTAAGGATGATATCTATGGCTATAACTGCGTTGATGGTAATGGTAACATCTCATGGGATGTTCAGGCATGGGTTGGCAGCGATTACGATGGTGACTCTGGTCATGGTACTCACGTAGCAGGTACTGTAGCCGCAGTAAATAACAACGGTATTGGTGTTGCTGGTGTTGCTGGTGGCTCGGGTAAGGGCGATGGCGTTCGCATCATGTCTATCCAGATCTTCGATGGCGATGATAATAGCAGCTTGAAGGGAAATGCAAAGGGTATGGAGTATGCTGCAGATCACGGCGCCTCTATCCTTCAGAACTCATGGGGTTATCCACTTAACCCTGGTACCACTATGTCAGACGCTATATACGAGGGTTCTTATGGTGTTGAGCTTGCTGCGTTGCGCTACTTCGTGAATAAGAGCAACAACCCTGCAATGACAGGTAGCGTTGCTATCTTCGCTGCTGGTAATGAGGGTAAGGCAACAGCAGATTATCCTGGTGCTTACAACGAGTTTATCGCTGTTACTGCTACAGCTCCAGATGGCCTTCCTACATCATATACAAACTATAAGAGTGGTTGTAATGTAGCTGCTCCTGGTGGCGACCTTTCAATCGTAAATGGTAAGTATAAGTATGAGGGTTGTGTGCTTTCAACACTTCCATCAGAGGCTATCGATGCACAAACTAATCAGCCTTATGGCTCTGATTATGGTTATATGCAGGGTACATCTATGGCGTGTCCTCACGTGTCGGGTATCGCAGCGTTGGTACTCTCTTATGCTGTTGAGAATGGTATTAAGATTACAAATACACAGCTCTACGACATCATCACATCGTCAGTTCGTAACATCGATAATGAGCTTGTAGGTAGCAAGTATATCTACTGGGGCTCTAAAACATCTATGGCTCTTGAGCCATTCAAGGGTAACATGGGTACTGGTAGAATTGATGCTTTGATGGCTATTATGAACGTGCGTGGTGCTATCTGCGCTCCAGCTGTCGTAGGCCAGGAGTATGAGTTGAAGGTCTCTAACTTCATCGGTACTGGTGACATCAAGGTTAAGGCTTTCAAGGACTTCTCTATCTCCGAGGAGACAAAGAACCGTCTTGGTATCGATAAAGTAGAGTTCTTCAGCACAAGCTTGTACTTCACATGTAAGAAGGCTGGTGTTGGTGTTGTCACAGTTAAGTATATCGCTGGTGGCGATGCTGTTGGTGGTGGCGATACTACTGGTGGTAAGCTCATGGAGAAGGAGATCGTTATCGTTGCGCGTGATAACAACGACAATGGCGGTTGGTTGTAATAGGTGTTTAATCTCGAAAAATAAGATAACTATATGAAGAGTTTGAAGATATTGTCAATGTTGGCATTTATGCTCTTGACACTTGTAGGTTGTAGCAAGGATGATGGTAGCAAGTCTGATACCCCAAATCCAGAACCAGGGCCATCAGGAACTCTTGAGGGCCTTGAGAAGGAGTGGCAGCTTGTATCTGTAAATGGCACTGCTAATGAGTTTGGTGTATACATCTCTTTCGAGCATGGTCTTTTCTCAATCTATCAGCAGGTTTACACTCTCGACTATAAGTACTTCGATGGTGAGTATACTGTAGATGGTACAACAATCTCGGGCGAGTACTACGATGCTGGTGAGTGGAAGTGTACATACACCGGAGGTATCTCGGAGGATGGTAACACCTTGACTCTTAAGAGCAATGAGACCAATCCTGTAACTTGTGTTTACAAGGCTTGTGAGATTCCACAGCAGATTAAGGATGAGGCGTTGAGCGGCACACGTGGCGTGGAGGTTACACCTTTCCTATAATCCTCTAGTGTAGGTCGTGCTAGCGGCTTACGATAGATAGTTATCCCACCTGGATTTCCGGGTGGGATACTTTGTTTAATGCATGCTCCATATCCCTATTGTAGAATATATCTGCTTTATACTCAAAAATATCTGCTGTAAGGTGTGAGTTTCAAAAAATTATACTATTTTTGCAGATTGAGAGGTATGCTTTTGTTGTACCTATAGCGCTGAAAAACTTTTAACTAAAACAACTATGAATAGAACAAAACTCTTTATTCTTGCTTTGGCAGGAATATTTGCAGTCTCTTGTGCTACAGACAATGTAGACGAGCGAGGTACTGCATCTATGGAGACAGCTGTGATGAAGAAGCTCATTAACACCCCCGAGAAGGCTGTTAAGGGTGAGCTTATCATCTATGTAGATGAGGCTACAGCAGAGCAGCTCGAGAATGCTACCATGGCTACACGCTCGGGTGTTATGGCTCTTGATGCCGTAGTAGCGGAGATTGGCGCCGAGGATCTTCAGCCGGTATTTAATCTCAAGGTAAACGCCGATAAGAAGCGTGCGATGGGTATGCACCGCTGGTATACTATCACAATGCCAGAGGAGGTAGACCTAGAGGTTGCAGCGCAGGCTCTCGCAAATGTAGATGTTGTGGAGCGCGTACAGTTCTCAACACGTGTTAAGACCCCAAAGTATGAGGCTACAGAGGTTGAGCCATCATTCGTCACACGTGCCGATGAGCTACCTTTTAACGACCCAATGCTTGTCCAGCAGTGGCACTACAACAACGATGGTAGTGTAGATTTCCCTGGTGCAAAGGCGGGCGCTGACATCAATCTCTTTGATGCATGGGAGCTTACTACAGGTCGCCCAGATGTCATTGTAGCGGTTGTTGATGAGGGTGTTTGCTATACACATGCCGATATCGCAGCTAATATGCTCGCTAACGAGGCAGAGCTTAATGGTCAGGAGGGCGTTGATGACGATGCTAATGGATATGTTGATGATATCTATGGTTACAACTTTGTGAATAAGGGTCGTATCACCTGGACACGTAATGGTGACTCTGGACACGGTACTCACGTAGCTGGTACTGTTGCTGCTGTGAACAACAACGGCATCGGTGTTGCTGGTGTTGCTGGTGGCTCGGGTAACGGTGATGGTGTACGCCTTATCTCTTGTCAGATTATCTCTGGTGGTACTGCCGCAGGTACGTCAGCTACTGCTGCAGCTATAGAGTATGCCGCAGATCGTGGCGCTTGTGTTTTGCAGAACTCTTGGGGCTTTGAGGCAGGCGCTATTGGTAACGATGAGGGCTTCGAGAAGGGTAGCACAGGCGTTGAGGCACAGGCACTCCTCTACTTCATGGAGAGTAAGAACCACCCAAACCTCGATGGTGGTATTGTAATCTTTGCCGCTGGTAACGATGGCCGTGCTGTAGCTGGTTATCCAGCAGCATGGAATAAGCTTATCGCTGTATCGGCGATTGCTCCCGATGGTTTGCCTACATACTTTACTTGCTACGACCGTGGTTGTAATGTCTCTGCTCCAGGTGGTGAGTACTTTAAGCGTAATGGTACTACTTATGACTATGGTTGTGTAGTCTCTACATTGCCAGGTGATAAGTATGCACGTATGCAGGGTACATCTATGGCTTGTCCTCATGTGTCGGGTATTGCGGCGTTGGCAATCTCTTATGCTGCTGACAACGGTATCTTCTTGACACTCCCAGAGTTGAAGGATATCATCGTATCGTCAGTATCTGGCTTCGGAACGTTCTCTGGTACAAAGGCTAATTTCGAAGGTGGTACGATGAACCTATCCTCTTATTCTAATAAGATGGGTACAGGTCTAATCGATGCTTACCGTGTGTTGATGGCAGTGCGTGGCACTAGATGTATTCCTGTTCCTCTTGGTGAGCAGGTGATTATCGATATCAACCAGTTCTTTGGTGATGGCAACTGCCAGATTAAGATGCTTAAGTCTGACATCCCTGCAGATGTTATCGAGAAGCTAGGTATTGAGAGCTGTCAGTTTATGGGTAGCAAGTTGCTCCTCACATGTACCAAGCCTGGTTCGGCTATCGTGACCTTGAAGTATGTTGCTGGAGGTAACCAGTTGGGTGGTGGCCTTATTACTGGCGGTATGGAGGCGCAGCAGGAGTTTGCACTTATCGTTCGTCCAGGTATTACTCTAGATGAGGGTACTGGCGCTCCAATTATCCCTGGTGGCTGGTTGTAATATATTGTTAATGCTAAAAAGATATTTCGAGATATGAAAAAGTTTTTTGCAATATTCGCCATGGCTCTTATCGCTCTTGTTGGTTGTGAGAAGAAGTCTTCGGGCGGTGATGATAAGCCTAATAACCCTCCTGTTACTACAGGTATAGATGGTCAGTGGCACCTTGTAGAGTGGAATGGCGAGGCTCCAGAGTTTCAGGTATATGTAGAGTATAAGGGTGGAGAGTTTGATATCTACCAGCAGGTATACTCACTATACTACGAGCATTTTGAGGGTAGCTATGTTGTTAATGGTGATATCGTTACAGGCTCGTATAGCGATGGCACAAATTGGGCTTCTGGCTATAAGTTTGAGGTAGGTGGCGATAGACTTATCATGTATAGCCAGGAGGATGTCTCTGTTAAGAGCATCTATGAGAAGTGTGAGATTCCTCTCTCTGTAATCGAGGAGGCAACTACTACACGTGCTGCGGAGGCTACTCCGTTCTTGTAGTAGATTATACTACACATATAAAGAGAGTGAATAAAAAGTGTATTTTGTCGTTACGCTTGCCCTCAAAATGCTCATTTACGCTTAGTAAACTCCGCTTTTTCGGGCTTCGCAAGCCTAAAACTACATCTTTTTATTCACTCTCCTAGGTTATGGGACTGGCTAAGTTACTTTTTAGTCAGCCCTTTTTTTGTTGCGATAGTAGATATTTATATAAAAAATCATCTATTTGCGAAAATATACATATATTTGTATCGTGAGATTTTTCTTTATTAAGAAATAGAGCGTGTAGAGAGTATATAATTTAAAAAATAAAAGAGATATTTACTTAATTAACAAAGTTTACCTAAAATGAGAAAGCTATTTTCGCTGTTGTTTTCGGTGTCACTAATTATGGTGGCTTGTAACAAGGAGGATGATTCTACACAGTTGCCCTCTGGTGATTCGAAAGAGCCAATACTAGAGCTTACTTCCGATAAGATCATGACTTTCACTGCCGAGGGTGGAGATGCCCAGATTACGTATAACCTCACCAAGGGCGATGAGGTATTTGAGGGTGAGTCGGGGCTATTGAGCCAGCCATCTCCCGTTGCATCAAAGAGCGATCAGGAGTGGATTATTATCAACAAGGATGATAGCTACTACGGTGTTCTACTCTTTAGTGTTGCGAAGAATGATACGAATGAGGATCGTGAGGGGTTGATTACCGTAAGCTACTACTCAAAGTCATTTGAGGTTGTTGTGAAGCAGAGTGCTATGTTGGAGACTCCTGAACCTCCTCAACCAACCGTGGAGGGCTGGGCTATTGTAGGTACGTTTACCAATAATTGGGATGTAGCATCGGCAGTAGCTATGGAGAGCATCGAGGGCTACTATGTAGCTCGCGGCGTGGAGATATCTACCTCTGATTCGTTTAAGTTTATCTTGGACGGCTCGATGCAGAACGGCCTTGGTGGCAATGGCCAAGCTGCGGAGCGTGACCATAAGTACCCAGCATCGAAGTATGGTAGCGATATCCGTGTTAAGGAGTCGGGTATCTACGACCTATATATCAACGAGGAGCTAAATACCTACTATGTTATGAGCGAGGGTAAGACTCCTGCCGATGCTCACGAAGAGGTAGAGGAGGGTAAGGATGTATGGTATGTACAGGGTCTTGGCGAGGAGATATCTATGCGCAAGATTGGTATCTACCAGGTTGTGTCAAATGTGTCGTTGGATGAGGATGGCTTTAAGTTCCGCAGCACCCTACAGGGTGGTTATGGCGCAGAGTCGGAGGATGTGTATGACATCGATAGCGAGATTACCATCATCTCTGGCTCGGAGATAAATATCAAGGTGAACTACGAGGAGGGTAAGTTATATGATATCTACCTCGCCGAGGAGAGTATGAAGGTGTGGGTTGTCCCTACGGGCAAATCCCCAAATGTCATCCACGAGTGCTTTGATGCCGAGGGAGCGTGGTTCTACAACAATAACTTTTACATCTACCTTGAGGCTGACGGCATCAAATTGACCTTCGAATGTATGCTTGCCTCTGGGGCTGTAGATTACATCATCCCCGAGACAACATTTGAGGTGCTATATGGCGAAGATAGAACTAATGCAAACTATATAGATGCTGATGCTTGCGAGATTGTTAATGCAAATGGCAAGACAAAGGTTGTTAGTGGAACAATTACCGTAGCTCATTGCGAAGATGGTTATGATGTCATGGTGGATGTTGTTAATCACTTGCAGCAGAACATCCGTGCGCACTACGTGGGTGAGTTTAGCCATGGTATTGTAGGTAGTCCTATTGTTGTACCTATTAACGAGTAGTAGACGTGAGAAGATTTTATTTATTAGCAGCATTTGTAGCTACTCTTCTTGTGGGATGTAGCGGTGCGGATTCGCAGAGCGAGGAGCATGCCTCGGAGCTTGTCTTTTCATCTACGGTTATCACGGTAGGTGCAGAGGGAGGCCCCGCCGAGGTTGTCTTCTTTGAGACTTCGGCAGACTCTGGTTTGACTATTGAGGCTACTACAACTTCAGAGTGGATATCAAATATCACTGTGGAGGATAGAATAAAGTTTGATGTGGAGGCTAATGATACACCTGCGCAGCGCCTCGCAGTGATAGATGTTGTCTATGGCTCCAATGTATACAACCTCGCTGTGCAGCAGGAGGGTATCACCGAAGAGACCGAGACAAAGATTATCATACCACAGCGCAAGGTAGAGGTGGCTGCTACGGGAGGAACTTTCGACCTATTTTACTCTGTCTCGGGAAGCATAGCATCGGTAACTCCCGAGGTTAGTGCTAGTGCCGAATGGGTTACCATAGACTCTGTTGATGCCTCGAAGGTGGTGTTTACTGTCGATAAGAATGTTGCCTCTGCGGAGCGTAAGGCGTCAATAACGCTGTCATGCGATGATGTAACTGCCAAGACAACCGTTGTTCAGAGCGGAAGTACAGATGACGTGGTCTTGTTTGCCGATACCACTACTCCGCATGTTGGAGAGCAAGTAACCTTTACTGTGGTGTATGGCAGCGAGGATATCACCTCCAAGTCGGGCATCTACGACTACTACACTCATCAGGAGATTCCTAATCCTATGACCTTTGATGAGGTTGGTGAGCGTGCCTTATATGCGGAGTATGAGGGTGTTCGATCGAAGGTTCTCTCTGTGAATGTAATATCTGCCTCTGCCCCCGATTTTCCCGCAGATAATGACCCCGAGAGCTACGACTTTAAGTATCGCATGCTGCTTATTGAACATACTGGAACAGAGTGTCCATACTGCCCATATATGATGGAGTCTCTAAAGATTGTAGAGGAGAATCCTTCGTATAATGACTGTTTTAACCTAGCTGTAGCACACTCATATAATAGTAGCGACCCTGCGACATCGAGCGTTGCCTATACTGTGCGTTACTACTATCAGAAGACTCTTAAAGTGCTTACAGGCTTCCCAACACTCACCTTTAACTATCAGTATCCCGATTCTGCAGGCTCTAATATCTCTTATATCTACAGACATCTAGATACCCTTAAGAAGGAGAAGCAGAGTGCTGCTGTAGCTGTTGCGGCGAAGATAGATGGTGATAAGATTATTGTTAGTGCATCGCTCAAGAGCAAGGAGGCTCGTCACTATAAGTTCAATATCTTCCTCCTGGAGGATAATATCTACGGCTCGCAATCTAATGCCTATGAGTCGTGGATGAATATCCATCATAACGCCATTCGTGACTCCTATAGCGTGTTGAGCAATAGCGACATCACAGGCTCTGATTGGGGATATATATCTGCGGAGTCTACCTCTAGCAAGGTATTCGAGATGGCTATTCCGAATACAGTGATAAGACGTTCAGAGCTTAAGGTTCTTGTGGTTATTGCAGCGCAGGATTCGCAGTATAACAACAAGTATGAGGTTGTAAATACTACGATGTGTAAACTTGGGGCTTCAGTTCCATTTGAGTATGTAGATTAACCTAAAAAACTAACTATAACTAAAACTATGAAAAAACTTTTATCAATTTTGATGTTGGGCCTATTTGCGCTTGTTGCATGCGAGAAGAAGGTCGCAGAGGATGTTAAGGATGATGTTCCTGCAGGAAAGATTACCCTTACATCAAATGCTGTCATGAAGTTTGGTGTTGAGGGTGGCCAGGGCGAGATTCTTTTCGACTTTGTAGAGCAGGCTACAGAGGCATCACGAGCAAGAGTTGTTGAGGCCATTGCTGTAGTTAAGTGGATTGCTGTTGAGGAGATTACATCCGAGAAGGTACTCTTTAGTGTATCGCCAAATGCCGGTGAGGCGCGTAATTCTACTATCAAGGTGTCATGTGGCGTAGATAGCTTCCAGGTGATGGTTATGCAGGACGGAACTGCTGCTGCTGATGTAACCTTCGAGGCAACGCATGTTGCAGGTACATACTACGGAAAGTTCTTGGTAGATGGTGGACAGACCGAAGGCTTCAACTATTTTATCATCTTGTCTGATATGCAGCCTGCAGGTATTAATGAGTTTAACTATGCAACAGAGTATCGTTTCGATATCTATGCTGACGAGGGCGCAGAGTTTAGCAAGGAGTTGCGTATTCCTCTTGGTACCTACACTTTGGATCATTCACGCTCTTCACGTGCTGGTACTATCGATGCCTATAAGGATTGTACTTACCTTATCAGCTCAAATGGCACAACGGAATCATTTAGCTCATGTACCCTCGTTGTTTCCGAGACAGGTATTGTAGCAGATATAGTGCTAAAGAGTGGCGAGGTTCACCGAGTGATATATAATGACGCACCTATCATTGGCGACTACAGCAAGGATACCTATGCTGATGTTTGTCCTGTGAGCCAGTATACCGATACTCTCCACATTGATGTTACAGGAGGTTTTATGTATGCCTACTATCGTGGTGATTGGTTTGGTACAGGTCACGATGTGTGGTTTATGCACATGATTGAGGATAAGACAACCTTTAGTGGTGTATACCTCATCTTTAACTTTATCGTTCCAAAGACTGTTGGTGGCTTCGATAATCAAGAGGGTTACCTTGGTGAGTATAAGCTCTCTAATCCTGATGAGTCGTTGGATTGGACATTCCCTGCAGGCCGCTTGCGTGACGATAGCCAGCAGCTTAATGCCTATTATATGGAGTGTGCAAGTGGAATGATTGATATGTCGAAGGCAGCACCTATCAAGGATGGTACTATCAAGGTTGAAAAGATTGACGGTAATGTCGTTATCACTGTTGATGGTAAGGATGATGCCGGCAACGATATCAAGGGTACCTTCAGCGGTGTTGTAGGTATTATTGAGAATCAGGGCGTTGTTGTGAAGTAACATAACAGCCACTAAAACATAAGAGAGGTCTCGAAGATTGCTTCGAGACCTCTCTTTTATCTATTAAGGTAGTGTTACTCCTTCTTCTCCTCCTCGCGGCCACCACCTAGAGCCGAATATAGCGATATACATCCGTGAATCTCATCGTAGCGATCCATAATCTCGGCTATCTTTCCAGCTAGGAGGTTCTGCTCCGCTGTGAGTACCTCGAGATATGTTGTTGAACCATACTGCATCATTAGCTCGGTACTCTCCGCAGCACTCTTAAGTGACTCTATCTGCTTTGTGCGCAGCTCTCTCTTGGCGCGTGCTGTCTCAATCTCGGCAAGGGCGCTATTTACCTCGCTACCAGCATTGAGGATACTCTGCTGGAAGGCCAGACGTGTCTCCTCCTGCTGTGCCTTGGCAATCTTTAGCTGTGCGCGAAGCTTACCGCCGTTAAATATCGGTGCTGTGAGAGATGCTGCTGCCGAGAGTAGCAACCCTCCAGGGTTTGTGACTATAGAGCCTGCGTTGTTGGTCCATCCCACAAGGCCATTTAGTGTTAGTGTGGGGTATAGTGCCGAGCGTGCTGCCGCTGTGGCGTAGTGGGCCTGCATGAGTCGGTACTCGGCGATACGTACATCGGGGCGGTTTGCAAGAAGACGCACAGGGACTCCTGTTGTCATCGCCTCGGGGAACTCCTGGCTCTGTAGCGAGCCACGTTCTATGGTATGAGGTGTGTCGCCAAGAAGTGCCGAGAGGCTATTCTCAACATCGCGAATCTGCTTATCTATATCCATCAGTGTTGTGTGGGCATCGTATGCCGCAGCCTCCATCTGTGCCACTGCCGCACGGTTTGTCATGCCCGCCTCCATCATAGAGCGTAGGGTGGTGGCGCTCTTGGTTAGAGACTCTGCCGTAAGACGTGTAGCCTCACGCTGGCTGTCGAGCGTAAGGAGTGTATAGTAGTAGCTAGCAATAGTAGCGATGAGGTGTGTGCGTACTGCTTGGCTATACTCCTTCGATTCAGCATATAGCGCCTTTGCCTTACGCTTGGCGTTTGTGATGCCACCAAAGATGTCTATCTGCCATGATGCCGATATTGGAGCGCTATATGTCCAGCTTGCTGATGATGAGTTGAAGCTGGAGAGACCTCCATTGGGTGCAAAGTTTAGCGATGGCAGGTAGGCTAGACGTGCTGCCTTGAGCGTTGCCTCTGCCGACTCTATACGAAGATATGCCGCCTGCATGTCGCTATTACTCTCCAATCCCTGTGTGATAAGTCGCTGCAGGTAGCTATCTCTGAAAAACTCATCCCAGCGTAGGTCGGCAATAGATGTGGTATCCGAGCTATCATATTGTGCGCCATAGATGCCATCGGTCTTCACATCGGGGCGAGAGTAGGGTTTATATATACCACAGCTCGCCACAATCGTAGCCATAAGGATTATTAATAGGTATCTCTTCATAGCTTTTATCTCTCTGTTTCGTTCATAATTGCTTTAACCTCTTTTAGCTCGCGTAGGATGTTCTCATCTGTCACCTCCTTAACATCTATAGGTCGTATCCTCTCCTGCAACCATTGGAAGGCGATGAACAGACCAGGGACAAGGAATAGGAGGGCTATAGTTCCAATCAGCATACCTCCAACAACTCCCGAACCTAGAGATGAGTTGCCGTTAGCACCCACGCCAGATGAGAACATAAGAGGTAACATTCCGAATATCATCATAAGCACCGTCATAAGGATAGGACGTAGACGTGCGCGTGCTGCGGCGAGGGCAGCCTCGGCGAGGCTCATGCCGGCGTGCCTGCGCTCTGTGGCATACTCCGTGAGGAGGATGGCAGTCTTGGATAGTAGACCAATAATCATAATCATACCTGTCTGTAGGTATATGTTATTTTCGAGGCCCATCACACGTGCAAAGAGCAGACATCCGAACAATCCTGCAGGTACCGATAGAAGTACAGCAAATGGGATGAGGTAGCTCTCATAGAGTGCTGCAAGAAGAAGATAGATGAGCAGGAAGCAGATGCCGTATACTGCCGCAGCATTGCTCGATGTACTCTCCTCCTCGCGTGTGAGGTCACTAAATTCGTAGTCGTAGCCTCGAGGGAGTACCTGCGCAGCGGTCTCCTTGATAGCACGTATGGCATCTCCTGATGAGTAGCCCTCTGCCGCCTCACCATTCACAGCAATCGAGGTGTGCATATTAAAGCGGTTGAGGGTCTCGGGGCCATAAATCTTTGTGAGGGTTACGAATTGACTCACGGGGGCCATCTCACCATTTACACGTACATAGATGTTATCCATCGATTCGATGTTACGTCTATCCTTGGCTTCGGCCTGAATCATAACACGATATACCTTCGAGAAGCGGTTTACGTTTGAGACATACTGTCCTCCATAATAGCCTCCCACAGTTGCCAACACCTCGGCAGGGGAGATGCCTGCACGCTTGCACTTTGCAGCATCCACATCTACCATATATTGAGGGTAGTTTACATTGTAGGTGGTGTATGCCATGCCTATCTCTGGGCGCTTGTTTAGCGCTGCAAGGAACGACATAGCGACCTTGTAAAACTCGGTGATATCTCCGCCGTTGAGGTCCTGAAGGTGCATCGAGAAGCCACTTGCAGTACCATATCCCGATATCATCGGAGGTACTATGGCTATGACCTGTGCATCTTTGATATCTTGGCACATGGCCATAACCTTCTGGCTCAAATATAGCACGTTATCCTCATCCTCGGGACGCTCCTCCCAATCCTTCATACGTAGAATCATCGTTCCATACGATGAGCCTTGTCCCGAGAGGATGCCGTAGCCCGAAATCTTACAGTGTGTGTTTATCTGTGGGAGTACACTTATGCGGTTGCTCACCTCCTCCATCACCTTATTTGTCTGCTCTAGGGTAGAGCCTGGTGCTGTTGTGACGTTTACCATTATGGTTCCTTGATCCTCGGCAGGCACTAGTCCTGTCTTTGTAGTGGAGAATAGGAACACCATAGCGATAACCGAAACTATTAGTACGCCCCAAAGTATCAGTGGGCGCTTGATAAAGAGGTATGCGCCCCTTTGGTATTTTGTTAAAAGAGCATTAAACGTGGTGTCAAAGGCGCTCTTGAATCGCGCTCCAAGACCCTTGCTATGTGCCTCTTCGTCATGAGGCTTTAGCATCATGGCACAAAGCGCAGGGGAGAGCGTTAAGGCGTTGATACCCGAGATGCCTACGGCAATAGCCATGGTTATACCAAACTGTGTGTAGAAGATTCCCGATGTGCCTCCCATCATCGCAACAGGGATAAACACCGCCATAAAGACTAATGTAGATGTCACAATAGCCATGGAGATATCCTTAATGGCATCTACCGAGGCGTTGTAGGCAGAGCGGTATCCCGCCTCAAACTTTGCCTGTACGGCCTCCACGACAATCAC
Source organism: Alistipes sp. (assembly GCA_017629985.1). Taxonomy (GTDB): domain Bacteria; phylum Bacteroidota; class Bacteroidia; order Bacteroidales; family Rikenellaceae; genus Alistipes. The sequence continues at coordinate 94,132 of JAGBWD010000021.1, forward strand.
AGCATCATCAACCACAGTACCTATGGCAAGCACCAAGGCAAAGAGGGTGAGCATATTGATTGAGAAGCCTAGGAGCGCAAGAACGGCAAACGTACCTACTAGCGATACGATAATCGAAATAAGAGGTATTATGGACGAGCGAACACTCTGCAAGAAGATGAATACCACAAGGATAACAAGGATGATAGCCTCGATTAGGGTCTTGATAACCTCGTGAATAGAGGCAAAGAGGAACTCGTTACTATCCATGATGGTTAGGAACTCCACATCGTTTGGAGCTATGGCTTGCTCCTCGGCAATCATGGCATCAATCTCCTTGATAATCTCCGTGGCGTTGGAGCCTGCAGTTTGGTATATCATTGCCACAACACCCGACAAGCCATTTACCTCACTAGTGTAGGCATAGGTCTCGTTGCCAAACTCCACGTTTGCAACATCCTTGAGACGTAGCACCTCGCCCGATGGTAGTGACTTGATGACAATATTATCAAACTCCTCTGGGGTAACCTTGCGACCTCGGTAACGCATGGTGTACTGAAATGTTCCTCCAGAGTTCTCACCAAGATTACCTGTCGAAGACTCTATGTTTTGCTCGGCAAGGATGCTTGTGATGTCGGCAGGTATAAGGCCATGCTGCGCCATAGCCGCAGGCTTGAGCCATATACGCATGGAGTATTTCGAGCCAAGAGTCATACACTCACCCACACCGTTGATACGCAGTAGCTTGGGCTGTATGTTGTTCACAAAGTAGTTGGCAAGGAACGCCTCATCGTAGGTGCCATTTGGGGAGTTTATACCTATGGCCTTGATGATAGATGTCTGTTTCTTTGCCGTCTGCACACCAACCTTTGCTACCTCGGCAGGGAGTACCGATGTGGCGCGTGTCACACGATTCTGCACATTCACAGAGGCCATGTTAGGGTCGGTACCTTGCTTGAAAAATACCGAGATGGTGACATTGCCACTATTAGAGGCGGTGGAGGTCATATATGTCATATCCTCCACACCGTTAATCTGCTCCTCGAGAGGTGCAATGACAGACTTTTGGATGGTCTCTGCCGAGGCACCAGGGTAGGAGGTGGTCACATTGATTGTTGGTGGGGCAATGGTCGGAAACTGCTCAATGGGGAGTGATAGCAAGCCTACAATGCCAGCAAACATTATAGTTAGCGATATCACTGTTGAGAGTACGGGGCGGTCTATAAATCGTTTTAAATCCATATTACTCCTCTGTTGTGTTTGATGAAGACTCGTTGTTACTCTCGTTGAGCTTTATCGGTGTGCCCTCGCGGAGCATAGCAACACCCTCGGTGATTATGATGTCACCAGCCTCAAGACCCTCGCGAACTATGAAGTTAGTGCCGTCATAGCTGCTTACGGTCACAATCTTCGATGTAGCCTTACCCTCTACAGGCTGGTATACATAGGTCTTATCCTGAACCTCATATGTGGCGATACATGGTATCACGATACAATCCTTCTCATAGTAGCGAAGTACAACCTCTCCCGAGCTGCCACTATGTAGTAGCTTGCCAGGATTGGGGAATACGGCACGCAGTGTTATAGAGCCTGTCTGCTGGTCGATAACTCCACTAATAGACTCAATAACGCCCTTGTGGTCATACATGGAGCCATCGCTGAGGCATAGCTCTGGTTGAGGCATAGCCTTGAGTGCAGCATCCATTGAGCCATGCTGGCGTGTGAGCTTTAGGAGTTGGCTCTCGTTCATTGAGAAGTATACATACATCTCGGAGTTATCCGAGACAGTGGTTAGTGGCTGTGGTATTGTTGGGCCTACAAGTGCGCCAACGCGATATGGTATGGTGCCAACAACGCCGTTTGATGGAGCCTTGACAACTGTGTATCCAAGGCTATTCGCAGCATTGGTGCGTTGTGCTGTAGCCTGTGCTAGGGTAGCCTCGGCTGAGAGAAGCTGATTCTCCGAGAGATGTAGCTCATACTCCGATATTACGTTGCGCGAGAATAGCTCCTTTTTGCTATCTAGGTTTAGCTTGGCAATAGCTACGCCAGCCTCGGCAGCCTTTACATTTGCCTCGGCAGTCTCTAGAGCTGCTCTGTATGGTACCTGATCGATAATAAATAGTGTCTCGCCACTCTTTACGCTCTCTCCCTCGTTAATACATACCTTCGATATGGTACCACTAACCTGTGGCATTATGCTGATATCTTGACGACCACGTATAGAGGCCGAGAAGCGACTCTCTACCTCGGTATCGGTAGTAGATACTTTCATGTAGTCGTAGGTTGCAATCTGTTGTGTTTGAGGGGCCTCATTACATGAAGTAATGAGCGTAAGTAGGGCTATAGTAGCACTGTTGATAGATATTCTCTTCATATATAACAATAAAAATAGCAAATTATATATAATAATTGGATACAAAGATATACTTTAAAAAGTAAAAAAACAATAATATAGATAGTTACTTTGCTTATTTTGTTTAGCATCTTTGATTATAAAGAATATTATACTATATTTGTACTTAATTAGAAATCCAAAACTTACATATATGAATCTTAAAAATTGTATATTCCGCTGCTTTGCAGTGGTTTCTGCACTCCTATTTGTGGCATGTGTAGACGAAAGCTACGACCTTGCCAACGTCAGTGGTGAGGTTACAATAGGTCATGGAGAGACAATCCTCAAGGTCGGAGAACTGAAACGCAAGAGCGTTAAGGATCTTATTAAAGAGAAGGAGATTGAGGGTATTGTTCAGGATGAGAATGGTAACTACACCTTTAGCAAAAGTGGTGGCGATACAATCATCATTGAGGATATCACTAAGCGCTTTGAGGTGCCAGAGGTTCTCAATACGTTTAGCGTGGAGTATCCCGATTTCAAGATAGATATGACACCTATTGTGCTTAACGAGAGTAAGAGCATAGATGTTGGCTTGGATGTTTTGGAGGACTATAAGGAGCTGCCAGACATCCCTGGTGTCGATGTGTCGGAGTTGGGTGATACGTTCTATCTCCCAGAGGGTGAGCTGCTGCCTGTGATTGGTGGTAGCGTTACGCATACCTTCGACCCCGAGGATATTGAGCTTGATGTTCCTGATATGATTAAGGATTTCAAGAAGCTTATATTCAGGGATATAGATGGTGAACATCGTGGCGCACCTATGCTCCTCAAGGTTCAGTTTAACGACTTTGCGGATATCATCAAGGAGGGTGAACTGCTGTTTAACCTTGATGTTACGGGCGGAACATTCGTGATTCTTGACCAGTATGGTAACCCTATCTACGAGGGTAGTAACTACGAAAATAGGTATAAGGTTGCGGAGGGTGCAAAGGAGTTGTATATAACTCTATATGTTGAGAGCTTGACAAGTGTGAACCATGTTGAGAATCACCATATTGATATCCCATTGGCGCTGGACTTTAGCATGGACTTCTCGATTACCCCAAAATCGGGATTATTTAGCCTCAATAATAAGCCAACGGTAACCCTCATGGCCGATTTTGAGTATGGTGATGCCGAGGTGGAGTTAGACCCCGAGGTTAAGCTTGTCGATTTTGAACCTGATAGCCAGCAGGCAAGGAGTATAAATATTGTTGATCTTCCGGAGCAGGTGAAGGGCCTAGAGCGCGTAGATCTTGTTGAGGGTCAGAGCTTGAGATTTTGCGCCAAGGGCTTGGAGTGGCTCGATAGCAAGGTGGCAGATTATATTGTTATTGAGGTTACGCTGCCCAAATTTCTTGACCTGCAGGAGCTCCCCGATGCTGATTACACCTACGATGCCCAGGAGCATAAGATAATTGCATCGATAGATGCCTTGAGTGATGGCGTAGATGTTGTGCTTGAGGCTCTCGATTTTGGGGATGGTATAGCCCCCGTAGATGGAGAGATAAAGCTAGAGTTTAAACCTCATATCACAGCGAGATTTAGGGATGGCATATCTGTCGCGGTGTCATCACTAGAGCATAGTGGTAATGTAGATATCGAGGTTGGTATCGAGAAGATGAATCTTCTTGTGCTTGCTATAGCTGGCAGGGTGGATTACGACTACAAGATAGAGAAGAGTATCGAGATTGAAAAGCTGGATATCTTGAAGAATTTGGAGATAGAGGGTACAGGACTCTCGCCTATGGTTGTTATAAACATCAAGAATCCTCTTACACTACCTCTCAAGGTTAATGGCTCGATCTCTGATGGCGTTGATTCTAGCTTAAGCATTGAAGGTGTGGAGATTGACGCTGCTGGATATGACGGCTCCGATATTGTGGTTGTGGAGCGTAAGATAGTCCTTGCGGATAAGAAACCAAGCTACGAGTGTATCTTTGTGCCATTGAATATTAATGAGCTTATCGATGGTTCGATACCTTCCAAGATTGATGTAAATCTAAACATCGGTGTAGACTCTAACGTCAGCAATACGCTCTATATTGACGATGATTTTAGGATTCTTTACGACTATAGTCTGGAGCTTCCTGTGGCCTTTAATAATGAGTTGAACATCAACTATCAGTACGATATCGAGAATCTTGATGACCTGTTTGATGATCTTAAGGAGTATGATATTAAGGTTGGTGATGTGACAATCATCGCCGAGGTTATGAATACGCTACCTATAGGCATTAACGCCTCTGTGGAGCTTCGTGATAAGGATGGTAACGCTACCTCGGCGCAGCTTGAAGGAGAGAGCGCATCGGGAGCAGAATTTGTCATTGCAGGGTCGGTAGATGGTGTTACCCCAGAGTACACAAAGGCCGAGCTTGATCTTATTGTCGATGGTGGCCGAATAGCGGAGCTTGCCAAGGTGAGCAAGATACATCTCGACCTGCAGGCTATGGGCGAGGCCGCAGAGGGCAAGGAGGTGAGTATCCTCGATGAGCAGTATCTCGAGGCGGTAATCTCTGTGAGGTTGTCGGAGGGTATTACTGTCGATGTAAAAGATTTTTTGGAGTAACCGTTAAAATGTGTGATTATGAAGAAGATACTATATAGTATTCTATTTATCGTTGGCCTCCTAGTGTCGGATGTTGCATCGGCGCAGTCACGAACATCCTACTTTATGGAGGGTTCCTACTTCCGTACGGAGCTTAACCCTGCCCTTGTGCCAACACGAGGATATGTGGCAGTGCCGTTTCTTTCGGGCATGGGCATAAACCTCAATTCCAACTACCTCTCTGTGGATAACCTCTTCTACCAGCGTGGTGGTCAGATTGTCACAGCATTTAACGGCGCGGTATCTCCATCGGAGTTCCTCGATCGCCTACCAAATAGGGGTATCGTGCATAACAAGGAGGATATAACCATCCTTGGCGGTGGCTTCTTCCATAAGATTCGTGAGACCAATGTATTTTGGAATTTTGGTGTCGGTGCGCACTTCTCGGTATCAAACACCGAGTCGAAGGATCTCTTTACGGCGCTTAAGACGTTGGGTAACAACAGCTACAACCTTGGTGATACCTACCTCGGCGGAACACTCTATCTCGATCTCTATGTAGGTGCTGCAGTGCCTATAACAGATTGGCTCAACGTAGGTGCAAAAGCCAAGTTCTTGATAGGTATATTAGACCTTGGTGTTGAGTTTGACGAGCTATCTGCAAATGTAGATGTGTCGAAGGTTACAGGTACGTTGCGAGGTAATTGGCGCGCTAATGGTATATTTACCGAGAATAGGTATATCGTAGATGGTAAATATAAGGGTGAGCCTTTGGGCTTGAGTAACCTAGGTAATGCCAAGAGCTATGGCTTTGCTGTAGATCTAGGTGCCGAGGTACGTTTCTTTGATGATAAGCTAAAGGCCTCTATAGGTGTTACCGACTTGGGCTTTATCAAGTGGGCTAAATCTACGCACATCGGCGGTAAACTAAATGGTGACTTTGAGTTTGAGGGTGTTGATGTGGAGTCGGGTGATTTCGTAAAGCCTGTGGGCGACATAGATACCGATAACATCGTGGGCCTTAAGAGCTACGATGGCTATACCACGATGGTTAATTGTGCGTTGAATGTGGGTGTGGAGTATAATATTCTCAAAAACCGCATCTCTTTTGGTTTGTTGTCGCACACGCAGTTTTTGACCAAGGCGGTATATAGCGAACTTACTATATCGGCGAACTTCCGCCCATTGAATTGGCTCTCGGCATCTATAAGCCACACCTTCTTGAATCACAACAAATTTGGCATCTTTGGTGCGGCTATCAACTTCCATCCAAAGGGTCTAAATCTCTTTATAGGCATGGACTTTATCGATTGCAATATGGTTAAGTATGAGGCATTTAGCATTCCTCGCTATGCAAAATCTATGAACGTATACTTTGGCCTTGGCTTCAGTATCGGTAAGCATCAGAGACTCCAGAAACACTATGCGCAGAGTGAGAGTCTCATAGAGTAAAAATCTACGTACTGAAGCACTCCAGAGGGGTGTAAATATGAAAAAAGGGGCTGACTAAAAAGTAACTTAGCCAGCCCCTTACCTAAGAGAGTGAATAAAAAGATGTAGTTTTAGGCTTGCGAAGCCCGAAAAAGTGGAGTTTACTGGGCGTAAATGAGCATTTTGAGGGCAAGCGTAACGACAAAATACACTTTTTATTCACTCTCTTGTTGTGTGTTGGGACTACTCTCTCTTGAGCCAATTCTCTATATTTTTGGCTATGCAGTCTATAAGATTGTCGATAGCCTCGGCCGCTGACCATGCGTTGTGTGGCGATGCCAACAGACGGTAGCGATCCTTAATATTATATAGTGGTGACTCGCGCAATGGCTCCACAGAGAAGACATCTAGTGCTGCGGCAGATATATATCCACTATCTAGGGCCTCTGCTAGGGCAGCCTCATCGATGATGCCGCCACGTGCTACGTTGATGATTATTGCCGAAGGCTTCATCTTCTTTAGCTGCTCAAGGCCGATAAGGCCTCGTGTGCGCTCGTTGAGTGGTGAGTGTACAGAGACAATATCGCTCCATGCTAGAAGCTCCTCTAGCTCCATAGCCTGATACCCCTCCTCGCGCTTAACACCCGATGTTGAGAAGTAACGCACCTCACAGCCAAAGGCCGAGGCTAGACGTGCCACCTCACGACCGATGTTTCCAAGACCTACGATACCCCAGCGCTTGCCGCTAATCTGGAACGTAAGACGGTCGTAGCAGAAGGCACGTTCCGCCTCTCGGTAGCGACCATCATGGAAGTATTCATCGAAGTATACCACGTTTCGAGCTAGCGCAAGAGCCGAGGCTAGGGTGGTCTCCGCAACAGAGATTGTGGAGTATCCTACGGCATTCTTAACCTCTATGCCAAGCTCCTTTGCTGTCTCGAGGTCTACGTTGTTCATTCCCGTAGCAGCTATGCAGATAAGCTTCAAATTAGGGAGTTGGCGCATCGCCTCACCATCTATAACAACCTTGTTTGTTATGGCAATGTCCGCATCCTTAAGACGCTCTACAACCTCCTCCTTACGTGTGAAATCGTAGGCTATATACTCGCCCTGTGAGGTCACCTTCTCAAAGTTGCGACCAGCGATGCTGTACTCATCCAAAAAGACTATTTTCTTCATATTTATTCTGTTTTAGTGTCGTTGTTAAACTCTCCAATAAGGTCGCGCACCACAACTGATGCACAACCTATTCCAAATAACGCAGGAATGTACGATATAGTGCCTACGTTAGACTTTTTATTCTGCTCCTCGCATAATATCATCGCTCCTTCGCGCACCGGCTCGGGTGAGAATACCGCCCAAAATCCCTTGCGAATACCAAGTTTGTGTAGTCGTTTGCGAAGCATGTGTGCGAGAGGGCAGTGGTGTGTTTTGGCGATATCCTTAATCTCCATGAGTGTAGGGTCGCACTTCGCACCGGCGCCCATCGAGCTTACTAGAGGTATCCCTCTATCCATCGCCCCCTTTATCAATGCGAGCTTTGGCGATAGGGTATCTATGGCATCTACCACATAGTCGAATTTGTCGCTATCGAGCAACTCATCAGTCTCCGAATCCTTTATAAAACGATTGACGGTGGTGAGCTTCAGGCTGGGGTTTATATCTTTGAGGCGCTCGGCAAGGATATCACATTTCTCGCGGCCAATGGTTGAGTGTAGGGCAACAAGCTGGCGATTGATATTGCTCTCCGATACCTTATCTGCATCGGCTATTGTCATGCGTCCCACGCCTGCGCGTACTATCATCTCGGCAGCATAAGCACCCACTCCGCCAACGCCTACAACAAGCACATTGGCATTGCGAAGTAGCGTTAATTTCTCCTGGCCGAGGAGTAGTTCAGTTCTTTCAAGCCATCCTTCCATCTATCTAATAATCAATGTTTCTAAAAAATGTTTTATAGTTGGTTTCTATTGCATTAAGCAACTCTTCGGTTGTCATATTTCTTATTTTTGCCACCTCTGCATATATCTCTTCAATAGCTAAATTTGGGTCGTCATCAGTCTCACAAAAGAGCCTTCTTATATCTGTCGTTGCAATCACATTGCGGCTCTTTGGAGAGCGTAGTGAGCGATCTCCAAACGACAAGTAGTAGCCACGTTTAACGATACTCTCGGCTTGTTGCTGCGACCCTATAAAACCATGAAAGAGAACACCTCGTAACTGGGGATATCTGGTCAAAATTTTGAGGATATCCTCGGTGGCTCTGACGTTATGTATAACAACAGGCTTGTCAATCGTTGAGGCTATCAGAAGTTGTCGCTCAAAAAGCTCTCGTTGCATATTGCGGTCAGCCTTGCAGCAGTAGTCTAGACCAATCTCTCCGACAATGTCGCACTCCTCAAAATTGGGTAGCTCATAACCTCTCTCTGCATCCCATGGGTGTACGCCTGCCATGCGTGGCGAGATAACATCGTGTCTAGGATGGTGGGTGTGTATGTCAATAAATTGGTACATCACATATCTACTTCGTGTTACAAAATTAATAAATTATTACCGAAAACCCAAATAACACCTGTAAATCGTTGTCTGTTTCAAAAAAAAACCGTATCTTCGTGCGCACTTTTAATGTATATTGGTACCCCCAAAGGTTCATAATATATCAAACACATAATAAAAAACTATCAAATTAATCTAACAAACAGTTTTATGTCGCAAAACATCAAATTATGTAAAGGTCTCGACATCAAGCTTGCAGGTAAGGCAGAGGCTCGCTTGGAGGATGCTCCAATGGCCAAGTCGTATGCCGTTAGTCCGCTTGATTATGAGAACGTTACACCAAAGCTGTTGGTTAAGGTTGGTGATAAGGTAGAGGCTGGTAGCCCATTGTTCTTCGACAAGAACAATCCTCGCATCCTCTTCACATCACCAGTTAGCGGTGTTGTTTCAGCTATCAACCGTGGCGAGAAACGTAAGCTGCTTAACGTTGCCGTAGAGCCAGATGCTACACAGGTGTACAAAGAGCTTAAGGTTGTTGATGCCAAGGCTTCACGTTCTGAAATCGTTGAGATGCTTCTTGAGTCGGGTCTTTGGACTCGCATTGTAGAGCGTCCTTTTGGCGTAATTGCTAACCCAGATGCTTCACCAAAGGCGATCTTTGTGTCAGCATTTGACTCTGCGCCTCTTGCTCCAGATTACAACTTTGCGTTGAAGTCGGAGAAGGCAGCTTTGGAGGCTGGTTTGGCAATCTTGGCGCGCTTGACTGATGGCAAGCTTCACTTGTCTGCTCGTAAGGGCGATGAGGGCTACATGTCAGAGGTTAAGGGTGTTGAGTATCACACATTCTCTGGTAAGCACCCAGTGGGTAATGTAGGTGTTCAGATTCACCACATCGACCGTATCGCAAAGGGTGACATCGTATGGACCGTAAATGTTCAGGATGTAGTGCTTATCGGTCGCTTGGTTATGGGCGGAAAGCTCGACATGACCAAGGTTGTGGCAGTTGCAGGTAGCGAGGCCGAGAAGCCATGCTACAAGCGTATCATCGCAGGTGCTGCTGTAGAGTCTATCGTAGGTAAGGTTTTAGAGAATGTTCGTATCATCTCTGGTGACGTTCTTACAGGTGTTACAACAGCGGCTGATGGTTACATCTCTGCAAATGCTAATATGTTGAGCCTTATCCCAGAGGGTAACGTATACGAGTTGCTTGGTTGGGCTATGCCACGTCTTCACCGCTTCTCTGTATCGCGTGCATACTTCTCATGGCTCTGCCCAAAGAAGGAGTACAAACTCGATACCAACCTAAATGGTGGTGAGCGTCCATTTGTTGTTACGGGTCTCTATGAGAACTACTTGCCAATGGATGTATATGTAGCATATCTCTTGAAGGCATGCCTTGTTAAGGATCTCGATAAGATGGAGAACCTTGGTATTTATGAGGTGTTGCCAGAGGATTTGGCAGTTTGCGAGTTTGTTGATCCATCGAAGATTGAGATGCAGCAGATTTTGCGTGATGGTATTAACCTAATGATTAAGGAGTGTTAGTTATGGGATTGCGTAAATTTGTAGATAAGATTAAGCCTACCTTCTCCGAGGGCGGTAAGCTCGGTTTCTTGCACTCGACATTCGAGGGCTTCGAGACATTCCTTTTTGTTCCTAACACAACAACTACAAAGGGCGCTCACATCCGCGACTGTAACGATATCAAGCGTGTGATGATCGTTGTCGTAGTGGCTCTTATCCCAGCGTTGTTGATGGGTATGTACAACATCGGTTACCAGGCAGGCATCGAGGGTATCCTCCCTGCATTCTGGTTTGGTTTCTTGAAGATGTTGCCTATGATCATCGTATCTTACGTTACTGGTCTTGCTATTGAGTTTGCATTTGCACAGAAGCGTAAGCACGAGATTAACGAGGGTTTCCTTGTATCAGGTCTTTTGATTCCAATGGTTATGCCTATCACAGTGCCATTGTGGATTGTTGCCTTGTCTACAGCGTTTGCTGTAATCATCGGTAAGGAGGTATTTGGTGGTACAGGTATGAATGTCTTCAACCCTGCGTTGTTGGCACGTGCCTTTGCCTTCTTTGCATACACTCCACAGATGTCTGGTGAGGCAGTATGGTATGCTGACTCAAAGACTGGTGCTACAGCCTTGGAGCAGCTTGCCTCAACAGGTGATATGCAGTGGAGCGTTATGGATGCGTTCATCGGTTTGATTCCTGGTTCTGTGGGTGAGACCTCTACAGCTGCTATCCTCATTGGTGCTGCAATCTTGCTCTTCACAGGCATAGCATCATGGCGCATCATGTTGTCTGTATTTGTAGGTGGTTTGGCATTCGGTTACTTGTTTGACGCAGTAGGTATGACCGAGTTCCCAGCATACTACCACTTGTTGGTAGGTGGTTTCGCGTTCGGTGCTGTATTTATGGCTACTGACCCTGTTACCTCTGCACAGACAAACACAGGTAAGTGGATTTATGGTTTCATGGTAGGTGCTTTGGCTATCCTTATCCGTGTTGTAAACCCTGCTTACCCAGAGGGTATGATGCTCTCTATTCTCTTTATGAATGCTTTGGCTCCACTCATCGACTACTTCGTTGTTGAGCGTAACATTGCACGTCGTAAGAAGCTAATTAAGAACGTTAAATAAGCGAGGAGATATGGCAATTAATAAGAATTCAAATGCATATATCATCATCTATACAGTTGTGATGGTGACTATTGTTGGTGCCTTGCTCGCATTCTTGGCTACATCGCTTAAGCCAATGCAGGACGCAAATGTGCTTAACGAGCAGAAGTCATCTATTATGAAGGCTTTCGGCGAGGCTGATGCATCGTTCGATGAGGTTGTAACTATGGGCCGTTTGTCGGCTGGTGAGTTTGCAGTTGTTGCTGATGATGCCGCTGTTGCAGAGGTATTCGCAATGCTTGGCAACCGTAAGGCTTTGAGTGAGGCTACAGATAACCTTCCTATCTTCAAGATGGAGAAGGATGGTGTTACAAAGTACGTTTTGCCTATCGTAGGTAAGGGTCTTTGGGGTGATATCTGGGGTTATGTTGCATTGCAGCAGACAGAGGGTAACGTAGTTATCACAGGTATCGTTATGGACCACGCTGGCGAGACTCCAGGTCTAGGTGCCGAGATTGCTACACTCAAGGTTCAGCAGATGTTCGAGGGTAAGGCTCTTTATGATGCAGAGGGTGCTTTCGCAGTACGCATGCAGAAGGGTGGCGCCCAGAACGAGCATCAGGTAGATGCTATTACTGGTGGTACCAAGACATGTGATGGTGTAAACGCTATGTTGGAGACCTCTATCGGCAAGTATGAGTCATTCTTGCGTGCTACCGAGGCTGTTGCCGAGGAGTGCTGCTGTGGTGAGTGCTGCGAGGAGGGTAATGTTGAACTTAATAACGAGGAGGAGTAAGCTATGAAATTGAGTAAGAATTTTACAAATCCTTTGGCAGCTAATAACCCTGTTATCGTTCAGATTTTGGGTATCTGCTCTGCGTTGGCAGTAACCGTAAAGCTCGAGCCAGCATTGGTTATGGGTCTCTCTGTGACATTTGTTACAGCGTTCTCTAACCTTGTTATGTCTTTGATGCGTAACGGCGTGCCTTCACGTATTCGTATCATTGTGCAGTTGGTTGTTATCGCAACACTCGTAATTGTTGTAGACCAGTTCTTGCGCGCATATATGTATGATGTATCTAAACAGCTATCGGTATACGTTGGTCTTATCATCACCAACTGTATTGTGATGGGTCGTGTTGAGGCATTTGCTTTGGGTAATAAGCCTTGGGACTCGTTTGTTGATGGTGTTGCCAATGGTTTGGGCTATGCCTTTATCTTGGTGTTGGTAGCCTTCTTGCGTGAGTTGTTTGGCTCTGGTACACTGTTCGGTTTCGATGTATTGGCGCGCTTTGGCTATGTAAACAACTCGTTGATGTTGTTCCCACCAATGGCTCTTATCATCATCGGCTGTATCATCTGGGTACACCGCTCTATTAATAAGGACTTACAGGAAAAATAGGAGGGTAGCGTATGTTAAATTTGTTTATTAATTCGGTATTTATCGAAAACATGGTCTTCGCATACTTCTTCGGTATGTGTTCTTACATTGCCGTGTCGAAGAGCGTAAAGACTGCATTGGGCTTGGGTGCTGCCGTTACCTTTGTTCAGGTTATGACTGTACCTTTGAACTACCTTCTCAACGAGTATGTCCTTAAAGATGGTGCTTTGGTAGAGGGTGTTGACTTGAGCTTCTTGTCATTTATCTTGTTCATCGCCGTTATTGCTGCATTTGTTCAGTTGGTGGAGATGATTGTTGAGAAGTTCTCACCATCGTTGTACAACCAGTTGGGTATCTTCTTGCCACTTATCGCTGTAAACTGCGCCATCATGGGTGGCTCGTTGTTCATGCAGCAGATGATTGGTACAGAGATTAACAACGTAGGTGACTCTATCGTTTATGGTCTTGGTTCAGGTATTGGTTGGTGGTTGGCTATCGTTATGATGGCTGCTATTCGCGAGAAGATAGAGTACTCACACGTTCCTGCTGCGATGAAGGGTCCAGGTATTGCGTTCATCATCACAGGTTTGATGGGTATGGCATTTATGATCTTCTCTGGTATTCAGTTGTAAACCTTTAATAAGAGTATAGAGTATGAATTTTACTATTATTTTATGGGCAGTTATTGCCTTTCTTGCAGTAACACTCCTTTTGGTGGCACTGCTGCTCTTTGCAAAGGCAAAACTTACATCATCTGGTGCTGTAAAGATCAACATCAACGATGGTGATAAGGTGTTGGAGGTGGAGTCTGGTTCTACACTCCTAAACACACTCTCGGAGCAGGGTATTTTCCTTCCATCAGCTTGTGGTGGTAAGGGTGCTTGTGGTCAGTGCAAGTGTCAGGTAGTGTCAGGTGGTGGAGAGATTCTTCCTACCGAGCGTGGCTTCTTCAACCGCCGTGAGATTAACGATGGTTGGCGTCTTGGTTGCCAGGTGAAGGTTAAGGAGGATATCGCTATCAAGGTTCCAGCATCTGTATTGAGCATTAAGAAGTGGGAGTGCGAGGTTGTTTCAAACAACAACGTTGCAACATTTATCAAGGAGTTCGTTGTTAAGCTCCCAGAGGGTGAGCATCTGAACTTCCGTTCTGGTGGTTATATCCAGATTGACGTTCCTGCAATCACTGTAGATTACAAGGATATCGATGTTGATCCAGAGTATCGCGAGGATTGGGAGAAGATGGGTGTCTTCAACCTTAAGATGGTTAATCCAGAGCCACAGGTGCGTGCTTATTCATGTGCTACATATCCTGCCGAGGGTGATATCATCAAGCTTAACGTTCGTATTGCAACACCTCCATTTGATCGTGCAAAGAACGATTGGATGCCTGTTAATCCAGGTGTTTGCTCATCTTATATCTACTCGTTGAAGCCAGGTGATAAGATTATCATGTCGGGTCCTTTCGGTGAGTTCTTCTTGCCAGATAACCTTTCAGATGATCAGGAGCTTGTATTCATCGGTGGTGGTGCAGGTATGGCGCCTATGCGTTCACACATCATGCACCTCTTCAAGACTCTTAAGACTGGTCGTAAGGTTAATTTCTTCTACGGTGCGCGTTCTCTTAAGGAGGCTTTCTACCTTGATGACTACTATCAGATCGAGAAGGAGTTCCCTAACTTCAAGTTCCACTTGGCTCTCGACCGTCCAGATCCTGTAGCTGATGAGGCTGGTGTTCCATACGTAGCAGGCTTCGTACATAACGTTCTTTATGAGACATACCTCAAGAACCATGACGAGCCAGAGGGTATCATCTACCTAATGTGTGGACCTCCAATGATGGCGCAGTCTGTAGTTAATTTGTTGGATTCTCTTGGTGTTCCATCAGAGAATATCCTCTTTGATAACTTCGGCGCATAAATCTCTTGAGATAGGACAGCATCTGCAGTCCATCCCAAATGTAAGACCCCTCGGGTGGTGCTTTGTGTACCATGCCGAGGGGTTCTTCATTTGCGACAGCCCCCCATCCGTAGACCTATACTAATAAATAAAGGTATGCTCTATTAGTGTGTAGTATCTTTTCACATGTTATACCTTTCACCTTTTGCCTCATTATGCTATCTTTGCACTATGAAACCAAAACTTATAATCTTCGATTTTGATGGTACGCTGTGCGATACCCGTAGTAATATTATAATCGCCTTTAGAGCAACTATGGAGCGCCTGGGACTACCTCTGCGTAGCGAGGCGGCATGTGCTGCAACTATAGGCCTTACGCTCTTTGATGGTTTTAAGACACTATACCCCGAGTTTAGTGATGCCGAGGCGCAGCATGCTGTAGAGACCTATCGTGCTATCTTTGCGGAGCGTAGGGCGGAGCTTATGCCAGAGTTGTTTCCTGGTGTCCGTGAGACCCTCGATGCACTCTATCGCAGCGGCTATACGCTCTCCATCGCCTCCTCGCGCCTTACCGACTCCCTTATGCTGTTTATGCGCGAACATCACATAGATAACTACTTTAGCTATGTGGTAGGCTCCGATAGTGTCACAAAACATAAGCCCGCTGCCGAACCTACACTAAAGACCCTCCAGGCCCTAGACGTGAAGGCCTCGGAGGCTCTTGTTGTTGGAGATATGCCCGTAGATATCCTCATGGCGCGTAACGCTGGGGTGCGTAACGTAGGTGTTACGTGGGGTAATGCCTCGCGCGAGGAGCTAGAACAGGCCCAGGCAGATTATATTATCGATGCTATTGGCGAGCTGATAACTATCCTTGAGTAGGATGCCACCAACTCTCTAACCATTGCACTCTGTATGCTCATGATTTGGTGAGTTATTAAAAAAAATTATGAATTGTTGATTGATAAATCCGTTTTGTTTTCGTACCTTTGTCACGATTTGTGCATGAGAAAAAATCACTATCATAATCTTTATTGATTATGTGAATCGATTAATGCAAATAAAGTATTGATATACAATAAATTAAAACTATTAAGACTATGATTTACTCACACGAAGTTCAGCAGATGTGCTGCGTGAAGAAGGGTGCAAACCACGAGTCAGCACCTATCCCAGAGGAGGGAAAATGGGTACGTGCAAAGGAGATTAAGGATATCTCTGGTCTTACCCATGGTATTGGTTGGTGCGCTCCACAGCAGGGTGCGTGCAAGCTTACACTCAATGTTAAGGATGGTATCATCGAGGAGGCATTGGTAGAGACTATCGGTTGCTCTGGTATGACACACTCTGCAGCTATGGCGTCAGAGATTCTTCCAGGTAAGACAATCCTTGAGGCGTTGAATACTGACCTTGTATGTGACGCTATCAATACCGCTATGCGCGAGTTGTTCAAGCAGATTGTTTACGGTCGTACACAGTCGGCATTCTCGGAGGGTGGTCTTGTTATTGGTGCATCATTGGAGGATCTTGGTAAGGGTCTTCGCTCACAGGTAGGTACTATGTTTGGTACTAACGCAAAGGGTACTCGCTACCTTGAGATGGCCGAGGGTTACTGTACACGTATGGCTCTTGACGCTAACGATGAGGTTATCGGTTACGAGTTCGTTCACCTTGGCAAGATGATGGACTTCATCAAGAAGGGCATCGAGCCAGCAGAGGCATTGGAAAAGGCAAAGGGTTCTTATGGCCGCTTCAACGATGCTGTTAAGTATATCGATCCTCGTCACGAGTAATCGGAGTTATTAACCATTAAATTTGAGAAAAATTATGGCATTATTTGAGAGCTACGAGCGCAGAATCGAGAAGATCAACGCTGTGCTTGCACAATATGGTATTAAGTCTATTGAGGAGGCAAAGGCTATCTGCGATGAGAAGGGTATCGACCCATACAAGATGTGTGAGGAGACACAGCCTATCTGCTTCGAGAACGCAAAGTGGGCATACGTTGTAGGTGCTGCTATCGCTATTAAGAAGGGTTGTACAAATGCTGCTGATGCTGCCGAGGCTATCGGTGAGGGTCTTCAGGCCTTCTGTATCAATGGTTCTGTAGCCGAGGATCGTAAGGTAGGTATCGGCCATGGTAACCTTGCAGCACGTCTTCTTCGCGAGGAGACACAGTGCTTTGCATTCCTTGCTGGTCACGAGTCATTCGCGGCAGCGGAGGGTGCTATTAAGATTGCGGAGATGGCTAACCGTGTACGTAAGAACCCATTGCGTGTTATCCTTAACGGTCTTGGTAAGGATGCTGCGAAGATTATCTCACGTATCAATGGCTTCACCTATGTTCGCACAGAGTTTGACTACTACACAGGTGAGGTTCATGAGGTTGAGACAATCTCATACTCTGAGGGTCTTCGTTCGAAGGTACGTTGCTACGGTGTAGACGATGTTCGTGAGGGTGTAGCTGTTATGTGGAAGGAGGATGTAGATGTATCTATCACAGGTAACTCTACCAACCCTACACGTTTCCAGCACCCTGTAGCAGGTACATATAAGAAGGAGCGTACTTTGGCAGGTAAGAAGTACTTCTCTGTAGCTTCTGGTGGTGGTACAGGTCGTACATTGCACCCAGATAACATGGGTGCAGGTCCTGCATCATACGGTATGACCGACACAATGGGTCGTATGCACTCTGACGCACAGTTTGCAGGTTCTTCATCAGTACCAGCACACGTTGAGATGATGGGCTTCCTTGGTATGGGTAACAACCCAATGGTAGGTGCAACTGTTGCTATTGCAGTAGCTATCCAGCAGGCAATGAACTAATTACACGATCGGTAGCGTCAATTATTTGAAGCTATCTTGTGAATAGATATCCCCGTAATTCGTGAAGAGTTACGGGGATTTTTGTGTCTGTACAGACGAATGTATCAGGCTCCTCGTCAAGATGGTTGTGGCTATGATGAGATGTAAAATCTTCTATTTTTTGCTACTTATCTGCTACCATTTTCCGATTTTCAGAATCTGGTAGCAGAAATCATTGTAACTAAATGTATATCGGCAAGATACGCTCTTTTTAACTTCGTGTTTCAAGGCTCATTAACCACCTATTTTTACTATGAAACGAAGGAGTTTTGCTACCACTTTTTGTGTATCTCCGAGTAGAACACGCAGAAATGGCTTATCGCCCATCAATCTTACCATTAGTTATAATGGCTCACGGGCCACTATGTCTACTGGTAGACAGGTAAAGTTTGAGGACTGGGACAACAAGAGACAACGAGTTAGAGGCAGCAGCGATGAGGCTAATGCTATAAACGATCATCTTCAGCTACTACGAACTAGGCTCTATGATAAGGAGAATGAACTATTGGAGCGTGGCTACATTGTAAATGCCAACATTCTGCGTGATGCGATGCTCGATAGAATAGATACCTTGCAAGCAAAGAGCCTGATGCAACTATTTAGAGAGTACCTTGCCGATAGGAAGAGTGATATGGAGTGTGGCAAGATAGCGAAGGATACCTATACGAATATAGAGCGAGCATACGAATTGGTGTTGATGTATCTCAAACATCGCTATAAGCGTAGCGATATGGCTCTATTGGAACTCAATCACTCGTTTATCGCCTCGTTCCATACATTCTTGCTCAACAACCGCAAGATGAAGCAGAACACATCGGTTAAGTCATTGCGGATACTCAAGCAGGTAATCAATGTGGCATTAGCTGATAGGCATCTAACTACAAATCCATTTGCGAAGTTTAAGATACAGCGTGAGGTTGTGGAGCGAGACTTTCTAACGCATGATGAGTTGGAGTGTATCATCAACCACAGCTTCTCTACAAGCAGACTTGAACAAGCCAGGGATGTCTTTATTTTAAAATGATACCGAAACTCCCTGTATTTCCCCATAGTCTTTGCTATGTATAAAGGTAGTGTTAAATTAAGAGCCTGCCCAACAAAATCGTGGACAGGCCCTTATTAGTTTCTCTACTTCTGATATTTGAGATATCTCTCGATGATTTGTTCTTCGAACAAGGTTCTTGCAATCACCTTGTCAAACAACCTTATTCCTAATATTCCCTCAACACCTTTAAGGTGGATAATATCTTTGTAGATTGTTTTTCCACCCTCTGTTTCGAATGGAAGAAGTATTACATCCTTAGGCTTATCTCTACTCTCCTCTAAAGCCTTTACAAAGTCATCTAATGACTGCGTGCACTCCCAATCACACCACTTAAGAACAACGAAGTCGCCCTTGTAACCTTGCTTTGTCATATAGCCATCGTCACCATCATAGCCATCTGTAGATGCTATAACTATAATATTCGTTGCATATATCTTGTTGTAGTATTTATGGTAATGCTCCTCAAACAACTCATACTGCTTGGTAGTTATCGGTTCTTGGAATATTGTGGACCAGTTGACATCAGCAAGATTAAATTCGATCACTCGCATACTGGTAAGGTTGAGACACAATACATCGCCGCCATAAGCGAAGTTTTTACAAGAGTAGTCCTCCTCCCCAAAAGCAATACCTTTACTTGACCTCAACAAAACTCCGTAGCATACATTGTCATTTTCCACATATTCAATGAATACTGCCTCCTTATCTCGAGGTCCGCTATACATCTCCGGATATAGACACATCTTAGAGATCTTGTTGCCATCAACATCGCAAGGGTGCTTACTATATCCATTTTCTTCCTGTTTGAAGAACTGCGTTGCGCCTGAAATAGGGAAATTGAATCTAGATAATCCGTAAACTCCATCTCTATTTCTTTCATTTGTCCTTGCATTCTTGAAATAGACAGCTCTCAATCCCTCACCAACATCATATTCCGCAATAGTATTCCCGTACTGATCGAGTGTTTCAGATCTTATAGCTATCAATACTTTGTTTGCATTGTATGTGCGAATCTCTTTCTTCCATCTTGCCGGAAGATATCTTGTAGTACTGAATAGTGATATACCATCTCGACCATAATAGACTACGCTATCGCTCTCTTCGTAATATTCTGATGATTTCTCACTACCATTATCGCTATAGCAATGTACTACTTTGTGCCAATTGCGATCATCTTCGTATGGCGTAATACCATCCAATTCGTAAAAAGCAGTCTCAACAGTTCTGCCCTGATCGTCATAGACAGTATTTTGGACATATTCATAATCATAGAATCGGCCTTCGAATCGAGTCGTCTCTACTCTATCTACCTTAGAGAATTGGTAGACTCCAATTGTATCCCCGTTTTCAATATCGATATAAACCTCTTTTATACGGTTATCCTCGTTACCAAACAACATTCTATAATCTTTAATTCTACCATCCTCATTCTCGTAATAGTACAACTGATTACCTCTATCGTCAAATATTACTTTTTCCTCTTTTATCAGTTGCTTCTCACCGTTATAATATTGCCAAAGTATTGAATTTTCATTGTCATCATATGTTGTTATTCTTATATAAAACGGTCTTTCAGCCGGCTTACCATTATCCCATAATGTTAACTTTATTTCTCTACCATAATGGTCATATTCATAGGTGATGCGGGAATATCCCCCACTCACCGCCTTCTCTCGTCCATATTGATCAACAGAGATGGCTTCCATCAAACGAAAGCCATTGTACTTCATTATCATACCACAATTCCCCGCTATATCAATCATTCTCTTTCCATATATATTCAAAGAAGATATTGATATCATTTGTCCAAGATTGTCATATTCGTAGTACACTTGGTACGCACCATCTGCATTTGTTGATGGATTGCCTTCGAGATCGAAATACTCAATACGCTGGTCGTAGCCTCTACTATCACGAGTAATTTTTACAAATTTGTACTTATCATCGCTTAATATCGCAAGTGGTAGACCTAACGCATCTACATATGTGCCATATTGCTTTTCACCATTAGTCTGCGGACAATTAGTATAATTGACTGCATAAAGCAAATTATCATTTTCATCATAAGCTCGCTCCTGTAGAAT
This sequence comes from Alistipes sp., assembly GCA_017629985.1. GTDB lineage: Bacteria > Bacteroidota > Bacteroidia > Bacteroidales > Rikenellaceae > Alistipes. The sequence goes on from JAGBWD010000021.1 coordinate 114,867, forward strand.
CAAGCTATCCACCTCTGGATTCTTAGCAAATTGCAACTTACAGGCGTTGCTAAAGACACTTTTTGCCCCCTCGTGTGAGCCTGGCGTAAGATATGAACCTAAGGTACTTGGATGCAATTTACCATATCTATTTACACATTCAATCGATGTATAAGCCTTAGTTCGCAAACCTCGTTTCTTAAATACATAGTGGTAAGTTCGAAACATTGCCTCTTTTCTTGAAAGGCGTTCAACACCAACAAAGCGTCCCCATCGTTTTGTAGTACTAGCATAGCGCTCTGTTACGGGCATATAATATGCTGCATAAATTGCAAATGCCGACAAGAGTAGTATTATAATACTTGACACAAAACCCACTCTCTGTTTCCTGAGAGCCTTCAACCTTCTCGCTTGGTCAGCAAGTTTTATCTTCTCTAAACGCTCGTCGCGATTACGCACAACAACTGGACAAAGGGAGTCGTGGACAAACTCGAGACGGAGTATTCCTGTATGGTTGAATCGACGAAGAATCTTCTTGTCATCGCATAGATAATCAAGCTCCTCCTTGGTTACATTACCCGAGCTCAAAGCATCATCGACCGTAATATTGTCGCGACGACCCTGACCAGTAAGAAGCATATCCTCTAAATACTCGACTGTCGAAGTTGAAAGTGCAGATATTGCTTCGTGGTAGAAGTTGTATATAATCTCGCCAGCCTTCTGCTCGACCAACTCTTTGGTTATATGTTGTCCACTATTAGCATCATATAGACGGTTGAGATAGAGGGATAGTACCGCCGAATCAACCTCAATCTCGGGCACTCCATCGAGCTTGAAACCAACTCGACCTGTGACTTTCTCGATGATGAGTTTTGCAACATCCTCATCAATCAGTCCCTGAATTGGGCGGAGGATAATTTGCGATGCCTGTTCCTCGTTGATAGGGCGAAGTCCAAACCTATTGTGTTTAAGCGACGGGATGTTGGCGCTGTAAAACTCAAACTCCGACAAGTAATCCTCTCGGATAGTGAAAACAAAGTGAGCCTCATTATCGGTCACATACTCAGGAAGTACGCACTCGTCAATATTGAGCCCTGCAAAAAGATTTTCACTTTCGTCAGTTTGCGAGGCTTTGTCTTCATCTACGACTACCGAACTGATGTGAGACTGGAGCTCTGTAGGCATAATATCGTTTAACAAATCGGCTAATTGCGCGAATATTGCTTGTCGCATTTTAGCATCGTCTTGCAATGTAAAAATCTCTTCGAACTGATCGAATATCAACAAAAGCTTTGTGCGATTGCCTTCGTTGTCGTGGAATGTATGACGATGAAAATATTCGTACAAAGTTTCATTTTCGGGTTGACGACTCTCCAATACCTCCTTGACATTCACTACACCCAACCCCTCGGCTATAGCCTCTTTGATTTGACAAATGTAGGGCTCGGAATCCTTGTGTGCCAAGCGAATAACGACAGGCATAAAGCCTGCTCGTCGAGCAGCCGGCAAGATACCTGCATTAAGAATCGATGACTTGCCAATACCACTTCTTCCATATAGAAGTGTCTCGGTATTATTAAGTATACACTGCGACAGTGCGCGAATATCATTATCTCGTCCGTATATTATTTCACCCTCTTTGTAGGATTCGAGTCCTCGCCAGGGATTTTTTCTAATATTCTCACCCATAACTTTAGTCTTCATTCATTATCTTAATAATTCTGCTGACGGCCTCATCTACGCCCTTTTCTGTCGTGTAGGTTACCGCATTGTGTTCCTGCATTCGTTCAGGCAACTTTGCCTTGTAGAAATCAAAGCCCTTCTCTGCAAGCGGAATAATAAATGTTCTGCCGAAATTCTTGGAAAACTCGATAGCTGTCTCCCACTCATCTCGATAGACGTGTGGCTCATTTTTCTCCCTCTCAATATTCGAACTTAATATAGGAATAAAATATTTGGTCGTACGAATCGCCCTATGTATCTCCTCCATAAAACGACCGCCGGCGGTGATATTATGTTGGTCATACCAGACGCGCTTTCCCTGAGCGGTGAGATTTGCATATAGCGCCTCTGCAATAGCAACATCGGAACGCGAGTACGAAATAAATACATCGGTATTATCCTGAGGGGTTTTAAACTTTGCTGAAGCCTCATACTCCTTGAGTTTTTTCGAAAGACGGGTTACAATTTGATTTACAGCCTCGTCGGTATTGTGCTTATAGGTGATGTCCATCCTTTCGAGGAAGTTTATCAACGACTGATCAAGCGTGTTATACACCAACATTCCCTCGCCTGTCTTTGTGCCACGAATGGAATATAGGATGAATCGGAAGAGCCAATCACTATATGTATTACCAAGTATCAGCAAATACTTACCTTTGAGAGCATTGCATAAATTTCTTGGTCCGTTCGAGAGCCAGGATGAAACAAATGCCAACAGATTATTATCCGTCAAGACATAACGATCGTCATTACCACCGATTCGTCCGAACATATAATAGACAGTTGGTTTTGACAAATCTGCCACATCTTTTATATCATCATTAATCGATGGATTATTACTAAACACCTTTACCTTGATGTTATTTTTTCCCCACAGCTCACCCATAACATTCTCTACCATAGGTGTAAAACTTGTGGTTATCACAAATGGAAACTGCTTTGTAGCCAAAAGGTCTGCTAACGATTTCGATGGTTTAAACCTAGATAATTGGGGCTCAATACCATTAATCACAGAATGCAAGGATATGTTTTTACCTACGCTAAATGCAAGTTCCGTAAAACTATCAACAGCATTTGTGATTCCAAGCTTTTCCGCAAGCTGTTGTGCAAGCTGTTGTAGAATCACTTCGTGCAGATTACTATCGCCATCGGCGAGTATCTCCTCGCCAATGACAGGCACTACATTACCCTCAATAATTTGTTGTATAAGCTTATTCCAAGAAACCTCTTCATCACTTTCGAGACTAAAGACTAAATTTTGACTAACATTCTCCATACACAATTAATCAATAAAGTGAAACAAAATATTAATAACCGCACTATCGTTTTGGGTTGTTGATCTGCCACGCAACACCGCAGCTGAGTGACCAGCACTGCTTTGGATTGCGAACATCGAGGTTGGCAGCAAAGTCGAGCTGTACACGCTTGTGCACCATATAGTTAAAACCGAAGTCTACACCATAGAAGCATCCATAGGTTGCGAAGTTGTTGTAGCTCTCGACAAAAGCACCAAGTCGCTCGGTCACCGAGAATCCGAGGCACAACGCAACAAATGCCTAAGGCACCGCTGTAGTACCATCCCACTCAGCACCGACATTGTAGCCAATGCTAAACCAATCGTTAACTGGGCTATCGAAGAGGAGGTAGAGTGATGGCGCAAGGTGCTCCACCACGAAACCCTTATTACCAGTGCTAGGTATTGCGAGATTGGCCATCAACGAGATTGCAGGGATGGCATCTCTACCCTCGAAGCAACGAATCTTCGTACCGAGTGTGAGGCCCGAGAATGCTGGACTCCACTTCTCGCCATTGTGGTGGATGAACGCATCACCACCCAAGCGCACCTCCACGCCATCGAACAGACCGTAACGAAGGAGTGTGCTGCTGAATGTAAACTGCCCCTTTGCACCGTCACCATCGTACTGGATACCCTGCTCGAGCTGTACAACTTTGCGCGCCACGACACCTGGGCCAGTCGATGCACCAGGTCTATCGGCTGTAAACTCAACCTCTTGTGCTATGGTCGCTACGGCCACGCACACAAATATCAATAGTGCTAAAAATCACCAAAAAACGATACAGATGTGACCATCTGCGCGATTTTAAGTAACAAAACTAATAAAAATATTCGTATTGTCCAAATAGGATAGACTGCGAGGGGAGGTGGTTGGCGCGACTACAATAGGGTTGTGGAGGCGCAATGAGAACCGAGTGAGTATCTACATTAAGAACTACTCACTCGAAACACTCAATAGTGATGGTTCAGTAAATCCCGTTGCGAGTCTTATATGTACTATACTACTCGAGATAGCGTCAATGGAACGACTCACCATCCGAGAGCGAATGAATAGCGGTAGAACGCAGTATATTGAGAGGTGCAGACGAGAGGGTATCAAAATGGGCCGACCAGCTACATATAAGAAGGAACTCGACACTTACAAACAACAGTATCAAAAGGAGATTGGACTACTCAAAAAGGGAATCTAGTTGCGTAATGTCGCATCCATAACCGGTACTTCGGTGAATATGATTCGTAAGATCAAAGAACTCTGTGTGGATACTGAAAAATAAGCAACGACCTTATGTTACGATTATTTTGAAACGGTACTTTCTGTCCGCTATAAAATATATATAATATTATTGCTGTGGTAATAGCAGTTTCAAAATGTGATATAGTTTTAATACGACGGTTTCTCCCTTAAGATGAGAAAGTTACAGAGGGTGATGCACCCATTATGCACCCGACAACCGAAGTCACACCCGAAGCTTGGCTAAGTTTGCATCATACGGATTTGATTATCAAAGGCTTACGTGGGCATGTTTACACCCACGGATGGCTTTGAAATTTATGACCGACACTATGGGTCGTATGCACTCTGACGCACAGTTTGCAGGCTCTTCATCAGTACCAGCACACGTTGAGATGATGGGCTTCCTCGGTATGGGTAACAACCCAATGGTAGGTGCAACTGTGGCTATTGCGGTAGCTATCCAGCAGGCAATGAACTAATCAACTGATTGGTTTATAATATATTGAAAGGAGCAGACCTACGGGTTTGCTCCTTTTTGTATGTTGATATATGAAGGTTGCTACGAGATTGTGATTATAGTGTGTTTAGGGTCTGTTTGGGGCGATATAATGTTAAGATAGTAGTTTGTGTGCAGAATAAGCTAAGATGCAATATGGAGCTTCTAAATAGCCTTTATGGAGTATTGACGCACCCGTCGCGCACCCGCTTTGCACCTAAGGAAAGTAGTGAAGACTCATCAATAATGGATTAATGCATTACACATGTTACATCAGTGAGTTGTTGGTTTCGAAAATTATTTTTAATTTTGCGATGTTCCCATAGGGAGCATGACCGCTTTATCGCCCTTAAATTTATCCACTAACGATATAAAATTATATATGATTCCTTCAAAATACATTGATTATATTCACTTATTCAAACAACAATTAGAAATCATTAATGCTCGCTATTTGGCTGATCACATAATGGGTATTGTGGATAGTTTTTGGGTAACGTATCGTGATCCAGATCATAATTGGTTTTCAAAAAAATATAAAGCCTTCCTTGATGCTCAAACAGAATCAATTATTGGTACTAATGCATCAAAAGCATACTACCGTATTATGAATTCTGATATGTATGATAGTTATCTTAGTTTTCTCATCGAATCTTTAAATATAAGTTTCAAAGATGTTCCATATGATGAAAATACCGACACATTAGCCATAAATAGGAACATTAAGAAATGGAAAGATGATATTTTAAATAAATACTCAAGAAATGATCATATCCGTGTATTTATGTGGGATCTGCTAAGATGTGAATATAATCGTGAGATAGTATACAATACAGAAACATACATTAGGCAAACATTTGAATTAGACGATTCATTTTCTTTTTGTCTATTTGAATACAATGGATTAATACTTGAACTTGAAGATATTGTAGGTAGAAGAAGGGCAAAGATTAAAACATTTGCTAATATATTCGGTAATTTCACAATATACGGTAATCGTTTTAGGCCTATATTACCAGATAAGGAGGTCATAGAGATACCTCAAACAATATACCACTATAGTTTAGGAGATATATTTATTAATGGGTTAGGAAAGGGGGTATTTGAGTCATTAAAAAATTGTAAGAAAATTATTCTGCCCAAAAGTATGAAAAATATTGAATGGAGTTTTTGGGAGTGTAAAAAACTGGAACGTATTGAATTACCATCTAATCCATGGGACGAGCTACACTATAAGTCCATTGACGGAGTTCTATACTCTGGAGATGGGTTATCATTGTGTGCTTATCCAAATGCACACGGAGAGATTTATGACGTTCCTAACGGTGTGACAACAATTAAGAAATTTGCTTTTAAATCGTGTGACTCAATACATACAATTATACTTCCTTCTAGTTTGAAAGTAATTGAAATAAATGCATTTTATCGTTGTACAAATTTAAAACGAATAATTTGCAATATGCCATCAGGACAATTAAAGTTTGAGGGCTTCTGTGGAGATTATGGTGATGTTACGCCTAAATGGTATTATACGGAGTAAACTTATTAATAAAATAGCACTTTGTTTCACAAGCAGATAAAGGCATCTAGGTCCTGTGGCGTTGTATGAAGAGTATCAAGAGAGTATCTAATTGAAAACATAAATAATATAAGAGTCTATTTAACAGAATGTTAGATAGACTCTTTTGTTTAACCGATAGTACATTTCACATAATTCCACTGTATTTTGGGCATATTTTCACATAATTCTAATTATTTTCCTGTGTTTTCAAGGGTTTCTTGGTATATATATTATTAACCAATACCTTATATATTATGAGTACAATAACAATTTCTTTTGCTGTTAGAGAGAGTAAAGCCAGAACGAGTGGCGAAGCTCCTATTCAGGTGCTATTAACACAAAATGGTGTACGAGCGAACTTCAGTACGGGTAAAGCTGTACCCCCTTCCAAGTGGAATCGTAATCGACAACGAGTTAGGAGTAAAGAGCCAGAAGCAATAGAGATAAACAGCTATCTAGATGCAATCCGAGCGAGGTTGTACTATCTTGAGAAGGTCCTAATTGATAGGGATATAGGTGTATCGCCACAGCTATTGCGTGATGCCTATCTCGATTGGTTGGATTGTTTGAAGGAGTGGACTCTGATGAAGATTGTAGAGGTTCATTTGGAGGATCTAAGAGCTAAGATTGGAGAGTCTATAGCTACGAGTACCGTATGGGAATATGAACTGTGTGGTCGCCTTATAGGGAGGTATATTAAACAGCGTTACTCACGCAATGATATGAGTATTAAGGAGGTTAAGATAGGTTTTATAAGTGGCTTCCACGCCTGGTTATTGAAAGAGCGAAAGATGAAACAGAACTCTGCCACAAAGCATCTAAAGTTCCTTCAAAAGGTGATGAACATAGCGGTTATATATATACAAAGGGGCTCACTCACTACAAGATAATAGATTTACTTTGCTGTCAGCAGAGCCTCACAAAACAGGGGCAACATCTGCCCTGCCTAGCAAAAACACCGTCAATGGCACGTAAGTTTGGCACTTACACCATTGACGGTATTTTTTTTGTAGTGGAGACTCACCACTCTAATACACCACCATAATCGTTTGGATCAACAACCCAATCCGAAATGCCGATATTTACACCTTGGTTAATCTTGGCAAGTGTAAGAGTGCAATGGTGCTCTTTTCCCATAGCTAATGTAAGTGTCTGCTTGTGCACATATGTATTGCCATCAACTATGACCTTAACAAAATCCTCATTATTAAAGTTCCTAGGCATAACATACGCCATATACCCATCATCAGTCTTACTAGCAATTACATCATTAATCTCATCGTGTAGGGTTATAGTTCCATTTGATAGATCTAAGTCGGCAGGACAAGAGTTGAAAATTACATCCGCATCTTTAAGTTCCTCATACGTAAAGCCATTGCCTGGTTCTATCCTTACTATTAAGCGGCTTGTTATATGGTTCATCTTGATATCTACGGTAGGTGAAAAATATGGTTGCCAACGAGATACCATACCCCATAGGATATCGCTTGCTCGCAAGTTGGCAGGTTCACGCTGGTCTGCTTTTACCGAGATTGGACACTTCGTTACCGACTTAATATCAGCTACATAGGGAGCATAGCAATATACATCAGCCCCGGTAGAATCATCATACCAATAAAGTATATTGTCTGAATTCCAATTACCATCATAGTAGGTCATACAGACATTATCTACATAGTTTCCTGAATCTAGCAATGGATTATCAAAATTATTGGTACAATTGACCACATAAATACCTAGCGTATCACCGTCACAGAACATATTCTCATCGATATGCGTAAAATTTAGCTTAATCTCCTGCTGCTCAGAGGGTGTTGGGTCCTCAGGTGTTGGGTCCTCAGGCGTAGGCTCTGGTGCAGGATCTGGTTGCTCTGTTGTGTTCTCGCCGCAACTTATCACAAACATAAGAGCGGCTATTATAAATGCAAAATATCTCTTCATATCGCTTAATAATAATACAAAACGTTCTACAATTTACTCCCAGCCATCTATGCTACCACCAATCTCGATCTCGATCTGATCAGGATTCTGATTGAGGGTTACAATCAACGTATGTTTATATCCAGGACGGAAGGTTAGCTTACCATACATAAGATATGAGATATTACCCGAAATAATCTCCACAAGAGGCTGCTTTGACGATAGGCTCTGTGGAACAACAATAGCCTCATACTTATCATTAGCAACCTTTTTACACTTGATAGGCTGAACAGCAGCATGTCCGTTCTTGGCAACACCTCCTGTTGACAAATCTATCACAGCATTAGCTACAGTACCATGAATATATACCTCGGCATCCGCAGGGATATCGCCATCGAACTTCTCACCCTTAACCAACTCCACTACAGCTTTGCTTAGCGTGTGCTTAAAGGTCATATTTACAGGCTCCTCAGAGGCTGCAACGCCATATGCCGAGGCCCATAGGAAGTCGCTCTGCGAGTAAGCATTGCCTTGGCTTTGATCTATCTGTATGTCGAAATTATAGCTCTCTATATCATTAACGTCCGAAGAGTATGGATAATAGGCATATAAATTGTGCAACCCTTCATTCCAATAGACTCTACGATGCGAGGACCATGATGTACCGTTGTAGGTAAACAACTCATTATTCACCTCGTTACCTGCCAACTGCAAAATGGCATCGCTAGCAGTTACGTAGACGCCAATTTGATCTGTAGGCTCAAATCCTTGGTCATTGACACGGGTGCCACCATTAGGGTATACCATATTCAACTGAATTTCGCCTGTATCAGGGACAAAGGTCGTTGTTGCAGTCTGCTCATTATGACATGAGCATAATGTAGCCGCAATGGCCACGATACTAAGTAGTTTGTTTACTGACATAGTCTTATCTGTTTTAATTTATATTATTATCTACTCTTTAACTCCTTACGAATAGCTCGCACAGCATCACCAAGGCTTTTAGCATCGCACACACGAGGAGAGAGGTGTGTATTGCTTGCTCCATAGGCTGTACCAGTGAAGTATGCGTGTGTTGCGCCACTACGTGTAGTACCATCCAAATCGCCCCACTCGGTAGAGTCATTTGCATAGAAGTAATCCATCGTAAAATGCACATCTGCATAATTTAGGATCCTTCTCATAATATCTAGACGTGACATCACGTTGTAGTATGGGATACCGTAGTTCATACAAGAGTTTGCCTCTGGTCGGAATACCCCTCGCATAACATTGTAACCACCCTCATAGATATCAACATAATCACTATAGCGAGGATCAAAAATAAAATCAGCCCAAGGCACATCAGTATAGTTTGATGTCAGCGAAACATTCTGGTACCAACCTCTATCTTGTTGGAATTCCTCAATTTCTCTCTTTTCAGCAGGACTCACCCACCTAGAAGCGAGTATTGATTCATCTGCTAACTTACCAAAGCCATGGCCTCCAGCCTCGTGCTGAATGACACCTCTGGTATCTTGAGGATAGGGACGACTCGATGGCGGACATATAGACAATGTGCGCCATCTATTATAAGACCCTGCATAGAGCGTACTACCATCATATGCATCGCTATTTGGCACAAGAATAACAAGCGATTTATAGATCACATCTGCACTAATTGGGCTATTCTCAATAACATATTCAAAGACTTCATCTACGGCTGTGATAAGCTGATTCTTTGTACACAATGTTCCATCATAGCCATAGAGTGTGCCAAAGCGATTATTCACATAGGTATTCATCGTATTCACACCACACTCCTGCGATAGCGGGAATGTGACATATACATTGAAGTAATCTCTATGGCTACGATATGGCTCTACGCCAAAGAAATACTCTACCTGCTCCTTAACCAAATTGAGGTACTCACCTTCGGATATACTCTTTGCATCATATCCATCGCCAACAAATACGATGTTTACGCCTTTGCCCTTGGTGTGGCTCTGCAATGTAAGATAGCTATCCTCGTCGTACTGGTAGTCGTATTGCGACACTGTGCAACTTATTTTTTGCTCCTTATCCTCCGATGATACGAAAATAATCGAATCCTCTCTATTATCGCTACCGTGTGGCAACTCACTAAATATTAGGTTTATCTCGTTCTTGCCAGTTCCTGATGTACGAGATAGTGTTATCCACGATGGGCAATACTCCACACTCCAATCGCCCTCGGCGTATATGATGATAGACTCGACGTGCGAAGCGTTCAAAGCGCTAACCTTCTGTGGTTGGCATACAAAATTTGACTGCTCGGCGATGCGCTTAAAATTGGACCAGCCTGGCGCACGACGATAGGCCTCAACACAGCCCTTAGGCACCTCCAAAGTAAAGTTATCCTTACTTACTCCATAGAAAGCGTCCTCTGATAATATGGGAGGTTCAGTCGCTTTACACACAATACTTCCGATAGAGGAACAACCTGCAAAGGCTTGTTGCTTGATGATTTCAACATTTTCAGGTATCACCAATCCTGTGATGCTACTACATCCTCGGAAACACCTCTGCGGTATTACCGCTACATTTTTAGGGAGTTCCAATACACCTGTTAGATATATACAATGTTCGAATATACCACCCAAAAGGCCGATTTCGAGATCAAGCTTAGTCAAACTTTCGGGGAATATAATCGAAGAAATCTTTGAATTTACGAATGCCGCACTTTCTATATACTTTAAGTTAGGAGGCAGAACTAACTCTCCACTCAAACTTGAATTGGCAAAGGCAGCTTCTTTGATTTCAATAATACCATCGTGGAACTCAACAGCAGTACAACCTGAATTTGACATCAGATACCATGGCACATAGGTCATTTTTGGTGGTATGGTAACTGTTCCTGTAGTACCTGTAAATCCAAGTAGCGTAGTAACCTGAACTAAACTTGAAGGCAGAATTAGTGGCCCTGTAAGGTGAGTTTCACTGAAGATAGGCCATGCATTACCAAGATATATTTCATCCTCGCCAATTTTCTCAAGCCCCTCTGGCAGATACAATTGACCTGAAATAGCAGCATTATCATCGAATGCGCCATTATCAAGAATTTTCAGCGATGATGGTAATTTTATTGAACCTGACAAATAGTTATGAGCAAATGCTTCATATCCGATATACTCTACACCGTCAGGAATCTCTATCATTCCCATCAAGCTCTGACTAAAAAAGGCTTGGCTCTCAATTTTTTTAAGACTAGAAGGGAGTATTAAAAATTTCAGCGGTCCGTGCGCATCATCATTTGGTTTATGCCAATCACTATCTACAAAATAGCCTAAACCTCTTATCGTATCTTCCTCCTCCTGGATATACCCCCAAGCTGTCTTCTTAGCTTCTATCTTTACATCACGGAGGTTAAGTGCTTCCAACGAGGTCAATTCTTTGCCCATAAAATCGAGGTCGTCGTAATTTATAAAGCCTGTAACTTTTAGCGCAGTTATATTTTTATATTTGTACCCCATACCATCGAGTACCGAAGCCAGCGTACCAGGTGTTTGAACATCGACAACGATGTATTGACGGACTATACCATCGTGCAAATCTGGATCATCAAACCAAGGAGTTACATCACTCGCCAACTCCTTAAACTCATAATCACCAGTCGCCGTTTTCTTATTAACCAAGAGGGTGAAATTATGCATCTTACCGCTATTATATGTCATACTTTCATCCTTAATAAGGCTATAGCTCTGACCATCCACCTCTACTATTATAAGCGGCTCTCCTGCCTCCACGGTTTGGGGCATTACCACGGCACGCCATACGTCGTTATATGCTAGCGGAGTAATGTTCTTTACGGTGTTATCCACGACCTCAACCGAACCATCTTGAAGGTTGACCGTTCCCGAAAGTTTAGTATTGCCAATAACCACCCTCTTAGTAGCATTTCCCCACTCAACGTCGGTGAAGCCTGAACCCTTCTCCAAGCTTATGGTAACACCTGCCATAAGGTGCTTGTATCGCAAATTTATAACCTCGGTTGTTGGATAGACCTTCTCAGCCTTTGCCCACAATAGGTCACTACGCTCATATCCTGCACCTGATGTCGTATTTACACCCTCAGCATCCTGAAATGAACTAACCGTAAAACTATAAGCCGTAGGCGTATTAAGACCTGAGTCATAGGGGTAATATCCATAGATATCGGAAGGAGTAGACCTTCCCCAATATATCTGATATGGGGATGTCCATAAGCCTCCATCAAAGACGAATGGTGTATTTGCTGCACGAACTCCTATTGATGCTAACTCTCCTGGGCTACCATCTTCATTATAGTCGACAACAAAGATACCAATCTCATCCTCAGCAACAAATCCATTATCTGTGGCACGTGTCTGTGAACCCGAGACTGGATATGTGGCAGATATATTAATTGGCAGATCAATACTGTGACTATACCCATCTGTGAATGACTCTTTCACACATGAGGCCAGTAGCGTTGATGTCAATGCTATGATTGATATAAACAGTTTTTTCATTACATCTTAGTTTTAATATAATCAAGTGGTGAACCTGGAATAATAATAGGTTCGTGATTGCGCATAGCTGGATTCTCGACACCATCACTACTGCGAGTTATCTCACCATACTCCCTGCTATCGTGCTCAACAAACTCTTCAAACGAGAATTGTTCTGCGGCATACGCCTTTATTCTCTCTACAATCGCCTGTCTCGAAATGGTGTTATAATATGGAATATTATTATTCATACACGAATTATGCTCCGAACGATAGACTCCCTTTTTATGCATCAAGCCACCCTCGTAGATATCTACTATATCATCGTATTCAGGGTGGAATATCAAATGTCTCCACTCTATATTCGAGTAATTTCCTAAAAACGAAATATTACGCCACCATCCTATATTCTGTTGTTGACGTAAACCCTCCAAATCATGGCTACAACACCAACAAGAACAGTTCTTAATATGTTCTCCATGATAGATGTACTCATCAGCCAACTTTCCAAAGGCGTGACCTCCAGCCTCATGTTGTATCAGGCCTCGATAGTCGCTAGGATAATCGTTTCGAGAGTGTGGCACAAATGCTACGGCAGCACCAGACCCATACATATGGGTGATACCCTCATATGTATCAGAGTGCAATATACAAACTACCACACTCTGATCAATGTTATCACGAGTAATGGATGAATTTTCCACATTATTTAGCATATAGGATAGCACAGCATCTGGATCTGCAAATAATCTACCCTCCCAGCCAGCTCCATATGTTGTATCAAACTTCGTATCTCTCCACATATTTACAGTCGAACACACACCACTATCATACGACAGTGCATAGACAATGTTCACGTTGAAATACTCTCTATAACTCTTATATGGCTCTATACCAAAGAAGTACTCCACGCCCTCAACTACATCAGTGTAGTAGACGCCCGAGTATATATCTTCCGCACTATATCCATCACCCACAAACGTGATATTGATACCGCCATTGTTACCCTTTGTGGCACGTTGTAAGACAACCTCTCTATCCTCCTTATCCGTACAATCATATTGGGTGATGTTGTAGCTACAAGTGATTGGATTTCCACTCTCATCAACCTTATCTAACAGTGTAAAGATGATGTTTCCAGTTCGATTGCCTGCACCACGCGGTAGGTCGTCAATCTCCACCGAAAATTCACACTTATTACTACCTCCATCCACAGATGGACGAGCCCATAACGGATGCTCCGAAACTACCCAATCACCATCAGCCCTGAGGAAAACATCTCTAATGCTACCCTTATTTAGCAGACCTGCACTCATTGGGCTGCACACAAAATTCCTATATGCAGATATGCGCTTAAACTCTCGCCAATTATCGGCATTCCTATATGCTTCAACAGAACCCTCTGGCACTACCAGTGTAAAATTATTCTTCTCAACACCGTCAAACGCTGAACTACTGAGTATTGGAGGCTCAACAGCTTGGCACTCTATATAGTTCAATGAGTAGCACATAGAAAAGGCTTTATCTTTAATCACCTGAAGATTTTCTGGCAGGATTACTGCCGATAACTTTTCACAGTTAGCGAAGGCTCTCTCAGATATTACATCCACAGACTTGGGAATGGTTAGTGTATCCTGCAAATATCTACAACCATTAAAAGCATCTTCCTCTATGGCAAATATACCTTCGCCCAACTTCAGATGAGAGATATTTGTTTCAGCGAATGCCGAAGATTCTATACTCTTTACCGTTGAAGGGATTTCCAAATCACCCCTTAAAGTTTTCACGCCCTTAAAAGCTTCTGAACCAATCACGCTAACAGTACTAGAAAAGTGAACTGATGATATCTTATTTGATAATCCTCCAACATATGTTACACCCTCAGGGATAAATACATCTCCTGTAAGGTTTGGGGGAAGCGATCCTTTCTTGATAACAGTCAACGATGATGGGATATTCACCTGTCCTTCTAGAAGGTGACAATTACCGAAAACATTCTGTCCAATATAACTGAGATTTGGAGGTAGCACAAACTCTCCTCTTAGATAAATTTCATCCGCACAGAATACATCGTCTCCTATATACTCAAGTGTAGAAGGTAAGTAAAGCTCTCCTGAGAATGAGATCTGACCATAACCCATGCCCAACACTCCAAAGGCACGGTCATCAATATATTTAAGACCTTCAGGTAAAATTAACGAGCCACGAAGTGGACAATCAGTAAAAGCCTCGAATCCAATAGCTTTCAAATGATCAGGCCATACAATATGTGATAGATAGCGCATTCCCCAGAAGGCTCTGTATGGGATACAATCTTCACTATAATCTATGCGAGGCGGAGCATATGTACTAGGATGAAGACTTAACGATGTAGTTCTAAGATCCTTCAAATTGATAGCCTCTAAGTATGGCATATTATCACGAATATAAATAAAATTTTCAGACGCACCATTATAATAATCATAACCTTTACCAATCACACCTGTCACTTTTAGATTGATAATCTTCCGAGGATCGAGTCCCATCCTAGCAAGTACATCACCAAGAAAATCATCCTCTTCAAGATGCACAACTACATACTCCTTAGCTTCGCCATTATGCGATACGGAGTCATTCTGCCAAGGCAATATCGCCTCCTCGATAAGGTTAAGCGCATAGTCACCTTCGGGTAAAGATTTTGATATCGAAAAGGTAAAACGGTGAAGTATACCTGGGTTATACACCATATCCTCCTCTCGGGTAATATCGAAAATTTTACCATTTATATCTATAGTAAGCAGCGACTCTCCAGCCTCGATAGTCTGAGGCACTACAATAGCTCGAAAATCATCACCCGATGCAATTGGGGTGATACTCTCAACATCCGAACTCTCATCTAATACCACCTCACCCGTGTGAAGGCTGATGTTTGCACCTAACTTTGTATTGTTTATTACTACCTGCTTTATTAAGGTGTTCCACTCACTTTCACTAAAATCATAACCATTAACTAGCGACACCTGTACGCCAGCCATTATATGCTGGAGATTGAGGTCGATAACTCTCTCTTTAGGCTCTACCTTTTCGCTCTTACCCCACAAAAAATCACTCGCCTCGTATCCCGATATGCCTCGTTCTGTTACGGTCGCACTCTGATTACTCTTAACCTCAAAAGGATACTCTGTAACGCTAGACAATCGGTTATCATAGGGATAGTATCCATAAGCATCGACAGGCACCTTCGATATATCCCAATATAGTTGGTACTCGCTCTGCCAACTACCATCAGCATCGTCATACTCAAACATCACATTATCGGCATGGTTGCCACTAAACATCAACTCCTGAGAGCATCCAGCATAGTAATTGACGATGAACACACCAATCTTATCGCCATCAGCAAAGCCATTGTCATTCACACGAGTAACATACTGCTGCGATATAGAGGCATCTATATTGATAGGGATGTCAGATCGTGGCCTATCAACCTTAATCGGCAGATCATCAGTCACACAGCTGACACCTGCACCAACAACAAGAAGTAGTAAAAGTTTAAGCAACTCTTTTTCAAATCTATATTTCATAGAGACGTTAATTATTTTCTAATAACTCTTCAGGTAACTCAATGATATCCTTCGCCACAAAATCCTCAAAGCTAAACTCCTCGCCCGCGCACTTCATAATACGCCTTACAAGAGCCTCACGGCTGATTGTATTGAAGTAGCTGACATGAGTATCACCCATTACACTTTGATTTTCAGATCTATACGCACCTCGCACATGGCCACATGCACCCTCGTACACATCCACAAGCGAGGAATACTTCTCATGGAAGATTAGATGATACCACGGAAGATCATTATACTTATTCGATTTCGATACATTCTGCCACCAGCCATGTAACTTAGCACGATTATACTGCTCGTTCAAATTACAATATGCGCAACCACACGCCGAAATAAAGGTTTGATGCGTTTGTCCCTCTGGGCCAAGCTTACCAAAGGCAATACCCGCACATTCGTGAAGCACATTTCCTCGCTGATCAAACGGATAGACATCCAGACTCTTGCCTATATAACTGATAGCCAAATCATTATCACGCAAAGAAGTCGTATTTGCTACCAAGTTAGTATTTTCAAGAACAATGATTGTAGAGTTTGCCTCATTGCCATTGATACCAACACCATATTTTCGAGCATAGTCCAACACCTTATCGTCGTTACCCTTCAAGCCCAAATCGCTATCGATATCAAATTTTGTAAGGCCATCTATTCCCGACTCTGGTGACACTGCATAGGCTGTGCTTACGGTAAAGTAATCACGATAGGATTTCAATGGCTCGATGCTAAAGAAATACTCCATTTGCTGAGTTATCTCCTCAAGATACTTACCGCTAGCCACATCATCAGCATCATATCCATCACCCACAATAAAGAGTGGTATGGCACGTGCGGCACCAGCCGATGCCTCCTGAAGCACGACCGTCTGATCCTCGGCATAGTCACCTCCCACCTGGCGCACGGTGGTATATGTTGTATAGTCGCTATTCTTCAACGCAAACACTATATTACCCTCTCTTGTCGATGAGCCAGCAGACTGAGAATCAACGCTCACCCAAACCTGAGCCTTGCCACTTCCAGAGTTTGGAGACACAGTAACCCACGATGGCGACTCTACAACCTCCCACTCACCTTCGGCTCTGATAATACCCTCTCTAACACAGCCCTTATCGGATGTCACAATTTGAGGGATATTAAATGCCAACTCCTTATATACTGTGATATTCTTAAACTGTTTCCAATAGTCTGCTTTGCGATAACTTTCAATAGCCTTCTCTGGAACTTGAAGAATACATTTGTCTAAATATATACCGCCAAACGCATCTTCATAGATTACAGGTGGCGTCTCGGCCATACATACAAATATAGATAGGCTACCACAATTGGCAAAGGCATCCTTACCTATATACTCTATATTTTTGCCAAGATGAACATATTCCAATCGTGGGCAGTTTGAGAAAGAAGCCTCATCTATATAAAGGGCATTATCACCAATGACAAGCTTTTGTATATCGGTTCCATTCCAAGCTCCAGCAACCATACTTATCCCATCAGGCTCCTCAATTGTTCCAGTGATTGTATTACCACCGAAGGCGTTATGGCCAAGCAGTCTAAGTCCTTCAGGTAGTACAAGATTATTTATTGTCAGACCACACGAGTAAAATGCCTCCTCTCCTATAGCAGTTAAATTTGCAGGTAAGACAAGAGGGTTGTTAATTTTTACGCTAGCAAAAGCACCTGTATTTATTACCTCTATATTATCGTGTAGGTATATGTTCGTACCATTATGAAAGCCCATATCCATGAATGCTCGAATAGGTATCTCGGTCATACCAAGTGGAATTACTATATCTCCCGTAAGCTCACTACCACAATTACAGAAAGCATAAGGACCCAAATACTCCAGATTTGCAGGCAGATAGAATGATCCTTTGAAACAACGCGCATCACAAAAGGCTGTTTTTCCAATATATTTAACATCATCTGTTAGTCTAAGTGTACTACAACCCATCGTGTTACTTGACATATATTGAAATGCATAATCACCAATATACACTAGGCTATATGGCATCTCAAGGTCAAGAGCAGCCTTCATGAACGCAGAATCGTGAATATGCGTGAGACCTTCTGGTAAAATTAGCGGATAGTTCAACTGTACTGAATAAAATGCCTCCTCTCCAATCTCCTTCAAACTGTCAGGCAATATAATATGGCGCAAGGATACCATACCTCTAAATGCCTGGTATGGCAAATAGTCATCCACATACTCATCCAGAGACTTACCCGTTTCATAATGATAATGATTATCAACATATACCTGAGCCAAATTAACCTCCTTTAGGTTGATTCTACAAAGCGTATAACTCATCACACTGCGGATATAATTAAAATCCTCTTCGTTCATGTTACCCACCAACTTTAGATTCTCAATCTTGGTAGGATCTATGCCCAACTCCTCTATTCTCTGCTGCAAACCGCCTGGCTCAGCTACCTCAACAACCACATAGGTATTTACCTCGTAATTGTGGCTTGTCGTGTCATTTTCCCAAACGCCAACGCCACCATAGCTAAGATTACACTCAAAGTCTCCAGACACCTCTTTGCGATTTACCGTAAGGGTGAAGTTATGCAATTTGCCCATAGCGTAAACCATATCCTGGGTGAGGCTATGGGTGTATGTATAGCCATCAATCGTAGCGCTAATAAGGGTTTTACCCGCCGCCACGGTCTGCGGAACGACCACGGCACGGAAAGTATCATCTGCCTGCGCTAGCATATCGATACTTCTATCCACATCGCCATATGCCACAGGAACACCATCTGATAAGTCAATATATGAGTGGCGCATAGTGTTATCCACCTGCACCTGCTTCTCCATATCCTTCCACTCCGACTCTGTAATGCCAGTACCCCTCACAAGCTGGACCTTAACACCCGCCATTCTGTGGCCGAGGTTTACCATGATAGTCGTTTCTGTTGGAGCCACCATCTCAACCTTGCCCCACAAGAAGTCCGATGCCTCGTAGTTCGACATCACACTACCATTCGATGTACCATTCTGTCGATCACTAACCTCGAATGTATACTTATCAGGCGATGTGATAGCCATAACGGCAGGATAGTAGCCATAAATATCTACTGGCGTTGTTGTATCCCTCCAGTAAACACAGCTATTTGTGCTCCAAGTGTTGCTTGCGGCATCATAGGTATATATGACATTCGATGCTCGTAGTCCACTATCGGTTATCTGACCAGCCACGCCGTCGTTGTAATCTATGATATATACACCCATAGCATCACCATTGGCAAAACCTGAGTCGTCTACTCGTGTACTATACTCTTGATCGATGCTACCATGAAGTTTCAACTCCACATCACCATCAAAACGCTCCACTTCCACAACATCGTTATAGCAGGACGTGCAAATAAAAGTCAAAAAGGCTAAGATACTACGATATAGATTCCGCATATGATATTTTAGTATTACTAAAACGTTAATTTTCAAATAAAGAGATGTTTTATAGATTCAATTTACCATTAGTAAGTAGTATGAACCCATAAAAGCTATCGTTAATATGATTTTACTCACGCAAATTTAATAAAAATATTAAATTTTTCAATCTATATTATCCGAAATTGCAATTGTTTTTGTTTTTTTTCGAAAAGTTTCTATACTTGTGAGCTGGTTATCTTGTTGCTGGAACTATTAATACAGGCATTCATATTGGTTTGTTTTATGTCATTACACACGTTGTATTGAGTGAAATGAAAAATTATATAGATATTGAGTTAATAATAAAAGAGATAGAGGAGCAAATTATCAAAATATTGGAGGCTGTTTCTCTCCCCGCCGAGACATTAATGTACTATCTCGTAACACAAATATGGCTCGAAGAATGAATGTATTCAGTTCTGAATACTATGCAATGGCGGATATGATTATAGGTGTGGATACATCTGCAAAGAGAAATGCAGCAAATATGATTAAACCACTTGTTATGCAAGCAGTGGTTTTAATTTTAAAAGACAAATAATTGCAATACACCGTAATCGTGCTTATTCGCATTATGAGGTTCCTTAAGTATGGGTAATAACCCTATGGTAGGTGCAACTGTGGCTATTGCAGTAGCTATCCAGCAGAGTTTTGCAAAATAAGGCAGACATCTACTGCCCCTAACAAAAAGTCCCGACAATGGGTCGTACGCTCAAGTACTACCCATCGTCGGGATTTTTGCCAAGTGTTGTATCTGCAGCCTTCTTTGGCAAAACTTGCAATGAACTAATTTCTTGTGATAGTGTCGCGTTAGCGGCACATCCCAAAAGTAAGACCCCACGGGCTGTACGTATGAGTACTATCTCGTGGGGTTCTTCTTTTACGATGCACCACTACCACACCACTCTGACAAGAAATTGCCGTGCGTTCCCCATCCGTCTTTTCTTGTCATCGACACTATTACACCGCTCTGACATTATATTACATATCTTGTCTTTGTATGTCATTATCTATTTGCTCAACTCCGCCTTTATGACTTGTGTCATGCAGTGTGCTGCGCCATATCCCTTTATAAGCGTTTCAAGAGGTATCCACTCTACAGTTACCCCATGCTTTGCAAATGCCTCCTGTAACTCAATTGACTGATTTCCTACTGCCATAATGTGGCGTGGAGCGATGGTGAGGTAGTTGTTGGCATAGTGTAGCTCATCTTCGAGCTTGATGGGTATAATTGTGAATCCTTGTTTTTTCAGGAACTCTACAAATGGGATGTCCTTATGTGTTAGAGTGTAGTTTTTCTCTCCCTCTTTGCGAGTGTATAGGTCCACAGTTACCCATTCTGGATCACCCTCCTTTGCGTAGTATCGGCTCTCAACAAGTGTGCATAGATCCTTGTCAATAATGTTGAAGTAGGTGTCGAGGTGCATCTGCATCTGCCACCACTTGTGGTCGTTTACTACCGCTATGGTGTTGTGACCAAAGGCATCGGCATCCATTATCTGTTGTATGGCCTCTAAGTTTGTGCGCATTCCGCAACCAATATACGAGATATCATCACCACGCAGATAGTCACCACCCTCCAATCTGCCCTCACCGGTGATTGTGAGTATCGGCTTGACGCCCAACTGCTCGTAGCATAGCAATATGATTTCCGTCTCAAAAGCACGCTGCGAGGAGTTCATCTGGCTGATGATGTGGCCACGAGGTGTGGTGATGCTTTGATCACGTGTGAAGTATAAATTCATAAGAGGCTGATGTGAATATACAGCCTCAACTCCAGTGTTCGTATCTGTCCTGTAGAGTGTCACGGTGGGGCGAAGGAGTATGCATCGGATAAGATCACCGCGTGACATCTCGCCAATGACATATTCACGATAACTCTCTGACTCTATTTCGCTTACTCCCTCTATGTTTGTGATATCATAGGTGAGCGTCTCCATAGCGTATTGGCGTAACTTCTCTATGGGCACTTGGTTGAGTAGCTCTCGTACGGTATATACCTCAATGCCATTTTTCTCAAGTGCTGCGATATATCCACGGTGCTCCTCTGCCGCTTTGTCCACATCGAAATAGTACTCAAATAGTCCTGCGTATGGGTGTATAACACCATCGAAAAGCTCCACTCCGGGAGTGTGCATTAGTATCGCTTTGGCTTTATCCCACTCAGCTGTAGGGTAGGTTATAGTATCTTGCGCCCATGTGGCAAGTGATGTCGTGAGGATAAACGACATCATAAGAAACGTGCTCTTCATAGTCCTAATGATTAAATGTTAATGTAAATACAAATATAAGAAAAAAACGGAATATTATACTACATGACAATTTTTTTTGTAATATTCTAAGTGTTGATAGTTATATAGTTTAGAGATTTTTGCATTACGTAATCTCTGTTGAATTTAGTGAATATAAGGAATTTAACGATGTATTTTTATTCTTAACACTAAACTCACTAAATTCCCTAATTTCCTTAAACTCTCTAATGAAACACTAAGGTAAAAAATAGCCCTTAATTGTGTTTCGTCGCACCCATTTTGCACCCAAATTTTCTGAGTTATTCTTACTCTTTTGTTATATAAAAATAAAACTGTATAACTATGAGTGCAGGGATAACGATCCGATTTTACATAGTACTACTGGTCGTATGCACTCTGACGCTAAATTGGGATGTGTGGCTAATATGATAATCAATATTTTGGTTTATAATATATTGAAAAGGAGCAGACCTTGCGGGCTTGCTCCTTTTGTTTTGCGGTGTTACACTGTGCGTAAATCTAACATATCAGCTCTCCAAGATATCAATCATCAATCGACGCTCTATCTCCTTCTGAGAAGGGACAATCTGATATACAAACGCTTCGGGACATCCCATCTCCAAGAATTTATCGATTATGTAGGAGCGAATAACTATCGCACGGATCTTCGACTCATGTGCCCTGAAGGACTCGGGAACACAACATATAAGATCCTTAAAGTTTAGAGTCATCGACACAACCTCCTCCTCTGAGTAACCATACCTGCGACACTCTGATTCGATAGATTCCACAAGTAGTCCCAACATAACCTCAATGGATAGTTCGAAATCCTCCTCATCCCTACTGTGC